>CANCJV010000020.1 GCA_947378425.1 Synechococcaceae cyanobacterium
CGTGATCTTCAGGAACCACTGGCGCAGCTTGCGCTTTTCCACCAGGGCCCCGGAGCGCCAGGAGCGCCCTTCACCATCCACCTGCTCATTGGCCAGCACCGTCTGGTCGATCGGATCCCAGTTGACCGTGGCCTCGCTGCGGTAGGCCAGGCCGGCATCGAGGAACTGCAGGAACAGCCACTGGGTCCAGCGGTAGTAGTCGGCATGGCAGGTGGCCAGCTCCCGATCCCAGTCGATCGAGAGCCCGAGTCGCTGGAGCTGCTCCCGCATCTGGGCGATGTTCTGATCGGTCCAGGCGCCGGGATCGACGCCCCGCTCGATCGCCGCGTTCTCCGCCGGCAGGCCGAAGGCATCCCAGCCCATCGGATGCAGCACGGCCCGCCCTCGCAGCCGTTGCACCCGGGCGATCACGTCGGTGATCACGTAGTTGCGCACATGACCCATGTGCAGGCTCCCCGAGGGATAGGGGAACATCGACAGGGCGTAATAGGGCTCCGCTTCTTCGCCAGCCTCCGTGGCAGCCGGCTCGGGGGTCTGGGCCAGTGCCTGGCTCTGCCAGCGCTGCTGCCAGAGTTCCTCGATCACCTGCGGCCGGTAGCGGGAGGAATCGGTCACGGGGGTTCGCTCGAGGGCCTGCGCTCAGGCGTGATCGTGCCATAACCCCAGGGCCAGAGGGGTTGGCTGCGGTTCAGAGGAAGGCCCGCAGCATCGACATGGCGTCGCGGTTGATCAGAACCAGGGGCATGTTGGCGTCCTGGTGCAGGGCCAGAAAGTCACTGTCCTGCCACTTGATCGTGCCCACCAGTTCCTGGCCTCCCACCATCGTCACCTGCACCATGGTGCGGTTACGGATCAGCTCCTGGACGTGCCGAACACTGGGCAGGCTGGTGTCGAGCCTGGGCACGCGCTTGTCGAAGAAGCTCTGCATAGGATCGAGCTGTGCCGGCGCTTGCAGGGATTGTGCTTCAGTTCAGCAAATATCAGGGACTAGGCAACGACTTCCTGCTTCTCGATGGCCGCCACCTGAGTGCCGGCGCAGACGATGAGGCCTTCGCTCTGACACCGGAGGCGATCCGCCGCCTGTGTGATCGTCGCTTCGGCGTCGGTGGCGATGGGGTGATCCTGGCCCTGCCTCCCCGGGAAGGCGGCGAACTGCGGATGCGCATTTTCAATGCCGATGGCAGCGAGCCCGAGATGTGCGGCAACGGCATCCGCTGCCTGGCGCGTTTTCTGGCGGACAGCGAGGGCGATGATCCCGGCCGTACGTGGCAGATCGAGACCCTCGCCGGGCGGATCGTGCCGGAGCTGCAGGCCGATGGCCGCATCTGTGTCGACATGGGCCGGCCGTTTCTGGAGCCCGCTGCGATTCCGACCCTGCTGGAGAGCGGCCTGGCCGGCTTGCCTCAGGGGGATCTGGTCATCGCCGGAGAGGCTCTGACCGTCGCCGCCGTCGGCATGGGCAATCCCCATGTCGTGATTCCGGTCCTCGATGTCGAGGCGGTCGATCTCGAGCTGCTGGGGGCTGCCCTGGAGGTGCATCCCGTGTTCCCGGCCCGCACCAACGTCCACTTTGTCCAGGTGCTGCATCCAGGCCACCTGGTGATGCGGGTCTGGGAGCGTGGCGCCGGCCCAACCCTGGCCTGCGGCACGGGGGCCTGCGCCACGCTGGTGGCCTGCCATCTGCTGGGCCTGAGCGAGCGCGGCGCCCGCCTCGACCTGCCGGGGGGGGCACTGGAGATCCACTGGGATGCCGCCAGCGATCACCTGTTCATGACCGGGCCGGCCGAAGCGGTCTTCGAGGGCGTGGTGGTGCCGGGTCTGATCAGCGGCGAGGACCAGCTGCCCCTGGCCTGGGAACCTGAGCCGGCGTCCGGGCCGCCATCCTCGTCGCCATCCGAGCAGAACCCGGACGTCGATCGCGCTTCGGAGTTTCCGGCAGCAACGACGGAACGACCCCAGGTCCCATCGGCGCCAGCCGCCGCCGCTGCTGTGGTGGCCTCCGCCAGCAGCGTCCCGGCCCCGGAGAGCGGCCGCAGCGCCACCTTCGACTGCGCCACGGCCTGCGTCAACGGCTGCATCCGCCCTGAGGCCTGTGCCAGCCAGGAAGCCCGGGACCGGGTGGCGGCTCTGCTGGGGGGGCGCTCTCTCGATGAACTGGTGGCGATCGCTTCCAACTCGGCCGAATCCCGTTTCCGCTCCCGCCTGGCCGCCGAGGCAGGCCTCGACCAAGCGGCTGACCAGGCTGCCGAAAGCACTGAGCCGACCACGAGCCCCATGGCTCGAGATCCCTGGCAGGCCCCAGGCGCCGATGGCTGAGCGACGTCCTCCCCGCAGCGGCGATCCCGGTGACCTCACGTCGGATTCCTGCGCAGCCGGGCCAACCCGTTACGGCGCCGCGGGGCCAACCAGCCCAGATTGCGCCGCTGCTGCGGCTCCAGCCGCAGCCGATCTGGGCCGCTATCTCGACGCCTCGGCCAGCAGTCCGCCCGCGCCTGCGGTGCTGGCGGCCATGGCGGCCATGGCGCCGCTGGCCTGGGCCAATCCCTCCAGCCTCCACGGCCCGGGCCTGGCGGCGGCCGAGTTGCTGGAGCGCAGCCGCATCCGGATCGCCACCAGCCTGGGGGCTGAGCCTGGCCAGGTGATCTTCTGCTCCGGCGGCAGCGAGGCCATCCATCTGGCCCTGCTTGGCAGCGCCGCCCTGATGCCGCCCGGCCGGCTGTTGATCTCGGCTGTCGAGCATCCCGCCACCCGGGCGGCGGCGGCCCAGCTGCAGCGGCAGGGCTGGCAGGTGGAGATCCTGCCGGTGGATCGCTGTGGTCTGGTCGATCCCAGGCAGTTGGCCGAGCGGCTGGCGCCGCCAACCCGGCTGGTGTCGCTGATCTGGGGCCAGAGCGAGGTGGGCAGCCTGCAGCCGATCGCCAGCCTCGGGGCCCTCTGCCGCCAGGCCGGCGTGCGGCTGCATGTCGACGCCGTCCAGGTGGTGGGTCATGTGCCGCTGAACCTGGCCGAGCTGCCGGTGGATCTGCTCAGTTGCACCGCCCACAAACTGCAGGGGCCCCGGGGTGTGGGGGCTCTGGTGCTGGCCGAAGGCATCGAACTGGCTCCGCTGATCGGCGGTGGTTCCCAGGAGGGCGGACGGCGGGGGGGCACCGAACCGGTGCTGCTGGCCCATGGTTTTGCCGAGGCTCTCGATCGGGCCATGGCCCGGCTGGCCGCTGCGGATGGCCAGGATCCTTTATTGCATTTGCGGGATGGCCTCTGGCAGCGGCTCAGCCGGTTGGAAGGTCTGCGGCTCAGTGGACCCCCTCCAGCTGCAACCGCCCAGCGCCTGCCCCACCACCTCAGTCTGCTGGTCTCCAGTGACGACGGCCGGCCGCTGTCGGGTCGGGCCCTGGTGCGAGCCCTGGCTCGGCGCGGCTGGGCTGTAAGCAGTGGTTCCGCCTGCAGCAGCGCCGGTTCGGCCGCAGGCTCGGGCGTCTCTGGCCGTGCGGCCAGTCCGATCCTGCTGGCCATGGGGTATGGCGAATCGGAAGCCGCCAGCGGGCTGCGCCTGAGTCTGGGGCCCTGGCTGAAGCCGGAGGATCTGGAGCTGTTTCCAGCGGAGCTGGACAGGGCCCGCCGCGAGCTGCAGGCGAGCCTGGATTAGGGCCGTCTGCGCAGCCTGCGGCGAAGCCGTCCTGCCAGACCACGGCTGGCCAGGCCCTGAGCTGGCTCGGTAGGGTCCGGGCGCTCCGGCTCTCTGCTCCGCCGGACCACTGCACCGCCCCCCAGCGGCTCCCCGCCATGCTTCCTGCCGATCTGCTCACCGCCGAGGCCGAGGCCCGCGCTGCTCTCCACCAGGCCCTGGCCTCCACCCCAGCCGGCCGCTGGACCGTGGAGTTTCGCTTTCAGGGATTGCGCTTGCTGCCCGTGGTGCTGCGGCTGAACGGGGCCCTGCTGGCGGCGGGCATGCCGCTGCGACTGCTGTTTGCCGACATGGGCGCCACAGCCCTGGCGCGACGCGACGCCGGCGAGGCAGGGGCGAACATCGCCAGTTTCGGCGATCAGGAACGGCTGCAGGCGCAAGGCCCCAGCGACGGTCTGCTGCTGCTGGTCGGGGCCAGCCAGGCGGAGTATGGGCAGGTGGAGCGAATCTGCACCGCCCATCAGGGGCCGGTGGTGTTGCTCAATCCCCAGCTCGAAGATGCCACCGTCGGCATCGGCAGCGTCGCCCGGCAACGGCGCCGCGGCTTTCTGGCCCAGTGGCAGGCCGCCTACGCCCTGATCCCCCAGACCACCAGCGCCCTGCGCCGCGCCTGGCCAGGCGACTGGGAGCTCTACCGGCTCGATGCCGATGGCTATCGCCAGGTCGCCGACTTTGAGCGCAAACCCGATGGTGAGCAGCAGGAGCTGGCCCTCAGCGGCGGCCAGAGCCAGGGGCTGGGGGGCAACCTCAAGGCCCTGGGCGACCTGATCGAGGGGCTGCAGAACTGAACCCGGGCGCGACAGGCTTTTGGTGATCGTCCCTGACTGGTGCCGACCGGGAACCCTGCGTAAGCTTCGCAGGATTTGTCGGTTCCCATGGCCAGCGATACCTCCACCTCCCGCTCCTGGAATGTGATCGACCTCGGCGCCGCCGCGGCGGTGCTGCTGGCTGTGGCCGGTGTGGTCTGGAGCCCCAAGCTCAGCGGGGCCGTGGCCAGCGCCACCGGCTCCATGCAAGCGGTCATCGTCACTGTGGATGTGCGCGGCGTGCCCTCCGCTGATCCGGTTTCTCTGCTCAAGAGTGCCGAAGCCGAAGGCAAGGTCTCGATTGTGATCCGCAACCAACCCCACGGCAGCGTGGCGATCCAGCGGGTGATTCCCCTGGATCGACGCTTGACGATCCTCACTCCCGATGGCCGCCTCGTCAGCGCCCCGGATCCCAATCAGAAGACCTTCGGCACCTTTGATGGCCGTTTCGTCCTGCAGGGGGAAGGCCGCAAGACCAGTGGTGGCGTCGTCTTCGGCAACCAGACGATCAAGATCGGCGCTCCGGTCGAGTTGGAGGGCGCCAATTACCGCTTCAACGGCACCGTCACCGATCTGCGCGTGGGCAAATCCTGAGATGACAACCAAGCACTCCGTTTCGCTGCTGCTGCTCGCCGCCGCCCTCACGGCCCCGGGTCTCACGACTCCGAGCCTGGCCCAGCAGGTGGGGTCGGTTGCATCCCCATGGTCGCCGGCACTGCCTCCCAGCCGGGGCCTACAGCGCGCCCCAATGGCGGCGCTGCCGCCTCTGCCGGCTCCGGTGGGTCTGCCCCAGCTGCAGAGCCAGGTCAGCTGCCCCAGCCTGCAGCAGCGACTGGCGGCGCTGATCGGTTCGGAAGCCCCGGTCTGGAGCGTCAGCGTGGCTGACCCCAGCGGTCGGCTGCTGGCGGATGTGAACGGCACCAGGCCCCGGGTGCCGGCCTCGAATCAGAAACTGCTGAGCACCGCATTTGCTCTCGATCGCCTCGGCCCCGACTTCCGCCTCCACACCAGTCTCTGGCGACTCAGTGATGGCACCCTGCGGCTGACGGGCCAGGGGGATCCGGATCTGGCGGTGCCCCATCTGCAGCGGTTCGCCAAGCTGGCCCTGGCCTCTTCGGGTGGATCACCGGGGACGGCGGTCAAGGTGCAACTGGCGGAGGAGCCGGCCCAGGGCTGGTGGCCCCAGGGCTGGAGTTATGGCGATCGCAGCTATGCCTACGGTGCCCCGATCACCCGGCTGGCGATCACCAGCAATGCGATCGAGGATGCGGTCAGCAATCCCGCCTCCCGGTTCACCACCCTGTTCCAGCGCGCCATGGCCCAGGCGGGTGCCAAGGCCCAGCTGAGCCTGGTGTCCGCTGATGCGCCGATGCCCAGGGACGCGGTGCTGGTGCACGAAGAGCCCTCGACCACCATGCACGGGCTGCTGAGCCTGGCCAACACCGAAAGCCACAACTTCACCGCCGAGGTCTTGCTGCGCAGCGGCGCCGGAACCTGGAATGTCGATGAGGCCGCCCGCATCGAAACGGCCTGGCTCACCCAGCAGGGTCTGCCGATGCAGGGGGTTCGCATTCACGATGGCAGTGGTCTCGATCGCGGCGATCGACTCACCTCACGGCTGCTGGCCGCTTTGCTGATGCGGATGGACCAGCACCCCTATGGCCGGGACTACATCGCTTCGATGTCGATTGCCGGCCAGCGGGGCACGATGCGCCACCTGTTCAACGGCACCTCCCTGGATGGCCGCCTGTTCGGCAAGACCGGCACCCTCACCGGAGTGCGGGCGATCAGCGGTGTTCTCCAGACCAGCGACGGCCCGCGCTACGTGAGCGCCATCTCGAATGGCGCCAGCATGCCCAACCAGACGATCGGTCAGATCATGCGTCAGGTCCAGAACATCTCGCTGTGCAGCCAGGTTGCGTTGAACCAGGCCTATTGATCGCCCCAAGACTTGATCTCGCCACGGCTTGAATCGCAGACCGGACTGCTGGTTGATCGCCTGGTTTGAAGCTGAGTCCCAATGTGCGGCGCCCAAGTCCGTGGCAGTGCCAGGTCTCAATCAGACGTTGCCGTGCAATCTGCCTCCAGCCTCCTGATCCTGATGATGGATCAGGAGGCTGGAGGCCAGCTTCTGCCCCTCTCCCCCGGCAGGTGTGATTCTGTCCGCCTGGCCCCCCCTCGCGGGGGCCAGCTCAGCTGGCGATCCCTCTGGTGGCGGCGCGACGCATCCGGCCGGCTGCCCGGCGGGCCCGGTTCACGGGTTCGTTGTCTGCCATGGGGACTATCTCGGCAGCCGAGGGGGCTGGCCTGTCCTGGCTCTGCAGGCGACCCAGTTCATGGCGACCGCTGCTGACCACCTGGCTGAGTTCCTTCAGACGCACTTCCAGTTCGCCCAGCACCTGTTCGGCGTAGCGATTGGCACCCTCCTGGATGGAGTTGGACTCCTGGCGGCTGCGGGCCATCAGGGCCTCGCACTGTTGCTGAGTCTGCTTGCCGAACTGCAGGGCATCGGCGTGCAGACGCTCCGCCTCCGCCTGGCTGTCCCGCTGGACGCGCAGACCCTCCTGCCGCACCGCTTCAAGCTCCTGCATCGCCTGTTGCCGAGCCCGCTCGTGGTGCTCGAGCAGTTGGCGATTGCGATCATTGGCCTCCTGCTCCAGTTGCTGGCGCCGGGCCTGGGCTTCCTGCTCCAGTTGCTGGCGGCGGCTGGCGTGCTGCTGCTCCATCTGGGCCATGCGGGACTGATGCTCCTGTTCCGCCTGGGCCACCTGCTGGCGCGCCTGCAGCATCATCTGCTCGCACTGCTGTCGGGCCTGGTCCCGCAGTTCCCCCACCTGGCGCTCAGCTTCCTGGCGGATGGCGGCCTGGTTGATCAGCTGCTCCCGCTCCCGGCGGGCCTTGGCGACGATCTCCTCGGCCTGTTGGCGAGCCTTTTCAATGAAGCCCTCCCGCTGACGGATCAGCTCCTCGGCCTGGACGATCTGGGACGGGAGCGACTCGCGCAGGGCATCCATCGTTTCGATGGCGTCCTGCTCATTGACGAGGCGGCCACCGCTGAAGGGGATGCGGCTGCCGTCGAGAACAATCTCCTCGAGCTGATCGAGCTGATCGAGGACGGTGATGCGGGCCTCAGACATGTCAACCGTGGGGGGTTGCACGATTAAAGAGCCTGGCGAGGTCGGCCGCCACTCCTCGGGGCACCATGTGTTCGACCGCTCCTCCGAAGCGGGCGACTTCCTTGACGACCGAACTGCTCAGAAAGCTGTGCTGGACAGCGGTTGCCAGGAACAGGGTTTCGATGGCGGGAGCCAGGGTCTTGTTGGTGTGGGCAATCTGCAATTCGAATTCAAAGTCGCTCAGGGCCCGCAGGCCCCGCAGGATCACGGCGGCGCCACAGGCGCGGGCGAACTCGACGGTGAGCCCGTCAAAACTGGCCACCTGCACCGAGGGCAAATGGCCGGTGGCCTCCCGGATCTGGTCGAGTCGTTGCTCCAGCGGGAAGCTCGGCTGCTTGCCGGGGTTCTGCAGCACCGCCACGGTGAGCCCGTCAAACAGCCGGGCGCTGCGCTCGATCAGATCCAGATGGCCGAGGGTGAGGGGATCGAAACTGCCTGGGTAGAGGGCGTGCATCACGGCAATCCAGCGAGCGCAAGCCTATGGAGCGGCCTGCCCGGGGCAGGCCGGACTCCTTCCTAGAGTTGCCCCAACCCAGCGGCAAGGACCATGAGCGAAACCGGTTTCGACCTGGCAGCCAAGAAGACCCTGCTGCGCAAGATCCCCCACGGTGTGTTCATCTGCGGGGTGGCCGAGGGAGAGGAGATCAATGGCTTCACGGCCAGCTGGGTCACCCAGGGCTCGTTTGAGCCGCCCCTGGTGGTGATGGCGGTGCGGGCCGACTCCACCAGCAACGGCATCATTCAGCGCACCGGCCGCTTTTCGCTCAATGTGCTGGCCGCTGATCAGAAGGATCTGGCGGCAGTCTTTTTCAAACCCCAGAAGGGGATGGGCGGCCGCTTCGACGCTGCTCCCTTCCAGCTCGGGGCCCTAGGCCTGCCGATCCTGGATGAGGCCCTCGGCGCCGTCGAGTGTGAGCTGGTGGGGCAGGTGGCGGCGGGTGACCACACGGTGTTCGTGGGTGCGGTGAAGAACGCCGTGCTGCATCGGGACGGGGCGGCCCTGGAGCTCTCGGCCACCGGCTGGCAGTACGGGGGTTGACGCTGGCGGTGCAGAAGAGCCCCGAACAGGTTTCCGGCACGGCGCTGGGGACGCCCCTGATGCTGCAGCCCCAGCGGCTCAAGGCGCGGCTGGGTGAGATTCCGAGCGAACCGGGCTGCTATCTGATGCGCGATGGCGAGGACCGCATCCTCTACATCGGCAAGGCGAAGGTGTTGCGCAACCGGGTGCGCAGCTATTTCCAGAGCGGCGGCGGTCACGGCCACAGCCCGCGCATCTCGCTGATGGTGCGTCAGGTCTGCGACATCGAGGTGATCGTCACCGACAGCGAAGCCGAGGCGCTGGCGCTGGAGGCGAACCTGATCAAGCAGAACCAGCCGCACTTCAATGTGCTGCTCAAGGACGACAAGAAATATCCCTACCTCTGCATCACCTGGAGCGAGGCCTATCCGCGCATCTTCATCACCCGGCGCCGCCGCTTCCGCAGTCCCCTGGATCGCTTCTACGGGCCCTACGTCGATGTGGGTCTGCTGCGCCGCACCCTCAGCCTGGTCAAGCGGGTCTTCCCATTGCGGCAGCGGCCCCTGCCCCTGCATCGCGATCGCACCTGCCTGAACTACGACATCGGCCGCTGTCCCGGCGTCTGCCAGGAGCAGATCACCTCCGACGACTATCACCAGACCCTGCGCAAGGTGGCGATGGTGTTCCAGGGGCGCAGCGATGAGCTGATCGAGCTGCTCGCCGGCCAGATGGAGCGCTACGCCGAGCGGCTCGACTTTGAGGCGGCCGCCAGGGTGCGCGACCAGCTGCAGGGACTCGACACGCTCACCGCGGACCAGAAGATGAGCGTCGGCGACAGTTCGATCAGCCGTGATGTGATCGCCCTGGCGGCCGATGGCCGGGTGGCAGCGGTGCAACTCTTCCAGATGCGGGCCGGCCGGCTGGTGGGCCGTCTGGGCTTCACGGCCGATGCGATGCCGAGCCTGGCGGTCAGCCCAGGAGCTGAAACCAGCGCCGGAGCAGACGGCCTCGTCGAGACGCTCAGCGCTGGAGCGGCTCCGGAGGAGAGGACGGCGTCTTCGGAGACGGCCGCTTCGGAGTCGAGCCCTGCGAAGGCCGCCGCTGGAACGGGCTCTGAGACCGGGACCCTTGCCGCAAGCGGTACCCCGGACCAAGGCCTGCCCGCAGCCCTTGCAGCCGCCGTCAGCTTCGAGCATGGCCGCATCCTGCAGCGGGTGGTGGAGGAGCACTACAGCCAGGTGGAGCCGGTGGAGATACCCCCGCTGTTGCTGCTGCAACACCCCTTGCCCCAGCAATCCCTGATCGAGGAGTGGCTTTCGGAACGGCGCGGGCGGCGGGTGCGGCTGGCCGTGCCCCAGCGACAACAGAAAGCGGAGCTGATCGAGCTGGTGGTGCGCAATGCCACCTACGAACTGGAGCGGGCCCAGCGGGGTGCCGAGCAGCAGCTGCTGGCGACCGAGGATCTTGCCCAGCTGCTGGATCTGGTCACGCCGCCGCGGCGCATCGAGGGGTTCGACATCAGCCACATCCAGGGCAGCGACGCCGTCGCCTCCCAGGTGGTGTTCATCGATGGCCTGCCGGCCAAACAGCACTACCGCAAATACAAGATCCAGAGCAGCAGCATCGTCGCCGGCCACTCCGATGACTTCATGGCCATGGCCGAAATCATGCGCCGCCGCTTTCGCCGCTGGTCCCAGGCCAAGGCCGAGGGGGCGGATCTGGCCGAACTGCGGCGATCGGCCGGGACGGCCCTGCACACCGGCGGCCTCAACGACTGGCCGGATGTGGTGATGATCGACGGCGGCAAGGGCCAGCTCTCGGCGGTGATGGAGGCGCTGCGGGAGCTGGATCTGCACGAAGACCTGGTGGTCTGCTCCCTGGCCAAGCAGCGCGAGGAGGTGTTCGTGCCGGGGGCGAAGCAGCCGCTCGAGAGTGAGCCTGACCAGCTCGGCGTCTCACTGCTGCGGCGCCTGCGCGATGAGGCGCACCGCTTCGCCGTCAGCTTCCACCGTCAGCAGCGCGGCGAGCGCATGAAGCGCTCGCGGCTGAGTGACATCCCCGGCCTGGGACCGAAGCGGGTGCGGGATCTGCTGGCCCATTTCCGCTCGATCGACGCCATCCAGCTGGCCAGCCCGGAGGCGATCGCCCAGGCCCCAGGTGTGGGGCCGGCCCTGGCCGCGCAGGTGTGGCAGTACTTCCATCCCGAGGCCGAGGAGGCTCTGCAGGACACTGCTGCAGCGGAACTGGAACCGATGCAGCCACGAACGGCATGAACCTTCGTCCCCTGCTGCTGAGGGCTCTGCTGCTGGTGAGCTTGATCTTCGGCACCGTGGCCGGGCCCGTCCTGGCCTCGCCCGGCCTGTGCGTCGGGCCGGTCTGCGGCGATGAGTTCAGCCGCAGCGCTCAGCACGCCTTCCAGTTGCGCCTGCGTCTGCGCGATCAGAGCGGCCACCAGGAGCGGATCACGGTCGATTGCCGCGACGGTCGCATCAGCCCCGCCCAGGGGTCGGTGGAACGGGGCTATGGCGCCGCCGTCGCCCGACGGGCCTGCCGCCTGGTGGGCGAGACTCCCGCCTGAGCATCGCCAAGCTCCCTCCACCATGTCCTTTGCTCTTGCCTGGCCCCCCGAGGCCTACCTCTGGTTCAAGACCCTGCACATCGTCGGCGTCGTGGTCTGGTTTGCCGGCCTCTTCTATCTGGTGCGGCTGTTCATCTATCACCGCGAGGCCGAGGAGCTCGAGGCGGGTCTGGTGGAGCCGTTCCAGCAGCAGTACGCCCTGATGGAGCGGCGCCTGGCCAACATCATCACCACGCCGGGCATGGCGGTGGCGGTGGTCTGCGCGGTCGGCCTGCTGAGTGTCAATCCAGCCTGGCTGCAGCAGGGCTGGATGCACGCCAAGCTGGCCTTCGTGGCGGCCCTGCTCGCGTATCACGCCTTCTGTTACCGGCTGATGGGCCAGTTGCAGCGGGGGGTCTGCCGCTGGAGCCCGAAACAGCTGCGCGCCCTCAATGAACTGCCCACCCTGCTGCTGGTGATCGTGGTGATGCTGGTGGTGTTCAAGAACCAGTTCCCCACCGGCGCCGCCACCTGGTTGATCGTGGCGCTGGTGCTGTTCATGGCCGCCTCGATTCAGTTCTATGCCCGCTGGCGCCGACTGAGGGAGGAGCGGCTGGCCGCGGCGGCTGGAGGCGGCGGTGCTGCGGCCTGAGGCCAGGGATCACCCCCTGGCGGCGGTGCTGTGCCAGGTCGAGCCGGACAGCTGCCCCGGGCGATACAACTTCCACTGCCACACCCTCTGCAGTGACGGCAGCCTGGCGCCGGCGCAGCTGGCGGCCCAGGCGATCGAGCTCGGCCTCGAACACCTGGCGATCACCGATCACCACACGATCGGCGCCCATGACGCCGTGGCGGCGGCACTGCAGGATGCGACAGCCCTGGGAGTTCCTGTGCCCACCCTCTGGCGCGGGGTGGAGATCAGCGCCCTGCTGGAGGGCTGCCTGGTGCATGTGCTGGCCCTGGGCTTCGGTGACGAGATCACTTCACTGAAGCCGTATCTGCAGGGCATGGCCTGCGTCGGCCCCGCCCTGCGCAGCGAGGCGCTGCTGAGCGCCATCCAGCAGGCGGGGGGGCTGGCCCTGCTGGCTCACCCCGCCCGCTATCGCCTGCCCCACGGCCGCCTGATCGCCGCCGCCGCCGAGCTCGGCTTCGATGGCGCCGAGGCCTGGTACGACTACGAGCAGCGGCAGCCCTGGTCGGCGACGCCCCTGATCTGTGAGGCGATCGCCGCCGATCTGGCTGAACGTGGCCTTTTGCAGAGTTGTGGCACCGATACCCACGGGCTGGCGCTCAACGGCCGCTAGGGTTTGCTGACGCATTCCTTGCTGCCGATGGGTCTTTTCGATCGCCTGCTGGGTTCCAGTTCCCCCTCCGTGAAGATCTCCGCACAATCTGAGGCTCCAAAGCCGAAGAAGGACGAGGAGACCTTCTTCCTCGACGCCGACGCCTCCAGCAGCCTCGGCAACGTCAACTTCATGCGGCGCTCGAACACGATCCGCCACACCTTCCCTGGCACGGCTGACAGCCCGGGCAACAAGGAAATGATCGCCGAAGTCGCCTCGATGGAGGCCAAGCTCGAGAAAATGACCCCCGGACTGGCCGGCATCAATCCCGAAACCGATGTCAAGGTGGATCTCACCGGTGGCGTGCCCAAGCCGGTGAAGAAGACCTTCGCCCAGACGATGTCCAAGGCGGAGCTGGAGCAGCGCAAGCGAGGCGCCGCCGTGGCCGTCAATGCTCCCGGCAGCGCCCCCCGCAAAGGCGAGACGGGCGATCAGAGCAACGACCAGCCCAGGATCACCCAGCAGGCGGGCAAGGCTGGCGACATCGATCCCTTCAAGTCGATGGCCAGGGATCTGAACATCTGAGTCAGGTCTCGATCAGGGCCTCGCTGTCGAGCACCAGCTGGCCGAGCCGCTCAATCTCCGCGGCCTCGGCCCCTTCCCAGAGGCCCCGGTGGTGAGCTTCAAGCAGCCTTTCGGCCATATCGCGCAGGGCCCAGGGGTTGCTCTGGCGTAGAAAAGCCAGCACCTCCGCTGAAGCCAGCCAGGTCTGGCTGATGGCGCCATAACTCCAGTCCGGCACCCGACCGGTGCTGGCGTCGTAGGCGAACAGATAATCCAGGCTGGCCGCCATTTCAAAGCCGCCCTTGTAGCCGTGGCCCTGCATGCCGCTGATCCAGCGGGGGTTCAGCAGCCGCGAGCGCAGCACCTTGTCCAGTTCCCGCTCCAGCCGGTGCAGGCGCGGCCGCTGGCTGCGGGAATGGTCGCCGAACCACAGGGCCGGCCGCTGGCCGGAGACGCGTTCCACCGCGGCGCTCAGGCCCCCCTGGAACTGGTAATAGTCGTCGGAGTCGAGCAGGTCATGCTCGCGATTGTCCTGGTTGTGCAGCACCACCTGAACCTGCTGCAGGCGCTGCTCGAGGCCGGAGCGATCCAGCTGGGCCCCAATCTCCGGGGC
Source organism: Synechococcaceae cyanobacterium (assembly GCA_947378425.1). Taxonomy (GTDB): domain Bacteria; phylum Cyanobacteriota; class Cyanobacteriia; order PCC-6307; family Cyanobiaceae; genus Cyanobium. Next base: position 13,703 of record CANCJV010000020.1, read on the forward strand.
GGCCATCGCCGCCGGGCCCATCTCGCCGTCGTAGCGCCACTGGCTCCAGTTCAGGAAAGCGTCGCCCAGATCGCCACGCTCCTCCCAGCTGCCGCTGTCGATCAGGCCCTGCAGGCCGGCGCCATAGGCCCCTGGCGCCGAGCCGTAGACCCGGCCCCAGTGGCCCTCGCGCCGGGTGGCCTCTGCCAGGGGATTGTCCAGGGCCTTCTCCGCCAGGGCTGCCACCAGCCGGGTGGCCCGGTTGAACCAGCCCACCAGCTGGGGAAAGGCATCGCGGAACAGGCCGGAGATGCGCAGGGTGACGTCCACCCGCGGCCGGCCCAGCAGGGTCAGGGGGATCACCTCCAGATCCACGAGGCGCCGGGTCGGCCCATCCCAGATCGGCCGCACCCCCATCAGGGCCAGGGCCTGGGCCATATCCTCGCCGCCGTTTCGCATCGTCGCCGTCCCCCACACCGAGAGCGCCAGCTGACGCAGATCGTCCCCCTGCTCCTGCAGATGCAGCTCCAGCAGCAGCTCGGCACTGCGGCGACCCAGATCCCAGGCGGCCTCCGTCGGCAGGCCGCGCAGATCGACGCTGTAGAAGTTGCGGCCGGTCGGCAGCAGATCAGGCCGCCCCCGGGTGGGGGCTCCGGAAGGTCCAGCGGCGATCCTGCCCCCCGCCAGGCCCCGCAACAGAGCCACGCGCTCGGCTTCGCCACAGGCCAGCAGCGCCGGCTGCAGGTGCTGGCGCAGGTGTTGCAGCACCGCCGTGGTGGCGGGGCCCGGGGTCTGCAGATCGATGGCACCCACCGGCATCGACCTGGGCTGAGCAGGAAGGGACTCAGCCGGAAGCGAGCCAGCCACCACAGCTTCGATCGCAGGGGGCTGGCTGGCTGCCGCCTTGTGTCCGACAGGGCTGGGTGACAGTCCATCAGATGGCCCAGGCCTGATGCCGCTCAACTCCTGGGGGACGGCGTCACGGGGTGCCGGGCAGGGAGCGACGCTGCTCGGCTCAGTCGCACGTTGCTCCTGTTCCAGCAGCTCCCGCTGCACCAGCTGCAGAGCCCACTGCTCCAGCAGGGCCACCCCATCGCCGCCGAGTCGTGCCGCGGCAGGGCGGCCTGGCTGCTGCTGCTTGGATGGGTGCAGCTCCTGGCCCAGGACCGAAAACCGCTGCCGGTCGGACGGGCTCAGCGGCTGGTCTTCGCCATCGGCCCAGGGATCCAGCTCCATGCCCAGGTCCCGGGCCAGGGCCTGGGTGAAGCCGGGCAGGCCGGCCTGGGGCGCCCGGGCCAGACAGAGCAGCAATTCGGCCAGCAGGGGCGGCGCCGGCAGGGTGCCGTAGGTGTGCAGGCCCAGCCGGATCTGGGCTTCTTTGAGCTCGCAGAGATAGCCATCGGCCTGCTCCAGCTGCTGATCGAGATCCCTGGCCAGGCCTGGCAATTGAAGCTGCTGCAACTGCTGCGCCAGCTGCTCGCGCAGCAGCGGCGCCCGTTCGGCACCCAGCTGGCTGGCCTCCCAGTACTCATCGAGCAGGGTCTCCAGCGTCTGCATCGGGCCGTGGAGTCCGGCCCGGCCCAAAGGTGGCGTCAGGTGATCGAGAATCACCGCCTGGGCCCGCCGCTTGGCCTGGCTGCCCTCGCCGGGGTCATTGACGATGAAGGGATAGAGATGCGGCAATGGCCCGAGGGCCCATTCCGGGAAACAGTCGGGCGAGAGGCCCAGGCCCTTGCCGGGCAGCCATTCGAGGTTGCCGTGTTTGCCCACATGCACCACCACCTGGGCGGCGAACTCCTGCCGCAGCCACAGGTACTGGGCCAGGTAGGCGTGGGTGGGGGGCAGGTCGGGGCTGTGATAACTGAGGGAAGGGTTGCGGTCGTAGCCACGCTGCGGCTGGATCAGCAGCAGCACCCGCCCGAAGAGCAGGCCCTTGATCGGAAACGCCGCGCCGCCCTCGCCGTTCACCAGGTCACGGTCCGCCTCGGGCCGCCCCCAGACGGCCTCCAGCCGCTGGCGACCGGCCGCCGGCAACCCCCCATACCAGCGCTGATACTCGGCCAGGGGCAGATGGCCCAGGGGTGTCCGGTGACTGCTTTCCGGATCGTTGCTGCGGCCGGCCAGCAGGGCGTGGATCAGGGCGTCTCCATCGGCGGGCAGGGGCTTGCCGCCGAGGCTGTAACCGGCCTGGGCCAGCCAGTCCAGCATCAGGGCGACGCTGGCCGGAGTGTCGAGCCCCACCCCATTGGCCAGTCGGCTGTTGCGCGTGGGGTAGTTGGCGAGCACCAGGGCGACCCGCCGTTCGCTGCTGGGGGTGCGTCGCAACGTGATCCAGTGGCGGGTGAGGGTCACGATCCAGGCCAGCCGCTCCGGATCGGGCTGCAACCGCTGCAGCGCGGTGCCGAGGCGATCGCTTGCCCCTGCCAATTCCTTGAAGGCCCCGACCCGGGTGGTGATCCGGCCATCCAGTTCCGGCAGGGCGATCTGCAGGCTGAGATCGAGGGGCCCCAGGCCGATCGTGCTCTCCTGCCAGCTGCGCCGGGACCTGCCGCTGCAGAGCAACTGCAGCACGGGCACCTGCAGCCGCTCCCAGAGGGGGGCGCCGAGGCCGGCGTCGTTGAATTGCACAGAAGCGAAACCAGTGGCGCAGAGCACCGCCTCGGCGGCTTCACGCTCCAGCAGATCCCCCACCCCCTGCTGGACGGCAGGATCCCGCAGACTGCTGACCCACAGCGCCCTGGGCGCCAGCCCCTGCTGGCGCAGCTCCTGCTGGCAGGCCTCCACCAGAGCCAGATCGCCGGCCTGCAGCAGGGCGCGATAGAGAATCAAGCCCACCCGGGGGCCGGGCTCGTCCCGCCAGTCGTGGGGCAGGGGATCGGCACCGGGCTGCAGCTCCGGGGGCTCGGGGAGCTCACCGTTGAGCAGGCTGGCCACACACCCGAGCAGAGCCTCGAGGTTGGCGGCGCCCCCCTCGCGCAGGGCCGCGGCCAGGGCGCGAGCCAGGGGGGCGGGCACGCTGCCGAGCGATCCGAGGCTGGCGTCCTCGTCGGCCGTGCCGGCCAGCACCAGCAGCTGCCTCGGGCGGCCATCGGCGGCAGGCCGGCTGGCCCAGTGGCGCAGTTGTTCGAGGCCATAACTCCAGTGCCCCCGGCCCCCCAGCAGGCGCACGATCACCACCCGGGCCGAGCCCAGAGAGGTGCGGATGTAGTGATCGATCACGGCCGGATGGCTGAGGGCCGCCAGGTTCAGAGCCCGCAGCTCCACCGGCAGCAGTTGGGGCCTCGTCTGCAGCAGCGTTTCGATCGCCACCAGATCGGTGTCGGCACTGCTGAGCAGCACCACCGGAGCCGGAGCCTGCTCCACGAACAGCTGCCCTGGCGTCTCGCCATCGTCCTGACCTGGAACAGCCGCCAATCTGTGCATGGGCCCATCCTGCAGGGTGCGGTGAGAAGATCGGTCGAACGTTTCCGCCGCTCATGCATCAGTTCCTTCCCTATGCCTGGTTCGGCGGGACCTGTGTGCCCTTTGCCGAGGCCACCCTGTCGGTGGCCACCCATGCCCTCCATTACGGCACCGGTGCCTTCGGCGGCATGCGCGGTCTGCCCAATCCGGCCGATGCGAACGAGATCCTGCTGTTCCGGGCCGATCGCCACGCCCGCCGGCTCAGTCAGAGCGCCCGGCTGTTGCTGACCGAACTGGCTGAGGAGACGATCCATACAGCAATCGACGCCTTCCTGAAGGCGAATCGTCCCACCTGTCCGATATACCTGCGGCCGTTCGTCTACACCAGCGACCTCGGCATCGCACCGCGACTGCACAACATCCAGACCGACTTCCTGATCTACGGCATCGAGATGGGGGATTACCTCTCCCCCGATGGCGTCAGCTGCCGCATCAGCAGTTGGACCCGCCAGGAGGACCGCTCCCTGCCGCTGCGGGGCAAGATCAGCGGTGCCTACATCACCAGCTCCCTGGCCAAGACCGAAGCCGTCAAGAGCGGCTTTGATGAAGCGCTGCTGCTCAACAGCCGCGGCAAGGTGAGCGAGGCCAGCGGCATGAATCTGTTCCTCGTGCGCGACGGCGTGCTGATCACCCCGAGCGTGGATCAGGACATCCTCGAGGGGATCACCAGAGCCAGCATCCTTGAACTGGCGAAGGCGATGGACATCCCTGTGCTCGAACGCCCGGTCGACAAAACCGAACTGATGATCGCCGACGAGGTGTTCCTCAGTGGCACGGCCGCCCGCGTCACGCCGGTGCGCCGGATTGAAAACACCGAACTGGCCACGAAACGACCGATCATGGAGCGGCTGCGGGAGCGACTGACGGCGATCACGGAAGGCCGCGATCCTGACTATGACCACTGGGTGACACGTATTCGCCTCGACACCTGATGCTGGCCACCGCAGAATCCCCCATGGGCACCCAGCGCATCGGTTTTCTGGAGCGGCTGCACAGTCCAGAGCTGCCGGTGCTGGTTTTCGATGGTGCCACCGGCACTTCGCTCCAGGAGATGAATCTGACCGCCGAGGATTTCGGCGGCCCGGCCCTGGAGGGCTGCAACGAAAATCTGGTGTTCACGCGCCCCGATGCGGTGCAGGCTGTCCATCGCCAGTTTCTGGAGGTGGGCGCCGACGTGATCGAAACCGACACCTTTGGTGCGGCCTCGATTGTGCTGGCCGAATACGGCCTCGAGGAGCAGGCTTTTGAAATCAACCGGCGAGCCGCCCAACTGGCTCGCCAGATGGCGGATCAATACAGCACCGCTGCCAAGCCCAGGTTCGTGGCCGGTTCGATCGGGCCCACCACCAAGTTGCCCACCCTGGGCCACATCGATTTCGACACGATGAAGGCCTCGTTCCGCCAGCAGGCCGAAGGGCTGTTGGCAGGTGATATCGACCTCTTCATTGTCGAAACCTGCCAGGACGTGCTGCAGATCAAGGCCGCTTTGCAAGGAATTGAGGAGGCGATGGCCAGCGCCGCCAGCCGGCGCCCGGTGATGGTCTCGGTGACGATGGAAACCACCGGCACGATGTTGGTGGGCTCCGATATGGCAGCGGTGGTGGCGATCCTGGAGCCGTTCCGCATCGATGTGCTCGGACTCAATTGCGCCACTGGGCCCGAGCAGATGAAGGAGCACATCCGCTATCTGAGTGACCACAGCCCCTTTGTGGTGAGCTGCATTCCCAATGCCGGTCTGCCGGAAAACGTCGGTGGTGTGGCCCACTACCGGCTGACGCCCCTGGAGATGAAGATGCAGTTGTTGCACTTCGTTGAAGATCTGGGGGTGCAGGTGATCGGCGGTTGCTGCGGCACCACCCCGGCCCACATCGCCAGCCTGGTGGACCTGGCCGCCGAGCTCAAGCCGGCGCCACGAGCGGTGCGAGGACGGGCCCAGGCCAGCGGCTCAACGGAAGCGGCAGGGGTAGAAGCGGCTGCAGTAAAAGCGGCAGGAGTGCGGCCAGCCCTGGGCTATGAGCCTTCGGCCGCCTCGATCTACGGCGTCACGCCCTACCACCAGGACAACTCGTTTTTGATCATCGGCGAGCGCCTCAACGCCAGCGGTTCCAAAAAGGTTCGTGAACTGCTCAATGCCGAGGACTGGGATGGCCTGGTGGCCGTGGCGCGGAGCCAGGTGAAGGAAAATGCCCACATCCTCGATGTCAATGTCGACTATGTCGGCCGCGATGGGGAGCGCGACATGCACGAGTTGGTGTCGCGGCTGGTCACCAATGTCAATCTGCCGCTGATGCTCGATTCCACCGAGTGGCAGAAGATGGAGGCGGGTCTCAAGGTGGCTGGCGGCAAGTGCATCCTCAACTCCACCAACTACGAAGATGGCGATGAACGCTTCTTCAAGGTGTTGGAGCTGGCCCGTGATTATGGCGCCGCTGTGGTGGTGGGCACCATCGATGAAGACGGGATGGCCCGCACGGCGGAGCGCAAGTTTGCGATCGCCCAGCGGGCCTACCGCGATGCCCTCGAGTTCGGCATTCCAGCCCGGGAGATCTTTTACGATCCTCTGGCGTTACCGATCTCGACCGGCATTGAAGAAGATCGCGCCAATGCCGCCGCCACCCTGGAAGCCATTGCCCGGATCCGCCAGCAGTTGCCCGGCGTTCATGTGGTGCTCGGTGTCAGCAATGTCAGCTTCGGCCTGTCGCCCGCGGCCCGCATCGTGCTCAATTCCGTCTTCCTGCACGACTGTTGCCAGGCAGGCCTGGATGCGGCGATTGTCAGTCCGGCCAAGATCCTTCCCCTGGCCAAGATCAGTGAGGCGGATCAGCAAGTCTGCCGTGATCTGATCTACGACCGCCGCCGCTTCGAGAGCGATGCTCCCGGTGCGATCTGCACCTACGACCCCCTCACCGAACTCACCACCCTGTTTGAGGGAGTTTCGGCCAGGGAGGCCAGGGCCTCCGGGCCTTCGCTGGCTGATCTGCCCGTGGAGGAGCGGCTCAAGCAGCACATCATCGATGGCGAACGGATCGGGCTGGAAGCCTCGTTGCAGGAAGCCCTGCTCCACTATCCGCCGTTGCAGATCATCAACACTTTCCTGCTCGATGGCATGAAGGTGGTGGGAGATCTGTTCGGTTCCGGCCAGATGCAGCTTCCGTTTGTGCTGCAGAGCGCCGAAACGATGAAGGCGGCGGTGGCCTTTCTTGAGCCACATATGGACAAGCAGGTCGGGCCCGATGGCCAGCCGGCCTCCAGTGGCAAAGGCAAGTTCCTGATTGCCACGGTCAAGGGCGATGTCCATGATATCGGTAAGAATCTCGTTGATATCATTCTCACCAACAATGGCTATCAGGTGATCAATCTCGGCATCAAGCAGAGCCTTGAGGCCATCGTCGAAGCCCAGCACCGGCATCAGGCTGATTGCATCGCCATGAGTGGTCTGCTCGTCAAGTCCACCGCCTTCATGAAGGACAACCTCGAAGCCTTCAACGATGTCGGCATTCAGGTGCCGGTGATTCTCGGTGGCGCCGCCCTGACGCCTCGCTTTGTTCACGGTGATTGCAAGGCCGTCTACGGCGGGCAGGTGATCTATGGCCGCGATGCCTTCGCCGATCTGCGTTTCATGGATGCCCTGATGGAGGCCAAGGCCGCCGGCCGCTGGGATGACCAGGTCGGCTTCCTCGATGGCATTCCGGCGGGCATCGCCATGGCCGCTGCCGCAACCGACGCCGAGGAGCAGGCCGGGCAGCCGACGAGGACGGAACCCGCCGCAGCGGTTGCTGCCGATCCCCCTATCCCTGGCGCCGCGCTGGCCACCGCCAGCACCACTGCCGAGAACCAGGAGCCGGCCGCCGCTGATGACAGCCGCTCCGCCAGCGTGCCGGAGGAACCGGCCCTGTCCCCTCCCTTCTGGGGATCCCGGGTGTTGCTGGACGACGAGATTGATCTGGCCGAGGTGTTCGCCTACCTCGATCGTCAGGCCCTGTTCGCCGGTCAGTGGCAACTGCGCAAGACGCAGCAGCAGAGCCGGCCGGAGTACGAGGCGATGCTGGCCGACAAGGCCGAGCCGGTGCTCGCCCACTGGATCGAGCGCTGTCTCAGCGATAGCCTGCTCACCCCCAGAGTGGCCTACGGCTATTTTCCCTGCGGCCGCCAGGGCAACGCTGTCGTGGTCTTCGATCCGCTGGCCATGGCCGCTGGGGTGGAACCGGCCGGGGCCGGTGCTGAGCTCGGCCGCTTCCTGCTGCCACGGCAGAAGGGCGGCAACCGCTACTGCATCGCCGACTTCTATCGCGACCTCGCACCCCGGGAAGGGGGGATGAACCGCCCCACCGATGTGCTGCCGATGCAGGCGGTGACCATGGGCGAGCGGGCGACGCAGTTCGCCCAGCACCTGTTCAAGGCCGATCAATACAGTGATTATCTCTATTTTCATGGCCTCGCCGTGCAGATGGCCGAGGCCCTGGCGGAGTGGGTCCATGCCCGCATTCGCCGCGAGCTGGGTTTCGCCGAGCAGGAACCGCGGGAGCTGCGCGAGGTGCTCGCCCAGCGCTATCGGGGCAGCCGTTACTCCTTCGGCTACCCCGCCTGTCCCAACGTCGCTGATTCCAGGCCGCAGCTCCAGTGGCTGGGCGCCGATCGCATCGGCCTGACGATGGATGACAGCGACCAACTGGAGCCCGAGCAGAGCACAACCGCCCTGGTGACCCTGCACAGCCGTGCTCGCTACTTCAGCGCCTGAGGAGGCGCCGGATCGCCTCTGGGGGCCGTGGCAGGCTTTCCAGGCTCATCTGCGTGAACGCCATGGCCATTGCCGGACCCGACGGTGTCGATGCCGCCATCGCCTCGGGAGTCGATCTCGATGGCAGCCCGATTCCTGAAGCGATGCTCGCCCTCTACGGGGAGGTGATGGAGCTCGAAAGTCGCCGCGCTCGCAGTGGTGTCAAAAAATCGATGCGCAACCGGATCGTCAAGACCGGCTCCAAGCATCTCGATCAGGCCAGCCTCGATCGTCGCCTGCAGGAGGCCGGCTGGGAGGGACTCAAGGCCAGGGAGATCGCCTTCTTCTACGGCTGACCGGCCAGCAGCCGTGGGGAATCAGCCAGCGATCCTGTCGGTGTCGGCGACGTACGGCGCTGCCAGGGTCAGCCGGAATCGCAGGGATGTCGGCCCCACCGCTTCAGATCTGCCGCTGGTGATCGCGACGGAACCGATCGCTGGCTCGGCTTTGGACAGCCGGATGCTGACTCGGCAGCGCCGACCCACGTGGGCGTGATCGCGGCAGGTGCGGCGTCTCTGGCCCAGGAGCCGCTGACCGGGAATCGCTGCGGCTGCAACGCGGTTGCCAACCGCGGGATCGGCTGCCTCAGCCGCAGAGCTCCTCGAGGGTGTCGATCACCTCCTGCTGAAATTCCTCCAGGTCATCGGAGTCGCTGAGGTCGATGCCCTCGCCGGCGGCGTTCTGGGAGAGCTCCTGAAAATGGAAGGCCCCCTCGCCATGGGCGAGGAACTCCATGGCGGAAGGCTCACCGCTTTCTTTGTAGGCGTCGCAGAGGGCCAGGAAGGCCGCATCCTCGGTGAAGTCCCAGCTCATGTAGGGGGTCGTGCCGAAAATCGGGATTGGTTCTGAATGACCTTTAACGCCTACCCCCCGGAATTCGTCAACCTCCTGGCAGCACTTTGTGCCAGTCCCCCGTCAGACTGAGCCTCCGCTGAACCCGTCCAGGCCATGGTCCAGGCCCCCTTTGAGGCTGCTGATTCCAGTCCTGCCGAAGCCGTGAACGTGCTCGGTGAACCTCTGGTGATCTGCGGTTGCGAGCCGATGACCGGCTGGTTTCGCGATGGCACCTGCCGCACCGATCCCGCCGATCTCGGTCGTCACACCGTCTGCTGCGTGGTGGATGAGGCTTTCCTCAGCTACACCCGGGCCCAGGGCAACGATCTGAGCAGCCCAGCGCCGGCCTTCGGTTTTCCCGGCCTGCAGGCCGGCGATCACTGGTGCATCTGTGCCGCACGCTGGCTGGAGGCCTATGAGGACGGCATGGCGCCACCGGTCCATCTGGAGTCCTGCGAGCAGAGTTGCCTGGAGTTGATCCCGCTGGAGCTGCTCAGCCGCCACGCGGCCTGAAGGTCACCAGGGAATCGCGCTGCCATCCCAGGCCAGGAAATTTCCGCTTTCAGCGGGTGTCTGCTGTTCCAGCAGGTCCAGAAGCTGGCCGGCGGCGCGCGCAGGGCTGAACAGCTGCTCGGGGGGCACTCCGGAGCGGAAGGGTGCCGACAAGGCTGTGGCCGTGGTGCCTGGGTGCAGCAGGGTGACGCAGACCTGGGGCAGGCGCCGCCGCCATTCGATCGCCAGGGTGGTCAGCAGCTGGTTCTGGGCCGCCTTGGCGGCGCGATACCCATACCAGCCCCCCAGGCGGTTGTCGCCGATGCTGCCCACCCGGGCCGAAAGGCTGGCAAACAGCGCCGGTTGTTGGCGGGGCAGGGCGGCTTCGATCGCCTGGGCCACCAGCAAAGGCCCCCAGGCATTGACGCTGAAGCTGCGCTCGAGATCGCGGCGATTCACCTGGGAGAGCCGTTTCTCCGGGGCCAGGGCCCCCTCGTGCAGCAGGCCGGCGGTGTAGATCACCAGACGCAGGGGGGAGAGCCGCTCCAGGGCCAGCTGGTGCAGCTGCCGCACGCTCTCGTCATCGCTCACATCCAGATGGAGCTGTCGCAGGCCGCTGGCGATCAGGGGATCATCAGCTTCGGCAGATCGCCGCTGGGCGCACCACAGCTGCAGGCGCGGCGCCCTGGCACCGAGGTCCTGCAGCAGGGCCCGGCCGATGCCGCCGCCACCGACGACCAGGGCATGGCCGCTCCAGGCGCTCCAGGGGGACAGGGGCTCGACAGACATGGCGGCCATGACTTGATGTCGCATGATGACCGGGCTGCAAAGGGAGATGGGACTGCGGATTTCGGTGCTGGGACGGGGGGCCTGGGGCAGCACGCTGGCTCGTCTGTGGCAGGAGGATGGCCATGCCGTGCGCAGCTGGTCCCGCCGGGATGGCGGCGATGCGGTGCCCCTGCTCCAGGACAGCGAGCTGGTGGTGTCGGCCGTCTCGATGGCAGCCGTCGCCGGCCTGGCCCGAACCCTGGCGCCCCACTGGCCCGAGGCCGTGCCCCTGCTCAGCTGCAGCAAGGGGATCGATCTCGATGGTCTCTGCAGTGCGAGTCAGCTTTGGGGCCAGCAGCTGCCGGCGGCCCCCCTGGCCGTGCTCAGCGGGCCGAATCTGGCCGATGAACTGGATCGCGGTCTGCCGGCGGCCAGCGTCATCGCCGCCAGCGACAGGGAGCTGGCACTGCGACTGCAGCGAGCCCTGCGCGTCCCCCATCTGCGGCTCTACACCAACGCCGATCCGATCGGTACCGAAGCGGCTGGTGCGCTCAAGAATGTGATGGCCGTGGCGGCGGGCATCAGTGACGGCCTCGGGCTCGGGGCCAATGCCAAGGCCTCCCTGCTCACCCGTGGGCTGGCGGAAATCGGCGCGGTGCTGGTGGCCCTCGGCGGCCAGAGCTCGACCCTCTACGGACTGGCCGGCCTCGGCGATCTGCTGGCAACGGCCAACAGCCCTCTGAGCCGCAACTACCGCTTCGGCCTGGCCATGGCGGACGGCCTGAGCGAAGCCCTGGCCCTGGAGGCCATCGGCGCCACCGTCGAAGGGCCCCGCACGGCCCGGGCCGTCCTGCTGCTGGCCTCTCGTCAGGGCTGGAGTCTGCCGATCTGCGAGCAGGTGGTGCGACTCCTCGATGGCCTGATCGATGCCCCCCAGGCTGTCCAGAGCCTGATGCAGCGGGATCTCAAGGCCGAGGTCGGGCGTTGAACCGGGCCGTGCTGATCGAGGCCTTCAGTGAAGGCCCCGGCGGCGGCAATGGAGCGGCAGTGGTGCTGCTGGACCATCCGCTCCCGACGGCGTGGATGCAGCGGCTGGCAGGCAGCCTCAAGCAGTCGGAGACAGCCTTCCTGCTCCGGATTCAGAATCACTGGCTGCTGCGCTGGTTCACGCCGAGCTGTGAAGTGCCCCTCTGCGGTCACGCCACCCTGGCCAGCCTGCTGGCCCTGGCCCACTGGAACCAGGTGCAACTGGGCGAATCCCTCGACCTCTGGACCCGCAGCGGACCGCTGACCGTGAGCCTCGATCCCGCCGATCGCCGCCGCGGCAGCATGGTGCTCCCCAGCGGCGTCCTGAAGGAGGCGCCGGTTCCCGCGGCGTTGCAGACCCTGTTGGCCCAGCGGCTGGGCAGCGGCGCCGAGGCGTTCTGGACCTCCTCCCTCGGCTATGGGGTGGCCTTGCTGGAGCCAGGCGCTGACCTGGTCGCCCTGGACGGTCTTGCCGCTGACTTGCCCGAGGCGCTGCGTCCTGGGCTGGTACTGATGCAGCCCCTCAGTGAAGCGACCCCGGCCTCCCCCTCCAGGCCCGGCCAGCTGGAAGGGTTACCGCTGGATTTTCAGCTGCGTTTCTTCGCACCGGGCCTGGGGATCGACGAAGATCCCGTCACCGGATCCGCCCATGCCCTGGTGGCTCCGTGGTGGCATCAGCGACTGGGTCGCGACTGGGTGGCGGGCTGGCAATGTTCCGACCGTCCGGGGGGGATGGTCAGCAGGGCCACATCATCAGGCATGATCCGCCTGTTCGGATCGGGACATCTCCTGTGGGACGGCACCCTGCTGACGGAACCCCAGGCAAGAGCGGCCGCTGGCGAGCACGGCTGCGCCTCGACCGGTTGCAGCGACGACGTCAGTTGGCTGTCGCTGCTGCCGGCCGGGTGATCCGCGGGGTTCGTCACCATCCGATTCTGATCTCGGCCCCCCTGGCGCTTGTGGCCCTGGGTGCGGGCTTTGCGGCCCAGGCCCTGTTGCGACCCGCCGCTCCGGATCAGGATCTGCTCGATGCCCTGATCGCCCAGCCCGGTGAGCCCGCGCGCAGCGCACCCCGGGCTCCTCGCCCCGATCGTGAGGCGGTTCTGGCAGCCAGCTCGATCCAGGCCGAACGCGCCACCTCAGTCCCGGCGGATGGACGCACCCTGGCAGAACCAGAAGCGGGGCCAGCGCTGGCGCTGGAGATCCGCGTGGCGCTGCTGAAGTTGTCAGCCAATCCCAGGCTCGGAGCCAGCGGCCCCTGGAGCCTCAGTGATCGATCCGGCAGGGTGCTGCAACGGGGTGGTGCCGAGCAGTCGCCCACCCTCGATTCCCTGCTGGCCAGCGAACCGGAACTCTGGCTGCAGACCGGCCCCGCAGATCACTTGCTGGCCGATGGCCGTGCTTACGACGGCCGCTTCCGCCTGCTCCGCGGTGGCGCCGGTGTGCAGGTGGTGAACCATCTTTCACTCGAGAGCTACATCAGTTCGGTGGTCGGTGGCGAGATGCCCAGCTCCTGGAACATGGAGGCCCTCAGGGCCCAGGCGGTGGCGGCCCGTTCCTACGCGATGGCCCACATGGCCCGTCCCGCCGATGCCCAATGGCATCTGGGGGACACGACCCGCTGGCAGAACTATGAGGGCCTCAGCAGCGTCAGCGGGCCAACCCGACAGGCCACCGCCAGCACCGCCGGGGTGATTCTCAGTTATCAGGGCGGCATCGTCGAAAGCCTGTACGCCGCCACCCAGCAGATCGTCGATGAAGCCCATGGCCACCTTGGCGCCAGCATGAGCCAGAACGGCGCCCAGGAGCTGGCGCTGCAGGGCCTCCGCTACAACCAGATCCTGGGTCATTACTACCAGGGGGCCTCCCTGGCTCGCCTCCAGGCTGGTGCGCGCTGAGCACTACTGGCAGGAGGCCCTGGCCGTCTCCGAGCGGGCCCGCGCCAGCGGCGCCCTGATACCGCTCGAGACCGAACTGCTGCAGCCCCCAGGGATCGAACCCTTTGTGCTGCGTCAGCTGCTCTCCCTTCCACCGCGCCACCTGAGCGCCGCTGGGCCCAGGCCCAACCCATTTCTGCCCTGGGATCGCCCCCTGCAGGTGGCGCTGTTACCCAGCGGCCATGTGTTGCTGCTCAACAAGTTTCCGGTGCAGTGCGCCCATCTGCTGGTGATCACCCAGCAGTGGCAGCCCCAGAGTGGCTGGTTGGTCCAGCAGGACTGGGATGCCGTGGCGGCGGTGGCAGCCGATACGGGGGGGCTTTGGTTCTTCAACAGCAGCGCCACAGCCGGAGCCAGTCAGCCCCACCGCCATCTGCAGTTGCTGCCCCGGCGTCAGGGGGAAGCCAGCTGTCCGATCGCCACCACTCTCGAGGCCCAGCTGGCCGGGGAGGCGCCGCCCTGGCCCTGGGCCTATCGCCTCAGTCGTCGACGAGCCCCCGACGGCGGCGATGAACTGGCCGAGCTGTATCAGCGCCATTGCCAGGATCTCGGTCTGGGGCAGCCGGGCGAGACCCTGTCCCCGGCCCACGCCTACAACCTGGTGTTCAGCGACCGGTGGTTCCTGACGGTGAGGCGGGTGCGGGAGCACCAAGCGGGCTTCAGCATCAATGGGCTCGGCTTTGCCGGTTATCTGCTGAGCACCGCCAGGTCGGATCGAACCTGGCTGGCCGGCCATGGGCCCTGGGCCCTGCTCCAGGCCGTGGCAGCGGACCATTCCGTGGTTCCACGGTTGCGTTGCGTCGACGAGTAGGGGCTCTCTGGAAGGAGGGGTGATGCACACCAGCGCCCCTGCCTTACACCGATTCTTCTGTTCATCGTGTCCAAGTCCTCAGGTCGTCAGGCGACCGCCCTCGATCAGCGCAATCGCCGGGTCGAGCTCTATCGCAATCTCGTGCGTCCGATTGCCCTGCACTACGCCAACTGCAGCCCTGAATCCAGCGACGATCTCCTGCAGGTGGGCCTGCTGGGGCTGATCCGGGCCGCCGAGCTCTACCGCCAGGAGCTGGAGACACCGTTCTCCGCCTTTGCCAGGCCTCACATCCGCGGCGCCATCCTTCACTATCTGCGGGATTGCGCCCCGGCGGTGCGCTTGCCAAGGCGTCAGGCCGAGCTGCAGGAGCGCATCCAGAAACTCCTGCAGGCTGCTGCCCCAGGCCTTGATCAAGGATCCCGGGAGACCCTGGTGCGCCAGCGGCTGGGCTTGAGCGAACAGCGCTGGCAGATGCTGGCCCAGCAGCGCCAGCTGAATCGAACCGTGCCGCTGGAGGGAGACCTGCTGGAGGCGATCGTCGACCCCGCCAGGGTCGTGTGCCCGCAGGAGGTCGCGATTCCGCCGGTCGAGGTGCTGCTGGCGCAGCTGGAGCCTCGTCAGCGTCAGGTCGTGCGCCAGGTGGTGCTGGCGGGCTGGAGCTACAGGCGCCTGGCTCAGCAGATGCAGGTCAGTCCGATGACAGTGCAGCGCCTGCTGCACCGGGGATTGGCCCAGCTGCGCAGCCAGCTGGGCCAATCGGCGCTCAAGCCTGGGATTCTGGCTTGTTCCGCTGGATCTGTTGCTCCAGGGTGCTGATGGCCGCATTCAGGGCGGCCAGTTGCCTCTCGGCGCCATCGCGCCAGAAGGTGAGCATCTGAAGCTTGCGGTGCTGATGACGGCGGCGGTACCCATCGCCGTCGTCGGGGCTGCCGCAGCAGCCGATCGGGGGGAACATCGCAGTCAGGAACGGGTCCCTACTTCTAGCCACCCGGGTGGTCCGATTGGGAGTCGTCCTCCCGGCAGCCCCGGTGAGAGGGGGAGCAGGCATGATCAGCATCGCTATCGGCCGGTACCACCACCTCCGGCAGGATGGAGCGGATCAACGCCCCTCCCCCGTCCCGTCGCCTTTTTCGGTTTGCGTGTGGTCCGCCCCACTCGGTTGCTTGCGTCCCTCCTAGGGGTGCTGATGGGTGGACCCATGGTTCTCAGCCTTTCCAGCGCCCACGCCTACGTCGCCCTGATGGCCGGCCAGAGTGCCCGCCCGCTGAACGGACAGTTCAACAGCGTTCCTGTGTTGCATTCCAACCAACCGGAGGAGGTGGAGGGGCCTGGCATCTTGATCAACACCGCGCCAGGAATGAGCTACGCGGCCGAGACAGGAGCAGGACTGCGCAATGCCGTGTACACCTTCAATGGTGAATTCGGGATGCACCTGCATCACAAGTTCATCCCATCAGATCGGCAATCCATCTCCGCTTCGCAGCGCCGCAGCGAGCTCACCCTGGCGGCGATTCTGATCAATCCGGGGTTGATGCCCGTTCATATCCGCTTCAGCAGTGGAGCCGTGCGCAACAGCTTTGAAGCGCCTTACCTGGCCAACAATCTGATGGGCGTCAAACCGCTGGGCCCCAGACCCTGGAATACGGGCCCCGGTGATGCCACAGCCGTCCAGATGTTGCGGGGCAAACTGGATTCGCGCCTCAGTGGTGAAATCACCATCCCAGCCCGATCGCGGATCGTACTGTTCCAGACTCAGTTGCCGGCTCTCGGCATCGCCAATGCCCTGCTGAAGGGCAAGAGTGATGGTCCCTTTTCTATCGCGGTCGTAGCAGTCAGTAAAAATACTGGAAGCGATAATGAGATTCTTTCAGTGCTGGATCAAGGGCGACTGGCGCCGGGTCGTGTATATCTCAATCGCATCAATGAGATCAATAGTCGGTCTGTATTCTCCCGGGTCGGTGGCGTCGCCATCGGCGATTCGTACCACGCCAGCATCAGTCACGATCTTGACAGTCAAGGGGCACTGCATGTTCCCTTCACCAGCACGGATCGGCATGAATTCGGCACCCGAGACATTCAGGTCAACCCCCTTGTCAGCCGCATGGTGGATTCATCCCTCGACAACATCGGCACCTATGGCGTTCGCTTCGACATCGATATGAACCTGCGCGGCCATGGTCCCTATGAGCTGGTGATGAGCCATCCCTCTCCCCTGGGGGGCAGAACCTTCACCGCATTCCGGGGCTCCATCCAGATCCGCTCCGAGGAAGGTCAGCGGGAGGTGCATGTCGGTCTCCGCTCTGGTGAAAGCCTTTCGCTCGGCCAGATCAACCTGCGCGCCGGAGTTGTCTATCCCCTCCGGGTCAGCATGGTGTACCCAGCCGATGCCACCCCTGGCCATCTGCTCAGCATTGTGCCCGCCAGCCAGCTCGCCCTGGTGCAGGAGCAACAACGCCAGCAGGATCTGGCCCGACTCAACGCCAGCCGTCCGGCCAAGCCCGGTGGTGGCCCACCCCCCTTACCGGGTGAGGCCCCCGCCGCTGGCCAGCCGGCTGCGGCCGAACCAGTCCGGGAAGCGACGCTGCCGCCCATCGATACCCCACCTGTCAGGCACTTTCGCCCCCCCTCGATGCCCCTGGTGCCGCCACCTGAAATCCTTGGCCCCGCTCCGGTTCCGTCCTGGCTGTCACCACCACCTCAGGTGATCACGCCCAGCGGCCTGAATCGTCCCGAGGGGGCTGACGGAAACCTGGTCGACCGTTACCGTCAGGCAGTGGAGGCTCAGCAACGGGTGATGCAGGGTTGGCAGCAGCCATGAACCGAGCCTGAGCGAGGAACTGCGTGGTGGTGGATGAAGCCCCCGAGGCATGGAGACGCACCAGCATCTCGCTGCCTCAACAGACCGTGGACAATCTGGAGCGGTTGCGCCGGGAGTGGGGGCTCAGGCACCGTGGGGCCGTGCTTGAGCGCCTGCTGCTCCAGGTTTTTGGCGAGGGCGATGGGGAGGCTGGCTCCGATGTGCTTCCCGACGACCTGGCGGGGGTGGGTCATCGCCGCGACACCGATGGCGAGCTTGATGAACAGGTCGCCCTGGTTCTGGTGAACCGTGGGGGCCTGGAGGCGGTTTCGACGGAGAGCGATCCCGACGACAGCCGCAGCGATCGCCTACGCAGCCGAGGAGCTGGCGGTGGCGGCATTGATCTGCCTGGCTTTGTGCGCAGCCGCACCAGCAAACTCAAGCGTGATCTGGGCTCCGGCAAAACTTCAGCTCCTAAGCTGAATGTGGTGCACCTGCACGTGCCGGCGGAGCAGATCCAACAGGCGCTGCTGGAAGCCCGGGCTCACTGGATCACCGTCTATGGCCATGCACCCAATGCCACGGTGCTGGAGAACGCCATGATCTGGTTGGCCCACGACATCTGGCCCCAGTGCGATCACAGCGAAGGCAGATTGTTCACCTGGACGGCGGCCTGTGAGGTGATGGCTGACATTGTCAGTGGCTGGAGTGATGAGGCGCCGAGCTTTGAGCGCGTGATGGTCACCGCCGGGGTGCTGGAGGATCCGTTCAGCCCCGCCACCTTGACCCTGCGATTGCCCACATTGATCCGCCGTTTTGTACATCGCTTGCGGCGTCGCGGTCGGGGGGGATCGTTCCAGACTCTCGAACACACCATGACACTGCAGGGAGCGCTGAAGTTGCTCAAACTGCCCACTGACCCCGGCAATCGCCTGGCCCTGTCCCAGATCCGCGAGTCCTACCGCGAGCTAGCCCTCAGCCACCATCCGGATGCCGGTGGTTCAGTGGAGGCGATGCGCCGGATCAACGAGGCCTATCAGTTGCTCAAGGAGCTCTACCGCAACCGTGGCTGATCGAAGTGGCTCTCAGTAGTCTCAATCAAGACGAACAGCAAGTCCCATCTTGGTTTTCATAGGAGACTATCGATTCAAAATGTTTTGAACCCTGAAGCCGCCGGCGCCCATTCGCCACGCTTCCCCGGCTCAGGGCCAAGGCGCTGCGGCCGCCTTCAAGCAGCCAACCTCGTGCCATGGAGTTTGCGACTGGCGAATCCCGTCCATTGGCAACCCCCATTCGGCCCTATGGGCCTCGACGCCGCCGACACCAAAAGTTCGACAATGACTTTCAGCCTCCCTCAAGCGACCGTAACCGCTGATTCGGTTACAGATCCGTGAGCCAAGCATGCGTCCCAGAAGCGTCCCAAGCCGTTTCAGGGTAACAATCGGATTTTGACGTTGCTGCGATGACTCACCTGAGACACAATAGTAGTCCAGACAAGCGTCTCAGGCTGGATAAAAGATCATGGTTCTCTCGCGTACAGCTTTCCCTTGCGAAGGTGATAGATCGATGAAGAATTGAATCTATCAAAGTGGAGAACTGATTTTCTGGTTTGAACTCGCTCATCACGTGACTGCCGGCTATGTCGGTGCGCAGATTAACTTTCCGCTCGCCATAGGAGCAAGAATAGGAACTGTTTGGCACAGTATTGCTGGAGGAATATTTGTGGGCGCATTCGCTGTGATATGCCTTACGGGCTATATCCTTGATTGGGATGAGATATTGAACCTGAATCTTATTCGCTCATGAGCAGTGCCCAATCTTGTGAACTCCGAGTCTATGAATGATGATACTTTGCAGATGAGGGAGCTCATCGTTTTGGGAACAGCGGCTATTACTACTTCGCGCGTTATCTTGCAATTTCGGGATGGAGGGCGTGGGCGCGATGCCACTGCCAGCAAGAAAAGCCAACGGCTAGACCAGTTTTTAGCCGTCAGCGAGCTCGTTGCCTGCTTAATTTTCGTAGTCGCTTTTAGCATCTGATACCCGACATGGGAAAGAGCAAATTTTTTGGTTTCAATCCCCTTCATTGCGTCAGTACCTACCTTGGACGCTGCGAACGACTTGTTGCAATCATCGTGTGGCCTGGCTCTAAAGCATTGGTGGGCTCAACATATCGGAAGCTAGCCATGGCAGAGGCGGGCTTGATTGCGGCGATAGCCCCGCGTTGCACTCCTGAACCGTATATCATGATAACCATGGTAGCCTCTATGTTGCTGATCGCAATTCCCACAATCCCAATCGTAAGATAGCAGCTCAAATTATAACGAGCCCAAGCCTGTCAGCGGAGCCAAAAAGCAACTTGGCCCCCATCGGAAATAATTAGCAACGAATTTACGCAAATAATTCTCGAGACCTGCACTATTTTTCAGCAAGTCTTGATCCTGAATTCAACTTTAGATTGCTGTCATGATGCTGCACTAATTGCTTAATGAACAAAAAGTACGCAGCTCAAAGGAGCTGCAACCTATTGGATCACAAATTTGAATTTGGTGGCTGCTGAAAGCTCACGACAGAAATGCTGATCAAGGACCTTTGGACCTCACGACCAGGGGAGCGGCCAGCACGCCAAGAATCGCCGACAGATCTGGCGATGACTGCCGACCTTCGTCGCTTGAAGGCTTCTGGAGGCTTCTTCATCTCCTGAGCAACACACCGTTCCAAACAGGTCGGCTCGTCCAGCGCTCTGCGCGGTTGTCTTGATCAGGACACTTTTCAAGACCAGTTCTGGTACCCATCTACGACAAGCGAGAACTTAAAAAACAGACGATTCTGCGTGCGTGGAGGAGGAACCACACAGCCAGTGTTCAAGTTCCATGCGCCAGCATCCGCCTTCGGCGCTGGGGCGGCTCAGGCTGGAATCCTGCCCCATCTCCTCCTG
This sequence comes from Synechococcaceae cyanobacterium, assembly GCA_947378425.1. Lineage (GTDB taxonomy): Bacteria > Cyanobacteriota > Cyanobacteriia > PCC-6307 > Cyanobiaceae > Cyanobium. Next base: position 33,524 of record CANCJV010000020.1, read on the forward strand.
GCCCTGACCTCCTGATGCCAGGAGCGGGCCAAGTCATGTCCAGTTCCGTGTCCAAAAACCTAAAACCCTGTCCATGGCTTCTCAAAGACGTTGCAGCAACTGATCTGAAGTGAGTTGCGTATCTGCTTTTAAGGCAGATACGCACGGCGTTGGTGCCGCCGCAACGGTTGCCTCTATGGGGCGTGGACACAGCTGGGCTCGGTGGGTTTGCCAGGTTGGTTCCCTCGGGCCAGGTGTGGCCTTGGGCTGCGACCGGGAGGCATCGATGGTGGATGACTACATGTCCGCCGGCGAGACGCACGCCCCCAGGGCGAATAGCCATTGCCAGTCGATGTATTCCAAAAGTGGTCTTGAGCTTGGACTCTTGATGTGTCTTGGCTGAACCCGTTGAGCCTGTTTAAGGCATGGAAATTCCCTTGCGGCCTGGGGCAGTTGCGCCAGGATCATCGCTGTTCATCTGGCCGGTGACAGGCCGGTTGGAGCCAGCAGGCCTTGCATTTGTCTCTGGACGATCTCCCAGCCAGGGAAGTTCGGGTCTCAGTGTCATTCCCAGGACCACTGAGCTGCACTCTGCTGGATCGGGCGCCACTGGCTGTCCTTTTCAAGGCGCAGGGTCTCATCCAACACCGGGAACCCCAGGCCACCCCGGACCCTGATCTTGTAATCTCACAAGTTCAGCAAGAGAACCTATCTTGGTCCGATAATGGGTCTCATCTGCAACTCGTAGATCACCGGCCGATTGAGGCGGGCGAAGTCGCCATCGTGCAGTTGAGGCCATTCTGGTGACCGGCATTGGTCTGAACTGTCCAACTGATCAGTACCTTTGTTGGCGCGGCCTGGGGAGCCGCTTGTCTGGCATCGGGCTAATCAGGAATTGGTGCATTGCTGGCCGGAGGAGAAAGCCGCCGCCCCAGGGAACCTTTCGTCCTTGACAGTGCCGTGAGCAAGGCCAGAAGCGTGTTGTGCATCACCCGCTCGGAACGCAAAGTCCAGACTCGACCCAAGCCAACGTCCAAAGCGTCTCATGCTGATCTCGCCTGGGCCACCCTTCGGGTACGTCAAGCATTCGAGATCGCAGTGCCATGGATCTGGGCAAGACGCCATCTCGGGATCCGCCCACCGCTATCTCAGTTCGATTCCGGATTGAATCTCGTCTGCGGCGGCAATGTCCCCAGGATCTGTTCGGGGATCCAGGTACAACACGCTCCTGGTGCTATTCCCACGAAGGGCTGGCAGCCATGGTGGGCCGAACTGGCATCTACCACATCTCTCTCGAGACTCACTAATAGTCCAGAATCAAGCTCAGGATAAGACGGCTGATCCTGGGGAGGAGGTTCTCTGAAGGGCTACTCCTTCTCGCCGATGCTCAGCGCTGCGCACGTGCCCATCAGTTCCTCGAACCGTTCAAAAAACAAGCCAGGTGTCGCTTCAGGACTCCTGGCTCACCGTTTCAAGGGCCTCAACAAGCCGAACGAATTTGCGAAATCTCGGGCTGATGGGGCAGGGGAGCGTTGCCGATCAGGTGGTGGTCTGCATGCCCTGGATCAGGAAGTCGAAATAGGGGCCTGCCAATGCCGCATCATCGCCATTCAGCAGCGCCAGGGCCGCCTCCTTGAGGGTGCGCATCGCCTCCACCATGCCGGGCAAGGGCACCCCCAGGCTGTTGTACATCTCGCGGGCACCCACCAGGCCGATCTCCTGGATCATCTCGGTGCTGCCGGCCAGCACCCCATAGGTGACCAACCGCAGATACCAGCTGTAGTCCCTCAGGCACTGGGTCCGTTGTTTCTGGCCGAAGGCATTGCCACCCGGTGCCACGTACTCGGGCTTGCGGCTGAACAATTGGCGGGCGGCCTCATCAACGATTTTTTTCTCGTTATCGGTCAGAACCCGGACAACCCCCAGGCGCCTGGATCCTCCCGAGAGGAAATCCACCATCGAGCGCAACTCGCCGCCGGTGGGATACCGCAGCTGATCATCGGCCTGGAGGATCAGATCGCGAACGACGCTCATTGCAGCGACCACAGACTGGGCCATCGTATCGACTCGTTCCGGCGGATCGGCCATCTCCGTGCAAGGTGTAACGCCCCTTTGCACGGCTGCCGATAGGGTCGGGCCAGGTGGATGACGACATGAACGAGCCCAACCCTTCTGCAACCGAGGCCGAACTCGAGATCCAGGACCTCTCCCACGATGGCCGGGGGATCGGCCGACTGGATGGGCGGGTCGTGTTCGTCGATGGGGCCCTGCCTGGCGATCGCGTCCTGATCAGGCTTCTGCCCCAACGCCGCCGCCAGCTTCACGCCGATCTGCGCCGCATCCTGCAGCCCTCGCCCCAGCGGCGCCGGCCCCCCTGCATCCTGGCGGACCACTGTGGCGGCTGCAGTCTCCAGCCCCTCAGTGACGAGGGGCAACAGCAATGGAAACAACGATCGCTGGAGCAGGCGCTGCAGCGCATCGCCGGACTGGAGCTGGCCCCGCAGCCGCTGCTGGTTTCCGATCGGCCCCTGGGGTATCGCAATCGGGCTGTGATCCCCCTGCAGCGCAGCGAAGACGGCCATCTCAAGGCCGGCTACTACCGCCGCGGCAGTCACCGGATCGTCAACATGAATCGCTGTCCGGTCCTCGATCCGCGCATCGACAGCCTGATCGCGCCGCTCAAGCGGGACCTGGAGACCAGTGACTGGCCCGTGGATCGCCATGGCGTCAGCGAGGGTGGACTCAAGCACCTGGCCCTGCGGGTGGGCCATCACACCGGCGAGGTGCTGATCACCCTGATCGCCAGCCATCAGGAGCTCGAAGGGCTCGAGGCGATGGCAGAATCCTGGCTGGAGCGTTGGCCCGAGGTGGTCGGCGTCAGCCTCAACCTTCAGCCCCGTCCCACCAATCAGCTGTTCGGCCCCAGCACCTACACCGTGGCCGGCCGGGGCTGGCTGTCGGAATCCTTTGCCGGGCTTAGTTACCGCATCGGCGCCGACACCTTTTTCCAGGTTCATACGACCCAGGCGGAACGGCTGGTGCCCCTGCTTCTTCAGGGCCTGGCTCACGGCGGCTCGGATCAGGGCAACGTTCCTGATCCGGCAACCGCTCCTGGCCTCGTGCTGGATGCCTTCTGTGGCATCGGCACCTTTTCGTTGCCCCTGGCCGCTGCCGGCTGGCGCGTGCATGGCATCGAGCTCCATGCTCCGGCGGTGGAGCTGGCCCGGCTCAACGCGGCTGGCAACGACCTCAGTGATCGGGCCACCTTTGAAGTCGCCGCCGTTGCCGCAGCGTTACCGGCGCTGCTCGATTCGGCCGACGCCCTGCTGCTCGATCCGCCGCGCAAGGGGCTCGAAGCCCCTGTGCTGGCGGCGATCCTGGCCTGTCCGCCGCGCCGGCTGCTCTATCTCAGCTGTGATCCGGCCACTCTCAGCCGGGATCTGGCGCTGCTCTGCGCTGAGGCCTACCGGCCGGTGTCGGTGCAGCCGATCGACTTCTTCCCCAACACCAGCCACATCGAGACCCTGGCTGTGCTGGAGCGAAAGGCCTAACTGCGCAGTCGGGCGCTGAACTGCTTCTCCACGGCGGCTCTCACCGTCTGGTGAGCCCGTTCCACCTCCTCGTCGGTGAGGGTGCGGCTGGCCTCCCGGTAGCGGAGCCGGAAGGCCTGGCTGCAGCAGCCGGCCTCCACCTGGGAACCTTCGTAGCGATCCACCAGCACCACGTGCTCCAGCAGCGGTTTGCCGGCCTTGCGGATGGCGCCGAGCACGGCCGTGGTGGCCACGTCCCGCCCGACCACCAGGGCCAGATCCCGTTCGGAGGCGGGCACCGTGGCAAAGGGGGTGAAGGCCGGTTGCCAGCGATTGCGACGGGTCGCCGCTGCCAGCAGGGCCTCCAGGCCGAGCTGGAACAGATAGGTGGCCTCCGGGAGGTCGAGGGCCTCGGCCTGGGCTGGATGGAGCTGTCCGAACCAGCCTCCCGCCCGGCCTTCGATCACCAGGCTGCTGGATCGCCCCGGATGCAGCAGCTCGCCTGCTCCGGCGCCATCCAACGGTCGATCCTCCACCGGGATATGCAGAGAATCCAGCGGCCCCTGCAGGACCCCTCTGGCCTGGAAGTAGTCGAGGGGTCGGGGCTTACCGCTGCTGCTCCAGAGCTCGGAGCTGCGCTCACCGCTGATCACCCCGACCAGCAGCGACGTCTGCTGGGCCTCGCCCTTGCCCGGATGGAACACCTGGCCCAGTTCAAAGGCCCAGAAGCCGGGCTGGGAAGCCTGCAGGTTGCGGCGGGCGGCCTGGAGCAACTCCGTGTGCAGGTTGTCGCGCAGATGGCCGTAGTCCGCCAGCAGCGGGTTGGCCAGGGGCACCCTTCCGGGGGCCGTCGCCACCAGGCTGAGGCTGCAGGTTTCCTGCAGGCCTGCGCCGCACAGGGCCCGGCGCAGGCGCCGCTCCACCTGCTGCTCCGGGGTGAGGCCACCCGGCTCCAGTGGATCGCAAAGATGGCTGGCGAACTGGTCGTAGCCCACCAGGCGAGCGACTTCCTCGATCAGATCCACGGGGCGGCGCAGATCCATCCCCCGCTCCGGCGGCACCTCGACGAGCCAGCCAGCCTCGTTGGCTTTCAGGCGGCAACCGAGTGCCTCGAGCGTGCGTTCAATCCGCTGATCCGCCAGGTCCACTTCTTCACCGTCCTCGATCACCGGCCCCAGCAGGTTGTGCAGGGCATCGCGCTCAAGGATCAAGGCGTCCACCGGGGCTTCCTCCCGGCGATGCAGCCAGCGCCCGGCCACACTGGCTGCCGCCAGTTCACGCAGCAGCTGCACGGCCCGATCGGCCGCCGTCAGGGTGACCTCCGTCGGCAGGCCCTTTTCGAAGCGGCTGCTGGCCTCACTGCGCAGACCGACGCTGCGGGCTGAACGCCGTACGGCCTGGGAAGGGAAGACGGCGGCCTCCAGCCAGATGGTGGAGGTGGCTGCCGTCACCGATTCCCCCAATCCACCCATGACCCCGGCCAGGGCAATCGGCTGGTCGGCGTAGGTGACCACCAGGGCTTCCGCATCAAGGCCACGGCTCTCACCATCGAGGGTGATCAGCTCCTCGCCGCCACGCGCCTGCCGCAGACCGATGAGGGCAGGATCGGGGGCGGAACCGCCGGCCAGGCGTGCCAGGGCAGCAGCGTCGAAGGCGTGCAGGGGCTGGCCGGTCTCCAGCATCACGAGGTTGGTGATGTCGACCACGTTGTTGATCGGACGCAGGCCGGAACGCTCCAGCCGTTGCCGCAGCCAGGTGGGGGAAGGGCCCACCTGCAAGCCCGTCAGAGCGGTGACGCTGAACAGGCCGCCGGCCTCCATGGCCGTCTGGGCTTCGGCGCTGGCCTTTAGCGCCTGGGCCGCCACGGTTTCAGCAGCGGCGGGGAAGGTGGTGTGGCCGCCACAGATGGCCGCCACCTCCCGGGCGATGCCCCGGATCGAGAGGCCATCGGGGCGGTTGGCGGTGATCGCCAGCTCCAGCACCTGATCATCGAGGCCCAGGGCCGGCCCGACCGGCGTGCCCGGTGCTGGAACCGTGCTCAGCAGGTCGTCCAGAATCAGGATGCCCTCGGAGCTTTCGGCCAGTCCCAGCTCCTGGAGGGAGCAGATCATGCCGCTGCTGGCCACACCCCGCAGTTCAGCCGGTTTGATCGTCAGGCCGACGGCCGGCAGGGTGCTTCCCACCAGCGCCACGGGCACGTGAATGCCGGCGCGCACGTTGGCAGCCCCACAGACGATCTGCAGTCGTTCGCCGCCGGCCACCTCCACCTGGCAGACACTGAGTTTGTCGGCATCGGGATGGGGCTCCCGGGCGGTGACGTGACCGACCACCACCCCCCGGGCCCGTGCGGCGAGATCCTCGATCTCCTCCACCTCAAAGCCGGCGATTGAGAGCCGCTCAGCCAGCTGCTGCGGTTCCAGCTGCTCCGGCTCCACCTGCACGAGCTCCTTGAGCCACTGGAGCGAAACCCTCATTCAACTGACTACAACAGGATTGAGACTCTAGGGATCGGCTGCACGGCACTTGTTGTCGCCAGGGTTGTCAGCAAGGGTGTGCGCGCGGCTGATTTGTCGTCGGTGGAGGGGTCCGGTCGGGAGCTAATGTGCACGATCAACTTCGTTTCGCGCACGCGGCGCAACGTCCTTCCATGGCCAAAAACAAGGGCGTCCGGCTCGTTGTCACTCTTGAGTGCACTGAATGCCGGTCCAACCCCGCCAAGCGTTCTCCTGGGGTGTCTCGTTACACCACCCAGAAGAATCGCCGCAACACCACCGAACGGCTGGAGCTCAAGAAGTTCTGCCGCCATTGCAACAGCGCCACGGTTCACAAGGAGATCAAGTGATCCCCGGGCCCTGAGCTCAGGTCGCTGAAACCCTCTCTCGCTTTCTGAACCACTGTCTGCAGTCGGCGCCGAGCCCAGGCCAGTGCATCGCTCCGTAGCCACGGCCTCCATACCGGGCCGCGACGGCGTTTCTGCCCCTGCCTGAGCTCCCTGGCTGAACTCTTCAACCTCCGAGCCTTTCCTTCCCAGCATGTCCAGTTCCTTCTTCAAGAAGCGTCTGTCGCCGATCAAGCCCGGCGATCCGATTGATTACAAAGACGTTGATCTGCTCAAGAAGTTCATCACAGAGCGCGGCAAAATTCTGCCTCGCCGGCTGACGGGACTCACCGCCAGGCAGCAACGGGATCTCACCAACGCCGTCAAGCGCGCTCGCATCGTCGCCCTGCTGCCCTTCGTGAACCCCGAAGGCTGAGTTGCCCCAGCCAGGTTCTCGTCAAGCGGTGCCTGCGGCCCTCCATCCCGGCGATCTGGTTGGGTTGATCGAGGACCGCGGCCCCCAGCTGGCCGTCGTTCAGGAGATCCGCGGCAGCCGCGCCTCGCTTCGGGTCGGAGCTTCCGCCCGGCCTGTGGCCCTGCCGCTGCGTCAGCTGGATCTGATTGCTTCAGGCGATCGGTTTTCACCCCCAGCCTCTGGCCCTGTGCAGGCGCCTTGGGGTCTGCAGAGCACAGTTCTCGCGGCCGCCCTCCCTGCGGCCAGGGAATTTTCATCCGCCTGGCTGTTGCTGGGCACTGACCCAGCCGCTGATGGCGGCCCAGAAGCCGTCGGCCTCGACGATTTCGCCGATCTGCTGGGTTCAGCCAGTGATGCGACCCTGCGCGCCGCCCTGTGGTTGTGGCTGCAGGGCGATCAGACTTTCTTCCGCTGGCGCCACGGGCAGGTGCTGCCCAGAGGATTGGAGGAGCTCAGGCGCCTGCGCCTGCAACGGCGGCGCGACCAGTTGGTGCTGGATCGCCGCAACGCCTGGCATCAGCAGCTGCGCCTGCGTCGCCCGATCGCAATCACCGACCTCAGCGGGGCTGAAGCCGAAGAGCTGGCCCTGTTGCGGCGCTGGGCCCGCGGCGATGCGGACACCCCCCTGCCGCCTGCGTTGCGCCAGGCACTGCAGTTGGCTCACTGCGCCGCCGAGGCCGGAGCGATCCGGCACCTGCTGGCCGATCTGGGGCAATGGCCCCGTCACCATCTGCCTTCGCTCGAATCCACCACCTGGGAGCAGGGCTTCACCGCTGAGCTCGAAGCCGAGGCCGAGCGCCTGCTGTCCCTGGCCGAGGCACCCTGCCCGGGCGATGAACACCGGCGCGATCTCAGCCAGCTGCACCTGTTCACGATCGACGATGACGACACCGTTGACATCGACGACGGTCTCAGCCTGGAGGTGGATCCATCGGGTGCTCGTCCCAGGCTCTGGATCCACATTGCCGATCCCGGTCGCCTGATCGCCGCAGACAGCCCCCTGGATCTGGAGGCCCGGCGCCGCGGCAGCAGCCTCTATCTCGCCCGGGGCACCTTGCCGATGTTCCCGGAGACGCTGGTGACCGGCGCCTTCAGCCTGCGCCAAGGCCAGCGCTGTCCTGCCTGGAGCCTGGCGGTGGAGCTGGATGACGCGGGAGCTGTGCAGTCCTATGAGTTGCTGCGCAGCTGGGTGAAGCCCGCCTACCGCCTTTCCTACAGCGATGCCGATGAGTTGATTGAGCTGGCGCCGCCCGAGGAGCCGGCTCCGGCCATGATCCAGGCCCTGATGAAGCAACGGCGGGCCTGGCGCCTGCAGCGTGGCGCCCTGGAGATGGACCAGGCGGAAGGCAGGATCCGTTGCCGGCAGGAGCTGGCGCAGTTGGACGTGACCGAACCCTCGGCCTCCCGCACCATGGTGGCTGAGGCGATGATTCTGGCCGGTGCCGTGATCGCGGCCCATGGCATCGCTGGCTCCCTCCCCCTTCCCTATCGCAGTCAGCAGAGTGCCAACCTGCCTTCGGAGCAGGAACTGGCCGAACTGCCGCCCGGACCGGTGCGGCACGCCGCGCTCCGGCGCTGCCTGGGACGCGGCCATGTCGGTGTCCAACCCGCTCCACACTTCAGCCTCGCTCTGGAGTCCTATGTGCAGGCCACCTCGCCGATCCGGCGCTACGGCGACCTGCTCACCCAGCGGCAGTTGGCGCTGCAGCTGGAGGGTCAGGCTCTGTTGGATGAAGCCCAGATGGCGGCGCTGCTGAGCAGCCTGGAGGGAGCCGTGCGGGAAGGCATCACGATCAGCCGTGAAGATCAGCGCCATTGGCAGCAGGTCTGGTTTGAACAGAATCCACGCCCCAACTGGCGCGGCCTGATGTTGCGCTGGCTGCGCCCCCAGGACGATCTCGCCCTGGTGCACCTCGAGGAGCTCTGCCTGGATTTCCCCTGCCTCTGCCCCAGTCCGGCCAAGCCCGGTGATCCACTGCTGGTGCGGGTGGAGCTGGTGGATTCGTTACGGGATCAGCTGCGGCTACGGGCCAGCACCTAGCCCCCGGCTTCGGCCAGCCGTGAGACCCGCAGCCAGGGCCCCCAGGGATTGGCGCAGCCGATCAGAGCAACGCTGCGCCGCCGCTCCTGGGCCAGCAGCCAGTGATGCAGCGCCGGCTCCAGAGTGATCAGGGGCCATGAACGACCAGCCACCAGCAGGGCAAATCCCCCCGAACCGTCCGGTTGCAGCTCGCCCTGCCAGAGCTGTTCACCCCGCTGGGGCGGGGCCTGCCAGGGCTCCAGGTCGGTGCCTCCCGGCAACTCACCGCTGGGATGGAGCAGGCTGGGATCCTCGATCGCCTGCCGTTGCCGCTGGCGCCATTTGGGATGGTGCCAGGGGGTATCCCAGAGGGGAAGGGGAGCGGCAGGAGCCTTGGCATCGCTGATCAGCGCCTCCTGGAGCCGCAGGGGCGCCAGGTCAGCCGGCAGCAGATTGCTGCGACAGCAGAGGGCGGCGGCCAGGCCTGCCGCCTGGCCGATGTTCAACACCAGCGGTTGCAGGCGCGTGGCGCCATTGGCCATGTGACTGACGCTGAGGCACTTATCGGCAGCCAGCAGATTGTGGATGTCGCGGCTGACGATCGCGCCATAGGGAATCGTGAACGGCGTGCCGCTCCAACGGCCGCCCCAACGACAGCTTTTGGGAGCCAGGGGCCAATCGCCGCCGGGATAGTGGTGATCATTGGCGTAGTTGCCCACGGCGATGGCCGTGCTGTGACCAGCCGGATCGCGTGGCAGCGGCGCGATGCTGGCGCCCGCCGCCTGAGGCAACAGGTGCTGCTCCAGCACCACGGTCTGGCCCACCAGCCGCCTGCCCTCGCGCCAGTAGGGCATCAGCGCCAGGGCCTGATTCCCCTCCAGAGCCCCGCGCCGGGCCTCCAGGGCCGAAGGGAACACCCGTCCCGGCTGCAGCCAGCCGCCACTGAGCTGGGCCAGCACCTCGGCGAACCGGAGGCTGTGGCGCTGCATGTCGGCGTCGAGCTCCGCCTGGTCCACCGTTTGTCGCCGCCGGTTCAGCGGCGTGGCAAAGGCGCGCTCAAGGCCGTCATGCCAGTCGTTGCCCTGCAACGGCCAGTTCAGCATCACCAAGCCGCCGGGAAGGCGGCCATAGGTGAGGGTCTTCTCCAGACCAAAGGACTCGGTGGCCCCTTCAAAGGGTGGCGGCGGTGCAGCGGCGACCAGATCGGGCGGCGGCGCGGCGGCCGCCAATTGGCCCATCACCACCCAGGTGGGCGATTGCACCGGCTGGCGGCGGAAGAACGGCTCCTGGTCCAGTCGCTGCTGGCTTGGTGCACTGGGCTCCTGCCATTGCTCCCGGGATTCCCAGCCCAGACGAAAACCGCTGCCGCTGCAACCGATCAGATCACCGCGATCGCTGCCGTCGATCACGATCCTGGGATGGAGGGTGGCGATGGGTTCCTCAGGGCCCTCAGCGCCGCCAGCGGAGCTGCTCCTAGGCCGGGCCACGCGCAGGCTTGTGATGATGTCCTGGTGCGTCACCACCTCCAGCAGGCTGCACTGGGGCCACCACTGAATCAAGGCTTCGGCGGCCAGCCAGCGCCTCAGGATCCGCTCCGCCGTGGCCGGGCGATAGCCGAAACAGCTGACCCAGTTCTGATCCAGTCCTTCGGACTCCTCCTGTTCAAGGGCCCGCAGCAGGGCCCCCCAGAGGCCGCTCTGCCAGGGGGTCAGTTCATTGCCATCGGGGGCGCAGACCCCGGCGGCGCTCACCATGCCGCCCAGCCAGGGCCCCGGTGTCAGCAGCAGGGTGCTGGCTCCGGCCCGGCCCGCCTGCAGGGCCGCCGCAACGCCGCCGCTGCCACCTCCCCAGACCACCACGTCCACGCTCAGCTCGATGTGCTCGCCCATGGCCTCCGGCCGTTGTCCAGGCAGATCCTGAACCCTGCCGCGTCCGGCGGCATCAGCGAGGGGTCGGGCAGCCTGGGGCAGCAGCCCTGGGTAGGATCCGCGCGACTGGGCAGGGCCGTAGCGGCGGTGCCGCGAGCCCCCTGAACCTGCCGATGCCTTACACCCTCACCACTCCCCTCTACTACGTCAACGATCGGCCGCACCTAGGCAGCACCTACACGACCCTGGCCTGCGACGCGATCGCCCGCTTCCAGCGCCTGAATGGCGAGCGGGTGATCTTCATCACCGGCTGCGATGAACACGGCCTCAAGATCATGCGCACCGCTGAGGCGGCGGGCCTGACTCCCCAGGACCATTGCGATGCCATCAGCGAGCGCTACCGCGATCTCTGGCAACGCTGGCAGATCAGCAATGACCGCTTCATCCGCACCAGCGATCCTCGCCATCACCAGGTGGTCGAGCAGTTCTTTGCCCGTGTTGAAGCCAGCGGTGATGTGGTGGAAGGTCGCCAGCAGGGTTGGTATTGCGTGGCTTGCGAGGAGTTCAAGGATGACCCCCATGAGAGCGACGATCCCGAATGTGCCATCCACCGTCGACCGCTGGAATGGCGCGACGAGGTCAATCTTTTCTTCCGTCTCTCCCGCTATCAGAAGCAGATTGAGGAGCTTGTGTCCCGGGAGGGCTTCATTGCCCCGGCTTCGCGTCGCCGTGAGGTGGAGAATTTCGTGGCGGGCGGTCTGAAGGATTTTTCAATTTCACGGGTGGATCTGCCCTGGGGCATCCCGGTGCCAGGTCACAGCGGCCATACGTTCTATGTGTGGTTTGACGCGTTGCTGGGCTATCTTTCCGCCCTGCTGGAACCGGGCGCGCCCGTGGATCTTGATGCCCTGGTGCGCCAGGGCTGGCCCGCCCAGCTGCATGTGATCGGCAAGGACATCCTGCGCTTCCACGCCGTCTTCTGGCCGGCCATGCTGCTCTCGGCGGGACTGGAGTTGCCGAGCACGGTGTTCGGCCACGGCTTCCTCACCCGCGAGGGCCAGAAGATGTGCAAATCGCTGGGCAATGTGCTGGATCCTGAGCTCTTGCTCGAGCGCTGTGGTCGCGATGCGGTGCGTTGGTATCTGCTGCGGGATATTCCCTTCGGTGACGACGGCGACTTCCAGCAGCAGCGTTTCAGTGATCTGGTCAACAATGATCTTGCCAATACCATCGGCAACCTCTTGAATCGCACCTCCTCGATGGCGCGCAAGTGGTTTGACGGCGCCGTACCCCCCGCCGGAGAGGCGACCAGCAGCAGCCACGCCCTGGCGCAGGCGGCAGCTGCGGCGGCCGAGACCTTTGAGGCCGCCATGGCACGACTCGATTTCCGTACAGCGGCCGAAAGCGTCTTGCATCTGGCGATCGGCGCCAACGGTTATCTCAATGAGAATGCCCCCTGGAAACGGATGAAAACTCCTGGCGAAGAGATCCGGGTCGGCGAAGATCTTTATGCCGTGCTCGAAACCAGCCGTTGGGTGGGATTGCTGCTGGCGCCTCTGCTGCCCGAACTGTCCTCCAGGCTGCTGGAGCAACTCGCCCAGGAGCCGATCGAAAGCGCTACAGACGCGCTGATCACTCCCTCCCCTTGGCGGCAAGCCCTGCACTGGGGTGGACTGTGCCCAGGCCAGGCCCTGCCCGAACCGGTTCCGGTGATGCAGCGCCTCGAATTGGACGGGCCCCTGTGAGCTGGACCATGCAATCGCCGGCGTCCCTGCGAGCTGGGCTGCTCATGGCCGCGTTGACGCCGCTGCTGGCGGCAACGCTGACGGCCTGCTCCAGCGGCAAACCGATCAGCCAGGACGAGAACGCGCCCCCGTTTGTGTTTCGATCCCTCGATCTGCGCCAGCAGGACCAGAAGGGTCGCCCCTCCTGGAGTCTCACCAGTCCTGAGGCCCGCTACGACCTGCGGCGCCAGGTGGCCCAGGCGGTGACGCCGAAGGGGATGATCTACCGCGCTGGCCAGCCCGCCTACCGCCTGCAGGCCACCAGTGGCACGGTGATCAACGACGGCGAAGTGGTGCTGCTGGAGGGCCGGATCCGGGTCGAACAGGTGGGCCGCCAGCCGGTGTTGATCGAGGCCTCGCGGGTGCGCTGGTTTCCCTCCCGCCAGCGCATGGAGATTGACCGCAATCCCCGGGCGAGTGACCCCCAGTACCGCCTGAGTTCCGAGCGGGCCACCTTCCTGTTCGATCAGAATCTGCTCAAACTTCGCGGCAAGCCGCTGATGGAGCGCTGGAGCGCTCGGTTTGATCCGTTCAAGGATCCGGCTCGCGCTGATCCGGACACGGTCCTGCATGTCAGCGAGGCGGACTGGAATCCAACCAGCGGTGCCCTTCAGACCCGCGGCCCCGTGCTGGCGAGCCGCTGGGCTCCTGGCCGCTCCCATCGCCAGCCGCCCCAGACGCTCACGGCCTCAGCCCTCGATGGCAACACGCTGCAGCAACAGCTGCGGCTGCTGGCTCCGGTGCTCTACAGCGACAGCGTCGATCAGTCCCGGCTTGCAGCCCGGGAGGTGCGTCTCGATCTGCGTCAGCACACAGCCAACTCCAGCGAGCCCTTCCAGGGCAGCAGAGCCGCCCTGGCGGTTCGTGGGCAGGGCTTTTCTCTCCACGAGCTTCAGACCAGTGTGGAGATCCCGTCCGGCTGTGTGATCACCCAGAACAACGATGTCCTCACCGCCAGGCGTTGCCGCTGGAACTGGATCAGCCAGGAGGTGGAAGCCGATGGCGATCTGGAGCTGCAGCGGCAGCAGAACCACCAGATCACGCGGGGGCAGCGGCTCCGTGGCCGTCTGGGTTCTGAAGGTTCGCTGCTGGTTTCCAACCCTTCAGGGCGCGTCTTCAGCCAGTTCCAGGTGCCGAATCGCCCAAGGCCGCCACGGTTGCAACGACCCCGTCCAGTTCCGGAGCCCATTCGGCTGTAAGCCGCTGCGCCCAACCCTCCAGCCAGGTCAGGTCACTGCGGCTGAAGCAGCGCACGGACCATCCTCCGACCACCAGCAAACCGCGGCTGGCGAACGGTTGCACCACCACCGCTGGCAGACCAGGCAGGAGCCCCTCGAATTCCTCTCGGCCTGGGTAGAGCCTGAGATCCACCAGAGAGATGACCTTGCCGCTCTCCAGACAACGCCGGCAGATGGCTCCTGGGACAAAGCGGCTGTCAGCCAGCAGGCCGCGCTGCACCAGAACCGTCTGATTCCACATCACCAGCAGGGTGGCTGCCGGGGTGGCGGTCAACACCAGGGCGCTGCCCCAGCCGAGCTCGCGCCGCAGCGGCTCGGGCAGCCCCTCTTCCCACAGCAGTCCCTCCGTCCCGCTGAGGTCGGCCCGCTCGGCGACGACGGGGGTGATGCGGCTCCACAACAGCCCCACCAGCATCAGCACCACCGAGAGGATGGCTGCCACCACTCCGGCACGCTGCAGGGCCGGATCGACAGCTTCGGCGCTGAACTGGTTGATCACCGTCAGCAGCAGACCCACGGCCCCGGCGACCACCGGGATGCGGGCTGGGCCGGGCATGTCCATGACCACGAATCAAAGACAGTCGTTGCACTCAGGATGCAGGATCGCCCATGCCCTGCTGCAATGGGTGCAGCCATTCCCACTTCCATGACTCCCAGTGAGGCCTTCGCCGCCATTGCTCTTGCCGCCGTGGCCTGTGATGGCTCCTTAGATCGCGAAGAGGCCCATGCACTGAGGCAACAACTCGAGAAGCGCACCCCCTATCGGGACCTGGGCGAGGTGGCCATGGGCCAGATGTTCGATGGCCTGCTGGCCACCCTGCGCCGTGATGGTTGGGAGGCCCTCGTCAGCGAGGCGATCCCGCTGCTGACGTCACTGCAACAGGAAACCGCCCTGGCGATGGCCGCCGAACTCGTTCATGCCGACCGCGTCGTTACTGACACCGAACGGGAGATGCTGCAACGCATGGCCGCTCAGATGCAGGTTGCCGCCGAACGCTCCCAGCAGATTCTTGAGGTGATCGCCCTGCTGCACCGCGACAGCCTGGCCAGCTGAGAGCAGACTGATCCCATTCGCACGCCCTCCCGTGGTCCCTGTCGTGCCCCTGACACGTTTTCCCGCTCCCGCCAGGATGGGGCGATTCGTCACCCGGCTGGCCTTGGCCCTGGCTCTCCTGCTGGGTCTCAGCCTCGGCGTTGCCCCGGTTCAGGCCCTCTCCGCCGACAACTTCCCTACGGCTGCGCCCAGCAGCCAGCTGCTGGATGAGGCCGACGTCTTCAGCCGGGCCAGCCGCGCCGAAGTGGAGAAACAGCTGGAGTCGCTGTCGTCTGAGCGGGTTGATGCCCGGTTGGTGACGATCAATCGCCTGGATTACGGCCTGACCCTGGATCAGCTTGGCCAACAGCTACTGGAGCGCTGGGCTAACAGTTCCAGTGAGGCACCAGAGCCAAACCGGTTGCTGTTGTTGATCGACACCAAGACCAAGTCCGCGGCTGTGGTGGCATCACCACAGTTGAAGCGTCAACTGTCACCGGATCTGTTGCGCAGTACGGCGCGAACCACCATGGCCCAGCCCCTGCGGGATGGCGACCGTTACCGTCAGGCCACGGTGGATGCCCTGGATCGTCTCGCCACGGTGTTACGGGGCGGCGACGATCCCGGCGAAGCCGTGATCGAGGAAGCACCTGTGCTGGCCAGCAACATTCCGACCAAGGAAGAAACCGAGAGCAGCAATGCCTTCACCTGGGTCGTGGTGCTGTTGGTGGTGGGTTCGGTGGTGCCGATGTTGACTTGGTGGGTTTTCTCGCGCTGATTGATCCATAAGGACACACACCATGGGGCTGACCGATTGGCTCGGGACGTTTGGCAGGGCGCAATCCCTCGATCTCAGCAGCGACCTAGAGCGCGGCTATGAAGCAGGGTTATTGATCCAGAGCCTGGAGCTGGAGCACTACAACGACCGGCCAGTGAGACCGGAACTGGAATTGCGCCTGCCGAAGGGGATGCAGGCCCAGGTGTTGCGACGCTTCAGGGCCGCCCTCCAGGTCTGCCGCCAGTCCCTGGATCAACTGGAGCCCTATCGCCAGGAGCTGTCGGGACAGGAGCTGCGGCAGATCCAGCTGATTGAATCGGTGGTCGCTCGCTACGACGACAAACGCAAGGCCTTGCCCAGCCTCAGCCGTTCACCGGAGATCCTGCCGCGCAGCTTGATCGGCGTGGTCGATCAGGTCAGGCGCCAACTGGATCCGGAGGCGGAAGCCACCGTGGTCGCTGGTTTTCGCCGCCGCCGGGATTCCACCCTGGTGTCGCTGAGAATTCTGCTGCTGTTGATCCTGGTGCCGATCCTGTTGCAACAGGTCAGCAGGGTGTATGTGGTTTCACCGCTGGTCGATCGGTTTTCGCCAGAGACGCCGTTCCTCAACTATCCCAAGCCGAGGCTGGAACAATCGGCGATCAAAAAGCTGCGTGAGTTCCAATCGGAAATTGAATTCAGCGCCTTGCTCGATGAGAAGCCGCTGCCTTCAAGGGAGGAATTGCAACAGCAATTGGCTGAACGGGCGAAGGAACTGAAGGAGGAAGCAGATCAAGAAAGCACGCATGCGGTCAAAAACGTTCTCTCTGACCTGTTCGGTTTGGTCGGCTTTTTATTGGTTTGCTTCTTTGGTCAAAGGGACATTCAGGTTCTGCGCGGTTTTATTGATGAAATGGTCTATGGCCTGAGCGACAGCGCCAAAGCTTTTGCGATTATATTGTTTACCGATATTTTCGTGGGCTTTCACAGCCCTGAAGGCTGGACAGTCCTGCTGGATGGCGTAGCCCATCACCTGGGTCTACCGCCTCAGGAAAACTTTATCATGCTCTTCATTGCCACCTTCCCGGTGGTTTTGGCGACAATCTTCAAGTATTGGATCTTCCGTTATCTCAACCGTGTCTCGCCATCCTCAGTGGCGACCCTGCGCAACATGAACGGTGGCGGCTGATTCCTTCCCCCCGCTCTCAGGGTCTGGACTCGGCCGGGGCCCAGAGTCGCGCCTGACCCTGATCAGCGGTCCCGCCGGCGGGGGCAAGAGCCGCTGGGCCGAGCATCTGGCCATGGTCAGCGGTCGGTCCGTGGTCTATCTGGCCACCGGTCCCCTTTTGCCCCTCGATGACAGCTGGCAGCAACGCCTGGAGCGTCATCGCCTGCGCCGCCCGGCCCACTGGCAGTGCCGGGAGGTGCAAGGTCATCTGGCCCAGGAGCTGCCGCTGCTGGATGGGGCGCAGATCGCCCTGGTGGATTCCCTCGGCACCTGGGCTGCCGCCTGGCTGGAAGCAACTCCGGAGGTCTGGGAGCAGGCCTGCGGCGAATTGCTGGCGGCCATCGCGGCTTCTCCAGCGCCGCTTCTCATCGTCTGCGAAGAGGTGAGCTGGGGTGTGGTGCCCTCCACGGCTGCTGGAGGTCGCTTTCGGGACAGGCTCACCAGGCTGCAACAGGCCATCGGACAGTGCTGTGATCGCTCCTGGCTGGTGTTGCAGGGGCGGGCCCTCGACCTTCATGCCCTGGGCCTTGCGGTCCCCGCTGAACCCTGATGCCACGCGTCGTCCTGTATCAGCCGCAGATCCCTCCCAACACCGGCAATGTCGCTCGCACCTGCGCGGCCACGGCCAGTCCCCTCCACCTGATCGAGCCGCTCGGATTTGCCATCGATGATCGCCAGCTGCGGCGGGCAGGCCTGGACTACTGGCCCTGGGTCGATCTGCAGCGTCACCGGGATCTGGAGACTTTTGAACGCCACCGTGCTGCTCTGGGCGGCCGTCTGGTGGCCCTCAGCGCCCATGCCGAGCAGCCCTACACCCGTTTCGGCTTTGCCCCCGGCGACTGGCTCCTGTTCGGCCGGGAGACCGAGGGCTTGCCGCCGGAGCTGCTCTGCCATGCCGATGCCCGCCTGGGCATCCCCATGCCCGGCGGTCTGGAGCGTGGCGGCGGCGTGCGCAGCCTGAATCTCTCAGTCGCTGTGGCCGTCGTGCTCTTCGAGGCGCTTCGCCAGCTGGAACCCACTGGCCCCCAGGGCTTCTGAGCGATCAGCGTCGATCATTACCAGCTTGAATTCGCCCGGAAAGCTTCGCTGATGTGGCCGACGTGACTTGATCGATGCGCCTCTACGGGTTACTGTCTGCGCGACCCGGAGATGTCGGCTTCTCTACCGGGTTCTGTCCGAATGGGTGAAAATTTGCATGAAGCCTTTCCGTTGGATCCTGCCTGTACTTCTCACTACGCCTGCGATTGCACCACTTGTCGCCGCTGTAGCCGATGATGCCCGGGGCTCAAACCCAACAGATCTGTTGATCGCCTCCCTGCCTGCCATCAAGCCCTCCACGGTGTGGGTGAAAGTCAAGGAGTCCACCACCATTGAGGAGCTCTCTTCCCAGCTCGGCCTCGACGAAACCCAGTTGGCCAAGCTGAACCGGGTGGATGAGGACCACCGCTTCAACCCCGGCGACCTGCTGAACGTGCCCTCGGCCCAGGGACAGAAACTGAATCGCATCGCCTCCCTTGATGCCTCCGGCGCTCACCTCGCCCATCCCCTGCCGGCCTCGCCACCACCGTCGGTCGGTGCCGGTGTCGTCCGTCTCGGCGACAACTTGATGATGATTGCCCAGCGCTACGGCCTCAGCCTGGCTGAGCTGCTGCGGCTCAACCCCGGTCTGGAGACAGCCCGCCTCGTGGTCGGAAGCCAGGTACGACTGGCTCAGTCAGCTCCCAACATCCGCTCCCACATGCTGCTGGCGATGAATCCGGTCGGCAGTGGCGGCGTCAGTTGGCCCGAATTGCCCGGTTTCGGACCACAGCAACGATCGTTCGACGGCAACGGCAGTGGCGGCGCCACCATGACGTCGTTCATCTGGCCGACCAAGGGGGTCTTCACCTCCGGCTACGGCTGGCGCTGGGGCCGCATGCACAAGGGAATTGATGTGGCCAACAATGTCGGCACAGCGGTCGTGGCGGCCCAGGATGGACAGGTTTCCTTCGCGGGCTGGGATGACGGTGGCTACGGCTATCTGGTCAAGATCACCCACGCCGATGGCACCATCACGGTCTACGGCCACAACAGCAGGATTCTGGTCTCCGTTGGGCAGCTGGTTCAGCAGGGGCAACCGATCAGCCAGATGGGCAGCACCGGCCGCAGCACCGGTCCGCACCTTCACTTCGAGATCCGCCCCGCCGGCCAGGGAGCCATGAATCCGCTCAATTTCCTGCCAGCACGGGTCTGAGATCAGACAGGCAGCCGGAGCAGGTCGGCTGCAAGCCGCGCACCCCGATCGTTTAAGCTGATGTCTCCGGCTCGGTAGCTCAGCTGGTTAGAGCGTGGGATTCATAACCCCAAGGTCGGGAGTTCAAGTCTCCCCCGAGCCATCCATCTTTCACAGGCCCTGCATCAGCAGGGTTTTTTAATGCTGTTGTTCGGCCCTGTTGCCGCCCTCTCGGTGTGATGGGATCAGTCCCGGCTGGACAGAGCATTCCGTGGTCAGAGTGCAGCCAGCTCAGGCCATCTGGCTGGATGAAACCCACTGGTTGGTAATGCCGACCCCGGCGAGGATGTTGTCCTGTCATTCACCATCAGCGACTTGATCGGTTTCATCCCGTTGCGTCGCTGATCCGGATCGGCAGGCAGCTCTCCCGGTTCTTCAGCATCACCGGGATGGCGCGGCTCTTCAGATGCCTGGCCCCGATCGCGTCAGCGGGATCGCGGCCAGGATCTCAATCGCGAGGCTTCTCGACTCGAGCAAAGGTGGTCCGCCAGGATCGAGCACAGGTCTGGTTGCCGGCGAGGTCGATGCCATGGCGATCCTGGCGACCGACATAGTCGGCAATGTCATCCATCAGCCCATGGGCCAGGGTGGCGGCGGGCATGGAGGGAAGGGGTGCCATACCTTCCGTGATTGCTTGGGCTCATGCCTTGGCGAACGAACACCATGAATACTGATCCTTCATCCTGAGGGCTGCAAGCACCGGCAAGTTGCTATTCCCCTGGACCAGCAGGCGTATCAACTGCTTTACAGCTCAGGCCTGATCGAGGCGGTCTCTACCGGTCCAGCAACGTTGGCGCCAACACCTACGGCAACCTCAACGCATGTCGACGGCGTTGAGACGTTCACGGAAGGTGGTGCCATTAGCGGCCTCGGATTCGGCGAACTCGCTGTAGCTCGGCTGGGGGAAGGCGCTGAAGGACTTTCGCGGCTCCATGGGAGGCAGGGATGTGGCCTCCATCACGGTGACTTCGGACGCCTGAGCAGCGCGGCGGCTGCGACCGGGGCCGGCCTGGGAGCGGGCTTCAATCGCCCGGATCAGGCTGCGGCTGCGATTGACTTCTCCAACCGTCTCCCCCAGCTTGGGACGCAACAGGGGGTTTCCCTTGAGTTCGCTGCGCAACTGGTTGAGCAGCCGAAAGTGGCCGGTGGTGTTGTATTTGCGCAGCACGCTCGGATCCCAGCCCATCAATCTAGAGAATGTGGATGAGTGGAGCCTAGGCGAGCCGGATACCGTGGCTGGCAACCGATCCGTGATAGCTTGTAAAGGTTGCAGCTTGAAGTCGGACCGACTTCGCTTTGGGCCGTCCACTGCCAGTGCTGTCCAGTTCTGACTTACAGGCCAGGGCAGCTGATTCGAACGCCGTTTCAAGGCAGTGAAGCGCCCCTTGGCAGATCGTCTCGGCCCTTCCAACTCCAAGCTTGCCTGCTCCTTTTCGCCCAACCTTTCCCCATGACCAGGCTCGTCGGTCTCCAGGCCCCCGACTTCAGCGCCACCGCGGTGGTGGATCAGGAATTCAAGGAGATCAAACTCTCCGACTACCGCGGCAAATACGTGGTGTTGTTTTTCTATCCGCTCGACTTCACCTTCGTCTGCCCGACTGAAATCACCGCCTTCAGTGATCGCTACAGCGATTTTTCCAGCAAGAACACCGAAGTTCTCGGTATTTCTGTCGACAGCCAGTTCAGCCATCTGGCCTGGATTCAGACCGAGCGTAAGAGCGGCGGCATCGGCGATATCGCCTATCCCCTTGTGGCTGATTTGAAAAAAGAGATCGCCCGCGCCTATGCCGTTCTTGACGAAGAAGCTGGTGTCGCCCTGCGTGGTCTGTTCATCATCGATCCCGACGGCGTGATCATGCACAGCACGATCAACAACCTGCCGGTTGGTCGCAGTGTTGACGAAACCCTGCGCGTCCTGCAGGCCTTCCAGTATGTGCAATCCCACCCTGATGAGGTTTGCCCAGCCAACTGGCAGCCCGGCGAGAAGACCATGAATCCCGATCCGGTCAAGTCCAAGGATTTCTTCGCCGCCGTCAACTGATCGGTTGCGACTCATTCTCATTAATTAATCACAAGGGGCCTTCAAGGCCCCTTTTTTGTGGTGTAACCCCTTCAATCCTGCGAACGCTCCATGGGTGAGAAGCAAGCGATGGGACCAGAGGTCGGATCATCACGCCATCGGCCTTCGGGTCAACAGCCGCCCAAAAGCTCAGGCGTGGATCAACGCCGCAGGCTGCAGCATCACACCGACGCCTGGCCTGGCTGACGCAACGCGACTCAGGAGCAGGCCATCTCGAGCAGCCGCCGTCCGTCGATGCCTCCAGTAGTGGGGTCACAGGCCCGTTCAGGATGGGGCATCAGCCCCAGCACATTGCCGCGCTGATTGCTCAGGCCAGCCACATCGCCAAGGGAACCATTGGGATTGGCGACATAACGGAGCACAACCTGACCCCGCTCCTCCAGCCGCTGCAATTCTTCGGGGTCCACCTGGTAACGCCCTTCGCCATGGGCAATCGGCAGACTGATCTGTTCGCCACTGGTGTAGTGGTGCAACCACTGGCAGGCCCCAGGCTCGACCTGCAAGCGTGTGCTTTCACAGAGGAAATGCAGGCTGCGATTGCGGGTCAGGGCTCCAGGCAGCAGGCCCATCTCGGTGAGCACCTGAAAGCCGTTGCAGATGCCCAGCACCGGGCCACCGCGCCCGGCAAAGGCGCTGACCTCTTCCAGGACTGGGGCGAATCGGGCAATGGCGCCACAGCGCAGATAGTCGCCGTAGCTGAATCCACCAGGAATGACGATGGCTTCAAGGCCTGTGAGATCCCGCTCTTCGTGCCACAGAAAACGAGTTGGCTGGCCCAGGCAACCCTCCAGGGCCCAGCGAACGTCCCGATCGCAATTGGATCCGGGAAACACCACGATGCCGATGGTCATGCTGACGTTCCTCTGCTCATGCTGATGGAGTTCTGATCGCGTCTGGATCGCTCATTCCGCCTCGGCCAGTTCCAAGGTCCAATCCTCAATTACGGGGTTGGCCAGCAGGCGGTCGCTCAACAGCCCCAGTTGAGCTTCGGCCGCTGCGAGGTCGGGGGCCTCCAAAGCCACTTCCACCGATTTGCCGATGCGAAGCCGCTGCACCCCCTGGACGCCGAGACGGGCGGCCGCAGCCCGGGTGGCTTCGCCCGCCGGATCGAGGACCGACGGCCGCAGGGTCACCTGAACACGGGCATGGAAAAGAGGCACCGGCAGTCCTGGCGTTTGTTAAATCTTGCCAGCCCGTGCCCCGCTGTTGGAAGGGGCAGACCAGCTTGTAGGCATGAACCCGAGCGTCAAGGGCCGTGGCTGCGCCCCGCTGGCTGAAGCTTTTCACCTGCTGCGTGGTGGGCTGCGGGCTGCCATGGGCTGCCCAGGCTGGAGAGCACTCCTTTGTCGTGCCCTTGCAGTGTCGCCTGGTGGGGACCCCCTGGCGCAGCTGCCGGATGGTGGTTCAGGAGCTGGGGCGGCAATGGTCTCTGGAGCTGGAGGGGCAGCGGATTGAATTTCGCCATGACGGCGATGGCAGGATTCGGATGCTGCGCGATGCAACTGGCTGGCGGGAGGTTGACAGCCACTGGGAAGGGGAGGACCTCTGCTGGGGGCAGGTCTGTGCCAAAGGAGAGATTCCCCTGGATTGACTGAGGCCCCGGATCCGGTGGTTCGTGGCCCCGAGCCCTCGCTCCGCCGTCTCCCCGGCTCGGATGCCATGCAGACGGGGACTGGTTCAGATGCGGGATGGGCTGAGACGGTCAAGGGCCTTGGTCACCTGGTCCCTGTGGCTGGCGGCGGTGAGAACCACCAGTTCCAGCCCCGGTTCGTCCTCTGATCGCTTCCCGCTGGCCCCTGGGGCGGTGCCGTTGTCATACCAGCACTCCAGCCTTGGTCCCACCGCCTGGATCTGCAGGGGCAGGCGACGATCGAGCTGCCGCAAGCGACCCTTGAGCCGCAACACGGGCTGAGCTGCGATCAGTTCCGCGATCTGCTGCTCGAGATCGCTGCGTTCCCAGGGCCCCGGATGGCGGTGCACGATCGACTCAAGTGCGACGTGGGTGTGGTCGTGATGGGGATGATCATCGGTGTGGCCATGACGATGAGCACGGGCGTGCTCGTGGACCTCGACCGTCTCATGATCGTGATCATGGTCATGGCTGCCGGCGTGGTCGTGATCAGGCTCCGCTGCATCGTCGTGGCCGTGACGATGGTGGTGCTCTGGCAGCTCGCCGACGTCAAGGATCAGAGCCGGATCGATCAGGCCCCTGGCCATCGGCAACAGGGCCGTGCCCTGGCGCAAACGACCTTGCAAGCCCTCATGGACCTTGGCCAGGGCCTCAGGGCTGATGCGATCGGCCCTGCTGATCAGCACCAGGTCGGCAGCCTGCAATTGATCGTCAAAGAGGTCCTCGATGGCACTGAGGTGCTCCAGGCTGGGATCGGCCAGGCGCTGGGCTTCCAGCGAGTTCAGATCCCCCACCACATGGCCCGCGGCCAGGGCCTCGCCATCGACGACCGTGACCACGGCGCTGACGCGGGTTCGGGTGCGGATCTCGGGCCAGTTGAAGGCGGCAACCAGAGGCTCGGGCAAAGCCAGGCCACTGGTTTCAACGACGATGCCATCGAGCCGGTCCGCCTGCTCCAGCAAGCGCGTCATCGTCGGCAGGAATTCGTCCTGCACGGTGCAACAGAGGCAGCCATTGGCCAATTCCACCAGCCGGCCATCGAGCTCCTCGTCGGGGCAGAAGCCGCAGCTGGCGATCAGGTCACCATCGATGCCGACTTCACCGAATTCATTGACCAGAACAGCCAGGCGCTGGCCGCTGTGCAGCAACAGGTGACGCAAGAGGGTTGTCTTACCGGCGCCGAGGAAGCCCGTCACCACAGTGACAGGCAGGCGCGCTCCAATCGGTGAAGCCATCTCAGCCGACCAACGCCGACCAGGTCCAGGCGCCACCGCAACCGATCAGGGCGGCGGCCAGCAGCTGCTGTGCCGGGGCCGTGAGCCTGGCGCCCAGGCGACGCAGCACCGTCAGTGACAGCAGCAGCAGCGCCCCCTGGCTCAGCATCAGACCGATCAGGTAGAAGGCGATCGGCATGGTGGTCCAGCCGAGCACCGACGCGCTCAGGACGTAGCCATGCAAAGCAAAGGCAGGAACCAGCACCAGCAAGGGCAGGCGGCCCATCAGGACCAGGGCCATCACCACCAGGGTGAAGGAGACCAGCGCTTCGGCGCCGGGTAGTCCGGGAATCACCAGGCCCAGGGCACTGCCAGCGAGACCGGTGGCCAGCAGCCCCAGCATCCAGGGGGCGCGATGCCGCAGACCCACCAGCGAGAGAGCCAGCAGAAACAGCAGATGGTCGGGTCCGAGCACCGGATGGGCCAGGCCACTGAAGAAGCCCGCCAGCGGCGATGGTTTCAGATGGAGCAGGCTCAGGAGATGGTGGGCCTGGGCGGTTGGTGAAAGCAGCAGCAGCAGCAGCGGAATCAGCAACAGGGACGTCATCCAGGCAGCGGCTGCTGGCCTGAAACCCTGGGGGGGGGAATTCTTCATGGGGTTACCGGTCCTCGCCGGGTTGGTTGGATGCAGACATCGCCGGGTTGGTTGGATGCAGACATCGGCGGGCGTTCTGACTCGGTCACCGGCGGTGACCATCACAGCTGCGGGACAGTGCCGGACTGGTCATCCCGAAGGACAACGCACCGAACTTTCCCCGTTACCTCCGTGGGCTGATCCCCCACGGAACCGACTGGATGCAACGTAATCGGACCTGAAGCCTCCGGCCGGGATTGCAACACCCAACAGCACACCTTCGGACAGGCGCGAGGGTGTGTTGCTGACGGGTCGGGCCGTTCTGCCCAGGTCGGATCTCAGCCGTGGGTCGTTGAACGATCGCCGCCAGGGGCGCTCATCCCTGCCGATCCGGATGATGTCTGTGCAACGGTTTCAAGGCCAGTGGACGCCAGGCCATCGTGTCGATGCCAACTTCACTGCGCTTGCTGTCTTCAACGACAAGCCAGGCTGTCTCGGGTGTTGACACCGGTACGGGGATTGGTGCCGCTGGCTCTGGCACAGAGCGCTTTCTGCTCTCTCAGGTCCAGCACCGCGTCACTGAAGTCGGCGCCATCAATGCGAGCATCGCGGAAATGGCTCTGCATCAACATGGCGTTGCTGAACACAGCGTCGTGGAGATCCGTCGACTCAAAACGGCTGGCAAAGGCCACGACATTCTCAAGATCGGCACCGCTGAGATCACTGGAGCGCAGATCGCTGCCGTTGAACACCGCACCGCGCAGATCGGCTCCGGAAAAGTTGAAACCCTGGAGGTCGGCCTTCAGAAACTCCTTCTGCTGCAGATTGCGGCCCCGCATGTCCTGTTGCAGGTCCTGCATTGAAGCCTGGGACCGCAGCTCCGGAGCGGTGATCGCCCAGCTGGGCATGGCGGCCAGGGACAGGGGCAGCAGCAGCGCTGTCACGGCCAGTACGGCAGCCCACAGCCAGCTCAGGCGGATGCTGGGTTGAGTCGCCATGGTCACACCGTTACGCTGCAGCCCCAAGTTATGGCAGGCATGAGCATGTCCATGCGGGTGGTGGTTCCCCCCCATCCCTTGATTGCCCATTGGCTCACCGTGCTGCGGGATCGCGAGACGCCGGCACCGTTGTTTGCCACAGCGATGGCCGAACTCGGTCGCTGGCTCACCTACGAAGCCCTGCGGGATTGGTTGCCGGAGCGTTCCGTGGCGCTGCAGACGCCGCTGGCGCCCTGCGAAGGCAGGGTTGTGGATGCTTCGGTTCCCGTGCTGGTGATACCGGTGCTGCGAGGAGGCCTGGGCTTGTGGCAAGGGGCTCAGACCGTCTTGCCCGCCTGCCACGTGGCCCATGTGGGTCTGGAGGTGATCGGCGGCCTGCCAGCACCGGAGGCGGCTCTCAGCTGCCATTGGTATCTGGACGATCTGCCCGAAGCGGTGGGTGAACGGGTGGGGGTCCTGGTGTTTCTGCCACTCCTGGCCCGTGGAGCCACCCTGCTGGCCCTGCTGGAGCGGCTGTCCCGCATGGGCATCCAGGGACGGCGTCTGCGGGTGATCACCAGCCTGGCCTCCGCTCCCGGCCTCAAGGCTGTGGGGGAGCGCTTCGAGGACGTGACCATCTATTGCGCCTGCATCGATCCGGAGCTGGATGAGCAGGGTCTGGTCATCCCCGGTTTCGGGGACGCTGCCCAACGTCTCTATGGAACCGGGACGCCGGGATGCCTAGGCTGAAGCTCAGTTCTGACTCCGCTGAAGGCTCCGTTGTGATGGCCGATTCCAGGGATCGATCCTCCGTTCAAGGCGGTGGCAGCACCGTGCTGGTCAGTGCCATGGCGGGGGCCGTACTCGGTGCCGCCGGCCTGGCATGGTGGCTGTTTTCGGAGGCGGATCGGCGTCGACAGGCCCAGCGACATCTGCGGTTGTTGCGGCAATCGGGGCTGCAGGGGCTCCAATCCGGCTTCCAAGGCTTGCAGGGAGGACAGGCCAAGCCGCTGGAAGACCCTCTGCACGATCGGGTGCAGCAGCTCAACCAGGCCATCGATGATGTGCGCCGTCAACTGGAGCAGATGCAGACCCAGCCCTGAGGGCCCCTCGATCGGTGCTCGGATGCTGGCACTGGTCCGCCGACCGGATCTCTCGGCCGATGGTCTGCCAGAGCAGGCTCCTCGGTAGGTTGCACAGCAATCTCATCCTTGGCCATGCTTCGCTCCGCCGCCATCACCCAGGGCATCCAGCGCTCGCCGAATCGGGCCATGTTGCGGGCTGTCGGGTTTGGAGACGGCGATTTCAACAAGCCGATCATCGGCATCGCCAACGGCTACAGCACGATCACCCCCTGCAACATCGGTCTTGACGACCTGGCCCGCCGCGCCGAGCAGGCGGCCCGCCAGGCCGGCGCGATGCCCCAGATCTTCGGCACGATCACGGTCAGTGATGGCATCTCGATGGGCACCGAGGGGATGAAGTACTCCCTGGTGAGCCGCGAGGTGATCGCCGACGCAATTGAAACCGCCTGCAATGGCGAATCGATGGATGGGGTGCTGGCAGTCGGGGGCTGCGACAAGAACATGCCTGGCGCGATGATCGCCATGGCTCGCATGAACATACCGGCTATTTTCGTTTATGGCGGCACGATCAAACCGGGCAAACTGGGAGGCTGTGATTTAACAGTCGTCAGTGCCTTCGAAGCGGTGGGCCAGTTCACCGCGGGCAAGATTGACGAGGCCCAACTCAGCGCTGTTGAAAAGAATGCCTGTCCCGGCGCCGGCAGCTGTGGCGGCATGTTCACCGCCAACACCATGAGCTCCGCGATCGAGGCCATGGGCCTGAGCCTGCCCTACAGCTCCACCATGGCGGCTGAGGATGCCGAGAAGGCTGACAGCGCCGCCCGCTCGGCTGAAGTGTTGGTCGAGGCGATTGCCAGGAACATTCGTCCCCTCGATCTGCTCACCCGCGAAGCCTTCGAGAATGCCATCGCCGTGATCATGGCGGTGGGGGGCTCCACCAATGCGGTGCTGCACCTGCTGGCCATCGCCCGCACTGCCGGGGTGCCCCTGAGCATCGATGACTTCGAGACGATTCGCCAGAAGGTGCCGGTGATCTGTGACCTCAAGCCCAGCGGTCGCTATGTGGCCACCGATCTGCACCGGGCCGGCGGCATTCCCCAGGTGATGAAGCTGCTGCTGGATGCCGGTCTGCTGCACGGCGACTGCCGCACTATCGAAGACAGGAGCCTGCGCGAGGTACTTGCCGATGTGCCGTCCGTTCCGCCGGCAGACCAGGACGTGATCCATCCCCTCAGCAATCCCCTCTACGCCAAAGGACATCTGGCAATTCTCAAGGGCAATCTGGCCGAAGAAGGTGCGGTCGCCAAGATCAGCGGCGTCAAGACGCCGGTGATCACCGGTCCGGCACGGGTGTTCGAAAGTGAGGAAACCTGCCTGACAGCCATCCTCGCCAACCAGATCCAGGCCGGGGATGTGGTGGTGGTGCGCAATGAAGGTCCCGTCGGTGGCCCCGGCATGCGTGAGATGCTCTCCCCCACCTCCGCCATCGTCGGCCAGGGACTGCTGGACAAGGTGGCCCTGATCACCGACGGCCGCTTCTCCGGTGGCTCCTACGGCCTGGTGGTGGGCCATGTGGCCCCGGAAGCGGCCGTGGGCGGCACCATCGGCCTGGTCCACGAAGGCGACAGCATTACGGTGGATGCCCACCAGCTGCTGGTCCAGCTCAATGTGGAGGAGGATGAACTGGCGCGGCGCCGGGCCGCCTGGGTGAAGCCCGAGCCGCGCTACCGCACCGGTGTTCTGGGCAAATATGCCCGCTTGGTGAGCAGCAGCAGCCTGGGGGCCGTGACCGATCAGGCCTGAGCAGAACGCCGACCTGCCCGGGTCCTTGGGACCGGGCAGGTCAACCGCGTAACGCTTGGCTCAAAGAGGGCTGCAGACGATGCAGCCGGAGTTGGAACGGCCTGACGATTGAGTTCAGTCAGCAGACCTGATTCAGGATCCAGCTTGAAGACCACAACCTGATCCGAGTCCTGATTGCCCTCGAGCAGCAGTTCCCCCGACGCTGTCAGCGCAAAGTTCCGTGGTGTAACCCCCAGACCCGGCTGAAAGCCCACCAGGCTCAACAGCCCACGGATCAGATCAATTCCGAAAATGACCAGACTGTTGTGGCCGCGATTCGAGGCGTAGATCAATCGCCCATTGGGGTGCACCTGAATCTCAGAGGCCGCAGGGTCTGCCTTGAAATCGGCAGGCACGGTGGCAACCGTCTGGAGTTCACTCAACAGGCCCAGCTCATCGTCCCAGCCGAAAGCCGTGATCGTACCGGCATACTGGTGAATCAGATAGACAAACTTGCCAGAAGGGTGGAAGGAGACATGCCGTGGGCTTGATCCCTTGGACGCCGAGAAATCGCCATGCGGCATCAGTTTGCCAACCTGACGATCCAGTCGATGGATGATGATTTTGTCCAGGCCTAGATCGCAGGCCAGCAGATACCGACCAGAAGGCGAAGCTGTGATCGAATGGGCGTGCGCCGTGGCTTGACCAGCGTCCGTCTTATCTAAACTGACATTGTCGCTGCCAGTTCCAAGCGCACCCTTATTGCCGATGGGATAAACAACAACATTGCCGCCATTGAAGTTGGCCACAAAGTCAAATTAGCCTTGAGGCTCAACACTGACAGAACAGGGAGCCGCACCATGGGATGGCTGCTGATTGATCAGGCTAAGGCTGCCGTCCTCAGCGATCGCGAAGGCACTGACGCTTTCATCGCTTGCAACCTCTTGATGGCTGGCCTCGTTGTTGGCATAGAGAAAACCCGCCGAGGGATGCAGGGCGAGGAAAGACGGGTTGTCGGTTTCGATCGACGATAAGAGCGCTAGGGCTCCTGTCCCGGTGTCGAGGTGATAGGAGCCAATGCCCTGGCCTTTGCCCTGAACCCAGCCAAGGTCAGTGGTGTAGAAGCCAATGAAAACCTTGATCTGGGCCATGGTCCTAGGGGTTGAGACCATCCATCAAAGCTAGTGCTATGGGCTTGATGAGAGATCAGCTCGACAACTATCAGGAACGTCAAGAATTGGCAGACCCGCCCAGCAGGGCCCTCAGCCGTCTGGCCAGGGCTTCCAGCGGCAGCCCATCGAGAGGCCTGGCACAGCGCTCACCCGTCACACCATCCATCCAGACGGGATGATTGCCATGCCAAAGCAATGGCCGCTGGTCATCGGTCCAGCCCAGGTTGATATTGAGATCTCGACCACTGCGATAGATCTCCAACTCCAGATCCTCTTCAAGCAGCCTTTCACCGCCTGGGTTGCGGACTTCCAGGCGGAAGCTGCAGTCGAGATCCTCCAGGCCGGCGCCCAATTCGAGCTCCGGGGTCGAAGTGACATGGATCACCGCATGGCGCCAGGGTTTGCGACAAAGATCAGCCGCCGCCGCCACCAGTTGGCTCAGATCGGTGTTGGCACTGACGTCCCGCATCATCCAAGCGGGATCAGGCGAATCGCCATCAGGCAACGGCATGGATCGCGTGCAGTTCAAGATGCAGAGGACCAGCTCGAAAGCCGGGATTGAGGCCACCGTCATCGCCGAACCTGGAATGCAGCAGCTGCAACCTGGTGATGCGGCTGGGATCAAATCGCAGTGGCAAGCCCAGAGGCAAGCCCTGAATCGGTTTGGCACGCACCGAGGGGCTGAGCTGCTCAAAGCCGATTCGGACCCTGGTGATGCCCCCATCTTCGGTGCCAAATTCATGCACCCAGCGCAGCCCGCCGGGGATCAGTTCAGTGAGGCCTGCAACGCCATCGGCGCAGGCCACAGCCAGCTTGAAACGCCTGCCTTCGCCGACCACATCCAGCTCAAGGGCTGTGGAATCGGCAAGATCCAGCGGTGGCGAGAACAGAGGCGAGCGCACACTGATGAACCCTCCACCGGCCTCAACCAACTCACCATCGAAACTGAGCCCGTGGCTGTCAATGCGGCAGGAGCCGCTGCTGCGCCCACCCATGATGGTGTCATTCAAGGCGTGCCAACCGCTGAAGCCGGCACCTGATACGACCAGCCGTGAGGCCTCAGGACACTTGTTCCCCTGGTTTGCCATCAGCCTGCTGCTCCTGTTGACCGCCAGTCTGGCGGGATCAGGCCAGGCCGTCGGCAGCCGCCGCGTCAGCCAGGATCACCACCTGCTGGGCTGGCTGCACCAACCTGGCTGGGGTGCGTTCGGCGAGCTCCTGGGGATCGAGCAATCGGCGCAGGGCCTGGTGCTTGCTGGCCCCACTGACCAGAAAGATCACCTGGCGGGCGGCACTGAGCACCGGAGCCGTCAGGGTGATGCGAGGCAGCCCTTTGCCTTCGCCGATGGTCACGAACCGGTCACTTACCGTTGCGGCAGCGGTGCCCGGGAACAAAGAGGCCGTGTGGCCGTCATCCCCCAGACCGAGCAGCACCAGATCAAACCGGGGGGGATCACCGGCACAGACCTGGGCCACGATCGCTGCGTAGGCCTCGGCACTCAGCTCTGGCGTCGCTTGGTCCGTGGGCACCGGATGGAAGCAGGCCTGGCTGGCCGGTCCCTGGGCCAACAGGGTTTCGTGCAGCATACGGGCATTGCTGGCCGGATCGGCCGCGTCCACCCAGCGCTCATCGCCCAACAGGACGTCGACGCGATTCCAGGGGAGATGCTCCTGGCCCAGGAGCCCATAGGCCGCCTTGGGGGTTTCGCCGCCAGCGAGGGCAATCTGGGCACGATCCCGTTCGGCCAGAGCCAGATCGATCGCGGCAGCCACCCGCTCAGCCACCTGGCGAGCCAGATCCTCGGGCGAG
>CANCJV010000021.1 GCA_947378425.1 Synechococcaceae cyanobacterium
CGCTCCGGCGCCGGCCCGGTCGAGCACCATCGTGACCATCTCATCCCCGCAGTCCACAACCCCGCAGTCCACAACCTTGAAGTCCTCAACCGCGAAGGCCCGAGCCGTGAAGGCCGAGGTCCTCGCGAGTCCGGCTCAGCAGTCCGCAGTCCTGGAGCTGCCCCCCAGCGACCTGGCCCCTGAGCCCCTGTCCAGGCTGCTCGGTCGCCTGGAGCTGGCCGAGCGCCTGGCGTCGGGGGGCTTCGCGCTCACCCTGGTGGAACTGGCCCAACTGGTGGAATTGCCCCTGCGCAGCCTTGAGTCCCGCCAGCAGGCCTGGCCGTGGCGAGACTGGACGGTTGTGCCGCTCGGCCAGGGGCGCTGGCGCCTGGAACGGGACGCGGGAGGATTGGAGCCGCGGTCGTGAGTCGGGTGGAGATGGATCAGGACGACCCCACTGCTGCGGCGGACCCTTCAGGCCCAGCGGATTCGTTCGGCCAGCTGGAGCCGAGCGGCCGCACCGGCGCCCTGTACCGCCGTTTTGTCGAGCCTCTGCTGCGCCAGGACGAGGGCACCGACGCGGAGCAGCTCAGCCGGGCGACCCTCTCGACCCTGGCCCAGGTGTCCCCGCGCCGGCACTGGCCCCTGGTGCGGGGCACCCTTGAGGGCCTGGCGGGCGAATTGCAGCGCCGGGACCCGCGTCTGCAGCAGACCCTGTTCGGCTGTCGCTTCGCCAATCCCCTCGGCCTGGCGGCCGGCTTCGACAAGAACGGCGTCGCCGCCGGCATCTGGGATCGCTTCGGCTTCGGCTTCGCCGAGCTGGGGACGATCACCTGGCACGCCCAGCCCGGCAATCCCCGTCCCCGTCTGTTTCGCCTGGCGGCGGAGCGGGCGGCCCTCAACCGCATGGGCTTCAACAACGAAGGGGCCCGGGCGGTGAAGCGGATCCTGGAGCAGCAGGCCCTGCCGCCTCCTGGCCAGCGGTCGGCGGTGCTGGGGCTCAACTTCGGCAAGTCGCGGCTGGCCTCCCTGGAACTCGCCCCCGACGACTACGCCTCCTCGCTGGAACTGCTGGCCCCCCTGGCCGACTACGCCGTCGTCAATGTCAGCTCCCCCAACACCCCGGGTCTGCGGGATCTGCAGGAGGAGAGCCTGTTGCGGCGTCTGGTGGAGCGGCTGCGGCGCCTGCCGGCCTGCCCGCCGCTGCTGGTCAAGATCGCCCCCGACCTCGAGGACGACGCCATCGACACGATCGCCCGCCTGGCCTATGAGGAGGGGCTGGCCGGCATCATTGCCGTCAACACCAGCCTGGATCGGCTCGGTCTCGCCGACCGCCGCCTTGCCGCCACCGGTCGCACCCTGGCCGAGGAGGCGGGGGGTCTCAGTGGCCGGCCCCTGCGGGCCAGGGCCCTGGAAGTGCTGCGCCGCCTGCGGGCCACCGCCGGCCCTGCCCTGCCGTTGATCGGGGTGGGCGGTATTGATTCGGCCCCGATCGCCTGGGAGCGGATCACCGCTGGAGCTTCTCTGGTGCAGATCTACACCGGCTGGATCTATGAGGGGCCCGAGCTGGTACCCAGAATCCTGGAGGGATTGATCCAGCAGCTGGATCGGCATGGCCTGCGCACGATTGCCGAAGCGGTCGGCACGGGGCTGCCCTGGCGCTGAAACCTCGGTAGGTTTGATCTAACTGGGGTTGGCTGTTTGGAGCTTTCCGGGCTGTTGGAGGATCTGCAGGATCGTCTGCGGCCGCTCAAGGCCCAGATGTTTCCGACGCAGGTTCTGCTCGAATTGCAGGACACCTTCCTGCGCGGCCAGGTGCTCAAGGACGATGGCCCCCTGCCGGTCAGCCTGGAGGCCCCTCTGCCCGCCCTCACCTGCCGCGAGGGCATGCCGCTGGAGCTGGAGCCCCTGGGTGATCTGATCGGTGATCTGCTGGTCAACGAAAACCAGCAGGATGCCTATGTGCACGCCGTGTTGCCCTTGGAGGCGGCCCACTGGCGCGTGATCGTCTGGAGCGATGGCGAGATGCCGGCGGATCCGGAAGCGGAGCTGCGCCACCTTGATCCCGAGCTCAATCTGCCCTTCGCGC
Organism: Synechococcaceae cyanobacterium; assembly: GCA_947378425.1. Taxonomy (GTDB): domain Bacteria; phylum Cyanobacteriota; class Cyanobacteriia; order PCC-6307; family Cyanobiaceae; genus Cyanobium. Next base: position 2,069 of record CANCJV010000021.1, read on the forward strand.
TGGAGGAGGCCTATCTCGATGTTCAGGCGCTGCCGGGTTCACCGCCCCAGCTGCTGATGGTGGCGTCGCCGCGCAAGTTGGTGGATGGCTGGATCGAGGTGTTCTCCCTGGCGGGGGCCAAACTCGATCGACTGGCGCCCGCCCAGAGCTGCCTGTTGGCGGCCCTCGCCGACGAACTGGAGTCGGCCCCGCCCGATCGGCTGCTGGTGTTGCTGCTGCCTGAGGATTTCGAATGCAAGCTGCTGCTTTTCCATCGCGGCCTGCCGGTGTTCGAGCGCTCCTTGCCGATCGGGGGCGAGGATCTTGTCGATGAACTCAAGCGCTGCCTCGTTTTTTACCATCGCCAGGCGCCTGAACTGCGCAGCCTGCGGCTGCTGATCACGGCCGAGATCCCCGGTCAGGAGCTGGTGGAGGAGGCCTTGGGGCTGCCTGCCCGGCAGCTCGATTGGCAGCCCTACGGCTCGCTGCTGCTGCAGGGTCTGGCGGCCCAGAGAGGCTTGGGCTGATGCGAACGCCGCTGCGCCTGCCTGCGTTCAGGGGATGGTCATCGGGCGGCAGGACCTCGCCTCCGGACGACCCTGCCGGCCCTCAGATCCCAGCGGCGAGTCTGGCCCCGGGGCTGGATCTGCTGCGGGAGCGCCGCCGCAAGATCGGCCAGCAGTCGATCACCGTGGCCCTGGCCGATCGCCGCCGTCTGCTGGTCCAGGGCACCACCGTCGGGGCAATCGTCCTGGGCGTGATGCTGGGCCTGATCGGCCTGGTCTATCTGCAGCATCAGCTGGTGTTGGGCCAGATGGGGCGGCTCAATGCGGTGGAAGCCGAGGCGGGTCAATTGCGTCAGCAGTTGAGCGCCCGCAAAGCCCGGCTCGCCCAGATCACCACCATCAACAAACAGCTGGTGGTCGCCCTGACCGGCGTGCGCAGCAGCTCGGCCCTGATGAAGGAACTGCAGATTCGCCTGCCGGTGGGGATCCAGTTGAGCTCCGCGGACACGGCCAGCGGCTCCCTGGTGCTGCGGGGCCAGACCTTCGATCCCCGGGCTTTCGAGCGGATCAATGCCTTTGAGCTCGAATTGCAGAACTCCCCCCTGCTCGACCCCAAGGCCATCAACCTGACCAAGGTGGAGCGCAAGGCCCCTGATGCAAATCTGCCGACGGGCGTCAGGCCGCCGGTGACCTTTGAGCTCACGGCTCCCTTCGCCCCGCTGGAACCCAGTCAGCAGCTTGTGATTCTGCGCCAGCTGGGCTCCGGCGGCCTGGCCAGACGCCTGGAGCTGCTGCAGCGGGAGGGCCTGTTGCCATGACCAATCTTCAGGCCGATTCCACCCGGCTCTCCCCTCGCAAACTGCGGCTGCTGTGGTTCGGACTGCCGGCTGCGGCCCTGGCGCTGCTGGCGGTGCTGCTGGGAGTCGCGGTGCTGGCCCCGCTGTGGTCAGCCCTGCAGGCCGACAGCAAACGCCTGCGGGAACTGCAGGATCTTCAGGATCAGGTTGTGGTGATGCGGCAGCAGATGGCCAGCCTGGACCTGCGCGAAGAGCGATCCCTCGCCCAGAAGGACAAGCTCGTCGATCTGATCATTGGCAGCGGCGACGTTTCCACCTTCCTGGCGATGCTGGATCGGGAGGCGAAAGCCGCCGGGGTCCAGCTGGATCTGTATCAGCCCCAGGCTCCCGCCGCCCCGGCTTCGGCCCCACCTGCGCCAGCTTCGGCCCCGCCAGCCCCGGGCGCTCCAGCCGCCAAGGAAGCCCAGCCCGATCCGATGGAAGCGGAGGGGCTGCAGCGCACCGGCATGCAGATTCTGGCCAAAGGCTCCTACCCCAGGCTGCTGAACCTGCTGGAACGCATCGAGGCCCTGAGTGTGCTGGTCGAGCAGAGTGGACTCAAGCTGGAGCTGCGGGAGGCCGCCAACAGTGATCCCAAGCTGGCCGCCACCGTTCCTCCGGTGACGATGACGATCGGCTTCAGCCTCTACGGCCGACCCTCCGCCAGCGAGAGCGAATCAGCTCCGCAGCCTCCAGCCGGCGCTGCCAGTCGGGCAGCCGGTGGTGCCGGGACTCCGGCTGCGGGTGCGCCGCCGGCGAAGCCGGCCAGCCCCTGAACTTTGAGACAAAACTGGTTCTCATAGCTGGAGCTCGATACCATGCGTTCGACCCGTTCGTAAAGACAAGCGTGGGTAGTAGTAGCTGGCACCACCGACTTCTGGCCGCCGCCAGCCTCGCCGCCCTGCAGTGCTTTCCGCTCGTTGCCGCTGCCCAGAGCGATTCTCCCTACGGCACTGGCAGGCAGGTGCCTGCCGCCCAGCCGCCTGCCAGTGCCGGCGGGGCTGTGCCCGCACAGATGCGGGTGCCGGTGGGTGGTTCGATCGAGCTGAAACTGCGCCGCTTACCCGATGCGGTGGAGTTGGTGATTGAAGGGGTGGGCATGGCGCCCCAGCTGCAGCAGACCACCCAGGGCTCCAGCTGGGAGGGCATGCTGCTCACCGCCTCGCCCAATTCGCTGCGCCGCGGGCCCCAGGGCTTCAGCCTGCCGGAGGTGGGTTTCCAGAGCGTGCGCATCGATGGCTCCGGCCGTACCTTCCGCCTGCAGGTGACACCGGTGCCGGGCTACCCGGTGGGGCGACCGGTGGTGAGCGCCGATGGCCGTGATCTGATCCTGAGCTTCGCGGCCCCCAGCCAGGCCAGCCTGCAGACGGCGCGCCCCGACCTGAACCAGCCCGGCCGCGTGCCCCAGAGCAATTTCGTGCCGCCGCTGCAGCCGCGGGCGGTGGCGCCGCCGGTGGGCGATATGGCGGTGGGCACGATGCTGCTCACTAATCCCAGCTATGTGAATATCAGCGGCCCGCCGGTGACGATGACGCTGCGCAATGCACCGGTGAAGGATGTGCTGATGCGACTGAGCGACATGGGCGGCTATGGCTTTGTGTATGTCGAGGATTGCATTGTCAAGGGTTCGGCAAAGTCTACTGGGATCGACTGTGACGCAGACAAGCCAGCAGCTTCACCTGCGGCGCGCAAAATAACCCTCTCATTTAACAATGAGAATTATGCTAAAGCATTTAACTCCGCCCTGATGGCAGCCAACTTGCAAGGCCGAAAGGATGGCGCCACGATTTTCGTTGGTCCCAGCGTAATAAACAAGAGCCTTGGGACCGAAATGTCAAAAGTATATCGGCTTAATCAGGTTTCAGCCGGAGGGGCTGCAGACTATTTGGCCAACCTTGGCGCAACAATTACCAAAACTAACATCGTCTCTACTTCCATCTCCCAAGGCAGTTCGCAAAATAACGCTATTGCCGGCTCAGCAAGTTCCTCGACCACTACTTCTAGTACAAGAACAGAAGTTGAAACATACGGATCTGGCGTGGGACCGTTGCGGGGATTGATAGGAGCAACTGACAGCCGGCTTTCTTCAATCACCTTGGTGGGTAGGCCCCAATTGGTGGGTGTCGCTGAGCAGTACCTCAAGCAGCTGGACCAACGACAGCGTCAAGTGGCTCTGTCGGTGAAGATTCTGGATGTGAGCCTGCAGAATGATTCCTCGATTGCAAATAGTTTCGCCTTCCGCTATGGCAATAATTTTATTGTCAATGACCAGGGTAATCTCGCTGGCGCCTGGGGAAACTATCTGCCGCCCTCGGCGCGACTGGGATTGGATACTCTCGCTGGTCCGATTGCGAATCCAGGGCTTCAGTATCCGAAAGATCAATTCTTCGATGTGCTCAAGGCCACGATTCAGTCCCAGTCCACTAAATTGCTGGCCTCGCCCACTCTTATCCTCACCGACAATCCCGAGGAAATTAGTGGCGGCGGCGAAGTGGTGACAGCCACCTCAACCACGGCGGGCGGGGCGGCCGAATCGGTGTTCAGCAGTGCCACGATCGGCAGAAAGCGGTCGAATGAATCCTTCGTCACTGTCGGCACTCAGGTGATCACCAATTACACCGTCAGCACCGGAACCCAGGGCAATGGCAATTCCTGTCAGCCCGAGTTCAGTACATCCGGCCTGACCTTCGGTGCCAGGGTCAATAAGATCGATGACAATGGTTTTGTCACCTTCAACCTCTCGCCGTCGGTGTCGGCTGTCACCGATCAACAGCCGGTCCCGGGCTGCGGCCCCATCAGCATTCTCAGCATCCGCCGGCTCGATACCGGTTCGGTGCGGGTCAGAGATGGTCAGACCTTGATCCTCACGGGTGTGATCTCCGATTTCAACTCTCAAGGTGTGGACAAATGGCCGATTCTCGGCGATTTGCCGTTGATCGGTCAGTTCTTCCGCTCCACCAGTGGTTCCCGCAGTAAGAATGAGCTGGTTATTCTGGTGACGCCCCACATCATCAATGACACCGAAGGCGGCACCTTTGGCTATGGCTATCAGCCCTCAACCGGTGATGCTCGCCGGTTGCTGGGCAGCAACAATCCCTGAACAACGCCCCCTGAGGTTTACCCCGGTTCAGAAGGCCATCGGCGCCAGGAATTTCACCGCCAGCGGCGCCAGGGTCTGAAGGGCTGTCATGGCGCCGCTGAGGAGTTGGGAGCCCATGCCGTTGCCGCCCTTGTTCTTTTTCGGTGCATCGAGCAGTGCCTCCGAGGCCTGACGCAGTTTTTCGGCTGTGAACGCATCGCCGCTCTGGGCATACAGGGTGGCCGCATAGCCGAAATCCTGGGCGGCCAGGGTGTCCTTGCCCTGCTCCTTGCGGCTCATGCCCCGGGCCAGCCAGGTGAGGGCGGCCTCGGGTTGCTGGCGCAGGGCCTCCCCGAACAGTCGCTCCGCCGCAGGAGCGTTGCCCGCCAGGGCCGCCTCGACGCCGGCGTTATGGAGTTCGGCGTAGCCGAGGCTGCCGCTGGCGAGGCCCTGGGCATGCTCCCAGTGGCTGCGCGAGAGGGCACCGGGGTCCAGTTGGGCGCCGCTGAGGTCGCTGTCGCGCAGGTCCGTGCCCTCCAGCCGGGCGCCGCGCAGATCGGCGCCGCGCAGGGAGGCCCCCGCCAGGCTGGTGAAACTCAGATCGGCTCCCTTGAGCTGGGCGCCATCGAGCTGGGCGCCGCTGAGGTTGGCCCGCTGCAGCTGGGCGCCGCTGAGGTTGGCATCCCGCAGGCTGGCGTGCACCAGGTCGGCGTCCTGCAGCTTGCAGTTGGGGCAGGAGCCCTGGCTCAGCAAGCGCATCAATTGGTCGGTGTTGGCGGACCTCGCCGGCAGGGGCCCCAGGGCCGCCAGCGAGGCCAGGGCCAAGGGCGCGGTGACCCTGATCAGGGGCGCCAGAGCGCTCAGGGTGCTGGCGATCCGCCCCAGCCGCAGGCCTCGGCGGCCCTGGCGCATCGGTGTCCGCGGTGCAAGCCCGCTCCGCTCTGGGCGGCACGGCTTGCTGGCGCCTGGGCCTGGGCCGATGCGCCATGGGGGGCCAGGGGGCGCGCTGTTCGTTCGTGAACCGTTCGGGCTCGCACCGTTGGGGCTTGCGCTGATCGGGACCGTTCGGATCGGCTCGGGCATCGCCATCCCTCAGGCATCGACTCCTTTGTAGAGCCGCCGGCGCTGTCCTGCCTCAGGGCGCCAGCCGCTGCAGCCGGCGGCTGAGCTGGCGCCGGCACCGCGCCAGCTCCCGCCCGGCGCGGCCGGGCCGCGGCGGCGGACCGTAACGATGCTGCTGATAGAGGCTCACGAAGCGCCGCAGTTCCGGCGCCAGCTGCGGCCAGCGCTGCTCCACCCGTTGGGCGAAGGCGGGCAGGGTTTCGCCGGCTTCCGGCGCCATGCCGGCCCGGGCCAGCTGGCGCAGGGCGGTCTCCAGGGCCCGGCGGGCGGCGTCCCCCGGACTGCGGCGCTGCAGCCAGCTCAGCAGCGCCAGGCCCGCCGTCAGGCACAGCCCCAGGGCGAGCAGCACCAGGGCCCCCAGCCATTGCAGATGGTCCCCCAGCAGCCGCCGCAGCAGGGCCTCCTGGCTCTGGCGGTCGTAGCCCAGCCACAGGCGCGTCCAGCCGATGTCCAGGCCCCACCACTGCTGCTGCAGCCACTCCATCGCCCCGCCCCGGGCCCTGCCCTCGCCGGGGCCCGGGGCGCCGTTGGCGATCCAGAGGCTGGGGTCCACCTGGTGCCAGCCCTCAGCGGGCAGCCACACCTCGCTCCAGGCGTGGGCGTCGGACTGGCGCAGATCGAGGTAGCCGTTGCCGCCGACCGGCTGCACCCAGCGGCCGCCCCGATAGCCGCTCACCACCCGGGCGGGCACACCAGCGGCGCGCATCAACGCTGTGAAGCTGCTGGCGTAATGGCCGCAGAAGCCCTGGCGGCGCTCGAACAGGAAGGCATCGAGCGGGGCGCGCTGCGGCAGGGTGCCGGGACTGGTGCTGTAGCTGAAATTCTGGCTGCGGAACCAGCGGCGGGCCGCGTCCAGTCGCTGGGCCGGCGCCGGCAGGGCGGCCCAGCTGGCCGCCAGGGCTTCGAGTCGGGGGTTCTGGCCCCGGGGCAGGCCCAGATCACCCGGGCCGGGGGGCTGTCGTTGCCACAGGTTGAGGCTGTCGTCGTCGGCGATGGCGTACACCCGGCGCTGATCGCTGGGGCCCCGGTGCAGCAGTTCACCGCCGTCATCGGCCAGCAGCTCCCGGCTCAGCGGGCGGCCTTGGCCGCTCCAGGGCACGGCCGCCAGACCACTCGCTTCGTCCAGCCAAAGCTGGCTGGCCGCCGCCGTTGGCGGCGCGTTGGCGGCGATCGCTCGCGGGTCGTCGCGATCCGCCGGTGGTGCCGTCGAGCCGGTCCAGCGCACGCCATCGAAGCGGTCATGCACCAGCACGCGCCAGTAGCGCCGGTCGGCGGCGGGGGGCTGGCCCCCCGAAAAGGCCACCCGCGCCGCCGGGCTGGCATTGCCCACCAGATCGCTGATGCTGCCCGGTTCAAGGCTGTCGCTCAGCCCCACCGTGGCCACCGAGCCCCGCTGGCTGGGCAGGGCGCTGAAGGGGCTGAGTCGCGGCACCAGCAGAAACAGCACCAGGGCCAGGGGCAGGGCCGCCGCCAGCACCTGGGCGCTGCGCCGCAGCAACACCTGCCAGCCCAGTCCCTCGCCCAGCTCCAGGGCCAGCAGGCCCGCCAGGGCCAGCACGATCGTTGCCGCCTGCAGCAGGCTCGGGCCCAGTTCCGGCCGCATCGAAGCCTGCAAGCCGGCGCCGACCAGCTGCAACAGGCTGACGAGCCGATGTTCCCCCAGGCTGCGGGCCTCCCACAGCTTCAGGGCGGTGAGGGCCCCCAGGCCGATCGCCATCGCCCCCAGCAGCAGGTCGGGCTGCAGCCCCGTCAGGCCGATGGCCAGCAGGGCCATGGCGAGCCATTGCAGCGGGGCCGTGGCGCCAGTCAGGCGCTGTGGGCGGGTGTGGGATCGGGATCGGGCCATGGGGATCGGGCCAGGGCGGCTCACGGGACGGTTGGATCGGCGCGATGGCGGGCCAGGGCCGCCATCGCGCGATTCCGCTGGGCCAGGCCGCGGCCCGCGGGGATGCGTTCGGCCCCCAGCACCAGGCCGTAGCTGTCGCCCTGGGCCTGCAGCCGGCAGATCCGCTCACTCAGGTGCTCCAGGGCCCGCTCCAGGGGCACCGCCGGATCGGGGGCCAGCAGCGGGGTGCGGTCGCTCGGATCGCTGAAGCGCTTGGCGTAGCGGCCCCGTCCCTGGGCCACCAGCTTCCAGGCCACGCGGGAGGAGCCATCTTCGGGGCGATGGGGCAGCAGGTCGCGCCATTCGTCGCTGCCCTCCTGGCGATCCTGAAGCGGCGGGGCGCCGTTGTCGCCAGCGCGGCTCTGGTGCAGGATCAGCACCGGGCCCGGACGGCGGGCGGGATAGACGAGCTGGGGCGCTGTCGGTTCCCAGCGGCACCAGCAGATGAACAGGCCCAGTGGGGCCGTTGTCTGCAGGCGCAGGATGCCGGGTCGCTGCAGCCCCCGCCGGCTCGGGGTCCAGGGCACATTGAGGTGATGCTCACCGGCGGCCAGGGCCAGCACCGGCCCCAGGGGCTCCCGGCCGAAGCGCAGGCGCAGCCCCTCGCAGCGCCCCGGGCAGTGCAGCTGCAGGGGGTAGGCCAGAGGGCTGCCGGCATGGCCCGGCTGGGGATCGCCGCTGGCCAGTTCCATCCCCTGGAGGTTGAAGTGGGTGAGATGGAGAGCCAGCAGGAACAGCCCCAGCATCAGGAAGCTGAGCAGCAGCGGGCCGTTGCTCTGCAGCTGGATGCCCACCACCTGCAGCAGCAGCAGCCCCGTCAGCCAGAACCAGCCGAAGCGGGTCGGCACGATGTAGAGGTTGCGCAACCCGAGCCGCAACCGCTCGCCCAGCTGGGGGTCACCGAATTCCATCGACCCCGGCCTGCAGCTGCCGGCTGCGTTCTCCCAGCGATGCTCCGCACTGGCCGCCGTCGAGCCGGTGTTCACACACTGCGGCCAGCACCGCCTGCACGTCGTCGGGGATGACGTGATCCCGGCCCGCCAGCAGGGCCCAGCCGCGGGCCGCCGCCAGCAGGCCGAGGCCGGCCCGCGGCGACAGCGGCAGCCCCGGTGGGCCGGCGCCGCGGCTGCGGGCCAGCAGATCAAGCAGGTAGGCGATCAGGTTGTCGCTGGCATGCAGGCCGGCCGCCAGCTCCTGCAGGCGCAGCAGATCGGCCGGTTGCAGCTGGGCGTTGAGCGCCTCGGGCCGCAGGCCCTCGCCCCGCAGCAGGGCCGCCTCCGCCGGCCGTTCGGGAAAGCCCAGCTGCAGGCGCATCAGAAAACGGTCGAGCTGGGACTCCGGCAGGGGCGAGGTGCCCCCCTGGTCGAGGCCGTTCTGGGTGGCGATCACCACGAAGGGTCTGGGCAGGGGATGGCTGATGCCGTCCACGCTCACCCGCCCCGCCGCCATCGCCTCCAGCAGGGCGCTCTGGGTGCGCGGGGAGGCCCGGTTGATCTCATCGGCCAGCAGCACCTGGCTGAACAGGGGGCCGCCCTGGAACTGGAAGTGGCCGCTGGCCGGATCGAAGACGTTGATGCCGGTGAGATCGGCGGGCAACAGGTCGCTGGTGAAGCTGACCCGCTTGAAGGCGAGTCCGAAGCTGCGAGCCAGGGCCTCGGCCAGGGTCGTCTTGCCGACCCCGGGCAGATCTTCGATCAGCAGGTGGCCCCGGGCCAGCAGGCAGGCCAGGGCGAGTCTCACCTGGGTCTCCTTGCCCAGCAGCACCTGGCTGATGGCGGCGATCACCCGCTCGAGGCTGGCGGTGGCTGCTGCTGCGGTGGCGGCGGAGCTGGGCACGGTGGGACGGGGCGGTGGTGGCCGGTGGGCAGGGACCGAGCGGGATCAGGGGGGGATGGGCCGTGGCAGGGAGGCAGAGCCCCAGTCAGTGTCAGTCAAGGTCAGGGCTCATGGCTGTGCGTGACCCAGGCAGTCCATGGCCATGGTGGTCAGGCCACGGGCTCCGCGCTTCCTTGCTGGTGGCCTGGGCGTGGTTCCCTGCCGCAAGGGTGTGAGGGTGGCGGAGGTTGATGGATCTTCAGGATGGTGTTTGCGGTCCATCGCGGCTCAATGCCGTAGCCGATCGATCCAGGGCTGCTCAATCCTTGGCCGATCAGGACGGGATGGACCGGCCGCGAGGTCAGGCCTGGGCCACGCAGACACGGGTCATGCAGACACGGCCCATGCAGCCAGGGGCCGGTGCTGTAGACCGCTGCCGTCTCACTCGGATCATGCCGCCAGACTGGAGGCCAGGCCGTGTTACAGAGCAGGCATCACCCCGCCACCTGCCCCTGGCTGTGTCCTCCGAGCTCCATGGCGGCAACCGCCTTGCCGCCGCCCGCCGCCTTGGTTGCCGGCCGGAGCAGCTGCTCGATGCCAGCGCCTCGCTGGTGCCCTTCGGCCCGCCGGCTGGCCTGCGGCGCCGCCTGGCCCGGCTGCTGGCAGAGGGTTCTGCCCTGCGGGACTATCCCGATCGCAGCTACTGGGATCTGCGCCAGGCGATCGCCACCCACCACGGCCTCGACGGCTCCGCGGTGTTGCCGGGTAACGGTGCCGCCGAGCTGTTCACCTGGGCGGCCCGCGATGCCGCCGCCGCCGGTACGAGTCTTCTGCCCACCCCGGGTTTTGCCGATTACCGCCGGGCCCTGGCCTGCTGGGGTGGGGCCTGGCAGGCCTGGCCCCTGCCGCTCAACTGGAGTGAGCCAGGGCCGGGGCCGCTGCCGCCGGGCCCCTCCCAGCCGCCGGGTCCGGCGGTCCTTTGGATCACCAATCCCCACAATCCCAGCGGCCAGCTCTGGAGCCGCGAGGCGCTGGAGCCGCTGCTGCAGCGCTTCGCTCTGGTGATCGTTGATGAGGCTTTTCTGCCCCTGGTCCCCGGGGGTGAGGCCCAGTCGCTGGTGCCCCTGCTGGCGGACCATCCCCAGTTGGTGGTGATCCGCAGCCTCACCAAGCTGCTGGCGATCGCCGGCCTGCGCCTCGGCTACGCCCTGGGGGATCCGGCCCGCCTGGCTCGCTGGTCCGGCTGGCGCGATCCCTGGCCGGTGAACGGTCTGGCGGCCGCCGCCGGCGAGGCCCTGCTCAGCGACCATCGCTGGTTGCGGCGGGTGCAGGGCTGGGTGGCCCGCGAGGGGCCCTGGCTGCAGGCCCGATTGGCGGCGATCCCCGGCCTCGATCCCCGGCCGACGGCGGTGAATTACCTGCTGCTGCGTGGCCGGCGCGATGGGCTGCCGCTGGATCTGGAGCCGTTGCGGCTGGCCCTGGAGCAGCGGCATCGCATCCTGCTGCGCGATTGCCGCTCGTTCGAGGGGCTCGATGGCACCTGGCTGCGCCTGGCCCTGCAGGATCGGGCCGGCAATCGCCGGTTGCTGGCGGCCCTGGGGCGCGAGTGGACGGGGGTCAGGGGTGGGGGCTGAGGTTGGCCGCGGCGCCAGACGCATCGTCAGCCGCTGCCGCCCTCGCTGCATCTGCCCCTGAGTCCAGCTCGCCAGTGGCGGCTGAACCCGGTACGGGCCGTCAGCCATCTGGAGTGAGGGGCCTGCCCTCAGCCCAGCTCCTCAATCAACCGGGCCAGGCGCTGTTCGGCGTCGCGCACCGCCAGTTTCTGCATGCCCGCCACCAGCTCCAGCAGGGGATCGGCGACCGCCGCCGCGCCCCGCAGCCTTGGCCCCAGCAGCCGCCAGACGGCCCGGGGCAGGGCGGCCTCCCCGGGGGGGTGCTGCCAGACGATCACCGCCGCCCCCAGTTCCGCCGCCGCGATCGCATTGGCGTCCTGGTGGCGGTCGGCGGCCTGGGGGAAGGGCACCAGGATCGTGGGTGTGCCGCAGACCGCCAGCTCGCTGAGGCTGCCGGCGCCGGCGCGGCTGATCGCCAGATCGGCGTGCTGCAGCAGGCCCGCCAGTTCTTCGCTGAAGGGTCGCTCCACCACCTGGGGCAGCCGGAAATGGCCGGCCTCCGGGTCGTTGTTGCCGGTGAGATGGACCACCCGGCAGCCCGCAGCCACCAGCGGTTCAATCAGGGGCCGCACCATGCGGTTGAGTCCCACGGCCCCCTGGCTGCCGCCCATGATCAGCACCAGCGGGCCGGAGCCCTGGGGCACCCACTCGGGCAGGGGGGCGGGCTCGAGGAAGGCCCGGCGCACCGGCGTGCCGGTGATCAGGGGGCGACAGCGGGGCAGGTGTTCGGCGGCCTGGGGCAGGCCTACGGCCACATGGCGGCAGAGGCGCCCCAGCAGGCGCGTCACCTTGCCGGGGATGGCATTGCTCTCATGCAGCACCATCGGCACGCCGCACCAGCGGGCCGCCAGGATCGTCGGGGCGGCGATGTAGCCGCCGCTGCTGAACACCACATCGATCTGCTCGCGTCGGATCAGGCGCCGCACCACCCGGGTGGCGGCCAGCAGCTGCACCAGGTTCCAGAGTTTGCGCAGGCCCTTGCCCTGCAGACCGCCGGCCCGCACGGTCTGCAGCGGGTAGCGGGCCGGCACCAGCTCGGTTTCCAGCCGGTCCGGCACCCCTAGCCACAGCACCCGCCAGTCGCTGGCCAGGGCATCGGCCACCGCCAGGGCCGGAAACAGATGGCCGCCCGTGCCGCTGGCGGCGATCAGAAGCGTCGGCATGGGGTCGGCCGGGTGGCGGCGGGGGCGAGCGCGCCTAACTTAAAAGCCAGGTTCCGAGGCGGACAGCGTCTGTTCGCGTCCCGGCCCCGTCTGCGCCCACCCGTTCGCTTCGCCATGCCCTTGCTTCGCAGCCTGTCCCGCGCGGTCCGCCAAGCGCTGCTGGCAAGCCTGCTGGCGACCAGCGCGCTGGCGGGCTCAGGCCTGGGCACGCCGGCCTTGGTGCGGGCCGCTGCCGTTGCCCCCGCCTCCGCTCCTTCCGCCGTCCAGTTGCAGGCGCTGGAGAGCGCCCTCAACGGTTCCGATCAGGCGGCCCTGCGGGCCCTGCTCGACAGCGGTGCCGGCCTGGATCCGGGCCTGATCGAGCGCCGCTGGAGTGCCCTGCGCCAGCAATTCGCCAACGCCCACTGGCAGCTGAGCCCGGGCGCCCCCGATCGCGATGGCCAGCCCACCGTCAATCTCCGCGTCACGGCCACGCGGGTGCAGGGCAGCGTCACCTACCGGCTCAGCGCCGATCAACTGCTCGTGCTCCACAGTGATGGCCGCCGCATCAATGGCGAAACCGTGTTGCGGGAGCAGTCGATCCTGCGCAGCGGTGAGGGCGATCTGCCGGTGAGCCTGCTGATTCCTGATGTGGTCCTCACCGGCCAGCGCTACGACGTCGACGTGATCTTCGATGAGCCCCTGGATGGGGCTCTGGTGGCGGGCGGTCTGCTGGCCCTGACACCCCAGCAGGTGGCGGCGATGGAAAGTCCCAGCCTTGATCTGGCCGCCCTCGGTGGCGGCGGTCTGTTCAAGACCGTCCAGGCCTCCTACACCCCCGGCTCCCAGACCTGGGCGGTGCTGCTGGTCCATCCCAAGGGGGTCATCACGGCTACCAAGCGGGTTCGGGTGGTGGCCGACAAGGCCTTGCTGAAGCCCTGACGGCCATGGGCCGCCCCCATCGGATCTGGGTGGTGGATGACGATCCGGAGCTGCGGCGCATGCTGGCCACCTATCTGGGCGAGCAGGGCTATGAGGTGCGTTGCCTCGAGGGCGGTGCCCAGTTGCTGGCCCGTCTGGAGGGGCGCCTGGGACAGGAGCGGCCCGACCTGCTGGTGCTCGATCTGATGCTGCCCGGCGATGACGGCCTCAGCCTGCTGCGGCGTCTGCGCGATGGCGGCGACGATCTGCCGGTGCTGATGCTCACCGCCCGCGCCGATGCTGTCGATCGCATCATCGGCCTCGAGCAGGGTGCCGACGACTACCTGGCCAAGCCGTTCCTGCCGCGGGAGCTCACGGCCCGCATCGAGGCGGTGCTGCGCCGCCGTGTCCGCTCTCCCAGTGGCAGCCCCCAGCCCGAGAACCAGTCCGTGCGGTTCGGCGCCTGCCGGTTCGATCCCGCCAGCCGCACCCTGGAGCGCGATGGCGCGCCGGTGGCGATCACCTCCGGTGAGTTCTCCCTGCTGGCGGTGTTCGTGCAGCATCCGCAGCGGCCGCTGTCGCGGGAGCGGCTGGTGGAACTGGCCCGGGGCCCAGCCAGTGACACCGACAGCCGCAGCATGGACGTGCAGGTGTCCCGGCTGCGGCGGCTGATCGAGCCCGATCCGGCCCGGCCCCGCTATCTGCAGACGGTGTGGGGGTATGGCTACGTGTTCGTGCCCGACGGCCAGCCCCGTGCCTCCTGAGCGCGCCGGCCCGGAGCAGGCCGCAGGCGGTGGGCGGCGCCCCTGGCTGAGGCGCCATTGGCTGCTGTATCCGGCCGTGGCGCTGGGGGTCACGGGCCTGAGCCTGCTGCTGCTGCAGGTGCTGGTGGGGAGACGCCTGGCGGAGCAGCAGCTGCAGCAGCTGAGCTCCCAGGTGGCCGCCAACCTGGTGCTGGGGGAGGTGGCTCTGGAGCGCTTCAGCCCGCCGGTGCTCGCCCAGCTCAGTGGCCTGCGGCTGGCGGTGGGGCCAAGGCCCGAGCCCGTCGGCCTGGCCAGCCCCGGGGCGCCCGCCGATCGCCCGTTGCGGCTCCAGGCCCGCCAGCTGCGCTCCGAGCTCTGCCGCCATCTGCCCCGCTGTCCGGCGGTCTGGCCCAGCCAATGGGGGCCCCGGGGAGTGTGGGTCGAGATGGGGTCGTCCCTGGAGACGGTCTGGTTGTTCGCGCCATGGCCCTCGTTGCGGGGCTGGCCGCCCGATCCTCGCCTTCTCTCCCTGGCCCTGGTGGTGGCTGGCTTGACGACGGGCCTGCTGTTTCTGGCGGTGGAGGTGCAGCGGCCGCTGCGCCAGCTGGAGCAGGCTCTCGGGGCGGTGGGTCTGGAGGTGAGGCCCGCGGCCCTGCCCGCTCGCGGCGCCGCCGCCGTGCGGCAGTTGACCCAGCACTTCAACGCCATGCTGGAGCGAATGGAGCGGGCCAGTCAGGAGCGCGGCACGATGCTGGCCGGCATCGCCCACGATCTGCGGGCGCCCCTCACCCGGTTGCGCCTGCGCCGGGACTGGGCCGGCGCCGAAGCCGATCTGCGGGCGCTGGAGCGGATCACGCGCCAGTTTCTGCTGTTTGCCGGGGCAGAGCAGGAGCAGCCGCTGCTGGTGCCTCTCGATCAGCTGGTGGCGGAGGCGGCGGCGGTGGTGGGCGAGGTGCCGCTGACGATGGAGCTGGCGCCGATGCAGCGGCGGGTGCGGCCCATTGCCATCAGCCGGGCGGTCAGCAATCTGCTGGAGAACGCCCTCGCCCATGGCGCTCCCCCCCTGCATCTGGTCCTTCGCGAATCCGGCGGCGACGGCTTTGAAATCCAGGTCTGGGATCGGGGCCCGGGCATTGCCGCCGCTCAGTGGGCCGGTGCCCTGGCGCCGTTCCAGCGGCTCGACCCGGCCCGGGGCGGGCAGGAGGGCCATTGCGGCCTCGGGCTGGCGATCGCCGAGCGGATCGCCCGCGACCACGGCGGCGTCCTGGTGAGGCTGGCGGGTGAGGGGCCGGCTGTGCCGATCAGGGGGGGCTTCGGGGTGGGCCTGCGGGGGCGATCCCTTCCCCCCGCCTGAGCTCCGGTCACATCTGCTCACATCTCGAGCGCCTGCGGTGGGATTTCAGTCAGATGTTCGCAGCAGAGTGGTGAGGTTGTTCTGGCGTCAGCGGCGCCTGCTCCCATGTTGCGTGTCCCATTCCGTCCCCTGCTCTGCCGCTTGAGCGCCGCCGCCCTGGTGGCCGGCCTGGGCAGCTCGGCCCTCGCCCTGCCGCTGGCCTCGCTGGCCCAGCCGGTGGGTCAACCGGGCAAAACCCGGCCGACCTCGTCCCAGCTGGAGAAAATCTTCCCCGAACTCCGCAGCCTGCAACTCCAGGATCGCCGCGCCCGCATCGCCACCATGCAGGCCTCCGAGCGCTGCATCCAGGCATCGACCAATGCTGAAGCCCTGAAAACCTGCATGAAGCAGGAGCGCACGGCGGCCATGGCCCAGCGCCAGCAGCATTTCACCGCCATGCGCCAGCTGTTTGAGCGCAATGGTCTGCCATTGCCCGAGATGGGCAGGGGGGGGCGCGGCTACCAGCCCGGGGCGCCTGGCGCCGGCCCTGGCGCCCCGGGTGGGGGCCAGCCGCTTTAAGTCGTTGCCTGTCCATCGCCGCCGATCCCTGGGAACCGGTGGCGATGGCACATCGCAGGGAATGCTGATCTGGCTGATGCCGAGGGCTGCTTGCCCCTGGCCAGCCAGATGGTTGTCAGGAGTCCGTTGTCCCTCAGCCGGATGGCGCCTGAGCCATTCCAAGCTGGCGTTGCCTGGCTGGGAGCCGGGGATTTTGTCCGCTGGCGGCCCTGTGGCGCCAGGGTCATGGCTGGGCCTTTTCGCAACGGTCGCCGCTGCTGCTGCTGGTTTGGTGCCCGGGTGGGGGAGGGGATTGGGAAGGCCGGTGCCGTGGTTGGCCGGGTCGTCCTGAGGTCACTGCCGCCATCGTTCTGACGTTGAGGGTGATCGACCGGGTCGCTCTCGTCACGGAGACAACGGCTCCCCGCGGGGGGTCCCGACAGGCTCTGCCTGGTGATCGCTGGCGGGCTATCCATGGGACGGGCTGCAGGGCGAAGACTTCTGGTGAAGCGGCAACTCTTGAAGCTGCCCCTGTGGAAGCCGCTCCTGGCGCCGATGGTTGTTCGAGGTCGTCAGGGTTGTCGTCGTACAGGGAGATGGCAAGGAATGCCGAATCCTGGCTGTGAACCGCCCTGGGTGCCTGGCCTGCAGCCACGACTGATCTGTCGTTGATGGGTGTCTTCAGCCCGGAGCCTGGTGGGGCAACCCTGGGGATGGGGCATTGGGGGATGTCCACGATTGCCTTGCTGCGCTGGCCGAGGTTGCCTGCCAGTGGCGGATTTTCAGTCTTGGCGATCGCTCTGGCTGCGTGGCTCTGTGGCGTCGGTGAGTCTTGGGATTGGATGTCTGTTGCCTGGATTGGCAAATCTGACGTTGGTGTGCCTCATCTCAGCCACCACGCTTCCGTCGCCACGCTTCAATCGCCGCTCTTGTGTCGCCGCTCTACCGTCCCTTGCGCCTCTGTCGTGAAATCTCTCAGGGTTGCCATGGCCCCTGTGCTGAAGGCTTCTGGATCATGCGCTGAAGGCTCCTACGCTGGCCTTGTTCAGATCGAACCTATCCCCCCCGATGCGCTCTGTTCCCAACTGTCCTGCGGGTTCTCGCCGCTTCTCGGTGCTGGCCGTGTCGGCCGCGCTTGGCCTCGCGGCTCCCATGGCCGCAGGGCCGGCGCGAGCACTGCCGGTGTGCACCTTTCTGATGCCGATCGGTAGCCGTGACAATTCGCCGATCGTCAGCAAATCGGTGGGGGCTCCCAAGCTCACTCCCTACACCATGGTGCTGGGCCGCACGAACTGGAACACCGACTTCACCGTCAATCAGCCCTACAGCAGTTATAAATTCTTCTTTACGGCCAACTCCTCCGATCCCAACGCCAAATATCCGGTTCAGGCCTACATGAAGTTCACCGATGGCTCCAGCCTCCAGGTGGTGAATGAAGTCATGAATCCGCCGATCGGCACTGGTCGGATGTTCGGGCCTTTCCCTGCCGTTCCCGGCAAGGAGGCCAGCCAGATGAACTTCAAGGTGGGTGCCAGCGCTGATCCAGGTGCTGTCGGCTTCAGCTATCGCATTTCGGTGCAGGGCTGTGTGAACTGAGCTGATCGCCCAACACTGCCTCAATCACCTCGGTGCAGCCCCGGATGGTGGGGGATCAGCCGTGGGCCTCAAGCCGCAGGATCGGGGCAAGATATAATTCTGTTGCCTTGTTCTCTCGGCGAAACAGCTGCCACCTGACGATGGCGTCGACCCTACATCACGCTCGGGGTGTGTGTTGAGCATCTCGATCGTCCCCCGTCAGCAATGCCAGGGCACCTCGAAACAATGCAGATGTCCGTGGACTACAGCGTCAGGAGTTTGCAATGGCTGGCTACTCCCTGATTGGCAGCGGCCGATTGAGCAATTCGAGGTGCCCTCAGGCCACCATCCCTCCATCCCTGCCAGGACAGCTCATCAGGGCGTCCATGCCAGCAGCAGCGGCTGGCATGGACGCCATCAGCGGCGCCGGGGCCCGGGAGCTGGTCGGCTCCCGGATGATGGGCTGTTGCCGCGGCTGGGCGGCTGGATGCTGTCCCTTCAGGCTTCAGGGGGCTTTCACATTCGGGCAGCTGGCGCCATTGAAATGGCTGGCGATGCGTTTGTTGCCTTCGGCGTAGACCTTCTGGGCCTTGGCGCTGTCGCCACTGGCCTGGGCGCTGCCCAGTTTGGTGGCGAACGTGCTGCAGGCCTCCGTCAGGCTCATGGCCCGCCCTGGCGGAGCCAGCAGCAGTGAAGCCAGGGTTGCCCCCAGCAAGGCGGCGCCGCGCAGGGGAAGCGGGGAGATTGTCATGGCTGCAGAAAAGGGGAAGGGGAGGTCAGGCCGTGAGCTGAAAAGGCTGAGAGTCAGCGCGGGCCCACATGGTTGACCGGACCGCCCAGGTTGGGCCCGACTCCTGGACCGGCGGCTGGCCTGTAGGCCGGAGTCACGACCACGGGCTTGACCACCACAGGGTTGACCACCACCGGTGTTGCCGTGGCGACGGGCCGGCGCACCACACAGCCCCTGGGCAAGCCGGCACCGTTGCAGTACACAACGGCTTCGGCGGGGGAGCCCGTCATCAGGGCGGCGGCGCTCAGCAGAGCTGCGGCAGCAAGGGCTTGGATCATGGAGATGGCGGGGATGGGTGGCAGGGCTGGGGCAGTCCCCAGAGCGGTGATTCTGGACTCGACCGCTTCGGGGGCCAGGGTCGGACTTCCCCCTCTCCACGGCCCAAGCACCGCTGTGGACGGCGGCCCCCAGCGGTGCTTGGCGGGTGGCTGCCAGGTCAGCCACGGTGACCCAGCACCAGGTGCATGGCCCGGCTCACCAGTTCCAGGCGGTTCTTCACCCCCAGCTTGCGGCGCACGGTCTTGCCGTAGGTGCGGGCGGTCTCGTAGGTGAGCTGGAGCTGTTCGGCGATCTGCCGATCGGAGCGTCCCTGGATCATCAGGTCCAGGATCTCCCCCTCCCGTGGTGTCAGTCTCAGGGTTGGATCCTCATCGATGCCGCCTTGCCCAAGCAGGAGACGTTCGGCATCCGGTGAGAGATAGGCCTTGCCCATGCAGGCGGCAACCACCGCGTTGATGCCGCTGAAGCTTGGTTTGCCGATGTCGGAGTTGCAGAAGATGCCTTCGATCTTCAGGGCCAGGGCCTGGCGTACATCCGGCGTGGGGCTCTGCATCAGCATCACCACCTTCAGGTCAGGCACCTGGGCCCTGGCCCGGCGGACGAGCGAAAAGCCGTCGCCTTGCTCCAGCAGATCGGAGCAGATGAGCAGGCCCGGCCTTTCCCTGGTGATGTAGGCCAGAGCGGCCTCCTCGCCGGTCACCGCTCCCACCACCAGGCGCGGTCGTTGCACGAGACTGCAGACAAAGGCGAGGGAGAACCTCGGCGCGATCGCGAACACGAACTTCAGCCGTATCTCGCTCGACAGCAGCCAGGACGCCATCCTGCGGTGATTGGGCTTCAGTTGCTGGAACCGGTTGGTGAAATCGGCGATCTCCGGCTGGTCTGCGGCTGCCATCAGGGCGACTCCCCAGGAGCTGGTAGACGTTGGGGATGGCACAGGCGCATCCCACAGCTCCTGATTCCTGGCTGTGACGGCAGGCCAGGGGGCATGGTCTGATCTGCGGTGATTGCTGGGCCATCCAGGACCAGTTCGATCCCGATCCTGGCAGAGACGGCCCCTGGAGGAGGGCTGGCCGCCATGACCCCTGGCAAGGAGGACGGCGGCGGCCCCGGCTGGGCTGCGGCTTCAGCTGCTGCCTGATCCCGGGCCGGCCCCGGCGGACTGGCGCACCTCCACGAGAACCAGAGCGGTGCCCAGCAGGGTGAGGGCGACCACCAGGCCATGCATCCAGCTGGGTTCGCGCACCAGATCCCAGGCTTCCAGGGGCAGCATCGCCAGGAACACCACCAGCATCATCTTCTCCCCCCAGGGGCGCTGGCGCAGGGTGGCCAGGGAGGCCACCGTGATCAGCACGGCAAACAGGGCCGCGGCGCTGGCGGTGATCTCCAACCTGCCAGGGCTCATGGCCAACTCATGGCGAGCCAGGGCCTCGAGCACCAGGCGATGGCCTGCCCCGAGGCGATCGGCCAATTGCGGCAGCTGCTGGTAGTGGCGGCTGCCCGCCAGGGACAGCAGCGCCGCCACGAACAGCACGCCAGCTTCCACCAGCTTCTTGACCAGCACCAGCTTGAGCAGCAGCGGTGTGGATCGGGCCGATGGCTTCATCGTCACCCTCGCCGCGCTTGCAGCGCCAGGTTGCCATGGGACGGACCCACAGCAAAACGCCCGCCGACGGCGAAGCGTCAGCGGGCGAATCAGAACGGCCACCCTCGAAACCTGGGGCCTGGATGGCATCCCGCCGGGGGATGCCGCCACCGCTACCGGGACGCCTCGACGGGCGCTGAATCAGGCCTCATCGAGGGCCGCCACCCCAGGCAGCACCTTGCCTTCGAGCAGCTCCAGGCTGGCGCCACCGCCGGTGGAGATATGGCTCATTTTCTCCGCCACGCCCACTTTTTCCACGGCCGCCACCGAATCACCGCCGCCGATGATCGTGGTGGTGCCCGTTGCGCTCAGATCGGCCAGGGTGTGGGCGATCGCGTTGGTGCCGGCGGCGAACTTGTCGAACTCGAACACGCCCATGGGGCCGTTCCAGATCACGGTCTTGCAGTCGGCCAGGGCGTCCTGGAACACCTTGATCGAATCGGGGCCGATGTCGAGGCCCATCCAGCCATCGGGAATCGCTTCGACTTTGGCGATCTGGCTGTTGGCGTCGGGGGAGAAGTTGTCGGCCAGCACCACATCGGTGGGCAGCAGGAACTGCACGCCCTTGGCGGCTGCTTTGGCTTCGAGTTCCTTGGCCAGCTCCAGCTTGTCCTCCTCCACCAGGCTCTTGCCGACCGCCAGGCCGCGGGCTTTGTAGAAGGTGAAGATCATGCCGCCGCCGATCAGGATCTTGTCGCACTTGTCGATCAGAGCCTCGAGCACGCCGATCTTGCTGCTCACCTTGGAGCCACCCACGATCGCCGCCAGCGGGCGCTTGGGTTCATCGATGGCGCCCTGCAGATACTGCAGTTCCTTCTCCATCAGCAGGCCGGCCACGCTGGGGCTCAGGAACTTGGTGACGCCTTCGGTGGAGGCGTGGGCCCGGTGGGCGGCGCCGAAGGCGTCGTTGACATAGACATCGGCCAGGGCCGCCAGCTTTTCGGCGAAGGCCGCATCGTTCTTTTCTTCTTCAGCGAAGAAGCGCACGTTCTCGAGCAGCACCACGCCGCCTTCGGCCAGGGCGGCCACCTTCGCCTCGGCATCGGGGCCGATGCAGCTCTCGGTCTTGAGCACCGGTGCGCCCAGCAGATCGCCGAGGCGGGCTGCCACGGCGGTGAGGCGCATGGCCTCGTTCACCTGGCCCTTGGGACGGCCGAAGTGGGCCGCCAGGATCACCTTGGCGCCGTGGCCCCGCAGATGGGCAATCGTGGGGAGGGCAGCGCGGATGCGGGTGTCATCGGTGATCGCACCGGCGTCATCGAGGGGCACGTTGAAGTCGACCCGCACCAGAACGCGCTTGCCGCGGAGGTCTTCGGCGCCGAGGCTGGTCAGGGATCGCTTCGCCATGATTTCGTTATGGGATAGGGAAAACGGCCGGAGCTTAGCCCCAGGCCCCTGGCCGGCTGCCGGTTTTCCGCTGTTGTGGTGCTGGCCCAGGGGCTGGCCGCCCGTCTAGACAGGGGCTGAGATCGTGGTTCAAGAGCTCTTCGCCATGTTCGAGACCGTCCTCTTCCCCGTGGACAACAGCCGCCAGACCCTGGACACCGCCGCGGTGGCCCTGCGGCTGGCCCAGCGCCACGGCAGTCGTCTGGTGATCCTCTCGGTGGTGGAGTCCGAGGAGGGCGCCATGCACGATCAGGCGGCCGTGGCCCAGTTGCTTGAACAGGTGCGCAGCAGTTTCGAGCAGGCGGGCATCAGCTGCGAGGTGATGGAGCGGGAGGGCAAGCCGGCCTTCGTGATCGGTGATGTGGCCGATGAGATCAATGCCGATGTGATCGTGATGGGCACCCGTGGCCTGGCCCTTGAGGACGATGAGCACAGCACCGCCGCCCGGGTGATCCAGCTGGCGCCCTGTCCGGTGCTGGTGGTGCCCTGATGCTGAGCCGCTCTGACAGCGACGGCGACGACGCCAGCGGCCCTTGGAATCCCCTTGAGGGGGACAACCTGCCTGTCGGCCCCGAGGTCCCGGCTGGCCAGAGTTTCGGTGCGGCGGTGCGGCTCAGCGCCGCCGCTCCCACGATTCAGTGGTATCCGGGCCACATCGCCAAGGCCGAGCGGGCGTTGGCCGCCAACCTCGAGAAGGTGGATCTGGTGATCGAGGTGCGGGATGCCCGCATCCCCCAGGCCACGGGCCATCCACGGCTGCAGCGCTGGATGCGCAACAAGCAGCACCTGCTGGTGATCAATCGCCGTGACATGGTCAACGAAGCCGCACGCCTGGCCTGGGATGGCTGGTTCCGGCTGCGGGGGCAGACCCCTTGGTGGTGCGACGCCAAGGTCGGCACCGGCGTCAAGCAGTTGCAGCAGGCGGCGATCCGTTCCGGTGCGGCCCTCAATGCCCGCCGGGCCGGTCGGGGCATGAAGCCGCGGCCGGTGCGGGCCCTGATGCTGGGCTTCCCCAACGTCGGCAAGTCGGCGCTGATCAACCGGCTGGTGCGCCAGAAGGTGGTGGACAGTGCCCGTCGGGCCGGCGTCACCCGCAGCCTGCGCTGGGTGCGCCTCGGCCAGGATCTGGACCTGCTCGATGCCCCTGGGGTGCTGCCGCCCCGCCTCGATGACCAGTTGGCCGCTCTGCGGCTGGCTCTCTGCGATGACATCGGCCAGGCGGCCTATGACGTCGAGCAGGTGGCGCTGGCCTTCGTGCGCCTGCTGGTCCTGCTGGAGCCGGTGGCGGCGGCGGGGGTGGCACCGGGGTTGCTGGAGCGCCGCTACGGGCTGCCGATGCCCACCCTGCTCACCACGATCGACGGAGGAGCCCTGCAGGCGGGTGCCTCGCCGATTCCGGATGCCGCCAACTGGCTGCTGGCCGCGGCGAATCGTCACACCAGCGGCGACAGCGTGCGCATGGGTCAGCGCCTGCTCGACGACTTCCGCCGCGGGATGCTGGGGCCGATCGCCCTGGAGTTGCCCTGAAGGGAAGGCGCAGGCTCAGGGCGCGTCGCCTGGGTTCGGGCGATTGAGTTCGGCTTTCATCCGGCAGACAATGGCGGGATCAAGTGTCTACAGCACCAGGAATGCTGCAGATGCAGCTTTCCTGGCTCAGGCACGATTCCGGCAAGACCGCCCTAGCCGATGACCTCGCCGATCAAGGTGATGTGGTAACCGACGCGATGCAGGATTTCGCCGGTTCGTGACACGCTGAGTTCGGCATTCAGTCGCACTGAGTTCACGGCTGCCGCTTCCGGCGCCATGGCGAAGGAGTTGACACCCCAGCCCACATTGGTGACTCCTGCCATGGCATTGATGCTGAGATAGGGCACCGACTCGAGCAGCCTGAAGCTCTGTCCATCCCGCAGCAGTCCCGAGGGCAGGGCAATGTCCAGCGACAGTTGATCTGAGAACCAGCCTGTCACGGCAGCTTCGTTGACCCAGCCCGGAGATTGCAGGTCCACGCTGACCACGCCCGAGAGCAGAACCACTTGCCTGCCATCCGCCAGGCCATGGTGAATGGCGTGCGCCGAGCCGAATTGGGTGGCCTGCGATGGATCGAGCTGGCTGATCTGCATGCGGGAATCTCATGATTGGGCCTGAGTCTAGGTCCCGATCCCTCTTGGTTCTTGCCTGTCCGCTGGCCAGGGCAAGACGCGATCGAGCGCGGTGAGGATCACGCCCAACTCGTGGTTGCAGGCCGTCGTTCAAGGCGACGTCCATGGCCTGGCTGGGATGGGGGATGGTGGCCGGATTGGATTCAGCCTGATGGAGCGAATCCTGGAGCGGCGCTGTGGCGATCTCCCTCAGGTGTCGGCCGATCTGCCGCCGCGTTCCCGGGCCATCGCCAGCGCCCCATGGCAGGCGTCCCCCGCCGGTTCCTGCAGCCTGGCCCCCGGCAGCTGCTGGTGCAGGGCTTCGCGAAAGTTCTGGCGCAGCCCCGCCAGGTGGGTGATCGCTCCCCCCAGGGCCGCTACGGGCGGGGTGGTGAGCCCCAGAGCCCTGGCCACTGCGGCCACAGAGGTAGCCAGCGCCTGGCCATGACGCCGCAGGATGGCCTCGGCCTCAGGATTGCCCTCGCTGGCCAGGGCTGCCACCACCGGCGCCAGCCGAGCGAATCCGGCCGGCCCGAAGTCCGGCTGCACCACCAGCGCCTTGATTCGCTGCGGCGCCTGGGGATCGTCGGGTTCCACAGCCAGCGCCCGCCAGAGGGCGGCCCGCAGCGGTGTGTCAGCCCTCCGGCCATCGGCCATCTGCAGGCTCAGGGCCAGGCCGTCGCGGCCGATGTCCATCGCCGAGCCGGCCCCATCGAGCAGCCAGCCCCAGCCGGCGCAGCGATGTTCCCGGCCCTCTCCATCGCGCCCGACGGCGATCGTGCCGGTGCCGCTGATCACGACGATGCCCGGCCCCCGGGGGAAGGCGCCGCGCAGGGCGGTGCGCTCATCCCCACTCACCGCCAGCTGCGCCGGGGGCAGGCCCAGGGCCGCGGCAGCCAGGGCGATCGCCTGGACCTGCACGGCACTGCCCTGCTCGATGCCGCTGGCGCCCACGGCGGCGGCCCGCAGCGGTGCCTCCGCCCACGGGGCGGGAAGCTGACCCCTGGCATGGGCGAGGCTGAGGCGCAGGGCGGCCTGGAAGCGCTCCGCTCCGCCGGCCGCCGCCAGGTGGCTCACCCCCGGGCCCTGGCCTTCGGCGAGGATCCGGCCGTTCCAGCCGGCCAGGCGGCAGCGGCTGTGGGTCTGGCCGGCATCGAAGCCAGCCAGCAGTTCCCGGGGCTCCTCGTTGGTGCCCGGCCCCTCAGTCATCACCGCCCGTTGCTGGGGCAGCCGCCTCCCCTGAGGTCGGTGGCAGCGAGGCGCCGGCACCCCGCATCGAGGCCGCCAGGGTGGCGAGGCTGAAGAAGGCCACCAGCTGCACCTCCGGCCGGAAGAAGATCGTGTCGGTGAGACCCTGGACCGCCAGTGCCATGAACACCGCCACCGCCGCCAGACTCGGCAGCACCAACGGCCCCTGGGAGCGCCACTGGCCCAGGCCGGTGCGCACGGCACAGAGGAACAGGCCGATGCCCGCCAGCAGCCCGGGGACGCCCGCCTCGACAGTCCATTCCAGCGGAATCGAGTAGGCGCTCAGGGCGTTGAACTTGGCCTGCTGGTAGAGGGGATAGATCAGGTTGAAGGCGCTGTTGCCCGGGCCGATGCCGATCCAGGGGCGGTCCTGGATCATCTGCAGCACGGCCGTCCAGACGTTCATGCGGAAGTTGTTGGAGCTGTCCTCGCGGCCCGCCACCAGGCTCATCACCCGCACCCGCAGCGGCTCCACCTGGGTCACCAGCACCACCAGCACCGCGGCGCCCCCCAGCAGCAGCAGCACCGGCAGGGTGCGGCGCCAGAACAGGGGCCAGTGGCGGATGGCACGCCACAGCAGCAGCAGGGCCAGGGTGCCCAGGCCCGCCACCATGCCCATCCAGGCGCCACGGCTGTAGGTGAGCACCAGGGCGACGATGCCCAGGATCAGGGAGGTCAGGGCGAACAGCTTGCGAGCCCGGCCCTGCCAGCGCAGCAGGCCCACCACCGCCAGGGGCAGGATCGGCAGCAGGTAGCCGCCGAGCAGATTGGGGTTGTCGAGGGTGCTGTAGATGCGCACCGTGCCTTCGGCCACCGAGTTGTTGTCCGACCAGCGGGCCAGGGCGCTGGAGTCGTCGAAGAGCTGGCGGATGCCGATCACGCTGGTGAGCAGCTCACCGGCCAGCAGCGCCGCCGTCAGCCGGTCCCACCAGAGGGGTGCCGTGGCCAGCAGCTGGCGCATCAGGGCGTACACCCCCAGATAGCTGACCAGTTTCATCAGGCCCTTGAAGGCCGCCAGCGGCACCGGCGAAAAGCCCGTGGCCAGAACAGCGATCGCCAGCACCGCCAGCAACCAGCCATTGATCGCTCCGATGCCGCGCGCCGGCGTGCGCAGGGCCCAGAGCAGCCAGAGCAGGCCGGCGGCGGCGATCAGCAGGCTCAGGCCGCTGCGGGTCACCCAGGGCAGGCCCGCCAGCAGGGCGCACAACACCCAGCCGGCCACCGTGGGCAGATGGCGGGAGAGGGCCCCACCCTCCCAGTCGGCCAGCAGTCCCTGCCAGCGCAGCAGCAGCGGAGGGGGGGCGGGGATCGGCGGCTGCATGGAGTGGCTGGGGCGCGGTTGGACTCGGGCCGGTGTGCAGCGGGGGGGCGATCCCCGCAGCCGGCACGAATCGTTCAGGGATGGATCGACCCGCTGATTATCAGCGCCGCACGGCGAGCCGCAGCCATTCCGTCGCTAGGGGCTGGCGCCCGGCGGGGGGCTCGACGCTGCGGGCGGCGGCGCTGCGGCCTCGTTGCGCCGGAAGAGCACCCGGTACACCGGCAGCCCATGGTTCAGCACGTAGGTTTCCCGCTCCGTCGGCAGCGCCAGGGGGCTGTCCGAGCGCCAGGGGCGGGCATCGCCAGCGGGGCGCTCGAAGCAGCCGCTGGCCTCCACCAGGGCCACCATCGGCGCGATCGCCCCGAGCACATCGCTCTGCAGGAACAGCTCCCGGCCCGGCGCCAGGGCCGCGGCAATGGCCGCCAGCAGCGGCGGCTGCAGCACCTGGCGCTTGCGATGTTTCTGCTTGAACCAGGGATCGGGGAACTGAATCGTCACCAGGGCCAGCCGGCCGGCCGGCAGCGCCGCCAGCCAGTCCTGAAGGCTGATGGTGGCGTTGCAGAACAGAAAGCACAGATTGGTCAGCCCCGCGGCCTGCCGGTCGGCTTCGGCGGCCTCCACCAGCGGCCGGCGGATCTCCACGCCCAGATGGTTGCGATGGGGATCCTGCTGGGCCAGGGCCAGCAGAAAGCGGCCGCGGGCGCAGCCGATGTCGAGATGCAGGGGCAGCTCGGCCGCCGCGAACAGCTCCGGCGGGGCAGGCAGGGGCCGCGGCACCAGGTGGAAGCGGCTGAGCGGATTGACGTGCTGCCGCACCATCTCAGTCGCCCGGCGCGGCCGGCCCCGCATCCCCGGTCCCGGCCTCAGCTGTCGCTTCCGCTGTCGCGTTCGCTGGGGTCGGGGTCGGGCGGGGCACCAGGAAGCCCCAGCTGGCGGTGTAGCCATGCAGGTGGGTGGTGCCCCCCACCGGGCCGATCTCGCCGTTGCAGAACACGCCGCTGATCGGCAGGCCGGCGAAGGCTTCCTGGCAGAGCCCCACATCGCCATCGGCTTGGCCGTAGAGCCCCTGGCCCCGCCCCAGGCAGGCGAACAGCAGGGCCAGCAGCGGTTCGGGTCCCGGTCGCTGGGCCAGGGCGGCCAGCAGCTGGCGGCCTTCCTGACGGGAAGCGTCGCCGTCCCGCAGCTGGAACTGCACCTTCTGTCCCACCCGCATGCGCTCGGCCACGGCCACCGCCCCGTTGCGCGGATCGACGCCGATCAGATTGCGCACCAGGAAGGCCGAGGGGGCCTGTTGCAGATTGGCCAGGCTGAAATCGCTGCGCCCCACCCCCAGGAACAGGGAATGCTTCACCTGCTCCCGTTCATCCGGGCTCAGGTCTGAGAGGATCGCCTGCAGGGCCGCCACCGGGCTGCGGCGCAGCTCGCCCTCGCTCACCTCCAGCACCACGTTGCGCTGGGCCTGCTCCACCTCCAGCACCGGGCCGATCGGACGGCAGCCCTGGGCGACCACAGGCTCGATCGCCCAGGCGCCGCCGATCAGGCAGCCCACCGCCCCCTCCCGCACCTGGTCGTTGAACAGCAGGGATCCGTGGGAGGAGCTGTGGGGGCAGGCGATGCCGCCCACCTTGACCCCATCGGCAAAGGCGTAATCGAGCCCGTTGATCAGGTCATTGACGGCCTGGCAGGTCGGATCCACCAGCAGCAGCAGGGAGGAGTCGGCCCTGGCGGCCTCTCCCACCAGCGCTCGCCAGGGTTCAGCCGGGCCGTCGAGGTCCGGCAGCTCCGTGGTGTCGATGGCGAAGGGCAGTAACTCGGCCCCCGGCAGGCGCAGCAGGGTGACGCTGAGAGCCGGTTCCTGCTCCAGTTCGTGGGCCACGCCGGTGGCGTCGGTACCCACCACGCCGCCACCGACACAGCCGATCCAGTGCCGGGCCTTCAGTTTCAGGCGCAGCAACGGCAGCAGTCGCTGCAGATCACTGGCGTAGCTGCTGGAGGCGAAGACCAGGGCCAGATCCGCTTCCCCCGCAGGAGCGAGCTGGCGCGCCACGGTGCTGACCGCATCCTCCAGGGACACGTCCCGGGCCAGGGCCGTGCGGCACCAGGCTTTGCCGCTGTTGGACCGCAGCAGGTCCGGCAACCAGGGAAAGGATGGAAGCGCAGCCATGGGCGAGACACTATCGCCCGGGAGGGGTGCACGGATAATGGCGCCTTGCTGAGCCGCCTCGTCCGTGCCGGATCCGTACTACCGCTCCCTGGTCTGGCTGGATGTGCGCCTGGGCGTGCTGTTCGCCGTGGGGGTTCCCCTGGTGCTGCTGGTCTGGAGTGTGGCCCGCCGCCAGCAGGCCCTGATCCGCCTGATGGGGCTGTACTGGAAAGTCTCCAGCCTGCTGCTGGTCGCCCTGCTGCTGCTGGTCGACCGTCGCCCCAGCGGCTATCTGCTGCTGGGGCTGGCGCCCGTGCTGATCCTGGCCACCCTCTGGTTCTGGGTGGATCTCAATGAGGAACTGGCTGACATGCCTCCCTGGCGGCCCCTGCCGCTGACGGTGCGGATCTGGCGCTGGAGTCTCAGCCTGCTGACCGTGCTCAGCGGCGCTCTGGCGGTCACGGCCCTGCCCTGCATGGCCTCGCGGCCCGGTCCGGGGTTCTGTCAGGCCTGGCTGGAGGCGCCCCGGGGACTGAACAACTCCGTCGACAGGGTGTTTGATTTCGTCTTCGGAGCCGACTGGAACCCCGGTGTGGCGGCCTTCTTCGGCTATCTGGCCCTGGTGGCCTACGGGGTGGGCTTCCTGCAGTGGCTGCTGGTGCGCCTGCCTCGTCAGGGACGGGTGGCCGGTGAGTTCTGAGCGCTGGTCAAGCGGTGGCGATTGCCCTGGCGGTGATCGGCTGGCCAGCGATCCACCGGGCCAGGGTTCCACCGCCACGCCGGTCCCCATTGCCGAACTGCTGGCAGCCCTTGAGGCCCTCAGCCGTGCCCGCCCCGATCGGGTGTTGCGCCTGAGGGGCAACCTGCCCTCCGCAGCCAGGCCGAGCGCCGCCGCTGCCGCCGACGGTGGCCGGGAGCCGCTGCCGCCGAGCGCTGAACCCTGCGGATCGGACCCGCATGAGGCGGAGCGGGAGCCGTTTGAGCTGCTGATCTTCCGCGGCTTCTCCAGCCTCACCACCCATCCCACCGCCTTTGATCCGGACCGTTCCGCCCTGCCGGAGGGGGCCCGGATCAGCAGTGCTGAGCTGCTGGCGGCGCCGCTCGATCCAGACGGCGGTGTGCCCCTGGCGGGGCCGGCACCGGCCGAGGCGTTTCTGGTGCCGGAGCTCTGGGCCTGATCGGGCCCTGCTTCGGGAACCCGACGCTGACGCCTCGCTTCTCAGCTCGCCTCTTCTGGCTCGCTTCTCAGCTCGCCTCTTCTGGCTCGCTTCTCAGCTCGACGCCGACGTGTAATCGCGCAGGGCCAGGTGCCAGAACCAGCGGCTGAACAGGAGCGAGCCCGTGGCCACCGCCACGGACAACAGCAGCCAAAAGCCACTGGCCCGGCCCAGAATCGCCTCCGCCGGCACCGTGGTCAGGAAGGCCACCGGCAGCACCACGGTGAACAGGGTGCGCAGGCCGGCGGGATAGGCGCTGATCGGGTAGCGGCCGGCACTGAGGGCGGCCCGCAGCACTTCGGTGATGTTCCAGGTCTTGACGAACCAGATGCTCGTGGTGGCCAGCACAAACCAGAGGCTGTAGAGGATCACGACGCTGGCCAGCAGCATCAGGGCACCACCCAGCAGCGTCGCCAGCCCGGGCCGGGCGCCGGCGCGCAGGGCCGCCCCCACCGCCAGGGCCAGTCCGGTGAGGATCTCGGGGATTCCCCAGGGGGAGATGGTGCGGCTGGAGAGCCAGAACTGGCTGTCGATCGGCTTGAGCAGCACGAAGTCCAGGGTGCCCTGCTGCACATGGGTGACGATCGCGCCCAGGTTCGGCCGCAGCAGGGTCGAGGACACCCCGTCGAGCAGGGTGTAGATCCCGAGCACCACCAGGGCCGCCTCCAGGCTCCAGCCCCCCAGGCTGTGGCCGCGGCCGTAGATCAGCCAGAGCAGCAGCAGGCTGCCGGCCAGGTTGCCGGCCATCGCCAGCACTTCAATCAGCAGGTTGATCTGATATTCCATCTGGCTGGCCAGGGCCGATCCCCAGAAGCGCTGCAAGGTGCGCCCGTAGCGCCGGACGCCCGCCATGCCAAAAGTCGAGATCGCCGGAACCGCCATCGTCAGGCCCCCATCGCCGAGTAGCGGCGCACGCCGGCGCGCCAGAGGCCCAGGGTGAGCGGCAGCAGCAGGGCGATCCAGCCGGCCATGGCGGCAAAACTCGCCGCGATCGCCACCGGGCCACCGGCCAGCAGCTGGGCCGGGAAGGCCACCATCAAGGGGAAGGGGGTCCAGTGGGCGGCCGCCCGCAGCGCCGGCGGGAACACCTCCAGGGGCGCCACCAGTCCGGAGAGGAACAGGTAGGGGATGAACAGCAGCCGCTCCAGGGCGCTGGCCCGTTCACTCCAGAAGCAGAGGATGGCGATGCAGCTCTGCAGCAGGAAGTTGATCGTGAAGGCCAGCCCGATGGCCAGCAGGCCCGCCAGGAAGCGCGCCGGCGTGGGAATCCAGAAGGCCTGGGGTTGCACCAGGAAAAACACCGCGGCGATCAGCACCACGAAGGGCAACCGGGTGACCTGTTCGGCCAGGTGCGCCGCTACATAGCGCCAGAGCGGCTGCAGCGGCTGCAGCAGGTAGGGGGAGAGGCGGCCCTGCAGGGTGTCCTCCTCGAAGGCATACACCACCCAGGCCACGCTGAACTGGCGCGCCACGAAGGCGCAGAGGAAATAGCGGCTGAGTTGCACCGGATCCAGGCCGATGCCGGTCGAACCCGTGCCGCTGCCCGCTCCGGGCCCAGCCGGCGCCATGGCCAGCTGGCTCCAGATGCCCAGCATGATGAACGGCAGGATGCCTGAGAGGGCCCAGAGGGCCGTTTCGGCCCGGTATTCGAGCATCAGGGCGTACTGGCTGCTGAGCAGCGCCCGGGCCACCCGCCAGCCTCGCTGCAGCCGGCGGCCCAGGCCCTGGAGCAGGGGGGGCCGGCTCCGCCTCCGCAAGTTCCGCGGCTCCAGGCCTTCCCCTGGCCCCGTCCTCATGCCACCTCCCCCTGGCGAAACAGCCGGCCGATCAGCTCCTCGATCGGCGGATCACTCACCTCCAGATCCCGCACGTCAAGATTCGCCAGCAGCCTGGCCACCACTTCGGTGAGCCGCTCGCGCTCAACCAGCAGCCGCACATCGCGGCCATCGCAGGCCTCCACTTCGCCGTAGCTCGCGAAATCCGACGCCGGCCGTGGCTCCTCCAGTTCCAGGCGCACCAGGCGGCAGGGGGCCAGCCGGCTGGAGAGCTCCCGCAGGCTGCCGTCGTGAAACAGGCCCCCCTCATGGATCAGCAGCACCCGCGGGCAGAGCGCGGTGATGTCCGCCAGGTAGTGGCTGGTGAGCAGCACGGTGGCGCCGTGGCGGCGGTTGTAGTCCGCCAGGAAGGAGCGCACCCGGGCCTGGGCGTTGATGTCGAGGCCGAGGGTGGGTTCGTCGAGGAACAGCACCGCCGGCTGGTGCATCAGGGCCGCCAGCAGTTCGGCCTTCATGCGCTGACCCAGGGAGAGTTTGCGCACTGGGCGGGTCAGCTCCTCTCCCAGCTCCAGCATGTCCGCCAGTTCGGCGATGCGGCGCCGGGCCGTGGCGTCGTCGAGGCCGTAGACGGCCGCATTCACCCGCAGCGAATCGAGCGGTGGCAGATCCCAGATCAGCTGTTGCTTCTGGCCCATCACCAGGGTGATCTGGCGCAGAAAGTCGGCCTGGCGGCGCTGGGGGACATGGCCCGCCACCTCGGCGCTGCCGCCGCTGGGGTGGATCAGCCCGCTCAGCATCTTCAAGGTGGTGGTCTTGCCGGCACCGTTGGGGCCGAGGAAGCCCACCATTTCGCCGGCCTCCACCGTGAAGCTCACCCCCTTGACGGCCGCCACATCGCGATGGCGACGCTGCACGAAATGGCGCAGGGTGCCGGCCAGGCCGGGCTGCTTGTCAGCCACCCGGTAGATCTTGGAGAGCCTCTCGGCGCGGATGATCGCCATCGGGGCATTCTGGAGGGGATCCCCCCCCGCCAGGGCGCCGTGCCCGCACGCTGGGAACACCTTCGCCGCAGCGTCCCGTGGGCTGGCCGGTGGCGGGTGACAGGTCGGCATGTCAGGTGTGGCGCCGGTTCCCCTGCGATGGGCCAGCCCTCATCGTCGCTGATCCATCCGGCTGGAAAGATCGCGGGCCTTGGGCTGGATGACGGGTGCGGTGCGCTGATGGACTTCAGCCGGCATGCGTTCCTGATGTTGATCAATAACGGCTTCTTTTCCTGCTTGATTCCGTCTCTTTTCCTGTTGTTCGTGATGCCGGAATGCCGTGAATTGTTGCGCATGTCCTGAGGTGATGAGGCCGTGAGCTACTGCGAAAATGCGGCCATTCGACATCAGTTTATTGGCCAGATTTGAAGGAGTATTTCTGTAGCTTGGTGCGGGGCTTCGTCTGGAGTTCCATTCCGGCAATCCAGTCGAAAAGGCACTCTCGGGTGTCAGTGCAGGGCTTGCTGCCGGCCTTCCTTTGCCCTTCCCCCGCAACCCCTCTCGCCATGGCCGCTTCCTCCGCAGCGCAGGACGAGTCCCAGCCCCAGGCTCTCACTGGCACGACCAGGCGCCTGCTCACGGCCCGGCCGGACAGTGTCGATTTCCGCGATCGCCTGTATGAGCCCACCCTGGTGGAGGTGCCGCCGCTGCGCCCGATTGAGGACGTACAGGCTCTGCAGCTGCCGATTCTGGATCAGGGCCGTGAAGGGGCCTGCACCGGCTTCGGACTGGCCGCGGTGGCCAATCATCTGCTCGCCACCCGACGCATCGGCACCGATCGCCTGCCCGTCAGTCCCTTCATGTTCTATGCCCTGGCCCGCCGTTACGACGAATGGGCTGGCGAGGATTACGAGGGCTCCAGTTGTCGGGGCGCGATGAAGGGCTGGCACAAGCATGGTGTCTGCGCCGGCAAGCTCTGGACGGCCACCTCCCGCGCCAAAGGCGGGCTGAACGACAAGGTCATCGCCGATGCCAGTCAAAGGCCGCTGGGCTCCTATTTCCGCGTCAATCACCAGGATTTCGTGGCGATGCATGCGGCCATCACCGAGGTGGGCATTCTCTATGCCAGTGCCCGGGTGCATGCGGGCTGGCAGGAGGTGGGTGACACAGGCATCATTCAGCTGCGGGAACAACAGCTCGGTGGCCATGCCTTCGCGATCGTCGCCTACGACGAGCGGGGCTTCTGGATTCAGAATTCCTGGGGAGAGAGTTGGGGGCGCAGCGGCTTCGGCCATGTCTCCTATGCCGACTGGCTCGCCAACGGCACTGATGTCTGGGTGGCCCGTCTGGGTGTGCCGGTCTCGATGGCCAGCAACGGCGCCAAGGTGGCCGGTGGTCTCCATGGCGCCGTGGGCACGGTGCGGCGCCGCTCCTATCAGTACAACGAGATCCGGCCCCATGTGATCAGCATCGGCAACGATGGCCAGCTCGATCCCCACGGCAACATCGGCACCACGCCGGAGTCGGTGAAGGAGATCATCCACACCGATTTTCTCCAGCGCACCAGCCATTGGACGAAGCGGCGCCTGCTGCTCTATGCCCATGGCGGGCTTGTCGATCAGGATTCGGCGCTGCAGCGCCTGGCTGACTATCGCCGCCAGATGTTGCCGAAGCAGATTTATCCAATCGCCTTCATCTGGAAGAGCGATTACTGGACGACCTTGCGCAACATGCTCGAAGATGCCATCCGCCATCGCCGGCCGGAAGGCCTCCTCGATGACAGCAAGGATTTCATGCTGGATCGGCTCGACGATGCCCTGGAACCTCTGGCCAGGCGACTCACCGGCAAGGCCCAGTGGGATGAGATGAAGGAGAATGCCCTGCTGGCCACCACCACAGCGAGGGGAGGCGCTCGCTATCTGGCCGATCAGATCGGGGCCCTGGCCGCCAGCGATCCCCAGCTGGAGATTCATCTGGTCGGGCACAGCGCCGGCAGCATCTTGCTGGCACCGCTGTTGACTTACCTGATCGCCAAGGGTATCAAGCTGAGCACCTGCTCTCTCTGGGCCCCGGCCTGCACGGTGTCGCTGTTCCAGCAGCACTACCTGCCAGCGATCAAGGCGAAAAAGATCGCGGAACTGGCCCTGTTCACCCTCACGGATCAGGCCGAGCAGGATGATGACTGCGCCCGCATCTATAACAAGTCCCTTCTCTATCTGGTTTCCAACGCCTTTGAGAAAACCGTCCGGATTCCGCTGCTGCGCCCTCAAGGCGAGGCGATTCTGGGGATGGAGAAGTTCATCGAAGCCGATGTCGGTCTCGCCGAGCTGTTCGACCCGGCGCCCCAAGCAGCCCAGGGGGCCACGGCCCTGAGCTGGATCCGCTCCCCCAACGCTGAACCGGTGGGTTCCCTGCAGGGGGCCCGGGCTAGCAGCCATGGGGCCTTCGATGACGACCCAGCCGTCGTCGCCGCCACGATCGGCCGCATCCTCGGGGCCTCAGCTGCAGCGGCGCCCCACTTCGGCTCCACCGCCGCCTCCCGCCAGGAGCGCCGCCGCGTTCTCGCCAACTTCTGAGGTCCTGCCGCCCGTTGTGTGGCGCGCTGTTTGAAATCATTCCGCCTGGGATTGCGCAGATGTACGAAAACTTCGGACCCGCCGTCGATCATGTCGGTGGCTCGATCACCTTCCGCCTGTTCTTTCCGGACAGCAGTCGCGACATCCTTCAGTACGGCCGTGGCGGCCTGCCGAAGATCCGTCGGATCGCCATCGCCGGCAACTTTCATGCCGGTGGCTGGGATCCGGCCCAGGCGCTGCCGATGGCGTTGCTGCCCCACGAGCGGGGCCTGCTCTATGTCTGCACGGTCTCGGAGCTGGCGGAGGGTTTTTACCAGTACAAGTTCGTCGTCAGCTTCGAGAATGGCGACGTGCGCTGGGTCAATGATCCCTGCACCCGCTACAGCTGTCGCAGCGGCGGCGCCGACAACTCCGGCGTCGTGATCGGCGGGCAGAAGGTTTCTGCCGTCACCACGGTTCATCCGATGCCGCCCCAGGCCGAGCTGGTGATCTATGAACTGACGATCGATGATTTCACCGCCAATCTCAGCGCCGATCGCGCGCGCAGTAACCCCCTCGACATCGTGCGCGAGTCGATCGATTATTTCGTTGATCTCGGCATCAATGCCGTTGAGCCGCTGCCCTGGACGGCCGTGCCCGGGGGCGAGTTCAACTGGGGCTATGAACCGTTCCTGTTCTTCTCCGTCGACGAGCGCCTCACCGATCTCGAGGGGGTGCCGGCGGAGCAGATTGTCGAGCGGCTCTCCAGCCTCAGGCGCCTGATCGATGCCCTGCATGAGCGAGGGATCGGGGTGATCATGGATGGTGTCTTCAATCATGCTCGCGCTGAGTTTCCCTATCTGCAGCTGTACCAGAACCGGGAAGATTGTCCCTTCATCGGCCAGTTTGAAGGCGGTGGATTCTTCGAAGACTTCGACTTCGAAAACGGCTGTACCCGCGAATTTATCCTGGATGTCTGCGGCTACTGGATCGATCGCTTCGGCATCGACGGGATTCGCTTCGACTATGTCCGCGGCTATTTTCGTCGCCGCGAAGGCGATCCGGGCATCACCACCTTGATCGCCAATCTCCGCCGCCGCCTCGAGGCCAGCGGCCGGATCAACTTTCCCCTCCTGCTCGAGAATCTCCCCGATGATCGCTATCAGGCGATCGATGAGGCCAATCGCATCGGCGCCAGTGGCACCTGGTTCGATCCGCTGATGTTCGAGGCCTTTGAAACCGGTCGCAGCGGCCAGCTGCGCGCCTCCTATCTGCGCGCCTTGGATGCCGGCCGCGATTTTGCCTCGGGCTGCGGGCCCGTGATCTATGTCGAGAACCATGATCACGGCACCCTGGTGAACAAGATCGGCGGCGATCGTCCGGGGGTGGAGCGCAGCCAGCACTGGTTTCGCGCCCAGCCCCACCTGATTGCCCTGTTCACGGCCTGCGGCGCGGTGATGGTGCACAACGGCCAGGAGTTCGGCGAGGAGCGCCATCTGCCGGAGGCGGGGAGCGAGCGGGTGCGGCCCCGGCCCCTGCAATGGCAGCACCGGGACGATGCCGCCGGTCAGGCGCTGCTGGCGCTGCACCGCCGCCTGATTCGCCTGCGCCACGATCATCCCGGGCTCACCTCCACCCATTTCCATCCCCGTGAAATGTCAGCCGATGCGCAGCAGTTCGATCGCGATGGCTATGGCATCGACGCCGCCCGTCAGCTGCTGATCGTGCATCGCTGGGGCACCGCCGGCGACGGCGGCAACGAGCGCTTCGTGGTGGTGATCAATTGTTCAGCCAAGCCCCAGTGGGTGGATGTGCCTTTCCCCTTCGACGGCCTCTGGACCGATCTGCTCTCCGGTTCGGCGGTGACGGCGAAGGACTTCTGGTGCCGGCAGGAGCTGATCGACAGCCACTACGGCCGGGTGTTTCACGCCCGCGGCTGAGGCGTCCGCGGTTGAGACTCCAGCACCGCCACACAGCGGCCGCAGAGGCTGGGGTGTGCGAGGTGCCGGCCGATGTCGGTTTCGAAGTGCCAGCAGCGCTCGCACTTGTGCCCTTCGGCCCGGGCGATGCGCACCGTGAGTCCCCCTTCGCTGGCTTCGGCCAGCACCGAGGCCACGGCCTCGCCACCGATCTGCAGGGCCGACACCAGCAGCCAGTCGGCGAGGTTGTCCACCTGGGGATGGGGGCTGGCCTGGAGCAGGGCCAGGGCTTCAGCCAGTACGAGGGCTTCGCCGTCTGCACCGCTGGCGATCTCCAGCTGCACCTGGGCTTCGAGGGAGGAGCCGATCGTGCCCTCGCTGCGGCAGCGCTCCAGCTGACGGTTGACCTGGGCGCGCAGGTCCAGGATCCGCTGCATCGGCGCCAGCAGCTCGCCGGCCGCCCACGCCGCCGGTGCCGTCGGCCAGCCCCGCTCGAACACCGAGGCCTCCGCCACCGGGTATGGCAGGTTCTGCCAGATGTCCTCGGCCATGTGACAGAGCACCGGCGCGATCAAGCCCGCCAGCCGCTCCACCACCAGATGCAGCACGGTCTGGCAGCTGCGGCGGCGGAAATCCCTGGCGCCGCTGACATAGAGGCGATCCTTGGCGATGTCGAGGTAGACGTTGGAGAGATCCACCACGCAGAAGTTCTGCAGGGCCTGGAAGAAGCGGTAGAACTCGAAGCGCTCGAAGTCGGCGCTGACCTCCTCAATCAGGCTGGCGGTGCGTTGCAGCATCCAGCGATCCAGCAGCGGCAGCTCGTCAATCGCCACCGCATCGCTGGCCGGGTTGAAATCGTGCAGGTTGCCGAGCAGATAGCGGGCCGTGTTGCGCACCTTGCGGTAGACGTCGGCCAGTTGTTTGACGATGCCCGGCCCCAGGGGCACATCGGCGGAGTAATCCACCGAGCTCACCCACAGCCGCAAGACGTCGGCGCCGTAGGCGGGTTCCTGCTTCTCGTTCTTGCCGCCTTCCACCAGCACCGCCGGATCGACGACGTTGCCGAGGGATTTGCTCATCTTGCGGCCCTTCTCATCGAGGGTGAAGCCGTGGGTGAGCACCGTGCGGTAGGGCGCCGTGCCGTTCACCGCCACCGAGGTGAGCAGGCTGCTCTGGAACCAGCCGCGATGCTGGTCGGAGCCCTCCAGATAGAGATCGGCGGGGTAGTTGAGGCCGGCGTGCGCCGCGTCCGTGCTGGCGGCGCCCACCGGGCCATCGCTTGCCGCGGCAGCTTCGGCAGCCGCCAACGCCCCGTCGGCAGCGCCTGGTCCAGCGGGGGTGACCCCCTGTTCCAGTCCGCCCAGCACCCCCGCCCAGGAGGAGCCCGAGTCGAACCAGACATCCATCGTGTCGCTGCCCTTGCGCCAGTGAGCCGCTTCGGCCGTGTGGGAGGGGGGCAGCAGCTCGGCTTCATCTCGCTCCCACCAGATGTCGGAGCCGTGCTCGGCGATCAGGGCCTGGATGTGGGCCAGGCTGTCGGCATTGAGCAGCACCTCACCGGTTTCGCGGTGGTAGAAGACGGGGATCGGCACCCCCCAGGTGCGCTGGCGCGAGATGCACCAGTCGCCCCGGTCGCGCACCATCGCCTCGATGCGGTTGCGGCCGCTGCCGGGCAGCCAGCTCACCTGCTCGATCGCCGCCAGAGCCTGCTCGCGGAAGCCGGCCACCGAGGCGAACCACTGTTCGGTGGCGCGGAAGATGGTGGGCTTCTT
The DNA here is from genome assembly GCA_947378425.1 of Synechococcaceae cyanobacterium. Taxonomy (GTDB): domain Bacteria; phylum Cyanobacteriota; class Cyanobacteriia; order PCC-6307; family Cyanobiaceae; genus Cyanobium. Next base: position 40,404 of record CANCJV010000021.1, read on the forward strand.
GGTGCGCCAGTCGTAGGGGTAGCGGTGCTCGTAGCGCGCTTCCGCCAGCAGCACGCCGGCATCGCGCAGGGCGGTGATGATCGCCGGGTTGGCATCCTTGAGCACGTTCAGGCCGGCGAAGGGGCCCGCCTCGTCGGTGAGGTTGCCGGCCTCATCCACCGGACAGAGCACCGGCAGGTCGTACTTGCGGCCGGTGTTGAAGTCGTCGACGCCGTGGCCGGGGGCCGTGTGCACCAGGCCCGTGCCCGATTCGGTGGTGATGTAGTCGCCGCCGAGAACCACCGGGCTGGTGCGCTCCAGCAGCGGATGCCGGTAGCTGATGCCCTCGAGGTCGGCTCCCTTGAGAGTCAGCAGCGGTTCCAGTGGGCGATCCAGACTCACCTGGAGGCTCTCCACCAGATCGGTGGCCACCACCAGATAGCGCGGCGCCGATTCCGGCGCGCTGCCGTCGCGGCAGATGGCGTAATCCAGGGCCGCGTTCACCGACACCGCCAGGTTGGCCGGCAGGGTCCAGGGGGTGGTGGTCCAGATGGCGACGAACAGCTGCTCGCGATGGCCGTGGTCGGTGGGGCCTTCGATGCCGAAGGGCCGCAGCTGGCCCGCCAGGGCCGAGGGCAGGGACACCACCGGGAAGGCCACATAGACGCTGGGGGAGGTGTGGCCGTCGGGATACTCCAGTTCCGCCTCGGCCAGGGCCGTGCGGGAGCTGGGGCTCCAGTGCACCGGTTTGAGGCCCCGGTAGATGTGGCCGGCCAGCACCATGCGGCCGAAGACGCCGATCTGGGCAGCTTCATAGGGCTTCTGCAGGGTGAGATAGGGGGACTCCCAGTCGGCCCAGATGCCCCAGCGCCGGAAGCCGGCTTTCTGGATCTCCACCTGCTCGAGGGCATAGGCGTGGGCCTTCTGGCGCAGGCTGATCGGCGTCAGCGCCCGACGCTCTTCGCTGCTCAGGCCCTGCAGCACCTTGAGTTCGATCGGCAGACCATGGCAGTCCCAGCCGGGCACGAAGCGGGCCCGCCGGCCGCGCATCAGGGCGTGCTTGTTGATGATGTCCTTGAGGATCTTGTTGAGGGCGTGGCCCACGTGCAGGGCGCCGTTGGCGTAGGGCGGCCCGTCGTGGAGGGTGAACACCTCGCCGGGATTGCGGCGGCTCAGCTGTTCGTACAGACTCCGCTCCTGCCAGAAGCGCTGCAGTTCCGGTTCCCGTTGGCGGGCATTGGCCCGCATGGCGAAGGGGGTCTGCAGCAGGTTGAGGGTCTGCTTGTACGAGAGCGGCTCCTGAACGCCGGCACCGCCGGAGTCGGGGGAGGGTTGAGGGGAGGACTTGGAGGCGGGGCTGACGGTCACGGCGCCTCGCAGGGGCAGCACAGCAGGGGATTATCCCGCCTCGCTGGCCTCGGCCTCCTCTGCCGGGGCATCCGCCGCCGGGGCCTCAGCTGCCGGGGCGGCGGCCAGCAGGGCAGTGATCTCCTCGAAGTCCCGCACCACCCGGCTGCGCTGGTCGGTTGCGGCGCTGGTGGCCGGGTTTGGGGCCTGAGGTGCGCCGGCAGGGTCCGGATCCGCCGTTTCCATCGGGGCCTCGGCCGGCTCCGCAGGCCCCTGGCTGCCGTGGGCTGCCGCCGTGGCTTCGCCGTTGCTGGCCTCGCCATGAATGGCCTCGCCGCTGCTGGTTCCGTCGCTGATCGAGACGCCACTGCTGCCAGCGGTCGCCTGCAGGGCCGCCTCCGGCAGCTCCGGGCGCACCCAGCGCTTGCTGCTGCCGGGGCGCTGAGGCCGGCTGGCGACCGCGGCCACCAGGCCGCTCACCAGGGCCGTGGCTTTGGCCACCAGGCTGGTGCAGGACGCTGCGAGTTGCTGAAAGCTGCGGCTCCAGCGCTCGCTTGAGATCAGCAACTGGCGTTCATCGTCGGTCAGTTGGCGCCAGCGGCCCAGGCCGACTTCGCTGCTCAGCCGGCCGATCAGCAGGCCGCCGCAGAGCACGGCCAGCATCGGCGCCCCCGTGAGCCGATCGGCGCTGGTCACCAACACCAGCCCCAGCAGCAGCACCACGGCGCCCCAGACCGAATCCCTCGGGCGGCTCAGTTCGCTGACCAGCAGAGGCAGGAGCAACAGCAACAGGCCCAGGAGCAGGGCCAGGGTTCCCCCGACGGTGGCAAGCATGGCGAAGCCGGCGGCTCGGTCCATTCTGCGGGCGCCCCGTAGACTCGGTCGGCGCCCACCTGGCGGAATTGGTAGACGCGCTGGGTTTAGGTTCCAGCGGCTTCGGCTGTGGGGGTTCAAGTCCCCCGGTGGGCATCAGGATCCCGGGTTCGCTCGGCGGCCTGGCTGGGGGAAATCCCCAGCCAGGCGTTCCAGTTGCTCGGATCAGGCTCTGGCCCGGCCAGAGTGAGCGGCTGCTGGTCCCTCCCAGTGGTGTCAGGCCGAGGTATGGCTGCGGTTGCCTGGAGTTGTTCCGTAGTCTGAGCGCTCCGAAAACGACTCCGTACACCCCCCCAGGGAGATGACGCAAACGCAGGCTCTCCCATCCCCCGCCGAGGTACGCCGCCACACGACGGCCGTGCAGAGCGTTCCGAAGCAGTACCTGGATCCGCCGGCTGCCCTCAACCCCACCGTGGGTCTGTTCCTGGCCGGATATGGGCTGGCGGCGCTCACCATCTGGGGCTGGTTCGGTCCCCACTGGCCATTGCCGGCCCTGCTGGCGCTCGGATTTCTGGCCCTGCATCTCGAAGGCACCGTGATCCACGATGCCTGCCACAACGCCGCCCATCCCAACCGCTTCTGTAATGCGGTGATGGGTCATGGGGCCGCCCTGCTGCTGGGGTTCAGCTTTCCGGTGTTCACCAGGGTGCATCTGCAGCACCACGCCCACGTCAATGATCCGAAGCATGACCCGGATCACATCGTCAGCACTTTCGGGCCGCTGTGGTTGATTGCGCCGCGGTTCTTTTATCATGAGGTCTTTTTCTTCCGCCGCCGCCTCTGGCGTCGCTATGAGCTGCTGGAGTGGGGCATTGCCCGCGGTGTGTTCGTGGCGATCGTCCTGGCGGCGGTCAAGTTTGATTTTCTGCAGTTTGTCTTCAACTGCTGGTTTGCGCCGGCCCTGATGGTGGGGGTGACCCTGGGTCTGTTCTTTGACTACCTGCCCCACCGGCCCTTCCAGTCGCGCAATCGCTGGCACAATGCCCGCGTCTATCCCGGCAGGTTGATGAACTGGCTGATCATGGGCCAGAACTATCATCTGATTCACCATCTCTGGCCGTCGATTCCCTGGTTCGAATACCAGCCCGCCTACATCGCTACCCGTCACATCCTCGATGCCAAGGGTTCACCCCAGCGTCTGGGCATGTTTGAAAGTCGCAGCGATCTGCTCAATTTCCTCTATGACATCTTCCTCGGTGTGCGCAGCCACAAGAAGCGCCGCAGCCGCCTGCGTCCCCTGGCGGGCCTGATGCCGACGCGTCACGCCCGCCGCCGCGTGCTGGACCTGCTGCATCGCACCGCCGTCTCCCCAAGCCCCCGTTGAGGAGCTGGCTTCTTCACTCCAAGCCCCTTCCTGTCGACTGCCGGCAATCCCTAGGAACGATTCAGCTCAGGTCTCCGTACTCTTGCAGCAGGGCGATCAGATCGGCGAGTCGCTCTTTGGTGGCTGGACCTGGGTTGAGCTGGAATTCGAGTTGGGCCAGAGCGCAGCGATCCTGGCGTTGAGCACGGCATACTGCGCGTTTTCGCGCTTCAGCTGATCGGTCTCGTTCCTCATTTGCTCGGACTCTCTCCTCAGCTGCTGCAACCGCGTCTCGCGCTCAATCTCTCTGATCTCGTAGTCGACGACGGGATTCCAGTTGAGCATCGCCAAACAGTGTCGCCAGCGAGGCAATGAGGACAGACACTCCAATCTTCTGATTGAGCCGGATGCTGCTGAATCCAGGGATGCCGACATGGTCGTAGCCTGTGAATAAGGGGATCAGGGCCAGCAGGATTCCGGCGATCACAGTGACCCAGCCCTGCAGATCCAATCCGAGAAAAACCATAGGCAAGCCGCCAGCCCCGATGACCATGATGGTACGGCTGTACTGAATTGGCATCCGTGGAGGCACGGATTGGTTCTGGCGTTGGGGCGCTCGGGCTCGGATTGGAGGGCGCTTCCGGATGGCCCCGATGACCCCGCGGGACCTGGCTCTTGGACGTGCCCTGCCTTGATCGGACGATTCCCGGCTCGGGTAACGGCACGATGCGGTCCGGGATCAGGATTCAGAGCGGAGCCAGGGCGGTTGATCAGCGCGCCCCCCTGATTCCGCTGCGGTTCCCTTCGTTGTCGTGGGTGTGGTCAGAACTCGCAGTGACGGTGGCGCTGAGGGATGGAGGTGCCGCCGGATTCGCCGTCTGCTCAGTCTCAGTGAGGGGTTCAGGTGCCGAGGATCTTCGGGACGCGGAAGAAATCTCCCTCCCGCTGGGGAGCCAGCTCCAGCAGGTCCTCCCGGACAGGCGTCGGCTCCACCACATCGGCGCGGGTCACGTTCACCACTTCCACGGCCCGGGTGGTGGGAGGCACGCCCTCGGTGTCCACCTGCTCCAGGTGGGCGACGTAGTCGAGGATCCGCTCCAGCTGGCCGGTGTAGGTGGCGATCTTCGCCTCGGGCAGCTCCAGCCGGGCCAGCTGGGCCACTTTGCGAACGTCGTCGGCGCTGATCCTGCTCATGGTGTGGGCTGGGCGCTGGCTGGCCTGCATTGGAGTCGACGCTAGCCGGCCAGGGGGCTCACTCCGCCGGTTCCGCATCGGCCAGAAACTGGCGCAGATCCTCGGCCAGGGCCTCGGCCGCCAGCTCCAGGAAGCGCTCGCCGTGCTCGGCCTGGGCCAGGAAGGGATCGGAGCCCATGCGGCCGTCGGGATGGCGGCGGCGGAAGTCCTCGGGGCCGTGGATCGGCCCGGCGGGGGCCGCTTCCGGCAGGGGCCGCTGCTTGCTGGCCAGGCTGGGCTCCAGATGCAGGGTGAGGGCGATTTCGCTGGGAGTGGCGTGGTGCCCTTCGCGCTCGCCATAGAGCGTGCGGGCCTCGCGGGTCACGGAGCCAGCGGTGAACCAGTTGGCCAGGCGGCAGCGCAGCCGATCGGCGCCGGGCAGGCCGCGGCTGGCGGCGGTGCCATAGGCCTGGGCGAAGGCCGCCCGGGCGGTGGCGATGTTGCCGCCGTGGCCGTTGATGACGTAGATGCGCTCGAAGCCATGGCGTGCCAGGGACAGCACCACGTCGTGGAGCACGGCCAGCAGCGTGGAGGGCTGCAGGCTGACGGTGCCGGCGAAGCCCAGGTGGTGTTCGGCCATGCCGAAGGCCTGGGCCGGCGTCACCAGCACGCCGGTGCGGCGACCCACCGCCAGGGCCACGGCTTCGGCCGTGAGGGCGTCGGTGCCGATGGCGCCTGTGGGGCCATGCTGCTCGGTGGAGCCCAGGGGCACGATCACCCCCCGGCAGCTTCGGAGGTACTGCTCCACTTCCGGCCAGCTGCGCAACTGCAGGCGAATCGCCTCCAGGCTCAGGGCAGGGCCGCTGCTGGGGCCGGAGGCGAGGGCGGGCGATTCGGTCATCCTGAACACGGCCCGGGGGCTTCGTTTGCTTAGGATCGACCCTATTCGCGGCGTTCCGATGCTGCAGCGCAAGCTTGATCGCTTTCTTCAGGAGCAGAGACCCGTCTGGATCTACCTGCGGGACCAGCAGTGTTGGATCGAGGATGCCCTGGTGGTGGAGATCCAGGGCGATCTGATCACCCTGCGCCACGAGGACGACGACGACGACCAGCGTTCCAGCTGGGAGCTGAGCGTGCGCCTCGACTCGATCGGCGCTGTCAGCACGCGCCTCTCCAGCGTCAGCCGCAGCTCCGGCCCGGACGACATCGTCACCACCGGCGACTGCCCGGAGGCGGAACGCCTGGGCAGTCCCTGACCGGAACTGCCGGCAATGCCCAGGGCTGGCGCTTCGCCAGTTCCTCCAGCTGAAGCCGAACCGTTGCCAGGCGAGAGCCGTCCGCTGACTGGTTCAGTGATCTGAAAAGGATCAGTGATCTGAGCAGGCTCAGTGGGCCGTGCCGTTGCCGTCGTAGTCGTCGCTGTCGTAGTAGCCGCCCTTGGTGCCGAAGAACAGGGTGGCCAGGCAGAACAGGCCGCTGCCGGCCACCAGCACGGTGCCGAGGTTGAAGGAGCTGAAGTGCATGCGGGGAGCGGCGAGGCCGTGGGTTTCTGTTGGAGAGTCTGCTCAGAAGCGCGGCGGTGGCGAGCCTGCGATGGCGTTTCACAACAGGGCACCGGCCGCCGATCGGTCGATCAGGTGGGAACCGGCGCCCGACCGCCTGGCTGGGGCCGCGTCACGTCGGGCGTTCAGGCTCCCAGGCCGGTCAGTAGGGGGCGTAGCCCTTCTCCTCCACGATCAGGGAGCCGTGCTGCTCGTTGATCAGGCGCTTGAGCTGGGAGCGGCGGTCGTTGCTGCGGTACACCGAGCGGGCCAGGGCGATGAACGCCTCGCCGAAGCTGCCGAGCCGCTCCAGCTCGCGGATGTCATCTTCGATCCGCCAGAGCGTGCGGTTGATCGCCGCCAGCTGTTGCCACAGATCCGGATCGATCACCAGACCCGTTGCGGCGAGGACGTCCCGCAGCAGGCCCAGCTCCCGCTCCACGTTCTCGAGAGCCTCTCCCTGGAGCTGCTCCAGCTTGATTTCGAGGATGGTGAGCTTGTCGACCAGCTCGCCGATCGAGACGGGGATGCGGAGGTCGTTCATCGGGCCATTCAAGGGGATGGCCGGGTGCTGACAGCGTCCAGCCGCCATCGTCGCCCGACCCTCCTCAAGGTAAGCAGTCCTCGCTGAGGCTGTCAGAGACAATTCGGATCCGAGTCTTCATCGTGCAGCTAACACTGGCCCAAGCACCCTTTTCATCAATAACGCGGCCCTTCGCTGTAGAGCACGCCTGCCTATTGGTCGGCCCAGCCGTGGAAAAGAGCATTGAATCTGCGCCCAAACGGGAAGGAGACCTCTCCAGGTTGATCGGCGATTGCCAGCCAGAAACGTCTTTTGGTTGCGCACAATTGAGCAGAATCAGTCTGAAAATAATGTGTACTTCAGGGAGGCTGTGGATCATTCATGAATCACCCTGGGGCCAGCCCATTGCCAATGTTGCAAGCAGGCCTGCTCAGTACGCCAGAGCCATCAGCAGTATTCAGGCCACCATTTTGGTAGTAGTAACTGATAGATGCTTCGAAATCGGGTCTAATCGCATAACCTGTGTCCGTTCCATGGGCCTCAAAGGAGCCATCTTGATGCAAGCCATTGAGTTGAGCATTGGTTGTGCCAATAGGCACTAACGTATGGGCATTGAAGTTCCAGGTGTTGGATGCCGCTTCTGCGCCAGCTGAACTGAGGGGGCGTATGTTTCTTCAAGCTCTTCCCATGGCATCAGAGAGGAGAAGATCATCCAGCGGTTGTCCGGGTCCAACGTGCCGCCGAAAGGCACATGGAACTCTTCGATTGAGAGCTGCCAGTTATGGTGTTTTCGCTACATCTGAGATGTTCAGCAGTTGTAGCAATCATCAATTGCCCTGTTCGTGGCCGGTTTGCCGGGTCTCAATCGCTGAAACCAGTTGCACCGCGGTCGATCTGGCTTTTTCAGGATTCCCTGAGCGCATCTGTGAGGAATGCTCAAAAAATCATCGGGATCAGCTTTCTTTGAGTATGTACCAGTCGTCCCACTTGCTAAGAGTTCTCAGTATTCGCTTGTATCCACTCGCATCTAGCAGTTCGTATATCTGTTGGCGAGATTGAGCTACATAGTTGTGCTCAACGCATATTGAATGTATCGTTCTTTTGTGAAAGTCGAAGTCTTTGGGTATCTCGAGCTCGCTGCTTTCTGTGTCAATCGATAAAAGTTGAATATCTTTGGGCGCGTCGTGGGTATCGAGTAAATCTCCTGGAGAGATTGTTTTGACTGCGTACTCCATAGATTCTCGAAGGTGGATGTCGGGAGCCCGATCGCCGCTATTGGCGTATTGTTGAATGCTTGATAACTCAGGGTTTTCCTTGTCGGCTTTTGCTGCCTCGAGAAAAGTGTATTCAAGTCCGGTCTCTTTCGCTACGCACCTTGTGTCAATAATGCAGCTTCTGTTGTTGGATAGTGATGCGTGCCAAGTCTTTGCTGGCTCGGCTAGTATGCCATTCCGTCCCAGTTTCTTCTCTAAAAGCCATGTGTTGCTAGGGCTGACTCCGTCGGTTGCTCCAAGCTCTACAAAAAACTTAGGGGACGAGGTGTTGCTGATGGCGAGTGCAAATAAGTCCTGTGCAAGCTGTGCTTTGGAGTAGGGCAGGAATGGTGCTATAAGCTCTCTCGAGCTCTTCCCTGGTGCGCTATGAAGAAGTGCGGCTGGGTTTAGGTTGCGGTAGAGGTTAAGCTCTTTAGCCTGTGCAATCTCGCGCCCCTGCTTGCTGAGGGCCTCTGCCAATGCTTTCTCTAGGTTTGACAATTAAAAAAGGAGTTTCCCTATTGTATGAGCCTTCAGTGGGCTCTGCTTGGGGCACCTCGAAAAATTCAGAATCTCATGGGTCACGCATAGCGAGAAGCATTGCAGGCACTGGCTTGCCTGAGGCTCGCAAGGGTGGGATGGGCAATTATTTGAGGTGCCCTTAAGTAGTCTTCACCTATCCCCGCCCAAGCCACCCCCATAGCCACCACGACCTCCAGCAACCTCCCACTGCTGCTCAGCACGTTCTTCTGCCGCCCCGCCGAAGTGGTGGCGCCCGAGCTGATCGGCTGCCTGCTGGTGAAACACCAAGCCAATGGTGCGCTGCTCTGGGGCGTGATTGTGGAAACGGAGGCGTATTGCCAGAGCGAGCCCGCCTGTCACGGGCATCGCCGCCGCACTCCGAGCAACGAAACCCTGTTCGGCGAGCCAGGGCATTTCTACGTGTACGTGAGTTATGGCATTCACCATTGCGTCAATGTGGTGACCGGCCGTTCGGACTGGGCCAATGGTGTCTTGCTGCGGGCTGCGGCGCTGCCCGCGGAGCCTGAGCGCAGTGCGGCCGGCCCGGCGCTGCTGGCCCGGCGCTTCGGCCTCGATCGCCGCCACGATGCCCAGGCCGCCAGTGCCGAGGCGGGCCTCTGGATGGCGCCGCGGCCGGAGCCTCTGGCCGCTTGGTTGGCTTCGAGCCCGGCAGCCCCTGGCGCCACGTCGGCGACGGATCCCCGGAGCGGTACCTGCGGCGAGGGCGAACCAAGGCTTCAGAACGCCAGTCATGCGAATCCGGGCATGCCTCTTGTGGTGCAGACCAGCCGCATCGGCATCAGCCAGGGCCAGGAACTGCCCTGGCGCTGGTATCTGCGGGCCAGTCGCGCCGTCAGTCGCCGCGCCCCGGGGGATCGCCGGCCACGCTTCGATGCCCTGGCGGAGTGGCTGGCCTCTGGACAGCCAGCCTCTACGGTTGGGAAACCTTTGTGAGCGGCGAGCCTTGAGCGGCTGGACCCACCGCCATGTGCTCGATCTGGCGTCCTTCTCGGTCGCCGACTTCGCCACCGTTCTGCAGCTGGCCCAGCGCTTCCGGGCGATGCCGGTGGCGGGTGCCCGCAAACTGCCTGCCCTGCAGGGACGGCTGATGACCAGCCTGTTCTTCGAGCCCAGCACCCGCACCCGCAGCAGCTTTGAGCTGGCCGCCCGGCGGCTCTCGGCCGATGTGCAGAGCTTTTCCCCCTCCACCAGCTCGTTGAGCAAGGGGGAGAGCCTGCTCGATACGGCGCGCACTTATGTGGCCATGGGGGCCGATGTGCTGGTGGTGCGCCATCGCTGCGCCGGCGTGCCCCGCAGCCTGGCCCGCGATCTGGACCGCAGCGGCGAACGGGTGGCGGTGCTCAATGCCGGCGATGGCTTGCACAGCCATCCCAGCCAGGGCCTGCTGGACCTGTTCACCCTGGCGCGTCACTTCAGCCCCGAAGATCCCAGCCCTGAACGCCTGCGGGGGCGCCGCATCGTCATCGTCGGCGATGTGCTCCATTCGCGGGTGGCCCGCTCCAATCTCTGGGCCCTGAGTGCCTGCGGCGCCGAGGTGGTGCTCTGTGCGCCGCCCACCCTGCTGCCCGAGGCCTTCGCCGACTTCGTGGCGGCGCCTCCCCCCGGTCAGGCACTCGATCCGGTGAGCGAGCGCGGGCCGATCCGGATCTGCCGCAGCCTCGAGCAGGCCCTCCCCGGCGCCGATGCGGTGATGACCCTGCGGCTGCAGAAGGAGCGCATGCACCAGCACCTGCTCACCAGCCTCGACACCTACCACCGCCAGTTCGGCCTCAGCCAGCGCCGGCTGGACCTCTGCGGGCCCGGGGTGCCGGTGCTGCATCCAGGTCCGGTCAACCGCGGTGTCGAACTGGCCGGCGAGCTGCTCGATGATCCCAGCCGCTGCCTGGTGGAGGAGCAGGTGCGCAATGGCATTCCGGTGCGCATGGCCCTGCTCTATCTGCTGGCGGCCAGCGGTTCGGCGGGGCCTGGGGTGTAGGTGAGGGCTGTTGTCGGATGCACGGTTTGGTGTGGCAGGCCCTCCGGGCCCCGGCGCTTCGACCGCGGGGTCTCCGGGGCGGAGCCCCAGGGATCTCAGAGCAGCTTGAAGCCGTCCAGCACCAGCCCGTAGAGCAGGCCGATGCGGGCCATGTCCAGCAGTTGCAGAGCCAGCTGATCCCCGGGTCGCAGCAGCAGGCGGCGGCGCAGGCGCACGGCCAGTTCGATTGCGGCCACGCAGATCAGGGCCGAGAGCTGGTCGATGGTGCTGAGCGCCCCGGTGATCGCCGCCAGGCCGCCACCGATGGCGAAGGCTGACAGCAACACGATCGTCAGCAGCGACAGGCGGCGCCAGGGATTAAGGGCCCAGCTCTCCAGCAGGCTGCCGGCCTGGGCTACCCGTTGCTGGAAGCGGGTCTGCTGATAGCGCGGCGGCGAGGTGGCCATGGATCGGGAGATGGGGGTTCGGAAGGCGTTGGGCGGTTCTGAAACGGACTCAAGCCGCTTGGATGGCTTCGGTACCTGGCTTCGCGGTCGGCAGATCTTCCGCTCCTGCTGGTGATGCCGGCAGGCTCTGCGGTTGTCAGCGTTGGTTGTGATTCATGGCCTGGCAGTCCTAGGCCAGGCCGTCAATGGGCTGGCTGGTCCGTGACTCGCTGGTCCGTGGCCGGGTGACAAGCGGCTCAGCGGGCCGGTGCAACGAAGATCGCTGCATGGCAGAGGGCGCCAAGGCCATGGGTTGTCGGACAGTTGGCCGGAAGGCAATCGGCTGCCAGGCACTTGATTGCAAGGTACTCAACTCCGAGGCAAGCAACTCGGAGGCAATCAACTCCGAGGCAATCAGTGGCCTTGCGCAATCAGTTGCACGGCGCAAACAGCGGCACGGAGATCAGCTGCCCTGAAGTGGACGCCTCCGGAATCCAGGGCGCCGACCTGGCTGGTTCAGCGTTGCCGGGTTGGTGCAGCTGGAAGCCGGTCGGCGCAACGTGTTGTGGATCAGGGAGGGACCGCTCCTGGATTGAGCTGGCTCTGGATCAGCGGCTGGCCAGGACATCGCAGGACCAGCTGCGTCAAGGGTTCAAGCCGCTGCAAGCCCGGCAAATTCGGGGTCGGCGGAACCGTTCGGCGGGGAAAGGGGTGCAGGGCGGCCAGCTGCCAGAGTTTCGGCGGTACCGCGGGATTGAGACCACGGCCGTGTTGACTCCGGCGGTGATCCCCATCACCCAGCCCGAGGCCCTGCGTGGCTAGGTCTACACCATCTCTGGCGTCTTGGCATCCTTTTACCCCCCACTGATAGGGGATGCCAATAAAAAAGCCCTGGCCTGAGGCCCGGGCGGAGTGATGGGAACGGACCCAAGTAACCAGTCGGTTCAGAGGCGGGCAAGGCGGTGGAGCCGCTGGCCGGAGCGTCCTGATGGGCTTGACAATTCCTGTCAGGTCTTCGTCACCGCTGGGCTCAGCCTTCGCTGTCCTTCTTGCGCGATCCCTTGCCCTCCAGCAGTTCCAGCAGGGCCTCCATCTGGGCCATCACGCCGCGCACTTCGCCGGCTTCGGGCAGCAGACCGTCATCCATGACCCCTTGATGCATCTCGCGGAGCTCCTGGCGGATGTAGCGAAGGTGACTGACGACCTGCTCACGCTTGGATTGCGACATCGATCAGGTTGGCTGTCAAAGGTTCCTCAGACTCTCTTTTACACCATCGCTGGTTCAGCTCTGGCCGAAGCTGGCCTTGGCCTGGTCGTAGAAGGCGCCATCCACAGCGTCCAGGCCTGCCTCGCTGGCCAGTTTCTCGATCTTGCGCCGCACCGCCGGCCGCACAAAGAAGGGCACTTCTTTCAGTCGTTGTTCCGCTTCGGTCGTCCAGTTCACGGGATCCAGGGGGGTGGCGGGGTGGCAGTCGGCAGTGGACGGGAGGCGCGGGGTAGTAAGGCCGTGGCCTGCAGCGGAATTGCTGCCCGTTGTCCGATTTCAGGCTGCGTTTGCTGATGGGGGCGCTGTGAGTTTCGCCTGCCGATCTTCGTTGGAGGAGTGGCGGGCAGGCGTCGCCTGGCTCAGGCTGCAGCGTTCCAGAAAAGATCAGATCATGCTGGTTCATGGCGGGCGAGCTCAGTCCGAGTTGCTCCGGTCTGAGTCGGTCCGGTCTGGCCGTGCTGCACGGCCTGCCCTGCCTGGTTTCTCCAGCCTGCCTGGTTCGGACGGATGCTTCGGATCGCCGCACCGGATCGATGGCCTGCAGCTTGTGACGCCCGGCGTCTGATCTGGAGCGTCAACACAGCAACACCTGTCGCCAGCCCCGGTCGGGCTCGATCAAGGGCTCCAGCTGGAGGGCTCCCAAGCCTGGGGCGCGACTGTCCGTGCCGAGGCCCCAGCCTGCACCCCGACATTGAGGCCAGGGCCCGAAGGTCGCCTCCCAGCTGCGGGTGAGGATCGCGCGCTTCGGCTTCCCCGGATCGAGCGTCCTGCACGGGCTCCTGGCAGTCCGGCCACTCCGGATTTCGTCGGCCGCTCGCGGCTTACTGACGCCCTGAGGCTGTTGCTGAGCCATCGACAGCCGTGGACCGGGTCCGGCCTTCGACCCGCGGCAGTCTCCTCCTGGTCGACCCGCCGCTTCGGCTCATGACCAGTCAACGCTTCGGTTGAGGGTGAGGAGCGTTCAGGGCTGAACAGCAGATCCCCAGCGGCCATCCACCAGGCGCCGCTGGGGTTGCGAGGCGCGATCGGTTGTTTGTGAACCTCTGTCAGCGGGAGCCAGCTCTGCCTGGTCTCCAACCTTTGAACCGCGCCGTCGGGCCTGTTGCGAGCCCGATGACCCAGGCACCCACCCCGCCCATCCGGCACGGTGAATCCAGAAGCGAAATGGAGAGTAGGGGACTCGAACCCCTGACCTCTGCAGTGCGATTGCAGCGCTCTACCAGCTGAGCTAAATCCCCGGACCGAGCCATTATCACCGGCGTTCGCCGATTCTGTCCGCACCCAGGGGGGCTGCGATGAGCGATGGTGCATGCCGCCACCGAATGTGGCCCCAGCCGTGGCGAACGGCACGCCCTGCCGCTTGAGGCCTCTGGCCATGCCTGCGGTCCACAGTCGCAACGCTCTCGCCAGGGCACTGCCTCTGGCAACACCGCCTCCGGCGCCATTGTCTTTTCGCCCCACCGCCTTTCCGCGCCAACACCATCCCCGTCGGGGGCAGCCGATGAAGGTGCACCTTTTGGCCCTGTGCCGCCTCGACGCTGTCCCTCTGCCTCGTCCGATCGGGCGACGCTTCCTCTTGACTTCCACGGGACTCCCTTCGCGGCTTTGGTCCGATCACTCGGCTCCCGGCCCGCCTGGATGGTTCCCCTTCACGCTGATCGTTCTCCCGTCAATCGGTTCGAGCTCCCGTAAGGATGGTGCTCCCGCACAACGGATGCTGCCAGCATTTCCCCTGAGCCCGCGTCCATCGCCGCCGTCCCGATCACCCCTGACGCCATGACCTCAGAATCCTTGACCCCCGAGCCCCGGATCAGCTCCAGCCAGGCCCCGGTCGCCAATGCCGCAGTCGCCAATGCCGCAGTCGCCAGGGCCGCAGCGGCGATCACCCCGGAGCGGCTGGCGGCCTTCGATGACGACGCCATCGCCGAGCTGGCCCAGCGGCTGGAAGAAGATGATTACCCCTCGGCCTTTGACGGTCTCGATGACTGGCATCTGCTGCGGGCCCTGGCGATCCATCGCCCCGATCTCTGCGGTCCCTACGTCCATCTGGTCGATCAGGAACCCTTCGACGAGGAATGATTCAGGAGGCGCACCCCTGGGCCTTCATGGCACCAGAGTCGGCTCCCCCTGATCCGGATCGTGGCCGGAGGTCGGGGTTGCGGTTTCGCCCCGGGGCGGCGTCACCACGACCTCATGGTTGAGCAGATCGATGAAGGTGCGCAACTGCAGGCGTGGGATGTAGGGCCAGCCGCCGCTGCGTTCCATTTCCGAGAGCAGCTGGAACAGGGCGTTGCGATCGGCGGGCAGGCTGCTGCGGAAAGGACCGTCCTGAATCCTGCGGTGCAGGTGTTCGATGCGGCGCAGCAACTCCAGGAGCTGATCGGGTTGGCCCTCCAGTCCTTCGGCCAGGGCCTGCAGGCTGGCCAGGGGGGAATCGGCCTCTCTGAGACTCCCGGAAGCACTCGGCTGGTCAGGGCTGGGGCTGGTCTCGCTGAACTGGCTCATGGGGGTCTCTCATACAGGATGTTGAGAGCCCGGGCAAGCTATCAGGGGTGGGCGATTGGCACCGGTAGGATCCCGGCCAGCCCAGTTCCCGTTCCGTCTCTGCGGCGTCTCCCCATGCGTTTTCGTCCCCTGCTGGCATTGATGCTGGCGCTGTGTCTCACCCTGGTGACCGCATGCAGCGGCGGGGCCAAGGCCGTTGATCGGGCCAATCTCACCTACGAGGACATCCACAACACCGGCCTCGCCAACGATTGCCCCACCCTCTCGGACTCTGCCCGCGGTTCCATCACGCTCGATCCCGGCGTCCGCTATCAGCTGCGTGAGATCTGCATGCACCCCGCTCAGGTCTTCGTCAAGGGAGAGCCCGCCAACAAGCGCCAGGAGGCGCAGTTCGTGGCCGGCAAGATCCTCACCCGCTTCACCTCCAGCCTGGATCAGGTCTACGGCGATCTGAAGCTGGTGGACGACAAGCTCACCTTCACCGAGCTCGGCGGGATTGATTTCCAGCCCATCACCGTGCTGATGCCCGGTGGCGAGGAAATTCCCTTCACCTTCTCCAGCAAGGAGCTTCTGGCTGACGCCACCGGAGCCGCGCTCACCACCAGCACCGACTTCAGCGGTTCTTATCGCGCACCCAGCTATCGCACCAGCAACTTCCTCGATCCCAAGGGTCGTGGCCTGACCACCGGCTACAGCAGCGCCATGGGTCTGGTGCCTGCCGGCGACGACTTCAGCGGTGAAACGGTCAAGCGCTACGTCGATGGCACCGGCTCGATGAATCTCTCGATCACCAAGGTCGATCCCGAGACCGGCGAGTTCGCCGGTGTCTTCACCGCCATCCAGCCCTCCGACACCGACATGGGCACCAAGCCCGCCGTCGACGTCAAGATCGTCGGCGAGCTCTACGGCCGTCTCGAAAAGGTCTGAGGTTCCGGCCGGCTTCAGCGGGCCTTCGGGACAAGTGCGGCGAGGGGGGCAGTGGCCCCCCTTTTTGCTGGGCGCTGCATGGATGCGCAAGCCCTTCGCCAATGGCTCGCCTCAGGGCACGCCCAGGCGTTTCAGGAGCCATCGCCCGCGCGGTCTCGGGAGAGCACAGGCACCGCAGTCGCAGTCGAGACGCCGGAAGCGCCTGGATTGGGGCGATCCAACCGAGATCCCCACGGAATGGCCGCCAGCCCCGGTCGGCCGCCAGCGACTGGCCTGTGGTGTTGATCCGTCCCTGGCCGATTCCACTCCCGCAGGTTGGTCGATCCCCGCAGCCAGGCCTCCAGGACCGGAGCCTTGTCACCGGAACGGCGCTGCGCGAAAGCTCTGATGCGCTGTGTCCTGTCCAGGCAGCGCTCTGGCGAATCAAGCCGTTCCTCCGGTTCGGCTCCTTGGGTTCGGGCCCAGCAAACCCCGCTTGCCGCAGCACGTTGAGGCTGCGTTGACTGACCGGGCCCTGCTCGCTTGCTGGGCTCTCCTGCCGGGGTCGTTGCAGCTGGTCTGGGAGAATCCCAGCACCGCCAGCCGCTGCTTCGAGGGTATGTCGATCGCCGAATCCGCCTTGAGTGCCAACAGTGGCGGGCTGATCACGCCCCACGGCGGTGCCCTGGTGGATCTGCTGCTTGCCGCCGACCAGCGCCAGGCCGCTCTCGAGGGCTGTGATCGCCGCATCGAATGCAGCGATCGCAACGCCTGTGACGTGGAGCTGCTGGTGGTGGGGGGCTTCTCCCCCCTGCGCGGCTTCATGCACCAGCAGGACTACGACTCCGTGGTCGCCAGCCATCGCACCAGCAGTGGCCTGTTGTTCGGCCTGCCGATCGTCTTTGACAGCGACGACGCCAGCATCGCCATCGGCGAGCGGCTGCTGCTCACCTACCGCGGCCAGGAGCTGGCCGTGTTCACGGTCGAGAGCCGCTGGGAGCCCGACAAGGTGAAGGAGGCCAGCGGCTGCTACGGCACCACCTCCCTGGAGCATCCGGCCGTGCGCATGATCGCCATGGAGCGGGGCCGCTATTACTTCGGTGGTTGCGTCCAGGGCCTGGAGCTGCCCAGGCGGGTCTTCCCCTGCCGCACGCCCGCCGAGGTGCGCGCCACCCTGCCCCTCGGGGAGGACGTGGTCGCCTTCCAGTGCCGCAACCCCATCCACCGCGCCCACTACGAGCTGTTCACCCGGGCCCTGCAGGCCACCAACGTCAGCCAGGGGGGCGTGGTGCTGGTCCATCCCACATGCGGCCCCACCCAGGACGACGACATCGCCGGCGAGGTGCGCTTCCAGACCTATGAGCGACTGGCGGCCGAGGTCAACAATCCCCGCATCCGCTGGGCCTACCTGCCCTACTCGATGCACATGGCCGGCCCGCGCGAGGCGCTGCAGCACATGATCATCCGCAAGAATTACGGCTGCACCCACTTCATCATTGGCCGCGATATGGCCGGATGCAAATCGTCGTTGAGCGGCGACGACTTCTACAGCCCCTATGAGGCCCAGGATTTCGCCCGCGACAACGCCGGCGAGCTGGGCATGGAAACGGTGCCCTCGCTCAACCTCGTCTACACCGAGGAGGAGGGCTACGTCACTGCCGAGCACGCCGAGGCGCGCGGGCTGCATGTGCGCAAGCTCAGCGGCACCCAGTTCCGCCAGATGCTGCGGGGCGGCGAGGAGATCCCTGAGTGGTTCGCCTTCCGTAGTGTGGTCGAGGTGCTGAGGGCCGCGGCCTGAGCTGCGCCATGGGGCGCCGGGGACGGACCCGGCGCCGGTTAACATTCCTTTACTTCATCCTCACGTAAGGAGACCGGGCCGTGAAGAAACGCTGGCGCAACGCTGGGCTCTACGTGCTTCTGGTGATCGTGTTCATCGCCGTCGGCACGGCCTTCCTCGATCGCCCCGACCAGGGCAACAACGCCCCGCGCACGCTCCGCTACAGCGACTTTGTCGAGGCGGTGCAGGGCAATGAGGTCTCGCGGGTGCTGATCTCCCCCGACCGCGGCACGGCCCAGGTGGTCGAGAACGACGGCCAGCGGGCTGTCGTCAACCTCGCCCCCGACAAGGATCTGCTCAAGCTGCTCACCGAGCACAACGTCGACATCGCCGTTCAGCCGAGCCGTGAGCCGGCCGCCTGGCAACAGGCTGTGGGCAGCCTGATCTTCCCGTTGCTCCTGCTTGGAGGGCTGTTCTTCCTGCTGCGGCGCGCCCAGGGTGGCGGCGGCAACCCGGCCATGAACTTCGGCAAGAGCAAGGCCCGGGTGCAGATGGAGCCCCAGACCCAGGTCACCTTCGGCGATGTGGCCGGCATCGAGGGCGCCAAGCTCGAGCTCACTGAAGTCGTCGACTTCCTCAAGAACCCCGATCGCTTCACCGCCGTCGGCGCCAAGATCCCCAAGGGCGTGCTGCTGGTCGGCCCTCCCGGCACCGGCAAGACCCTGCTGGCCAAGGCCGTCGCCGGTGAGGCCGGCGTGCCCTTCTTCTCAATCTCCGGTTCGGAGTTCGTCGAGATGTTCGTCGGCGTCGGCGCCAGCCGGGTGCGCGACCTGTTCGAGCAGGCCAAGAAGAACGCCCCCTGCATCGTCTTCATCGACGAGATCGACGCCGTCGGTCGTCAGCGCGGCGCCGGCCTCGGCGGTGGCAACGACGAGCGCGAGCAGACCCTCAACCAGCTGCTCACCGAGATGGACGGCTTCGAGGGCAACACCGGCATCATCATCGTCGCCGCCACCAACCGCCCCGATGTGCTCGATCAGGCGCTGATGCGTCCGGGTCGTTTCGATCGCCAGGTGGTCGTCGATCGCCCCGACTACGCCGGTCGTCTGCAGATCCTCGGCGTCCATGCCCGCGGCAAGACCCTGGCCAAGGATGTCGACCTCGACAAGGTGGCCCGCCGCACCCCCGGCTACACCGGCGCCGATCTTGCCAACCTGCTCAATGAGGCGGCGATTCTTGCGGCCCGCCGCCAGCTCACCGAGGTGTCGATGGATGAGGTCAACGACGCCATCGAGCGCGTCATGGCTGGCCCTGAGAAGAAGGATCGCGTGATGAGCGAGCGCCGCAAGCGTCTGGTGGCCTACCACGAGGCCGGCCATGCCCTGGTCGGTGCCCTGATGCCCGACTACGACCCGGTGCAGAAGATCTCGATCATTCCCCGCGGCAACGCCGGTGGCCTCACCTTCTTCACCCCCAGTGAGGAGCGGATGGAATCGGGCCTTTATTCCCGGGCCTATCTCCAGAACCAGATGGCCGTCGCCCTGGGCGGTCGGGTCGCCGAGGAGATCGTCTACGGCGAAGACGAAGTGACCACCGGCGCCTCCAACGACCTGCAGCAGGTGGCCCGCGTCGCTCGCCAGATGGTCACCCGCTTCGGCATGAGTGATCGGCTCGGTCCGGTTGCACTGGGCCGCTCCCAGGGCGGCATGTTCCTCGGCCGCGACATCGCCGCCGAACGCGACTTCTCCGAAGACACCGCCGCTGCCATCGACGAGGAGGTGTCGCTGTTGGTGGCCGAGGCCTATCGCCGCGCCACTGAAGTGCTCACCGCCAATCGTCCTGTGCTCAACGAGCTGGCCGAGATCCTGGTCGAAAAGGAGACCGTCGATGCCGAGGAGCTGCAGGAGTTGCTGATCAGCCGTGACGTCACGGTGGCCAGCTACGTCTGAGCTGAATGAAGCCGCCGTCGACACATCGACGTCGGCGTTGATCGCCTCCCTGCGCCGCCAGCCTCTGCTGGTGGTGCTCAGGCCTGATCAACCCCTCGAGGCCGCTCCGTTGCTGGGGCGGCTTCAGGCGTTGGGACTGCGCCATGTGGAGCTGGCCTGGCAGTCCGGCCCCGGATGGTCGGATCAGATGCGCGAACTGATTGCCCGCTTCCCCCGACTGGCTCTTGGCGCGGCCTCGCTGACCGAGCCACGGGCCCTCGATGCCGCCATCGCCGCGGGCTGTGGTTACGGCATGTCGCCGATTCTCGATCCCGACTTGCTGTTGGCTGCCTGTGACGCCGGTTTCACCCTGGTGCCTGGGGTGATGTCGCCGAGCGAGGTGCATCGCGCCCGCCAGTGCGGATCGGCCCTGGTCAAGCTGTTCCCGGCGGCGCCTCTGGGCCCTGGCTATTGGCGCCGGCTGCTGGATCCCCTGGGGGCGCCCCTGCCCTTCTGCATCGCCGCCGGCGGTCTGACGCCGGCGGATGTGGCCCCCTGGCTGGCGGGGGGTGTCGATGCGGTGGCGCTGGGATCGGCTCTGCTGAAATCCGCCTTGGCGCAGCAGTCGCCGACCTCCCTCGGAGCTGATCGATTGGAAGATGGCTTCGATCCGACGCCGTTGCAGCGGTTGTTGGCGGGCCTGAGGGTTTGATTGCTCCGCCGATCAGCGGCTTTGAGGTTGCCGTTGGCAGGCCGCAGTGCTACTCATTGGTTAGAAATTCCCTCTTCCATGTCTCAGCTCACGATCAAGCTCAGCGATAAGGCTGATGCTCTCATCGCCCAGCTTCAGAAGGAGATCTTCAATCGCCGTCGCAAGAAGGTCTCCGCCGCGGGCGTGATCGAGACCCTGGTGGAAAGTGGTGCCAAATCCCACTCCGACAAGCGCTTCGCCACCTCCTGGCAGAACCTGATCGCCGACATCGAGAAGGCCGCCAAGGTTGCCGATGCCCATGGCGCCAAGCCCGCCAATCTCACCGATGCCGAGTGGGCGATTGTCCTGGCGCACCGCAGCCGCACGGCTGCAGCGTCAGCACCCAGGAGCCGCTCCAGGCCAGCCGCTCCCAGGACGACGGCAGCGGCTGCAGCCAAGCCCACGGCTGCCGCCAAGCCAAAAGCTGGCGCCAAGCCAAAAGCTGTTGCCAAACCAAAGGCCGCTGCCAAACCAGCGGTCGGGGCCCAGCCAACTGCTGCAGTCAAGGGATCGCGTCGCCGCAAGCCAACGGCAACGTCGGTGTTGCCAGCCAGCTCCCGCAGTGTCGCCGCCACCGCGTCGACCCAGGCCAAGCCCGCCGCCAGAGGCAGAGCCGCGGCCAGAACGGCACCGAAACCCGCTGCAGAGCCCGCTGAGAGCGGGGCCGCCCCCGCTCTAGCCAGCCCAGCTCGAGCGAGCTCAACGGCCGCCAAGGCCACGGCAGCCAAGACCAGGAGGACCCGCCTTTCCAGCAGCAAGTCCGCAAGCAGCACGACTGCTGACAGCAAGACCGAGAGCACCCAGGCCGCAGCCATCAACGGCGACGAAGCCGGCGGTGCTGCGGCTGAGTTGATGGCAGCAGCGGCCACCCCGGCCGCCGCAAGGCCGGCCAGGCGGGCCCGCACGGCGAAGGGCGGCAGCTCGGTGGCCAAGCGCATGGCCAAGGCCGTCAGCCGACTCGGCGCAGCCTCCGGCTCTGCCATCACTCCAGCGGCTGTGGTACCGGTTGCCACCAGTGAGGAAGCCTCCAGCTGAGTGAGCGAAGGGTTCGGAGCCCAGGCTGATGTCAGGCCATCGGTAGCCGTTGGCAGGGCCATGCCCCGGGGCGCTGAGCTCTGAGCCTTTGCCCTGTTGCCGTCACCAGAGGCTGCACTGTCCCTTTTGGCGCAGCAGGTGATCGGCGAGCACCAGGGCCACCATCGCCTCCACCATCGGCACGGCCCGCGGCAACACACAGGGATCGTGGCGGCCCTTGGCCGCCAGGGTGGTGGCGTTGCCTTCGGAGTCGATCGTCTGCTGCTCCTTGCGGATCGTGGCGGTGGGCTTGAAGGCCACCCGGATCATGATGTCTTCGCCGTTGCTGATGCCGCCCTGGATGCCACCGGAGTTGTTGGTGGCGGTATGCAGGCTGCCGTCGTCGGTGGGCAGGAAGGCATCGTTGTGTTCGCTGCCTCGCAGCAGGGTGCCGGCGAAGCCGGAGCCGATCTCGAAGCCCTTGGTGGCCGGCAGCGACATCACCGCCTTGGCCAGGTCGGCCTCGAGCTTGTCGAACACCGGCATGCCCAGCCCCACCGACGGCCGACGCACCACGCATTCGATCACGCCTCCGCAGGAGTCGCCGTCGCGGCCGATCGCCTCGATGCGCTCGATCATGCGCGCGGCAACGTCGCCGTCGGGGCAGCGCACGATGTTGGCTTCGACGGTTTCCAGGCTGACTGTGGCCGGATCGATCGAGGCCTCGATCGTGTGGATGCGCCGCACCCAGGCGATCACTTCGGTGCCGTGGGCCTTCGCCAGCAGTTGCTTGGCGATCGCTCCGGCGGCCACCCGGCCGATGGTTTCACGGGCTGAGGCGCGGCCGCCGCCGCTGCGGGCCTGGATGCCGTACTTGGCCTGATAAGTGGCATCGGCGTGGGAGGGACGAAAGGCGACCGCCATCTCCTGGTAGTCCTGGGGCCGCTGATCTTTGTTGCGCACCACCATGGCGATCGGCGTGCCCAGGGTGACGCCATCGAGGAGGCCGCTGAGAATCTCGACCCGGTCGTCCTCCTTGCGGGGGGTGGTGATCCTGCTCTGGCCGGGTTTGCGCCGGTCCAGTTCGGCCTGGATGGCCTCCAGGTCAAGCGGAAGCCTTGGCGGACAGCCATCGACGATCACGCCGACGCCACCGCCGTGGGATTCGCCGAAGGTGCTGATGCGGAAGAGTTTGCCGAAGCTGCTGCCCATGAAGCCGATGCACTGGCTGGAGCCTACAAAACACGAGGTGGGGCAGTGACGGATGCCGTGCCTGAAGCTGTTGTGCTGAGACGTTTGCACTGAAACGGTTGCCCTGAAACCGTCCGTGATGGGAACGATCTCATCCAACTCTGCGCACGGGCCATGGCTCCTGTTGGAAGGGGATGCCCGTGCGGCCCTTGTCTTGCCAGCAAAAAGCCCCCTCGCGAGAGGGGGCTTTCTCCAGCCGTAGCTGGTGGGGGATTCCTGAAGGTGTGATCCAGCGGTGCTGGATCAGCCGATGGCGGGGGCGGTCAGCGCCACGGGGGTGGCTGTGGCGGCAGCCAGATCGAGGGGGAAGTTGTGAGCGTTGCGCTCGTGCATCACTTCCATGCCCAGACCAGCGCGGTTCAGCACATCAGCCCAGGTGTTCAACACGCGGCCCTGGCCGTCGAGGATCGACTGGTTGAAGTTGAAACCGTTGAGGTTGAAGGCCATCGTGCTCACGCCCAGGGCGGTGAACCAGATGCCGACGACGGGCCAGGCAGCGAGGAAGAAGTGCAGGCTGCGGCTGTTGTTGAAGGAGGCGTATTGGAAGATCAGGCGACCGAAGTAACCGTGGGCAGCCACGATGTTGTAGGTCTCTTCCTCTTGGCCGAACTTGTAGCCGTAGTTCTGGGACTCGCTCTCGGTGGTTTCACGAACCAGCGAGGAGGTCACCAGCGAACCGTGCATGGCGGAGAACAGGCTGCCACCGAAGACGCCAGCCACACCGAGCATGTGGAAAGGGTGCATCAGGATGTTGTGCTCAGCCTGGAACACCAACATGTAGTTGAAGGTGCCGGAAATGCCGAGGG
>CANCJV010000022.1 GCA_947378425.1 Synechococcaceae cyanobacterium
GGGTCTGTTCCGGGTTCCAGGGACGGAAGGTCTTGGACTTGCTCATGGCCCATTTTCTCACCCAGATCCACTGCAGCAACTGGGATCTGGGCAGATCTAAGGGCGTCTGTGGAGAAGTGGGGGCTGGTCTATGTGCGACAGGCTCCTAGAAGGGAATCGGCATCGTCACATCGGCGGGCTCGGGTGCGCAGGCCGGCACCCGCTGATTCACCACCTCGCCGATCACCACGATCGAGGGGGAGGCGAAGCCCTCGGCTTCCACCCGCGCGGCCAGCTCGGCCAGGGTGGCCACCAGGGCCCGCTGGCCCCGCACCGTGCCCTGCTGGATCACCGCCGCTGGCGTGGCCTCCGACAGGCCTCCGGCGATCAGCTCCGCCACGATGCGAGCCAGGTTGTGAAGCCCCATGTAGATCACCAGGCCATCGCTGCTGCGGGCCAGGCCGCGCCAGTCGACACCGGCACGCCCCTTGTCGATCTCCTCATGGCCGGTGACGAAGGTGACGCTGGAGCCGGCCTTGCGATGGGTGACGGGGATGCCGGCGTAGGCCGGGGCGGCGATGCCGGCGGTGACTCCCGGCACCACCTGCACCGGAATGCCCCGCGCCGCCAGATGGGCCGCCTCCTCGCCGCCGCGGCCGAACAGGAACGGATCACCGCCCTTGAGCCGCACGATCGTGCTGTGACGGCTGGCCAGCTCCACCAGCACGGCGTTGGTGCTCGGCTGGGGCACCGAATGGTGGCCGCGGCGCTTGCCGACGAAATGGCGCTCGCAGCCTGGTGGCACCAGCTCCAGCACCGCCTGGGGCACCAGCGAGTCGTAAACGAGGGCGTCGCAACGGCGCAGCAGCCGGTGGGCCTTGAGCGTCAGCAGTTCGGGATCGCCCGGCCCCGCACCCACCAGGTAGACGGTGCCCGGGCGCTGCGGAACCGGCGGCAAGCTGCCCGCCCCGGCAGCTGCAGGGTCAGCCATGGCAGGTCCAGCACTGGCGGGGTCGGGCGTGGCGGCGGGATCGCGGCTCATGGCAGCGCGGCCAGTTGCTCGAGCAGCAGCTGGCGCAGCCGTGGCCGCTCCAGCAGGGGCGCTGCCTGAAGCGAACCGAGCAGGGGCTCCAGCCGCTCGGTGAGCCGGTTGGCGGCCAGGGCCAGGGGGAGTACGGGGCCGTCGATGGCCAGGGCGAGCTCCTCGGAAACCTGCGAACTGTATGGAGCCGCCAGGCAGCGGCAGCCGAGGCGCCGCTGCAAATGGGCCAGGTAGCGAAGGGCGAGCCCCCCCTCGAGCGGGTGATGCAGCAGCAGCGGTGGCGCTTTGACCCGCCCGGCGCTGGCGGCGGCATCCGCGAGAGCGGCCAGCTCGGCAGCCAGGGCGCTCTGCCAGGCCGGCCAGGCCCCCAGGAACGGCAGGCGCCGCACGCCAGGAGCTGGAGCCGGAACGGCTTCCAAACCAACACCATGGTTTCGGCATGCAGCGGCGACAGCCTCGGCCCCCCTGGCGCCGGAGCCATGGTGACAACCGACGCCTAGGGCCGCAGATCCAGCCACAACAGCCGACCCCGCTGGGTTGACACTGAAGCCAAGCCCGGAACCAGGACGAAGGGCAGCGCCAGGCTCCCCAACGACGCCGGGGGCATCATGTCCAGCCATGGCGGCCGAGGCCGGGCTGGCGCCAGCACCAAGGCCACCGCCAGCTCCTTGCTCCGCGCCGGCAACCGCGGGGGCAAGCCCCTCGCCTGCGGCCAGGAGGTCAGCGCCGGCCGTTGCGCGCAACAGCTGAGCCAGGGCCGGCACATCGACGCGGGCGTGGTTGCCCGGCAGCAGCAACAGGGGCACCAGGGTCAGCCCAGGCCCCCCCATGGCGGGTTCATCACCCGGCTCCGGCGCCGTCAAGGCCCGAAGGCCCACCGGCGCCTGACGGCGCTGCTCCAGCTCCCGGGCCAGCTGCCGATACACCTCGGGAATCACGCCGCCGGTGCGCCCATGCACCACCAGCAGCAGGGGAGTTGCCATGATCCGCTGCTCCACCTGCGCCGGGCTCCGGACCGAACCCCCATGCTGCCTCCCGAGCCGGGCGATGGGCTGATCAGCGAGCGGCGCGGCCGCCACAGCGCCGAGCTGGGCGCGGACACGCTGCGCTTCCGGGAGCTGATCGGCAAGCTCGGCAGCGGCGAGCGCACCAGCACCGGCCTCAGCCGCGAGGAGGCCGCCGAAGCCCTCGATCGCTTGCTGCAGGGGCGGGTGAGCGACGCCCAGGCCGCGGCCTTCCTGATCGCCCATCGGCTGCGGCGCCCCGAACCGCAGGAGCTGGCGGGCCTGATCGACAGCTACCGGCGCCAGGGGCCGACCCTGCTGCCGGCGGGGCGACGGGTGGTGAGTTTCGGCGTGCCGTTTGATGGCCGCTGCCGCACGGCGCCGGTGCTGCCGCTGACAGCCCTGCTGCTGGCGAGCGCCGGGCTGGGAGTGGTGCTGCATGGCGGCGATCCGATGCCGGTGAAGTACGGGCTCAGCAATGCCGAGGCCCTGGCTGCCCTCGGCCTCGAGTTGCGCCAGCTGGACTGGCCGGCGGTGCAGGCCGGGTTCTCTGCCTGCGGCCTGGCCCTGCTGCACCAGCCGCGCCACTTCGCCGCGGCCGAACGGCTGATTCCGATCCGCCGCCAGATCGGCAAGCGCCCGCCGCTCGCCACCCTGGAGCTGCTCTGGAGCTGCTGCCCCCAGGCCGATCTGCAGGTGAGCGGCTTCGTGCACGCCCCCACCGAGGCGTTGGCCTGGGAAGCGCTGGCGCAGGTGGGACAGGCAGAGGTGCTGCTGATCAAGGGGCTGGAGGGAGGCGTGGATCTGCCCACGAGCCGGGTGGCGATCGCCGCCCATCGCCGCGCCGGCCAGGCGCTGCCGGAGCGGCTGCTCCTGCAGGCGCGGGATCACGGCCTGCGGGGGCCGGAACCGGAGCTCACCAGCCTGGAAGCCTGGCGGGACGACGCCCTGGCGGCCCTGGTGGGCGAGGGACCGCTGCGGGACAGCCTGCTCTGGAACGGCGGCTTCCAGCTCTGGCGGGCGGGGCTGGCCACCACGCTGGCGGAGGGCCTGGAGCGGGCCGAGGCGCTGGTGGTTGAGGGAGCGGTGGAGCGCTGGCGCCAGACCTGCAGCGCCCGGCTGGAGCGACCGCGGCGCTGCTTTGCCTTCGAAGCCGATTTCGTCGACGATCTGCGCTGCCTGCCGATGGCGGTGCGCCGCAAACTCGATCTGGCTGGGGTGAAGCTCAAGCTCAACCACTGGCACGGGCTGGACGGCGCAGAACGCGAACAGCTGCTGGCCTGGCAGGACGATCCAGCCGCCATCACGGCGCTGGGCCAGTGGCTGCTGCAGCGCTGCGCCGCCCTGCCGCCCGCGCCACCGAGCCTGCTGGAGCCAGCCCGCGAGACCGCCTGGCAGCGGCAGGACGAGCTGCCGGCGGAGCTGCTGGCTTCCTGCGAACAACTGGGCCTGCGGTTAGCGCCAAGGCCCTGGGGCGCACTCGACGAGCTGGAGCGCTTCGCCCTGGTGAAGCTCAGCCACCCGGGCCACGAACACCACAACCTGCCCAAGGCGCTGGCGGAGTTCGGGATGCTGGCGTCAAACCCCTGATCACCACTTGCGATAGGGCAAAAACTTGCCGTTCATCGTCACCACCACCCGCTCGCCCCTGGGATCGTCCTGTTTGTCCACGGTGAGGGTGAAGTCGATCGCCGACATGATGCCGTCGCCGAACTTCTCCTGGATCACATCCTTCAGCGGCAGGCCGTAGACCTGCAGGATCTCGTGGAAGCGATACAGCAACGGATCGGTGGGGATCACCGGATCGAGCGCTCCCTTGACGGGATAGGTGCTGAGCGCCGCGACCAGGGCCGGCCGCTCAGCCTCCGGCAGCTGCAGGGCGTCGAGCAGCAGCTGCCCCTGCGCTGCTGTTGCGGTGGCCTGGCCGTACAGGAGGCTGGCCACCCACACCTCGTCCTGACCCAGGTGTGCACCCAGCTCAGCGAAGCTGAGGCCGCTGCGGCGCTTGGCCTCCAGCAGGGCCGCCGTGTGGGGTGAAAGCGCCATGGAACCAACCCGAGACTCCCAGGACCCTACGAATGGGCGACGGCGAGCCAGGCCGCTGCCGCCCCAGCAGACCAGCGACGGTCCACCCCTGCGCTGCTGCCTGCTCAGCGGTGGCGCCAGCCGGCGCATGGGCCGCGACAAGGCCCTGCTGCCCCACCCCGAAGGCGGCACCTGGCTGGAGCGCAGCCTGACGCTGCTGGCCCAGCTGGAGCGGCCGATCACCCTGCTGAGCCGCCATCCCGCCCACCTGGCGCTGGCCGCCGCCCTGCCCCAGGTGACCCCGATCGCCGAGCCCGCCCCCTGGGAGGGGCCGCTGCTGGCCCTGCACCGCTTGATGCAGCGCCACCCGGATCAGCGCCTGCTTCTCTGTCCGGTGGACATGCCGGAACTCAGCATGCCGGTGCTGCGGCAGCTGCTGGCGGCGGCGGCCCAGGAGCCCCAGGGGCTTCACCTGGCCCACGACGGCCGGCGCCTGCAGCCGTTGCTGGGGGTCTATCCCAGCGCGATCGCGCTGCGCCAGCACCTGGCCGCCAGCATCGACTCCGGCGAGCGGCGCCTGCAGAGCTGGCTGATGGCCCACCCTTTTGAGGCGGTTGCGCTGGATCCCCGGGCGCTGCGCAACGTCAACTGGCCCGACGGCGGCCGGACGGACTTCAACGGCCCGGAGTTCAACCGGCCGGACGTCAACCCGCCGAACCTCAGCCGGCCGCAGCGTGATCAGCCGAGTGCCTGAACCGCGGCGTCACAGCGCTGCAGCATCGCCTCGAGTTCCGCCAGCAGCAGCCCCCGCTCCCCGGGCAACGGGAACGGACCCTCCTCATAGCGGGCTTCCACCGCAAAAACCTG
This sequence comes from Synechococcaceae cyanobacterium, assembly GCA_947378425.1. Lineage (GTDB taxonomy): Bacteria > Cyanobacteriota > Cyanobacteriia > PCC-6307 > Cyanobiaceae > Cyanobium. The sequence goes on from CANCJV010000022.1 coordinate 4,918, forward strand.
CAGAGCCAGCAGTTGCGGAGCCACGCGCTGGCCAGCCAGATCGGCCAGTTCGGCGAGATCATGCACCCGCGGCGGCTGACGGTCCGCCAGCACGATCCAGGCCTTGAGCAGCTTCTCCAGCGTCTGCTGGGCTGTGCATCCCCAGTCCTCCTGCGGACAGGCCGGATCCAGGCCGATCCGCAGACTGCACAGATGGCGACGCACAATCGCCAGCAGCAACCTGGCGTCCTCAGCCGGCGACATACAGCACCCGCCCCTGCCGGGCCACATCGCCGAACACATGCCAGCGCGACTGGCTCAGCCGCTCAGCAGCGGCCGCACCGGCCACCACGAGGTCGACTCCGACCCCCGAGGGGCCGATCAGCTGGCGGAAACGGCGCCAGCAGGAGGCCTTCTGCGCTGGTGTGAGCTCGGGCTGGGCCACGATCACGGCCAGATCCAGATCGGAATCAGCCCGGGCGTCACCCCGCCCCCGCGATCCGAACACCAGCACGGCCCGCACGTCCGGCTGGCCGCAGAGACGGCCCAGCGCTGCGCCACACACCTCCTCCTCCAGCCCCGGCCCCAGATCCAGCACCCCTGGCAGCTCCTGCGCCTGGAGCCAGGGAATGGCCGGCGGGCGGAAAAGCTGGGTGGAGGGTGCAACCATCCCCAGACGCTACCCCCGGCAACTGGGCCCCAGCCATAGCGTGAGCCCCATGGCCAGCCCTGCCCCCCTCGACCGCCACCACCGGCCCCTGGGGGTGCTGCGGCTGTCGCTGACGGCCCGCTGCAACCTGGCCTGCCCCTACTGCCTGCCGGATGGCCAGGAGCCGCCGGGGCTGCTGAGCCTGGAGGAGCGCCTTTGGCTGGTGGAGGCAGCGGTGCAGCTCGGCGTCCACACCGTGCGGCTCACCGGCGGCGAACCGCTGCTGCACCCCGATCTGGAAGAGCTGATCCGCGCCCTGGCACCGCTGCGCCAGCGCCCGCAAGGCGATCGCTTCGGCCAGCTGCGCCAGATCGCCCTGACCAGCAACGGCACCCTGCTGAGCGCCGAGCGGGCCGTGGCCCTGCGCCAGGCGGGACTGGAGCGGATCACCCTCAGCCTCGACGGCGCTGATGGCGCCAGCGTCGCCCGCATGGCGGGGCTGGCCTCAACGGCTGGGCAGCCGGCCACGGAGGACGCCACGCACAGCGCCCGTGGCGAGGCCCTGCTGGCCAGGGTGCTGGCAGCCATCGACCATGCCCGGGCGGCGGGCTTCGATCCGGCCGCCGGGGAGCTGAAGCTCAACGCCGTGATCACCCGCCACGGCAACGCCGACCAGCTGCTGCCCCTGGCGGCCCTGGCCCGGGAGCGGGGGCTGGAGCTGCGGCTGATCGAATACATGGATGTGGGCAACCGCAACGGCTGGGATCCCACCCAGGTGATCGCCGCCGCCGAGATGGTGGGCCGCATCGACGCCCGCTGGCCCCTGGAGCCCCTGGGCCGCGACTGCCACGGCACCGCCAGCCGCTGGCGCTACCGCGATGGCGGCGGTCTGCTGGCGGCCGTGGCCTCGATCAGCGCGCCGTTCTGCGGCGATTGCAACCGGCTGCGCATCACCGCCGAAGGCGTCGCCTACACCTGCCTGTTCGCCGCCGAGGGCCACGATCTGCGGCCCTGGTTGCGGCCCCACCTCGATCGGGACGGGCTGCGGGAAGCACTCAGGTCGCTGTGGCAACAGCGCGGCGATCGCTACAGCGAGGAGCGCAGCCTGAGCGCCATGGCGACCTCCAGCAGCACCATGGCAACCCCCGGCTCGATCGCGAACCCCGACTCCACGACGAAGCCCGACGCGATTCAGGCCCCACAGGCCAGGCCGCCAGCCCATGCCGAGATGGCCTACCTGGGGGGCTGAGGCCGCACCAGCACCGGCACCCGCTTGAAGGCCGGGGTGCCGCAGCGGGGATCCCGGTCACCCTTCATCAGCACATTGGCCTCGGGATAGAACATCAGGGCCGCGCCGGCACAGATCTCGCCGGGGATGATCTCGATGTCGTCGAGCCGGCCCGCCTCCCCCTGCACCCGCACCCGCTGGTGGGCCAGCAGGCCGCTGCGCCGCAGATCGTCGCGATTCATCAGGATCGTCTGGCGATGGGGCATGCCCCGGTAGCTGTCGGCCTGCTTGTAGACGACCGTGTTGTGCTGGCCGTAGCTGCGGGCGGTGATCAGGCTCAGCACCAGCCCCGGCGGCTCCTCGGTGGCGTCAGGCCCGGCTGCGGCGGGATCGAGGCCGGGATCGCTGCCGGAATCCCGGGGGGAATCCGGGTCGACCACAGGTCGGCGATCCGGGGCGGAGTCGGCGTCATCGGAAGTGAGGTCGGTGGCGGCTTCAGGGGCGAAATCGGTGCAGTGGTCCGGGACACCAGGGGGCGGCCCTGGCTCGAAATGGCGGCGATCCGGCAGGCTCAGTTCGGGCAGGGGCGTCACCGCCAGCCGTGCCCGGCCGCTGGGGGTGCGGAAACAGGCCTCGCTGAACACCCGGCCCAGCACGCTGAACTCCTCGCCGCTGGCATCGATCCGGGCCAGGGGGCCATAGCCCGGCACGGTGCGGGCGATCAGCTGACGCACGTAGGCCGCATCCTGCAGGCGGCGCCAGTCGATCGGTGCCTCACCATGGACCCGGTGGGCCAGTTCGCCCAGGAACACCACCTCGCTGATCAGATCGGCATCGCGCAGGTGGGTGCTGCCGGGTTCGTTGAGGCGCACCCAGTTGTTGCCCGATTCCACCGTGGTGCGATGGGGGGTCTCGAAGCGGTTGAACACCGGCAGCAGCAATGTCTGCCTGGCCCCCAGCCCATGGAAATGGCCGGTGTTGGGCTTGGTGGCCAGATACACGATCGTGTCGATCCGCCCCAGGGCCCGGCCAGCCTGGGTGGCATCGGGATTGGCGCCGTAGAGATTGCCCCCCAGACACAGCAGCGTGTCCACCGCTCCGGCCTCGGCGGCCTCGATCAGGGCGCGGGTGTCGTAGCCGGGCACCGGGCTGAGGGGCCGGCCCAGCAGGGTTTCCAGCGCCCTCTGCATCGGTTCGCGCAGCTGGGTGCTGACCCCCATTGAGCCGAAGCCCTGGACGTTGGAGTGACCCCGGATCGGCATCGTGCCGGCGCCGGGACGGCCGACGTTGCCGGTGAGCACCGCCGTGTTGGCGATCGCCTGAACGTTGTCGCAGCCATTGACATGGTGGGTGATGCCCATCGCCCAGGCGAACACCACCGCCGGAGCGGCGGCGATGCGCTCGGCCGTCAGCTCCAGCTCCTCGCGGCTGAGGCCGCAGCAGCGGCAGATCGCCTCCCAGGAGAGGCCTCGCAGTTGCTCGATCAACGGCTCCCAGCCCTCGGCATGGGCCTGCACAAAGTCCAGCCGCAGGCGATCCGCCTCCAGCAGGGCCTTCTGGATGCCCAGGAACACCGCCGTGTCGGAGCCGGGCAGGGGCTGCAGGAACAGCGAGGCGATCTCCGAACCGCGCAGCATCGAACGGATCGGGAACGCCGGCGAACCGAAGCGCTGCAGCCCCACCTCCAGCACCGGGTTGATCACGATCACGGTGCCGCCCCGCTGCCGCAGCCGGATCAGCTCGTTCATCAGCCGCGGGTGATTGGCCGGCGCATTCGAGCCCACCAGCACGACACAGTCGGCCTGTTGCAGGCTCTCGAGACTGACATTGGAGGTGCCGGAGCCGAACACCTGATTGAGCACCACGCTGGAGGCGGCGTGGCAGAGATCGGAGCAGTCGGCGAGGTTGTTGGAGCCGAGCGCCCGCAGCAACAGCTGCAGCAGCCAGGCGGCCTCATTGGAGGAGCGGCCGGAGCTGTAGGAGGCGAGCCGATCGGGCGGAACACGGAAGGCCTGCTCCGTCAGCGCATACACCTCGTCCCAGCCGATCGGCTCGTAGTGGCTGCTCCCTTGGCGCAGGATCAGAGGCCGCGACAGACGACCCAGCTGATCGCATTCGGAGGAGCTGAGCTGCTGCAGTTCCGCCAGGTTGCGCGAGGCAAACACCTGCCGGGGCACGGCGAGCTGCAGTTCGGCCACCACCGCCTCGACGCTCTTGAGACAGCGTTGCAGCGGTTCGCCCAGTTCATCGCGGAAGCCCCCCTTCTGACCGCCGGTGCCCCAGGCGCAGGAGAGGCAGGCGCTGCTGTGATTGAGGGTCTGCCAGAGCCTGGGGCCGATGCCGGACAGGGTGGCGCGGGCCCAGCCGTCGATCAGGGGCCAGCCACCACCAACCGTGGGTGTCACCCCGGCTCCGGGGCTGGGGATCGGCTCCGGGGCGGCCGGGTCGGGAACGTCGGCGGCGGGATCGGCCATCGGCGTCCTGAAAGCGGAAGTGCAGGCTAAGGGACGTCAATAAGCCAGGAACCCCACGTCGTTGCCTGGGGCAGCAGGGGAGCCTGGCCGCCGGCGATCACGCCAGCAAGGGATCGAGCGCCCCCTGCCGCTCCAGCCGATGGAGGTCATCGCAACCGCCGATGTGGCGGTCGTCGATGAAGATCTGGGGCAGGGAACGGGAGCCGCCGGTGCCGCGCTGCACCATGGCCTGGCGGGCTGACTCGTCGCCATCGATCACGTACTCGAGGTAATCGACCCGCTTGCGATCCAGCAATTGCTTGGCACGGATGCAGAAGGGACAAGACGTCCAGACGTAGATCTCGACCTTGGCCATAGCGGCAGGGCAGGGGAATGGGGGGGGGCACGTGGGGCTTCAGGAAGCGCCGTCAATTCGCAGCGGCACTGCAACCCTGAACCGTTGACAAGTATGGCGAACTGCCACCAAGGCCCGAGGCCGCTTCAGCGTCCCTCCCGCAGCCGTGGCAGCAGCTGCACCAAATTGCAAGGCTGGGTGGTGGCATCGAGCTGGGCGCGGATCAGCCGATCCCAGGCCGTTTCCACCGCATCGAGCGAGCCGGGCAGCACGAAGATCACCGTGCCGTTGGCCACCCCCGCCAGACAACGGCTCTGCAGGCTGCTGGTGCCGATCGTCTCGAACGAGAGCACCCGGAACAGCTCACCGAAACCCTCGATCCGCTTGTCCAGCAGGGGCGCCACCGCTTCGGGGGTGCCATCGCGGCCCGTCAGGCCGGTGCCGCCGGAGCTGATCACCACCTGCACGGCCGGGTCGGCGATCCAGCGGCTCACCTCGGCGCGGATGCGGTAGCGGTCGTCGGGCACCAGGAGCCGCTCCACCAGCCCATGGCCGGCGCCTTCCAGGCGTTGCTGCAGGGCGTCGCCCGAGGCATCGTCCGCCAGGGTGCGGCTGTCGGAGATCGTCAGCAGGGCGATGGCGAGAGCCAAGCGGCAGCGGTGCAAAGCGACTCATTGTCACGCTCGCCGGGGGATTCGGAGCTTGCTGAAGGGCGACGTCCCTTGCCCCAGAGGCCTGCGGCGCTTGGCCGGCGGCGCCTTCAGAGGCTGATCAGCTGAAATCAGAGTGATCCCAACCAGAGCTTTCGCAACCAGAGCCTTGGAACGACGATCATGGATCGGCTGCAGCCATGGTCCAGCCGATCCATCCAGCGGCCCATGCCATCCAGACAGCCGCAGTTCCTTCAGCCGCTGACCATGCCGTCGCTCCCCACCACCGCAACCCCAGCGACGCTGACAGTGCGCCTGTTCGCCGGTCTGCGTGAAGCCGCCGGCTGGGGCGAACGGCTGGTGGGCTGGGACGAGGCTGGCACCGCGGCCTGCCAGAACGCTGGCACCGGCGCCGGCGAGGTCACCCCCCGCAGCCTCTGGTCTCAGCTGCAGCTGGGATCGGTGGCACTACCGGCCGGCCTGCGGGTGGCCGTCAACCACGCCTTCGCCCACCCCGAGCAAACGCTGCAGCCTGGCGATGAGGTGGCCTTTCTGCCCCCGATCAGCGGTGGCTGACCTCCTGCTCCCCCAGAATCCACCGGCGGAGCGGACACCGTTGCTGACGGTGCATCTGCACCCGGAGGCCTTTGAGCCGCTTGACGCCCTGGCCGGTTGGCAGGCCCAGCTGACGAATCTGCCTGGTGGAGCACCGGCCGCCGAGAGCCTGTTCATCGGCCGGGTGCGGGGCGTCAGCGCCACTGGAGAGTCCTTGCAGGCTCTTGAGCTGGAGCACTACCCCGGCATGACCGAAGCCTGCATCGTGAGCCTGGCGGATGCCGCCGCGAGGTGCCACGGAGTGACGGCGGTGCTGGTGCGGCACCGCCTCGGCATGGTGCTGCCGGGGGAGACGATCGTGCTGGTGGCGGTGGCGGCCGATCGCCGCGGGCCCGCCCAGCGCGGCGGCCAGGAATTGCTGGAGGCGCTCAAACACGAAGCCCCCTTCTGGAAACGGGAGTGGAGCGGCGGTGTCGGGCGGTGGGTGGACGGGAACACGCCGCTGTAAGCAAGGCCGCGGCCACGAAGCCTGCCATCCGTATCAAGCGACATCGAAGACTGAGCCAATTCCGGCCGGGTCTGGGGCCTTGTTTCCGGAGTGGTTTCGCTTTGGCTGTCCCGGGCCAACAAGGGGCCCAGCGCCCAGAGATCTCGATGTCCGCTGCCGAATGGACCGCCAATGACGCTCAAAAACCGGCCACGCTATTGACACCCTGCAAGAGACCATCACGGATGGATTCGCCAATCCTATTCAAGATTCTGTTGCTCCATATACTCGAATTGGCGGGAAGAGGAGATTGGTCGTCAGGTTATTAGTGATTCATGACCATTGGGATCTACAGGTCTGCGGCAACAGTGGCCGCAGCATTCAGACAAGGCAGCATCACTCCGGCCATCACAATGCCAACACCGATGATGGTGAGAAGGGCGAGAGGCTCACCCAGAAACACTGCACCGCTGACAACGGACACCACGACAGACAGGTTGGCCCAGAGTTCCACGGTGGCAACCGGCCAGGCCCCCAGTGAGCCGAGTTCAGCCATGCCACCCAAAAGCCTGATCAAGATGCCATAGATTGCGATCAAGCCCAGAGCCCACCAAACATCAAGCTGCAAGAGGTAGTGGGGTCCCAATCGCCACAGTTCGATTACAGCGAACACCAGCGCGCTGACCATCGACCCAACCCCCAGAGTGATTCCCTGGCCTAGATCAAGCCCCTCCAGGCTGCGATAGGCGATGTCGTACATGGCATAAGCCAGGACGGAGATCAGCACCAGCGCGATCCCCAGAAGCTCGTTCCCGCCTCCATCGGCCATGCCACCCATGGATCCCGATGACAACACTAATCCGCAGGTGATCAGCGCCAGGCTCAGGCCAAATCTCCTCGGCAAACCTTCCTTAAGAAATACGAGAGCCAGCAGTGCTGATATCGGCAGCAGCGCAGAGAAAAAGATCAGGCTCTGACCAATTACGCTGAGATATTTGAGGGAGATAAAGTAGCTCAGTGGTCCGAGGAACATTCCGCAAAAGGCGCCGCCAGCAATTGCCCGGCTAGCTGACCCGTCCAGGCTCTTCCAATCGGACGGCAGGCGACGATAATCGGCAATCAGCAGGATGATGCCCACCAGGAAGAAGGAGACGAAGTAGACGTTGCTGAAGCTGATTGGATTCAGCCCGCCGCCATGGGTCGCCAAGTGGTTGGATCCCTGATTCTGCAGCCATTTCAGCAGAGGAGAATCAATGCCGTCGAGGACCACATAAGCAGCCAGCGTGCCTATGGCCATTGATCGGATTTTCATGCACTATCAATACGCTTCTCCGCCATATTAACTCAAGGCGCCCCCAAAGCCCGATGGAATGGCCGGGTGCTTTAGGCGACGGTCAAGAGTCGGACACGTGCACTTGCATCAGGATTCGCAACGTGCGCCCACAGGGCTCGGATTGCAATGAGGGATCCGATATGCTTGGCCACTCTTGCATTGCGCATCAGGAGTTATCAATGCCTGAACGGATCAGCAAGCTCCCCTTGGCAGACCCGCATCTACAACAGTCTCTGCCGTAAACCTTGCGCTCCACTCGATGTCTTCGATAGACACAATCACCGACTACTCTTTCATGAAAACGTCACAATTGCTGAATCGCATCGACACTTTCCCTGGCTCTTTGTGCAGCGGCTAATCCATCGCGGCAGCCGCAATAGGCTACGTTGCGGCTGAAGACCGCTATCGAGGCCCGCTGGCGAAAGAATCAGAAATTGTGACGTTCGGGGTCGGACTGGTGGTGGGACCCAAGCCAGGTTCAAAAACGACCCTGGCCCTGCTCCTGCCCAGCGCAGTTGAACTGTCCACACCTATCGCTTTGCCCCTTTCCTCGTGAGTTCAACCAGTTGCCGGGACGCCGCTGCAGTGAGCCGGCCTGCCAAGCTAATATTAGCTTAAATCCATCAAAGGCTACAGGCAATATGGAGAAAGGCGCAGTTTCTCGTTTCATTGATCTTCACTTTCGGCACTTCAATGCAGCCGTCCTGAAGGATGCCTCGGAAGCCTATTCTCGGCATATCGACTTGGGAGGCATGATGCTCCTTGCACTTGCTGGGGCAATGAGTACTGCAGAGCTGGGGATTTCGCTCGCAGAAATGATCCGCAAAGGCAAGATTCACGCCATCTCCTGCACCGGTGCAAACCTCGAGGAGGACATTTTCAACCTCGTTGCTCACGACTTTTATGAGCGTATTCCTAACTGCCGTGATCTGACCCCAACCGATGAAAAAGCGCTTCTGGATCGAAACTTGAATCGAGTTACGGACACATGCATCCCAGAAGTCGAGGCTCTTCGACGAATAGAGGGTGTGATGCTTTTGGAGTGGCAACTCGCCGATGCAAAAGGTGAGCACCTTTTCCCTCATCAATTCTTTTGGAGAATCCTTGACTCACCAGCACTACAAAAAGAATTCCAAATAGACCCCAAGAATAGCTGGGTACTTGCCGCAAAAGAAAAGAATATCCCAATTTTTGTCCCGGGCTGGGAAGACTCCACGCTGGGCAACATGTACGCCAGCCACTGCATCAATGGAACCATCAAAAATATTCACACTATTCGTACCGGCATTGAATACATGATTGAATTGGCTGGCTGGTACGAGCTGAGCAGCCACAAGGCGCCCATTGGTTTTTTTCAGATTGGGGGCGGGATCGCCGGAGACTTTCCGATTTGCGTGGTGCCCATGCTTCACCAGGATCTCTCTCGAACTGATGTTCCACTCTGGGGATATTTCTGTCAAATAAGCGACTCAACAACAAGTTACGGCAGCTATTCTGGCTCTGTCCCCAACGAAAAAATAACCTGGGGCAAACTGACCGAGGCAACCCCAAAGTTTGTTATCGAGTCCGATGCCACAATAGTAGCCCCGCTAATATTTGCCAAAGTTCTCGGCTGGTAGGCTCCTGCTTGCTCCAGAACTCAATGAGTCTTGAAGCTGAGAGTTTTTTGTCACACCTGGATAAACTTTAGAGCTTGTTCGACTCGACTAGGCAGGCGGCATCCTGGACTGAATGTTTAAAGCGTTGCGCCCACAATGCACAGCATTGCCAGATGGGAACCCCGCAAGAGCAATAATCTTTCAAGGGTTCCCTCCCCCCTTGCCTGTTAGGCAATGGTCTGTGGTGATGAGGGGTTTCGGCCTTGGCATACGTTGTCAGACGCCAAGTGCACCACTGATGGCTAAATCCTGCTCAAGCCGTACTCATCCATCCGTCATGTCATCGCGTTGAGACTGAGTTGACCGAGCTGGCGTCGCAGCACAGGCCAGGCGGCTTGGCGGCCAGATCACTGGAACGATTCCATTTCTTCGGCAGAATCTCAGGAAGCTCCGCTACCCAGCTGAAGACCACCAAGCCTTCATCCCCTGGCCGCCGCCGGTGGGAACCATGGCATGGTTCACCCTCCTCCTTTTTTTAACTGATACGCCAGACGCCGCCGACACTCCTCAGAACATCGGCAATCGCAACAGCTGCGCCCACAGCTCCGTTCCGGCCTCCAGGTTGCCGAGCTCGGCCGGAATCTCCAGCAGCAGATCGGCGCCTTGCAGCGAGCCGATGCGGGAGGAAGCCTGGGAGCCCTCCACCCGGGCCAGCAGGGTGCCCTCCGGGCTCACCTCCAGGCACGCCCGGGCCAGCTCCGGCCGGCCGGAGCCTCGGCGCAGCACCTGGGCCAGCCGCACCCTGACTCTGGGCAGGGCCTGCACCTGGCCCCCCTCCAGCCGCTGCAGCGCCGGCCAGAGCAACTGCAGCGCCGTGATCGCCGCCGCCACCGGATTGCCCGGCAGGCCGAAGAACGGCGTGGCGCCGATCCGACCCCAGGCGAAGGGCCGGCCCGGCTTGAGAAACAGCTTCCAGAAGCTCACCTCCCCCAGGTCCGCCACCAGCGCGCGGATCCAGTCGCTGTCGCCGGCCGAGATGCCACCGGTGCTGACCACCACATCGCAGCTGGCGGCCAGCTCGACCAGAGCCTGGCGCAGCCGATCGGGCCGGTCGGCCACCACCCGTGCCTGCGCCACCGGCTGGCCCAGCCGCTGCAGCAGGGCCGTGAGCAGCACCGAGTTGCTCTCCCAGATCTGGCCGGGCCCGCGCCGCTCGCCGGGAGGCAGCAGCTCATCGCCACTGATCAGCAGACCCAGCCGCGGCCGTGCCGTCACCGTCAGCTGCTCGATGCCGCAGCTGGCCAGGCGACCCAGGTCGGCCACCCCGAGGCGATGGCCGCTGGGCACCAGCTCCTGGCCGGGACTGGCCTCCTCCTGGGGCGAACGGATCCAGGCGTTGGCTCCGCAGACGCCCACCAGCTCGATGCTGGATTCAGCGCGGGCGGCAAGGGTGGCGCCGGGGTTGGGCTCGCTCTCGTTGCCGTTCCCGCGGCGATCCGGATCGCCGCTGCTCGCGGTGTCGGTGTCTCGCTCGCCTTCGGCATCCACAAGGCGCACCAGCTCCTGGGGCAGCACACGGCCGCTGCCTTCCGGCACCACGGCGCCGGTGAGGATGCGCACCGCTTCACCCGCCGCCAGCTCGCGCCCGTAGGGAGCGCCGGCCGCCGAACGGCCCAGCAGGCGCCAGCGCTGACCGGGCTGCGGCACCGCGTCAGATGCAATCGCGTAGCCATCCATGATCGAGGCCCGGAAGCCCGGCACCGCCGCCACCGCCCGCACCGGCTCGGCGGTGATGCGACCCAGGGCCTGGGCCAGCGGCAGTGACTCTCGTCGTCCCAGGGGCTGCAGGGCCGCCAGGATGGGCCGGAGAGCCACCTCCAGGGGCAACCCCTCGGCGGGATAGGGATCAGCCATGGCCACCGGATTGCGCCAGGGCTTCGCGCAGCCAGGCGCCATGGCGCCCGCCGTCCTTGCTGAGCAGCCGCACCGGCCCGAGGGTCATGGCCGGGTCCGCTGATTTGACCATGTCATAGAGCGTCAGCAGGCCCACCGAGACAGCCGTGAGCGCCTCCATCTCGACGCCGGTGCTGCCGTTGGTGCGGGCAGCCACCTGCAGGCGCAGGCCTGTGCCGTCGGCCGCCGGCTCGATCTCCACCTCCAGGCCCGTCAGGCCGATGGGGTGACACAGGGGAATCAGCTCCCAGGTGCGCTTGGCCGCCTGGATCGCCGCCACCCGCGCCACCGCCAGCACATCGCCCTTGCCGGCCCGGCCCTCCAGCACCAGAGCCAGCACCTCGGGCGCCATGGCGATGAAGCCCTCGGCCAGGGCCCGCCGATCCGTGGCGGGGCGATCACCCACCTCCACCATGTGCACCTCACCACGGGCGCTGAGATGGCTCAGCCGTGGCGCCGGGGCCACGGGGACGGGGGGCTCGGACAACTCATCCATGGTGCAGCCGGGCGACGAAGGCGGGCGGTGAGGCCAGCGGCGAAAGCCGCTGGCGAGGCAGGGCTGAGCCGAGGAGCCTCAAGCTAACGAGAGCCGTCAGAGTGGAGGCCATGACGCCGGCCTCACTCCCACCGACAACGCCTGCTGACGGCCCCCCATGAGCCTGGCGATCGAGATCCTGCAGCGCAGCGGCGAGCATCTGCTGCTGGTGGCGATCGCCATCGTCCTGGCCCTGTTGATCGCCCTGCCGCTGAGCCTCGCCATCCACCGCCGACCCCGCTGGGCCGCACCGGTGCTGGCGCTGGCCAATGCGGTGCAGACCATCCCCAGCCTGGCGATCTTCGGGCTGCTGCTGACGGTGCCCCTGCTCGGCGGCATCGGCACGACACCGGCGGTGGTGGCCCTCACCCTGTACGCCCTGCTGCCGTTGCTGCGGGGCATCCTCACCGGATTGAACCAGGTGCCTGCGGGGCTGAAGCAGGCAGGCCGGGCCCTGGGGCTGAACGGGGCCCAGGTGCTGCGCCACATCGAAGCACCGCTGGCCCTGCCGGCGGCCATGGCCGGCCTGCGGGTGGCGACCGTGATCAGCGTCGGCGTCGCCACCATCGCCGCCGCCATCGGCGCCGGTGGCCTGGGGGTGTTCATCTTCCGCGGCATCGCCACGGTGGACAACGGCCAGATCCTGGCGGGCGCCCTGCCGGCGGCGGCGATCGCCCTGGCGGCCGATGCCGGCCTCGGAGCCCTGGAACGGGCTCTGGCGCGGCGATCCAGCCGCATCGACGCCCAGCGACGGCACCCCGGCAGCCGGCTCCAGGCCGTCCTGGTGCTGGCGGGCCTGGCCGTCGTGATCGGCCTCGGCCTGGCGAACCTTCGCGGCGACGCGCCGATCCGGATCGGCTCGAAGGACTTCACCGAGCAGCTGATCCTGGGCGAACTGCTGGCCCAGCAGATCGAAAGCGACACGACGCTGACCGTGAAGCGCAGCTTCGGCCTCGGCGGCACGGGCCTGCTGCACGACAGCCTGCGCCATGGACACCTGGACGGCTACGTGGAGTACACCGGCACCGCCTGGACCGCGATCCTCAGGCAGCCGCCACCCAGCCCCGGCCCCGACGCCGCCAGGGAGATCTGGCAGAACACACGCACGGCCTACCGCCGACGCTTCGCTCTGCAGGTGTTCCCCTCCCTGGGCTTTGCGGACAGCTTCGCGATCCTGGTGCGCCAGGCCGAAGCTCGGCGCCTCGGCCTGCAGACGATCAGTGACGCCGCGGCCCACAGCCCCGGCTGGCGCGCCGGCTTCGGCTACGAGTTCCTGACTCGGGCCGATGGTTACCCCGGCCTGGCCCGTCGCTACGGGCTGCGCTTCGCGGCGCCGCCGAGGAGCATGGACCTGGGCCTCACCTACCTGGCCCTGGCCCAGGGCCAGGTGGATCTGATCGCCGGCGACACCACCAACGGCCTGATCCCGACCCTGAACCTGCAGGTGCTGCGCGATGACCGCGGCTACTTCCCTCCTTACGACGCCGTGCCGGTCTTCAGCAACGCCGTCCTGCGGCGCCATCCCCAGTTAGTGGGCGCCATCGATCGGCTGACGGGCCGGCTGAACGTGGCCACGATGCAGCGGCTCAATGCCGAGGTGGACCTGCAGAAGCATCCGGTGGAAGCGGTGGTGCGCCAGTGGCGCCGGCAGGCGGGGCTGGAGCAACAACCGCCGCGCAGCTGAGCTGACACCAGGGGCAGCCTCCGGCCCCTGCCGAACCCCAGCCACTCAGAGACGGCGCAGCACCTGCAGATCCTCGTCCTCGAGAGGGCTGGGACTGCCATGGCGCAGCTGAACGGCAAAACCATCGTCCGTGCTGACCACCGTCAACAGGTCGACCCTGCCAGGGCCGGGATTGTCGAAGTCATGCAGGGAGCCCTGCGGCACCACCACGCCGTCACCGCTGCCGGCTTCGATCGTGGCGCCGTCGAGGTGGAAACGCAGCCGACCGCGCAGCACCAAACAGAGCTCGACCGCATGGGCGTGGCGATGGGGCGGCACCCGGTCGCTGGCGTCGTGGATCTCCAGCCTCAACGTCGGCCCGCCAGCGAGCCGCCATCACACCCGGCCCCAGGCGCCTGGTTCGGGATCCGCAGACGCCGGGGCACGAGGCGAAGGTGTCAGGCCCTGGCCACGACGAGCAACGCCACGCCCATCAGCACCATCATCAGGTTTTCGAGCACGCTCACCGCCCCCAGGGGCGTGCGGGTGTTGCCGCCGACGCAGGCGCAGTCGAGGTCGAGCTTGTCGACGTAGACCGCCTTGATCACCGAGAAGCCCCCCTCCAGGCCCATGGCGATGGCCAGCACACCCACCGGCAGCGCCCCCAGGCGCGACAGGATCCCGAGCCCCACCAGCAGCTCCAGCCAGGGATAGGCCTGGCCGTAGCGGGCCCAGGTCTGGCTGAGCCGGTCGTACTTGCGGAAGGTGGTGCGAAAGGCTCCCGGATCCATCAGCTTCAGGCAGGCCAGCAAAGCCAGGGCCACCCCCATGAAGCCCTCCACCCCCAGCCCAGCGGCCAGGGCCACCAGCAGGGCGGTGCCGAACACCACCACCACCGCCCGATAGCTGCGCTCGCCGCTCTTTTCGGGCGTCACTCCAAGCCGCCTGGCCAGATCGGTGTAGCCGCCGATGCGCTCCTCGCCGGCGAAGATCTGGGGGGTGGCGGCGACGCCCTGCTGCCGCTTGAACCCCTCCACCGCCTCCGCCGTTTCCAGGGGGTGGTCTTCAAAGGGAATCCCCCGGGCCTGGAGCAGCTCAACAGCCTTCAGTCCATAGGGGCAGAGATGGTCCGGGGTGACCATCCGGTACAGCCGCACCGGTGCCGCCAGGGGGGCTGGGGCGTGGGCCCTGGAGCTGGAGAAAGCCATGGGACGGCTCAGGGATCGCAAGTCTGGCAAAGGCCGGTGCGGTCAACCGATCGCACGCCCCCCCCGATCCGGCCATCCCCGGCCCTGGCCCAGGGGCAGAGCGGGCCTCGAACCCAACACCGTCCCCCGAGACCGCCACCCGCCGATCTCCTCGCGCCCACCGGCTCAGCGCCAGCTCTCGCGCCGCATCCAGCTGATCCAGTCGGCGGAGATCTGCTTGGGGCACACCGCCTCACATTCGAGATGGTTGCTGCAGCTGCCGAAGCCCTCGGCCGCCATCCGCTGCTGCAACGCCACCCCCCGCCGGGCCCGCTCCGGCTGGCCCTGGGGCAACTGGCCGAGATGGGCCAGCTTCGCCGCCACGAACAGGCTGGCCGAGGCATTGGGGCAGCTGGCCACACAGGCACCACAGCCGATGCAGGTGGCGGTGTCGAAGGCGCTGGTGGCCTGGTCGCGGCCGATCAGGATGGCATTGGCCTCCGGGGCGCTGCCGGTGTTGACCGAGCAGTACCCACCGGCCATCAGCAGGCGATCGAAGGCCGAGCGATCGACGCTCAGGTCCTGCAGCAGCGGGAAGGCCCGGGCCCGGAAGGGCTCGAGCACCAGGGTGGCGCCGTCGGCGAACTGGCGCAGATAGAGCTGGCAGACGGTGGTGGCCGCCTGGGGCCCATGGGCCTGGCCATTGACCAGAAAACCGCAGGCGCCGCAGATGCCCTCGCGGCAATCGTGCTCAAAGCCGATGGGCCGCTCCCCGGCGGCGATCAACTGGCCATTGAGACGATCGAGGGCCTCCAGCAACGACAGATCGGTGGACACCTGTTCAAGCCGGTAGGAGGCGAATCCGCCGGTCACGTCCGCCGCGGTCTGGCGCCAGATGCGCAGGTTCAGGGAGATCGTGGCCGCTGGATCGCTCATCGGTAGTTGCGCTGGCTGGGCTGAATGGCGCTGTAGGTGAGCGGTTCGCTGTGGCGCAGGGGTTCGGCTCCGGGCCGGTGTTCCCAGGCGGCGATATGGGCGAAGTGCTCATCGTCGCGGCGGGCCTCCCCCTCGGGGCTCTGGTGCTCCTCGCGGAAGTGGGCCCCGCAGGATTCCTCCCGGGCCAGGGCATCGCGCAGCATCAGCTCGGCCAGGCCGAGGAAATCCTGCAGACGCAGGGCCTTCTCCAGTTCGGGATTGTTGGCTGTGCCGTGATCGCTCACCCGCAGCTCCTCGGCGCAGCGCTGGGCCAGGGCCTCCAGCTCCAGCAACGCGGCCCGGAGCCGCCCGCCCTCACGGCTGATGCCACAGGCCTCGATCATCAACTGTCCCAGCTGGCGGTGATAGGCCTCCACCGGCCGCCGACCGGCCCCGCCAGCCAGTCCCCCGCCAGACAGCGGTCCATCGCCGGCCGGCACCAGCAGGGCGGCGATCCGGGCCGCCGCCACCGCCCGGGCCTCGCGGCAGGCGGGATGGTCGGGGTCCACTGGGGCATGGGGCTGGCCAGCCAGCCAGGCGGTGATCGTCGCCGGCGCGATGAAGTAGCCATCGGCGAGGCCCTGCATCAGGGCGCTGGCGCCGAGCCGGTTGGCGCCATGTTCGGAGAAGTTGGCTTCACCGAGCACGAACAGGCCGGCAATCGTGCTCATCAGGTGGTAGTCCACCCAGAGCCCACCCATCGTGTAGTGGGGTGCTGGATAGATGCGCAGCGGTGTGGTGGTGGGATCTTCACCGCTGATGCGGGCATACATCTCCAGCAGGTTGCCGTAGCGGCTCTCGATCGCTCCCTGGCCATCGCGGGCGATCGCCTCAGCCAGATCGAGATAGATGGAGCGGCCGCCCGGCCCGACGCCATGGCCGGCCAGGCAGAGCTCGCGGGCCCGGCGCGAGGCGACATCGCGGGGCACCATGTTGCCGTAGGTGGGGTACTGGCGCTCCAGGAAGTAATCCCGTTCGGCCTCGGGGATGGAATTGGGATCGCGGCGATCACCGGGCAGCAGCGGCAGCCAGATGCGGCCGTCATTGCGCAGGCTTTCACTCATCAGCGTCAGCTTGCTCTGGTCGCCATCGCCGCTGGGAATGCAGGTGGGATGGATCTGGGTGAAGCAGGGGTTGGCGAACAGGGCGCCGCGGCAATGGGCGCGCCAGATCGCCGAGACATTGCTCTGTACCGCATTGGTGGAGCGATGGAAGACGTTGGAATAGCCGCCGCTCGCCAACACCACCGCATCGGCGAGGAACGTCTCCAGTTCACCGCTGAGCCGGTGGCGGCAGACCACCCCCCGGGCCACCCCATCGACGGTGATCAGCTCCAGCATCTCGCGGCGCGTGAACAGCTCCACCCGTCCCGCCTCCACCTGCCGCAGCAGCGCCTGAACGGCGCCGTAGAGCAGCTGCTGGCCCGTCTGGCCGCGGGCATAGAAGGTGCGACTCACCAGGGCGCCACCGAAGTTGCGCTGGGCCAGCAGGCCGCCGTACTCGCGCGCGAACGGCACCCCCTGGGCCACGCACTGGTCGATGATCGCGCCGCTGATCTCGGCGAGCCGGTGACAGCCCGCCTCGCGGGCGCGGAAATCGCCGCCGCGCACCGTGTCACGGAACAGGCGCTCGACACTGTCGCCATCGCCGGCGTAATTCCTGGCGGCATTGATGCCCCCCTGGGCCGCCACCGAGTGGGCCCGTCGCGGGCTGTCGTGATAAGAGAGCACCTGCACCCGGTAGCCCTGCTCCGCCAGGGTGGCCGCGGCCGAGGATCCCGCCAGACCGGTCCCCACCACCAGCACCCGCAGGCGCCGCTTGTTGGACGGGCTGATCAGGGGCAGGCCCTCCCGGGTGCGCTGCCAGGCGCTGCTCAGGGGCCCCTCGGGCAGGCGCGGATCGAGGCGGGTGGGGCTCATGGGCCGGCTCCCGCTGCAGCCGGGCCGAGCCAGAGCAGCAGCAGCGGCAGCAGGGCGAAGCCGGCGCCGAGCAGCAGGGCCAGCAACCGCCCACTGGCGCGGATGCGGCCGCCATTGCGGCCGTCGAGCAGGCCGAGGCTGCGGTGGGCGCTCTCATGGCCATGGAACAGATGCAGGGCCAGGGCCAGGCCCGCCGCCGCGTACAACAGCAGGGACCAGGGCGCGCCCAACACCGCCAGCAGCCTGGCCAGCTCCTGGCCGGCCAGGGGCCGCTGCCAGCGCAGCTGGCCCAGATGCACGATCAGAAACACCAGCAGCAGGGCGCCGCTGGCGGGCAGCAGCCGGGCGCTCCAGGCCGCCAGGGCCTCGGCCCCCGGGCCGCGGCGACTGACCAGCGGAGCGGCGACAGGGCCTCGGACCCCGGTCTGGGCCAGCCGTCTGACCAGCGCCAGCAGGGGATGGGCCAGCAACGCGGCAGCCAGGGCCAGCTCCAGCGGCGCCAGCCACAGCTGGCCGTGCAACCAGAGGGCCAAGCGCTCGAACCCGGCTGGATCGAGCAGGGCCAGACTCAAACCGCAGAGATGGGCCACCAGGAACAGCACCAGCGCCAGACCGGTGGCGGGAATCCAGAGCGGACGCGCAAGGGGAGCGGTCAAGCGAGCCGAGGCCGCAGCATGGGCCCATGGTCCCCCATCGGCAGGCCTCAGGCCGGCAGCGCCTGTTGCCGCTGAGTCAGCAGGGCGGTGAAGCTCTCCACCTCCAGGGGTCGGGCGAAGTGACAGCCCTGGTAGCGATCGCAGCCCAGGCCCGCCAGCAGAGCCGCCTGGTCGGCGGTCTCCACCCCTTCCACCAGGGTCTGCAGGCCCAGTTCCCGGGCCATCGTCAGGGCCGCGCGCACAATCGTCCGGGCTGAGGCGCTGGTGGTGAGATTGGCGGTGAAGCTCTGATCGATCTTCAGCTTGTGGATCGGCAGGCGGTGCAGGGATTCCAGCGAGGAGTAGCCGGTGCCGAAGTCATCGATCGAAAGGGTCACCCCCAGGTTGGCGAGCCGTTCGAGCTCGCCCCTCACCCCGGTGATCGGCAGGATCCCCGACTCGGTGATCTCCAGTTCCAGCGATTGGGGGTCCAGCCCATGACGCTCCAGGGCGGCCGCCACGAGCTCCGACATCGGCGTCACCGGCGCCAGCAGCTGGCACGGTGAGACGTTGACCGCCACCGGCGGTGGCTGGAGGCCGGCCAGCTGCCAGCGGCGCTGCTGGGCGCAGGCCTGCTCCAGCACCCAGGAGCCAAGGGACTGGATCAGACCGCTGCGCTCCGCCAGGGGGATGAAGGTGGTCGGACTGACGTCCCCCCGCTCCCCATCGCACCAGCGGGCCAGGGCCTCATTGCCGATCAGGAGACCGTGGCCATCCACCTGGGGCTGGTACACCACCCGCAGATCACCGCCCTCGAGGGCCCGCCTGAGGCGCCCCTCCAGGCTCAGCTCCGCCCGCAGGATCTCAGTGAAGCCGTTCTCGTAATGCATCACCAGCCCCTGGCCGGCGTCATGGGCCTGGTAGAGGGCCGTGGCGGCCTGGCGCAGCAGGCTGTCTTCATCACTGCCCTGGTCCGGATGGAGGCTGAGGCCGGCACAGAAGCCGATCCCCGAGCCATCGCCGCCGGGCAACTGCACCCCACAGGCCAGGGTGCGTTGCAGATCCGCCGCCATCGCCCAGGCCCCCTCCCGGTCGAGGCCCGGACGGATCACCAGGAACTCATCACCCCCCATCCGCGCCAGCCAGTCACCGGGAGCACACCAGAGCCGCAGGTGATCGGCCACCGCACAGAGCAGCCGATCACCGATCAGGCGGCCATGGGTGTGGTTGACCCGCCGGAAGCCATCGAGATCGAGCCACATCAGGGCCAGGGGATGATCGGCATCGCAGCTGAGCTGGTCGGCGAGGAAACGCCGGCTGCTCGCTTCGTTGCCCAGGCCGGTGAGCCGGTCACTGAAGGCGAGGCGCTCCAGCTCCAGCCGGGCCGCCGTCAATTCGCTCACATCCCGGGCCAGCAGCAGGGTGCCCTCATGCAGGCCCTCCCCGTTCCAGCGAGGGGTGAACTCCAGCTCCAGCAAGCGCTGGCGACCGCTGCCATCGAGGAAACCGAGCTGGCAACGGCCAGGCCGAGCCGCCAACAGAGAACCCTGCCGAGACTGCTGCCAGCTGAGCCGATCCTGCGGGGCCATGAACTCGCTGAGGCAGCGGCCCGTGGCCGCCTCGCCGGAACAGCCCAGCAGGGCGGCCATGGTCGGATTGACGAACTGAAGCCGCTGATCGAGATCGAGCAGGGCCAGGCCATCGGCCAGCTGGTCCACCAGCTCGCGGTAGCGCGTTTCGCTGTGCCGCAACTCAAGGATCAGGCCCTGCTGAGCCTGCTGCATCACCGCACTGGATTCCAGCCGGCGGCGCTCACTGATGTCGCGCAGCGACAGGGTCCAACGGGCCTCGCTGGCCCCAGGGGCCGCCGGCAGTGGCAGACAGAGCGCTTCCAGCTCCATCGGCAGAGGATCGCCGGCAGCCCGGCGGACAGCGACTTCGAGGCGCAGGGCCTGGCCGGCGCCGAGGGCCTCGAGGCTCTGCCGCAGCACCGCCACCTGGGAGGGCAAGGCCAGCCAGCGCTCCAGGGGCAGGCGATGGAGCTCCACCGGCGGTAACGCCAACAGGCTGGCCAGGCGGCCATTGCTCTCCAGCACCAGTCCCTCGCCATTGAGCAACAGCAGCAGATCGCCGCTGAACTCCACCATCTGGCGCAGATGGGGCAGCACCCCCACCGCCTGGGTCAGTTCGTACTCAAGCTGCCGCACCTGACGCCGCAGGCGACGGCTCTGATCCTGCTCGCCGAGATCTGCTCTGACCCCCAGGCCGTTCATCGGCAGCCGGGCCCCGGGGGACCTGCACGCAGGGCACCGAGCACGAAGGATTCCACCGCCCGGCGATCCTGGAGGCCGAGATGGCGAGGGCCGGCGGGGGCCAGCATGCAGGGAATGCGATCGAGCTCCTGCCGCCACCAGGTGGTGGTGGCGGCCAGCTCCTGTTCATCGAGGAACGCCTCCTCCGTGAGGGTCACCCCGGCGGCCTCAAGGGCGGCATCCAGCTCCTCATCGGCGCCGATGTCCCGGCCCTGGCGCCAGAAGCGGCGAAACAGCTCCCGGCGGAAGCGATGGGCCAGCTCCGGCGCTTGATCCTCGACGGCTGCCTGCAGCAGCAAGGCCTTGCGGGAGTTGATCCACACCGGCGGCAGGGTCACCCCCACCTCAGGCGCCCGCACGGTCACGTCGCTGACCTCCTGAT
This sequence comes from Synechococcaceae cyanobacterium, assembly GCA_947378425.1. Taxonomy (GTDB): domain Bacteria; phylum Cyanobacteriota; class Cyanobacteriia; order PCC-6307; family Cyanobiaceae; genus Cyanobium. Next base: position 25,766 of record CANCJV010000022.1, read on the forward strand.
GCAGGATCGTCAGATCGTCGGGGCGATTGGGCTGCAGGAAGCCGGAGGGGAGGTGGGGCTTGTGCTCCACCCCGACCCAGCGCACCTGATCCTCCAATCCCATGGCAACCAGCCATTCATTGAGCGTGAAGCAATAGGGGCAGTTGAAATCCGAGATCACCACGACACGGGCGCTCAGCAGAGCGGGTGGCAGGGAAGGTCGGACCCCGCCCAGGGGCCCACCACCGGCTGCGCCAACCGTGGAGGGTGAGCTTAAGATCGGCTGATAGTCAACTGATCACAAGGTTAGGACCTGGTGCGGCGAGTCCCCGCGCCAGTCACCAAGTGAAACCTGCCAGCCCCGGCCATGGGAGGGTGACCCTCACCGTGGATGGTTCATGCGACTCAAGCGCCCCTCGACGCTGCTGAGCGCCTTCCTCACCCTGCTCAACGACCGCCTGGGCGAAAGCATCGTCTTTCCACTGCTGCCGTTTCTGCTGGCCGGCTTCAGCAGCGACGGTCGCAACCTCGGCCTGACGGTGGGCCTGCTGGGGGGCTGCTACGCCCTGGCCCAATTCACCGTCACTCCCCTGATCGGCGCCATGAGCGACCGCTTCGGCCGCAAGCCGGTGATCACGGTCTGCGTGGCCGGCTCGGTGCTGGGGCTGGCCCTGTTCGCCCTGACGATCAGCCTGCCCTGGCAGCGACTCTGGCCGGGAGCCACGGCGGCGGGCCTGCCACTGGCGCTGATGTTCGTGGCCCGCCTGATCGACGGCGTCAGCGGTGGCACGGCGGCCACGGCCGGCGCCGTGCTGGCCGACATCTCGCCACCGGAGCAGCGGGCCCGGGCCTTCGGCCTGATCGGCGTGGCCTTCGGCCTGGGCTTCATCCTTGGGCCGGCCCTGGGGGGACTGCTGGCGGGGATCTCGGTCAACCTGCCGGTGCTGGTGGCCCTGGGCTTCGCCGTGCTGAATCTGGTGGTGGTGCTGACCCTGCTGCCGGAGACCCATCCGCTCGAAGCGCGCCTGGCCCTGCCCCGCAAGCGGGAGCTGCAGCCCTTCAGCCAACTGGCGCGCGTGTTCCGCAATCCCCAGGTGCGGCGCCTCTGCCTGGCTTTCTTCCTGTTCTTCCTCGCCTTCAGCGGCTTCACCGCCGAGCTGGTGGTCTATTTCAAACAGCACTTCGGCTGGGGGCCAGGCCTCTCGGCCAGCGCCTTCGTCGTGGTGGGGGTGGTGGCCACCGTGGTCCAGGGCGGCCTGATCGGCCCGCTGGTGAAGCGCTTCGGTGAATGGCGACTCAGCCTGGCGGGCGTCGGCCTGGTGGTGGTGGGCTGCCTGTTGATCCCCCTGGCCCGGGTGGATCATGCGGTGGCGGTGGTGTTTCCAGCCGTGGCGATCCTGGCCAGCGGCACCGGCCTGGTCACCCCTTGCCTGCGCAGCCTCGTCTCCCGTCGCCTCGATGACAGCGGCCAGGGGGCCGCCCTGGGCAGTCTCCAGGGCCTGCAGAGCTTGGGCAGCTTCCTCGGCCCGCCCCTGGCTGGCCTGGCCTACGTGAATCTGAACCAGCAGGCTCCCTTCTGGCTGGGAATCACCCTGATGCTGGGGGTGGCGGTGCTGGTGGCCGGCGGGCTGCCCGGGCAAGGGCCGTCGATACATGGGCCAAGCCGCTGAGATTGCTACCTTCGAACCCCTGAGTGGCCTGAGCACGGAGCACCATGACGCAACCGGTCGTTGCTCCTGAGCTGTACATCAACCGCGAACTGAGCTGGATTGACTTCAACCATCGCGTCCTGGCCCAGGCCCTGGACGAACACACGCCGTTGCTGGAGCAGGCGAAGTTCAGCGCCATCTTCAGCAACAACCTGGACGAATTCTTCATGGTGAGGGTGGCCTCCCTCAAGTCCCAGCTGGAAGCCGGCATCACCACCCGCAGCGACGACGGCCTCACTCCCCAGGAACAACTGCAGGCCATCCACGCCAAATTGCGGCCCCTGCTGGAACTCCAGCAGCAGCACTACCGCCATTCGCTCAAGAGTCAGCTGTTCGAGTACGGGGTGCAGCTGATCGATTATCTGCGCCTTAACGAACAGCAGAAGGCCTGGGCGGACGACTATTTCCAGCGCCTGATCTTTCCGGTGCTGACGCCCCTGGCCGTCGATCCGGCCCACCCGTTCCCGTTCATGAGCAACCTCAGCCTCAACGTGGCGGCCCTGATCCGCGATCCGGACACGGGACAGCAACAGTTCGCCCGGGTGAAGGTGCCCCAGAAAATCCTGCCGCGCTTCGTGCAGATCCCCACGGAACTCTGCGCCCGCGTCCCTGCCCCCTGTTTCACGGCCGTGCCGCTGGAGCAGCTGGTGGCCTTCAACCTGCAACTGCTCTTCCCCGGCATGACGGTGGAGGGGCACTACTTCTTCCGGGTCACCCGCGACGCCGATCTGGAACTGAGGGATCTCGAAGCCGATGACCTGATGGAGGCCCTGCAGGAAGGGCTGCGCAAGCGCCGCATGGGCGGCGAGGTGGTGCGACTCGAGGTGGCCGACGAGATGCCCGACGAGATCGTCCAGGTGCTGATGGAAGGCACGGATGTGGACGCCGAGGACCTGTACCGCATCAATGGCCCGCTGGGACTCGATGACCTGATGAGCCTCACCGGCATCCCCCTGCCCCAGCTGCATGACACCCCGTACCAGGGCCGCACCGTGCCCAGGCTGGCCCGGGCCCAGCGCAGTCGCCTGGCCGATGGCTCGATCAAGCAGGAGGAGTTCGAGAGCATCTTCCGGGTGATCCGCCGGGGCGATGTGCTGCTGCACCACCCCTACGACCTGTTCGCCACCTCGGTGGAGGAATTCCTGCATCAGGCCGCCGAAGACGCCTCGGTGCTGGCGATCAAGATGACCCTCTACCGCACCTCCAAGAACTCCCCGGTGGTGGCGGCCCTGATCCGCGCCGCCGAAAACGGCAAGCAGGTGATGGCCCTGGTAGAACTCAAGGCCCGCTTCGATGAGGACAACAACATCCAGTGGGCCCGCCAGCTGGAACATGCCGGCGTGCATGTGGTCTACGGGGTGATCGGTCTGAAGACCCACACCAAGGTGGCGCTGGTGGTGCGGCGGGAGAAGGAACGGCTGCGCAGCTACATGCACATCGGCACCGGCAACTACAACTCAAAAACCTCGAATCTCTACACCGACATCGGGCTGCTCACGGCACGCGAAGACTTCGGCCAGGACGTGGTGGAACTCTTCAACTACCTCACCGGCTTCTCCAAGCAACAGAGCTTCCGCAAATTGCTGGTGGCCCCCGTCACCCTGCGCAAAGGCATGGAGGGCCTGATCCGCCGCGAGATCGAACACGCCCGCAACGGCCGCGGCGGCCACATCCGCGGCAAGATGAATGCCCTGGTGGATCCCGCCATCATCGCCCTGCTTTATGAGGCCTCCCAGGCAGGGGTGCGCATCGAGCTGGTGATCCGCGGCATGTGCTCGCTGCGGCCGGGGGTGCAGGGAGTGAGCGAAACGATCAGTGTCACCAGCGTGATCGGCCGTTTCCTGGAACACTCCCGCCTGTTCTGGTTCGGCAATGGCGGCCACAGCGAATTGTTCATCGGCAGCGCCGATTGGATGCCCCGCAATCTGGACCGACGCGTCGAGGCCCTCGCGCCGATGGAAGATCCCCAGCTCCGCAGCCAGCTCGAACGGCTGATCGAGCTCTACCTCGAGGACAGCGGCGCCTGGCATATGCACAGCGACGGCCACTTCGGCCAGCGCCAGCCGGAAGGGGATCAGCGACGGGTGCAAGCCACCCTGATGGAACGCTGGCGCGGCGGACTGCCTAACTGAAGACCGCACGCTTCGAATGTAACCAACAACACCATACAAACGATGCTACGCAATGCATACAGGAAATCTTCAGGTTACAAACAACACCTCTGCCTCAGCGGTGCTACATTCCGGCCAAATTCATTTCGGAGGCCTGGGGTGATGGGGACACCTCTGCATTCCGCTCTCGATCTGCTGCATGCCGATGGCACCAGCAGTGAGGAGGGCCGGGCAGTGACCTTGTCTGCGCTTGCAGACCTGACCATTTCAGCTGATTCAATCCCAGCTGAATCCAGTTCAAGTTCTGAAAGTCTGCACCAATCTGCGCCACAACCACCACCTGTCAAGGCAAGCCTGATCAAAACCAGCCTGAAAACGAAGGCCGCCGCCACCAAGGCCGCCAATCAGCGGGCAACGGGGAGGCTCAGTGCTGACTCGATCGGCTGGTATCTGAGCACGATCGGACGGGTGCCCCTGCTCACCCCTGCCGAAGAGATTGAACTGGCCCACCATGTCCAGGCCGCCAAACGCCTGATTCAGGAGATCGGCGAGGGCTACACGGCCAAGCAACAGCGCCAGCTGCGCATGGGCCAACGGGCCCGGGATCGGATGATGGCCGCCAATCTGCGGCTCGTGGTGAGCGTCGCCAAGAAGTATCAGAACCAGGGGCTGGAGTTGCTGGATCTGGTCCAGGAAGGGGCCATCGGTCTGGAACGGGCCGTCGACAAGTTCGACCCGGCCATGGGCTACAAGTTTTCCACTTACGCCTACTGGTGGATTCGCCAGGGCATGACCAGGGCGATCGACAACAGCGCCCGCACGATTCGCCTGCCGATTCATATCAGCGAGAAGCTCTCGAAGATGCGGCGCATCACCCGGGAGCTCTCCCATCGGCTGGGGCGTCAGCCCAACCGCCTGGAGCTGTCCCACGCCCTGGGCATGGCACCCGAGGAGCTGGAGGAGTTGCTGGCCCAGAGCGCCCCCTGCGCCTCCCTCGATGCCCATGCCCGCGGCGAAGAGGATCGCAGCACCCTGGGGGAACTGATCGCCGATCCGGCCAGTGGTGAGCACTTCGACTCGATGGACCGCCATCTGCAGAAGGAGCACCTCGGCACCTGGCTCGCCCAGCTCAATGACCGGGAGCAGAAGATCCTCAAACTGCGCTTCGGCCTCGAGGGCAGCGAACCCCTCACCCTCGCCGAGATCGGACGGCAGATCAATGTGTCGCGGGAACGGGTGCGGCAACTGGAGGCCAAGGCGATCATGAAGCTGCGGCTGATGAGCAACATGCAACAGGCCGCCTGAGCCCTGAATCTTGGGCATGCCGAGCCACGGATGGGGTCAACAGCTGATCGGTTCAGCTGCCGTGCTGCTCTGGCTGCTGGTGCTCGCGGGTCTCGCCCTGGGCGTGCGGACGCGCTGGCCGGAGCAGCCGGAATGGAGCCGCAAGCTGGTGCACATCGGCGCCGGTCTGGTGGTGCCCCTGGCCTGGGGCCTGGGCATCGATCGCTGGATCGCCATCGGCGCAGCGGGCCTTGTCACCCTGCTGGCCGCCTACAACCATCGCCACCGACTGCTGCCGGGGATTGAGGACGTCGGCCGGCCCAGTTACGGCACCATCGGCTATGGCGCCTCCATCACCCTGCTACTCCTGTTCTGGTGGCCAGGCCACCCCGCCGCCGTGACGGCCGGCGTGCTGGTGATGGCGTTCGCCGATGGCCTGGCCGGCCTGGTCGGTTCGAGCGTCGTCTCGCCCAGCTGGACGGTGCTGGGCCAGCGGCGCTCCCTGGTGGGCACCCTGATCATGGCCCTCACCAGCCTGGCGGTGCTGCAGGGCCTGGTGCTGGTCTGCGCCGCCGCCGGCCTGCCGGCGCCGACCCACCTGGAGGTGATCGGCCTGGCCCTGGCGGCCGTCCTGCTCGAGCAGGTCGCCGTGCTGGGCCTGGACAACTTCACCGTACCGATCGGCATCGGCCTGCTCTGGCGGCTGCTGAGCCCAGCCTGATCTGCTCATTGGCACCTCAGACCTGAAGCAGGGCTTCGCAGCGCCGCTCCCAGTCCCTCTGGCTGCCCAGAGCCGCCACCAGCAATCGATCGCCCGGTTCCTGCCGCAGGCGCAGCTGCCACTGGCGAATCAGGTCGGCCCGCTCCATCCAGGCATCGAGCACGGTGCGCTGGATCGCCTCCCCATCCCAGTCGCGACCCCGGGCGGTGTCGAGGGCCCAGGCGAGCAGATCATCGAGCTGGAACGAGCGAAAGCCGGCAAAGGCGGGGCCGGCGTCGGTGCGATCGGCTCCGCTGCTGCGCTGCTCGAGATAAAACAACTGCAGGGGGTCGGAAAGACCGCAGAGCTGGAGGAGGTAAGTCATGCACAAACCTGCGGAGACGATCAGGGCGACACCATAAGCAGAGCAAACAGCGATGCTGTCCATCTTGAACATTCGCTCAAGTTCCTGTTGATCTGGCACTTGCAGTCTGCGAGTGCCAGAAATAGCCGTCAGCCCTGTTTTGTCCTTGCTCTCTGAGGCCAACAGGGCCATGACGGCAGGCTGCCGGCGCTGATCGCGGCCAGTGTGGCTGCGGCAAGCCGTGGGCCCGGCGGCTGACAGGGGAACCGATCGTTCTCACTGGCTCCCATGACCGAGACGCTCCCGGGACCCGGCAACAGCACCCCCCCCCCGGGGCAACGGCATAGGATCCGGCTCAACCAGACGCTTCTGCCGAACCGGACCCAGCCGATGCTGCATGAACAGCACGACCGATGGCAGCCACAGGGCACCCGGCGCTGACAGCGGACTGGTTGAAAACGGATCAGGCCTACAAACGGGCAGCCATCCCCTGTCCAGACGATGGGAGAGAACTTTCTATGGACTGGCCTGATTGCCCGGCCGGAATTTATGCCTGCTGCCTGTTGGTGGATCGGAATGGCAATTTCAAGATGGACCTGAATCTTGCAGGCTTTCCAATGGAAGACTTTGCCTTCAGCAACCCGGGCAGGGCCAACTTCGGCCCACCCAGCTTTGAGAGGGCCAGTTTTGTACACAGCCTGGAAACCACGGTGCCTCTCTCACTCCGATGACCTCGCTCTGGCGAGGCTTCGCCGATGGGCTCCTGCCGACACGCCAGGTGGCAAGGCTGGAGGGGAGCTGGCCTGAAGGCCTGAAGGGAACGCTTCTTCGCAATGGTCCCGCTCTCTTCCAGCGCGGCGAGACCCTGTAAACCCATCTCCTGGATGGGGATGGCCTGGCTCAGGCCTGACACGTCAGCGCCCAGAGCATCCGCTACCAGGCCGCAGCCATCCGGACTGCCAAGTATCAGGAGGAGCAGAAGGAAGGTCGTTTTCTGGATCCCGGTTTCGCTTCAAACACGGCTGAGTATCGCCCTGTCTTCCGGCCGGATGACATCAATACCGCCAACACCAATCTGATTCGGCAGGGCAGCAGCCTCTCTGCCCTCTGGGAGGCAGGCTCAGCCCACGAACTCCACCCCGGGACCCTGGCGACCCTTGGCCTCAAAACCTGGAGCCCGGAGAGCGCGGGGTCACCCTTCGGAGCCCACCCCAAACGTGACCGGCAGGGCGTGCTCTGGAACATCGGCGTTGCGCCGGGGCGATTGCTGATCTACAGAATCAGTACCCAGGGCGAACTCCAGCAGGTCAAGTGCCATGCCATCAGAACCAGCGCCCTTGTGCATGACTTTGCGATCACAGATCGGTATCTGCTGATCTGGATGGCACCGCTGGAACTGCTGGAGAGCAGACTGCAGGCCGGCGCCTCGCCCTGGGAGGCCATGCACTGGAATCCCCAAGGCTGTTCGCGCCTGGTGGTGATCGAGCGCTCCTAACTTGAGATCGTTCAGGTGCTGGAAGCGCGCGCCGATCTGCCGACCCATGTCGCCAATGCCTGGGACGATGGCGATTCCGTGCACCTGCATGATGTGCGGTGTTCCTTCACCTATCTTTCCCAGGGCCTGGGCGCTGCTGGGGCTGCCTCAACGCCAGACCCTGAGCTGCAGGCGAGTGCGGTGCTGTGCCACATCAACCTCTTCACCGGCCGCATGGCCTACGAGCAGGCCCCCGGCCACGTGGAGTTCCCCCAGATTGATCAGCGCCGTTCCGGCCGGCGTCATCGCATTGCTTTTCATCTGGAGATTCAGGCTCAAGCTGGGGCGGCAACGGTTGGATTCAACGGCCTTCAATGCACCGATCTCCAGAGCGGCTGCCAGAGTCGCTGGCTGGCGCCCCAGGGAGTTTCCCTGGAGGAGCATGGGTTTGTGCCCCGATCCAACGCGAGCGCAGAAGGCTGTGGCTGGCTGATCGGAACCGGCTTCGATGCCGACAGGCAGGCAAGCTTCTGCAGTGTCTTCGAAGCGGAACGCCTTGCCGATGGTCCACTGGCGATGGCCTACCTGGATGGGCCGGTTCCGGCCTGTCTGCATGGAAAATTCGTCAGCTGCTGAGAGAGCCTTCCGGAGACCATCGACTGGCCGTTGCCATGGGTGCCGAATGGCGAGCAGCGGTTCTGTTCAGGCGGGGAGGAGTCGCCGTTCGCGCAGCTCCCGCACGGCGCCGGCCAGGTGCTCCAGCAGCTCCAGCGTGCTGGGCAGATCGATGCAGGCATCGGTGACACTCTGGCCGTAGGTGAGCAGCGAGAGATCGGCGGGAATCTTCTGATTGCCTTCCACCAGGTGGCTCTCGATCATCACGCCCATCACGTGCAGCGAACCGGCGCTGACCTGCAGGGCCACCTCCTTGAGTACCTCGCCCTGGCGGCGGTAGTCCTTGTTGGAATTGCCGTGGCTGCAATCCACCATCAGCCGGGCTGGCAGGCCCTCGGCCGCCAGCTGGGCCGCCGCCGCCGCCACTGCCTCGCTGCGGAAGTTGGGCCCGGCTTTGCCGCCGCGCAGCACCAGATGACCATCGGGATTGCCGGTGGTGGTGACGATGGCCGCCTGGCCGTCCTTGTTGATGCCGAGAAAATGGTGGGACAGGGCCGCCGCCTCCATGGCGTTGATGGCCGTGATGGTGCTGCCATCGGTGCCGTTCTTGAAGCCGATCGGCATCGACAGCCCCGAAGCCATTTCGCGGTGCGTCTGGCTTTCGGTGGTGCGGGCGCCGATAGCGGTCCAGCTGATCAGATCGGCGATGTACTGGGGCACCACCGGATCCAGCAGCTCGGTGGCCGCCGGCAGACCCAGCTCCGCCAGGTGCAGCAACAGCCCCCGGGCCCGCCGCAGGCCGGTGTTGATGTCGTAGCTGCCATCGAGATGGGGATCGTTGATCAGACCCTTCCAGCCCACGGTGGTGCGCGGTTTTTCGAAGTACACCCGCATCACTACCTCGAGGTCGTCCCGATGGCGGCGCTGGGCCTCGGCGATGATGGCCGCATACTCCCTGGCGGCCGCCACGTCGTGGACCGAACAGGGCCCGACGATCACCAGCAGACGGTGATCGCCGGCATGCAGAATTGCCTTGATCCGTTCTCTGGCCAGCTGCACGGTGCGGGCAGCCTGCTCACTGATCGGCAGCTCGGCGTGCAGAACCGCCGGCGGCACCAAGGGACGGGTTTCGACGATGTGGAGATCGGAGGTGGAAATCATGCCGAAACCCGCAGACCAGAGGCCCTAGCCAAGCCACTCACCCTAGGAGCGGGCCCCCCGGGCCCTGATTCAGCAGCCCACCTTCCACCGAGATCTGAGCCGTCGCGCCCGCAGGCAGCTGCGGCGGGTCCCACCACACCGTCGAACCCGAGCCGAGCTCACAACCGTGGGATCCGCTGCAGGCGTTGCCGGGCTCGCCCCCGAGACGGCGGGGCAGCTCCGCCCAAGTATTGAGCCCTTGAGGGTCATCCTCCGCTGCCGGCAGGGGAATGCCGGTCTGCCTCAGCGCAGCATGCCGCCAGCTCACCAGGGTTGCGGCGGCGTTTCTGCCGCTCCGCTGGAGTACCCACCTCCCCAGGGGAGCCACCGCAGGAGCCGCCAGCGGATGCGGCATCCTCCAGCGCCCTGGAACCATCGACGCGGGCTGGGACGGGGTGGCCCTGATTCAGCCGCCAGATCGATCACGACCCGCCGGAAACCAGTGCCTCACGCCAGGTCGCACCTGCATGCTCTTCAGCCGGGCAGGCCCTAATCTGCTCGCGCAGCGCATCAGCAGAGGTTTAGGTGTGAAATCACTGGCCATTGGCACTCTGGCAGTCTATGTATTGCTTGACGGCATTGATTCCACCCTGCTCAAGTGGCTGCAGAATCAGGGAGCCAAGCATGTGCTGGCCACTGGAGGTGGACTGGATCCGATCCGCTTCAGCAACGTGTACTTCTTCTCCTTCCTGCTGGTAGGCATCACCCTGCTGTTCGCCGATCGTCATCGCCTGCCGACGGATTGGCAGCGCCTGAACAGACCAGCCCAACAGGCCATTGCTGGTGGGGCCTTCTGCGGAATGTTCCTCGGACCCCTGAGTTTCTTCATCTCCCTGAAGCACCTCAGCGTCATCGGTCAGAGCCTGATCTTCTCGCTGCTGCTGCCTGTCTCAGCCCTGCTGGCTCTGGTTGTTCTGAAGGAACGCCTGCCGAAGGGGTTCATCCTGAGCCTGGCGCTGATCAGCGCCGGATTGGTGCTGTCGTCGCAGGCGATGGGTGGCATGGCCGATGGAGGCGGGGACGATCTTCTGGGGGTCGCGCTGGTGCTGATCTCCGTCCTGGCCTATGCCACCTTCGACATCACCAATCGCAGCCTGGAGGGGCTTGATCTAGGTCAGGGCATCACCCTGGGCATCGGGGCGATCGTCAGTGCCCTGATTTTTGCTCTGATCGAAATCGCGCGTTTCGGGGCCCACTACTTCTGGCAATTGGAGCTTTGGTGGGTGCTGGGCATGATTGGCGGCTACGGCCTGCTCGTCCGCTTGGTGGGCGGCGTCGCCGAGCGAGGCTCGCTGCTCTCCTGGCCGGTGGCCACGGTGGAACTCTGGGGCAGCCTGGCCGTGGTGGTGTCCGTCTTCAGTGCCACCGTGGTGTTGGGTGAACCGCTCAATCTCGGCACGCTGGTCGGGGTGGGCACTGTGCTGGCCGGCGTCATTCTGCCCTCCTTGATCTGGCATCAAACCGCACGCCCTGAGTAGAGCCCTGGGGCAGATCCGCCGCCAGGGACGAGCCTCAGGCCACCCCGGGGGCCCGAACCCGATGCACCAGCCCATGGCGTGAGAGCCCCCCTGACAGGGACAGCTGTCGCGATTGCCACCAGGGGAGGGGCGGCCAGAGCGGAAAATGGGCTCCTTGCCCTGCGCTGAGCCCAAAGGAATGTCCACCAACCCCCTCTCCCCCGCCGAGCTGCTGCCCGCCTACCGCGCCGCTGCGGCCGAGCGCGAGGCCCTGGGGGTGCCGGCCCTGCCCCTGAATGCCCCCCAGGCCCAGGCCCTGACTGAACTGCTGCAACAGCCCCCCGCCGGCGAGGAGGCCTTCCTGCTGGAGCTGCTGAGCGAGCGGATTCCGCCGGGCGTCGATGAGGCCGCCTACGTCAAGGCCACCTGGCTGAGCGCCATCGCCCAGGGCAGCGCCACCAGCCCTCTGGTGAGCCCGATCGCAGCGGTGCGGCTGCTGGCGACGATGATCGGCGGCTACAACGTCGCCGCCCTGATTGCCCTGCTCTCCAGCGCCGATCCCACCATCGCCGCCGAGGCCGCCAGCGGCCTGAGCCGCACCCTGCTCGTCTACGACGCCTACAACGACGTGCTGGAGCTGGCCGCCACCAATGCCTGGGCCAGGCAGGTGGTGGACAGCTGGGCGACAGGCGAATGGTTCACCGCCAAACCCCCGCTGCCGGCTGAGATCACCGTGACGGTGTTCAAGGTGGAGGGTGAAACCAACACCGACGATCTCTCCCCCGCCACCCACGCCACCACCCGCCCCGACATCCCCCTGCACGCCAACGCGATGCTGGAAACGCGGATGCCCGGCGGGCTTGACCTGATCGCCGAACTCAAGCGCAAGGGCCATCCCGTCGCCTACGTGGGCGATGTCGTCGGCACCGGCAGCTCGCGCAAATCCGCCATCAACTCGGTGCTGTGGCACACCGGCACCGACATCCCCCATGTGCCCAACAAGCGCAGTGGAGGAGTGATCCTGGGCGGCAAGATCGCGCCGATCTTCTTCAACACGGCCGAGGATTCCGGTGCCCTGCCGATCGAATGCGATGTCAGTGCCCTCAACTCCGGCGATGTGATCACGATCCGCCCCTACGACGGCACGATCGAACGCGCCGCCGGCGAAGCTGATGCCGGCGCCATCGTCGCCCACTTTGAGCTCAAACCCAGCACCATCACCGATGAAGTGCGCGCCGGTGGCCGCATCCCCCTGCTGATCGGCCGCTCCCTCACCGACAAGGTGCGCGCCCAGCTGGGCCTTCCCCCCAACGATCTGTTCATCCGCCCGGCAGCCCCCGCCGACAGTGCCAGGGGCTTCACCCTGGCGCAGAAGATGGTGGGCAAGGCCTGCGGCCTGGCCGGCGTGCGCCCCGGCACCAGCTGCGAGCCGCTGATGACCACCGTCGGCAGCCAGGACACCACCGGGCCGATGACCCGCGATGAGATGAAGGAGCTGGCCTGCCTGGGCTTCTCGGCGGACCTAGTGATGCAGAGCTTCTGCCACACCGCCGCGTACCCGAAGCCGGTGGATCTGAAGACCCACGCCGAGCTGCCCGATTTCATCAGCTCCCGCGGCGGCGTCGCCCTGCGCCCCGGCGACGGCATCATCCACAGCTGGCTCAACCGCCTGCTGCTGCCTGACACCGTTGGCACCGGCGGTGACAGCCACACCCGCTTCCCCCTCGGCATCTCCTTTCCGGCCGGTTCGGGCCTGGTCGCCTTCGCCGCCGCCATCGGCGCCATGCCGCTCGACATGCCCGAATCGGTGCTGGTGAAGTTTTCAGGCCAACTGCAGCCGGGCATCACCCTGCGCGATGTGGTCAACGCCATCCCCTATGTGGCGATCCAGCAGGGCCTGCTGACGGTGGCAAAAGCCGGCAAGAAAAACATCTTCTCCGGCCGGATCATGGAGATCGAAGGGCTCCCTGATCTCAAACTGGAGCAGGCCTTTGAACTCACCGATGCCACCGCCGAGCGCTCCTGCGCCGGCAGCACGATCAAGCTCTCGATCGAGACGGTGAGCGAATACCTGCGCAGCAACGTGGCGCTGATGAAGAACATGATCGCCCGCGGCTACCAGGATTCCCGCACCCTGGCCCGCCGCATCAAGGCGATGGAGGCCTGGCTGGCCGATCCGGTGCTGCTGGAGGCCGACGCCGATGCCGACTACGCCGCCGTGATTGAGATCAACCTCGACGACCTTAAAGAGCCGATCCTGGCCTGCCCCAACGATCCCGACAACGTCAAGCTGCTTTCCGATGTGGCCGGAGAGCAGATCGATGAGGTGTTCATCGGCTCCTGCATGACCAACATCGGCCATTACCGCGCCGCTGCCAAGGTGCTGGAAGGCCAGGGTGCCAACAAGGCCAATCTCTGGGTCTGCCCGCCCACCCGCATGGACGAGGAGATGCTGAAACAGGAGGGCTATTACGCCATCTTTGAGGCGGCCGGTTCCCGCATGGAGATGCCCGGCTGCTCGCTGTGCATGGGCAACCAGGCCCGGGTGGAGGACAACACCACCGTGTTCTCGACCAGCACGCGCAACTTCAACAACCGCCTCGGCAATGGCGCCCAGGTGTATCTGGGCAGCGCCGAACTGGCGGCGGTCTGCGCCCAGCTGGGCCGTATTCCCTCCCCCGCCGACTACCTGGCGATCGCTGCGGCCAAGATCGACCCCCTGGCCGATGAGCTCTACCGCTACCTCAACTTCGATCAGATCGAAGGCTTCGAAGACAGCGGCCGGGTGGTGAGTGCCGAGGAGGAGGCGAAGGTGCTGGCGGAGGTGTAGGCGACCAGCCGATCCTCAACGGGCCATCAGCAGCCGGTAGGCGGCATCCAGGCGCAAAAAGGCCTCGGCATCACCGCCGAGGTCGGGATGGTGGTTCTTGGCCAGCTGTCGGTAGGTGCGCTTGATCAGGTCACGGCTGGCGCCGGCCTCCAGGCCCAGCAGCCGGAGCGCCTCGCCGCGCGGATCGGGCTGCGGTGGCTTCCGCTTCGGCCTGGCGCCATCGGAAGGTCCAGCGGAGGAACTGCCGCTGGAGCTGTGGTTCGCGGTGCGGGTACCCCGGCGCTGGTCCCGCCTGTCCAGCCGTCGCCCCAGCTCCACCACCACCCGCAACGGCTCCTCGCTCAGCCACTCGGTCGCCCGCGGGCCGTAGAGGGCGAAGGCGGCGCGCACCGCCCAACGGCTGCGGCTGTGGGGCCCCCGCAGGGCAGCCGCCAGCTCGGTGCCGAGACCGGCTTGGCGGCGATTGAGCTCCTCCTCCAGGCTGAGGGCTGGATTCCAGGCCTGGGCGCGCAGCTCCTCGACCAGGCCCCGCAGGCCCCCGGGCGGGCCGATCCGCAACCCCGACCAGCCGGGATGGCGGGCCATCGCCTCCCCCCAGAGCTCCACCAGTTGGGGGGTGATGGTGGGCGCGGCGCCGTTGCTGACCCGCCTGCCACCGTCCTGGGGGCGGGGCTGCCGCAATTGCTCCAGCTGCTGGCGCAGTTGGCGCACCTCCCGGTGCAGGGACGCGTTCTCAGCCAGCAGGCCGTCCAGATTGGCGGTGACCGGCCGGCTGCCAGGGGATGGCCGCCAGCGGCGGGGATCAAAACCCATCCGGACCGCCCCGTGGACCAGGTGGACCCCATTGTGGAGGAGACCCCCTGGCCGCCGCTCAGCTGCGCCGGCAGGACCCAGGGCCCGAGGTGCTGGAGGCTGAACCCGGTACCCCCTGAACCAGAAAACTCTGCTGCTCAAGCCCGCCGTGCCGGCCACCCAGCGCCTACTCAGTAGGCATCACCAGCCTGGGCGATCAGGTGGTGTGGGCCACGCTGGCCCAGCGGCCGGATGTGGATGTGCGCTGCCTGTTCGCCGACCAGGGCGACCCGGCGCACCGGGATCCCGAGCTGTTCGGCCTCTCCCTCAGCTGGGAGCTGGATGGCCCGGTGCTGCTGGATCTGCTCGAACGCCAGCCCATCCCCCTGTGGAGCCACCCGCGCGGCGATCGCGATCCGATCGTCTTCGGTGGTGGACCGGTGCTCACCGCCAATCCCGAACCACTGGCCCCCTTCCTCGATGGGGTGCTGCTCGGCGACAAGAGCTTGAGGACAGCAGCCGGGGGTGAGTGCCGAGGAGGAGGCGAAAGTGCTGGCGGAGGTGTAGCCGAGCCGGGGCAGCCAGCCTCTAGGGATTGGCCAAGAACTCAGGATAGAGCTGACGCCAGAATCCACAGAAATGGGCCGCATCCGCATCGTGCAAGGCTGAACGCTTCGGCACCAGCAGCATCACATCATCCTTGCCGGAGTTGTATACCGGCCAGGCAGGTAGCCCCTTGGCCAAAGGCACACCCTGAGTCGCAAAACTCGCAACCAATGCCTGCATCTGGCCTGCCAGGAGCTGGGAATCGACAGGCAGATCAGGGGCATCGATCCGCTTGGTATTGGAGAGATTGGGGAACAGATAATTGAGCGCAGCTGAATGCACGGCGCCAAAGTCCATGCCGGGATCAGGCTTGGCAGCAATGCCGACGCCAAGCACCAACGCCTTGGGATCAGCAAATTCAAACTGATAAATCGGCACCTTGGCAAAACGCCGAAAAGCGCTGGCGGTATGCAAGTAGAGACAGTTGTTGATGCCCACCGCCGGGTTGTAGTGAGACATCACCGAACCGACCTGCTCCGGTGCCCGCTGCGGATCCTGCAGCGGGAAACGAGCCAGAATCTGCTGCGGCCGATCTTCGTTGATCTGATCAGGTGTATAGCCATACTTGCCAATCAATCTTTGCTTGTAGTTCCCCGCAGTCACCACCCGCGCAGGGTCCTGGGACTGCTGGTCGTAGCCGATATACAGCCGCAACTCATCGCGCGCCCCACCCATCAACAACGGCACCTTCATCACCTGACCATTGCGCAGCGCATCCCGAACGGTGCGCGGCGTGGCCTGGGCAGCCCCGATCGAGGGGCCAAACGACATGGTCTTGCCTGCCGTCACCTCGCCACCGACCTGTACCAGGCGCTGCACCGGGATGCGGCGCAAGCAGGCCAGGGCGTCGCCGACCTTGTCACAGCCCAGCCTGGCCGCGATCGGCAGACCCACCTCTTGCTCATAGGTCTGCACCGAAGGCAAGGAAGCCAGGCAGCCGCCACTGATCACCAGCGCCTGATGAAAGAGACCTCGTGACAGCTCGGGTGCGGCGAGATGCATGCAGATTGAACCCGCCCCGGCCGACTCTCCACCCAGGGTGACGTTGGCCGGATCACCACCGAAGGCGGCAATGTTGCTCTGAACCCAGCGCAGGGCCTCGCGCTGATCCACCAGACCCAGATTGCCATTGGTGGCCGAATCAAAGGCTGGATGGGGCATGAACCCCAGCACCCCAAGCCGGTAGTTGAAACTCACCACCACCACGCCCTGTCTGGCCAGGGCATCGAGCCGATAGAGATTGGAGCCACCGCCCACGAAGGCGCCTCCATGGATCCAGACCAGCACCGGCAGCCGGCGCCCGGCGTGCCGCTGCTGCGGCACGCTCACGTTGATGCTGAGGCAGTCTTCGGCGTCACTGGCCTCGGTGAGATTGAAGCGCGCCTCCTGGGGGCAGGCCGGACCGAAGGCACTGGCATCGCGCAGCCCACTCCATGCGGCGGCGGGCACGGGCAGGGTCCAGCGCTTCTCCCGGGCCGTGGAGGCGGCGTAGGGAATGCCGCGGAACTCCACCACGTGATGGCGAACCACGCCACGCAGCCAACCCTGCTGGATCCGGACCCTGGCGGGCTGGCTGATCAGCGGCTCCCCGGCCGCTCGGGCCGCGGCCATCCGGACCGGCAGCAAGGCCGCCGAAAGCAGGCACAGACCCAGTCCCAGGGTGCCCAAGGCTTGCTTTGGTGACTTCACAGAACCTCGATCGCTGCTCTCGGTCTAACCCTGCGCCCGGTCATGCTCAACCGATCCCAGAGCTGGCAAGGGATCCCCGCCGTCCCCATCGCCAGCGGATGGCGTCCCCAGACTGCTGAGGCTCCCCGACATGGCCAGAGTCCCCCACCGCGCAGCTCCGACTTGAGCAACCAACCCGGATCGCCATCCGGCTCCCCGGGTGTTCTGGGCGGCCATCTGGCGCGTGGTGGCTGAGCAGGGCGGCGCCGTACGGCCGCCGCTGTGGCCGGCCCCGGTGACAGGCTGGGAGGTCACACCCCTCCGCAGCCCTCCCCGCCCTGAACCAGGAAACCCTGCTGTTTGAACCCACAGTTCCCGAGGCCGGGGCGTTGCGGACCGTGCTGGCTTTTCCCAGCACCTACACCGTGGGGATCACCAGCCTGGGCTATCAGGTGGTGTGGGCCACGCTGGCCCAGCGGCCGGATGTGGATGTGCGCCGCCTGTTCACTGACCAGGGCGACCCGGCGCACCGGGATCCCGAGCTGTTCGGCCTCTCCCTCAGCTGGGAGCTGGATGGCCCGGTGCTGCTGGATCTGCTCGAACGCCAGCGCATCCCCCTGTGGAGCCACCAGCGCGACGATCGCGATCCGATCGTCTTCGGCGGCGGACCGGTGCTCACCGCCAATCCCGAACCGCTGGCCCCCTTCCTCGATGTGGTGCTGCTCGGCGACGGCGAACTGCTGCTGCCCGCCTTCATCGACGCACTGCTCGAGCGGCGCCACGCCCCCCGACAGGAGCGACTGCGGGCCCTGGCCCGGGTGCCGGGGGTCTATGTGCCCTCCCTGTACGCACCCCGCTACAGCCCCGAAGGCGAGCTGCTGGCGATCGAACCCCTTGAGGCCACGATTCCGGCCACGGTGACCAAACAGACCTGGCGGGGCAACACCCTCAGCCACTCCATGGTGATCACGCCGGAAGCGGCCTGGCCCTCGATCCACATGGTGGAGGTGGCCCGCAGCTGCCCGGAGCTGTGCCGCTTCTGCCTGGCCAGCTATCTCACCCTGCCGTTTCGCACCGCCTCCCTCGACGACGGCCTGATCCCGGCGGTGGAGACCGGCCTGAAAGCCACCCAACGGCTGGGCCTGCTGGGGGCCTCGGTCACCCAGCATCCCCAGTTCGCCGACCTGCTGAGCTGGCTCGATCAGGATCGCTTCGAGGGCACCCGCGTCAGCGTCAGCTCGGTGCGGGCCGCCACGGTCACGCCGCAGCTGGCCGAGATCCTGGCCAAACGGGGCAGCAAGTCGCTGACGATCGCGATCGAGAGCGGCAGCGAGCGCCTGCGTCGCGTGATCAACAAGAAGCTGACGGGTGAGGAGATCGTCGCCGCAGCCCGCTACGCCAAGGAGGGGGGCCTGAGCGCCCTGAAGCTCTACGGCATGGCCGGATTGCCGACGGAGGAGGAGGCGGACATCGAAGCCACCGCCGAACTGCTGCTCTCTCTCAAGCAATCGGTGCCGGGCCTGCGCCTGAGCCTGGGGGTGAGCACCTTCGTGCCCAAGGCCCACACGCCGTTCCAGTGGCTGGGGGTGCGGCCGGAAGCGGAGAAGCGCCTCAAAGGGCTGGCGAAACGCCTGAAGCCCAAGGGCATCGAGCTGAGGCCCGAAAGCTACGGCTGGAGCGTGATCCAGGCCCTGATCTCCCGCAGCGATCGTCGCCTGGCGCCGGTGATCGCCGCCGCCCGGGGCCAGCACGAGAGCCTGGGGGGCTGGAAAAAGGCCTACCGGGATGTGCTTTGCGGCGACGCGCCCCTGGTCGATCCCCTCCACGCGGTGCTGCCGCCCTCCTGGGAGCAGGTGGTGCATGGGAACTGGAGCGACGAGCGAGTGCTGCCCTGGGAGCATCTGCAGGGCCCCCTGCCCAAAAGCACCCTGGCCGGCCATCGCCGCGAAGCCCTGGCCACCACCTGAGCCGGCCCGATCGGGACCCTCAGCTCAGCTCAGGCTCGGGCTGTGCCGCCATGCGCAGCCCCACCAGCAGCACCCAGCCGGCGATGTTGATGCGGCTGTCATAGAAAGGAATGTCGGTGGCATGCAGGCAGACCAGCACGAAGGCGGAGGCCCACCAGGCGCGCTCGAAGATCGCCGCGCACAGCATGCCCTGGCGGGCCGAACGCCACAGCAGCCAGATCACCAGAGCCACCACCAGGATCGCCACCGGCAGGCCATGGCTGACCGCCAGGTCGATCGGCAGATTATGGGG
Organism: Synechococcaceae cyanobacterium; assembly: GCA_947378425.1. Taxonomy (GTDB): domain Bacteria; phylum Cyanobacteriota; class Cyanobacteriia; order PCC-6307; family Cyanobiaceae; genus Cyanobium. The sequence goes on from CANCJV010000022.1 coordinate 44,814, forward strand.
ATGGCCATGCCAGTGGCCAGTGCGCAGGGGGTAAATGAGGCTGAAGGCAGCCGCTCCCCAGCCCAGCCAGGGCCGCTCGCCGATCAGGCCGATGGCGACCTGCCACTGGGCCAGGCGGGTCACGGCCAGCGGCCGTTGACCGGCGAACTGGAGATCGCTGAGCCGGCCCCAGATCGCCTCCGGCACCAGGGCTCGGGCGGGATGCTGCAGCAGCTCCGGCACCCAGGCCACGCTGGCGGCGGCCAGCAACAACACCGCCACGGCCAGCATCGGCAGCAACCAGAACCAGCTGGCGGGCCCGACCACCAGCGGCAGGGCCAGCAGCAGGGCCCCCCAGGCATTGCGGGAATCGGTCAGGAAGATCGCCGCCACCAGGGCGGCGGCGAGCACCAGGGCGACCCCCCTCAACCAGCGGGCCAGGCCGGGCTGCAGCAGGGCAGCCAGGGCGAAGGGCCAGGCCACGGCCAGCCAGGAGCCGGCGATGTTGGCGTAATCAAACAGGCCGGCCAGCCGGCCGGGGGGATTGCCGCCGGCATGGAGATGCCAGATGATCAGCCCTCCCAGCTGCTGGAAGGGCCCGCTCCAGCCCCACCACAGCTGGCCGAGCCCGGTGACGATCACCGGCACCGTGCCCGAGAGCAGCAGCAGGCCCACCCGGCGCCGGGCCGCGGCGCTGGCCAGATAGGGCTGGAATCCCCAGAAGGCCCAGAAAAACGGCAACCAGTTGCCCAGGCCGACCCAAGCCAGCCAGCCACTACTGGCCTGGATGCAGCCCAGCAGCATCAGGATCGACACCACCAGCAGCACCAGGTTCAGCCGATCCTCGAAGGGCGAACGGCGGCCGCGACTGCCGAGGATCAGAGCCAGCAGCAACGGGATGGCCGCCAGAAAAGCACTGCTGGCCACCAGCAGCATCCCCAGCTGAAAACAGCGCCAGCCGAGCGGACTGGCCTGGGGCGGTCGATGGGCCAGCAGGCGCTGATCGAGAGCTGGTGGAAGGCTCGGAGTCATCAGGTTCCGGCTCACTCGAACACGGCCGTGCGGCCGCGGTACACCATCACCTGGCGCCTCAGGTAGAGACGCACCGCGCGGGAGAGGGCCAGTCGCTCCGTATCCCGTCCCTTGCGGATCAGATCGTCCACCTCGTCGCGATGGCTCACATGCACGGTGGCCTGCTCAATGATCGGCCCGCCATCGAGCTCCTCGGTCACGAAGTGGGCGGTGGCGCCGATCAGCTTCACGCCCCGCTCCCAGGCGCGGTGATAGGGCTGGGCACCCTGGAAGGCGGGCAGGAAGGAATGGTGGATGTTGATCACCGTGCTGAAGCGGGCCAGAAAATCGGGACTGAGCACCTGCATGTATTTGGCCAGCACTACCAGCTCGATGCCGTGCTCCGCCAGCAAGGTCAGTTGCTGCTCCTCGCCGGCGGCCCGGTTGCCGGCATGGATCGGCGTGTGGACAAAGCAGGCGCCGGCAGCCTCGGCCTCCGCCTGGAGATCGGGATGGTTGGACACCACCAGCGGCACCTGCATCGGCAGCTCACCGGAGCGGGTGCGCCAGAGCAGATCCACCAGGCCATGGCTCTGACGGCTGACGAAGATCGCCACCCGGGGCAACACATCGGAAAAGTGCACCTGACCCTCTCCACCCAGGCGGGCCCCCAGAGCGACAACGGCCGGCGCGATCGCCTCGCGCGGCAGTCCGAATCCCTCCAGGCCCCATTCGATGCGGCTCAGGAACAGGCCGGCACCGGCATCGGTGTGGTGATCGGCATGGCGGATGTTGCCGCCGTTGGCCGCCACCCAGCCCGACAGCTCGCTGACCAGACCGGGACGGTCAGGGCAGATCAGCTGCAGGATTGCGGTTGGAGAAGGCATGACAGCTCGGAGCCATGGGCATTGTGGCTGCAGCAGAGCCCAGGCCATGGGCTCTCGCTGGCTCCGTTGCGAGGGGCTACAGAACAGGCCGTGAAACCTACGACCCTCGGTAAAGTCGCGCAATCGACCCGATCGCCTGCCCCATGGCCGTGAGCATGTCCAAGGCCGTTCATCAGGCTCCAGCAGTCCTGCCGCTCCCCAGCCGCCAGCCCCTGTGGGGCGGTTGCGATGAAGCCGGCCCCGGGACAGGCGCCAGCGGCCTGGTTCAGGGCCTCAGGACACTGCTGATGCTCGTCCTGGCGGTGGTGCTGAGTGTGTCCCTGGTCGCCTGCGACAGCCAGTCCAAGGCCGCCGCCACCATCAGCCCCGACAACATCGCCGCGATCGAGCGCCAGGCGGAGGGCTTCCTGGCAGCCCGCGATCGTCTGCCCGAACTGGCCGCCCTGGTCAAGGATCGCAACTGGGTCTTCACCCGCAACCTCATCCACGGGCCGATGCAGGAAGTGAGCCGCGAGATGCTCTACATCAATCGCCTGCTGCTCCCGGCTGACCAGCCCGAAGCCGAAGCCCGCGCCAACCAGCTCAAGACCGCCCTGGCCCAGCTCGACGAGGCCGCCCGCCTTCAGGATCCTGAGTTGATGCGCAAGGCTTACATCAAGGTGGCCAGCGGCTTTGGCCTCTATGCCCAGGTGCTGCCCGAACAGGTGAAAATCGATCTCAAACAGGTCTGAACCGTTCGGGGTGGCTGAGTCCGCCTCGGCCGACAGCCACGGGTCCCGCCAGGCCAGCAGCGTCATCGTCGTCGGTGCTGGGCTTGTGGGGGCTGCCTGTGCCTGGCGCCTGCTGCTTCAGGGCCATGAGGTCCAGCTGATCGACCCCGGCAGCTGTCCGGACCGCCCCAATGGCAGCCGAGCGGCGCTGGGGGTCCTGATGGCCAGGGTGTTCCATCGCAGCAGCGGCCGCAGCTGGCGGCTGCGCCAGCAGAGCCTGGAACTCTGGGATCTGTGGCGAAAAGAGCTGGCCAGCCGCGACCGGCCGATCCCCTGGCGCCAGGGGCTGTTGCTGATCGCCACCAGTGCCGCCGACCTGGAACGGCAGCGGCTGCTGAGCAGCGATCCACGCCGCCGGTCCCTGGGCCTGGAGCTGTGGGATCAATCCCGCCTGGAAGCCCTCAGCCCCGAGCTGCCGAACGGAGCCCTGGGCGGATTGCACAGCCCGGACGATGGCCAGATCGATCCGGGCGAAGCCCTGGAGGCCATCACCAGGGACACCGTTCGGCTGGGGATCACAGCCATCAGCGACAACGCCGTCGCCCTCGAATCCGTGGGCTGCCGCTGGCGGGTGCTGCTTGAGAGCGGCGGCCACAGCGAGGCCGACTGGGTGGTCCTGGCGGGTGGGGTCGGCCTGCGGGGGCTGCTGGCCAGCCTGGGCCGGGAGCTGGCGATGGAGCCGGTGCTGGGCCAGGCCCTGGAGCTGGAACGGTGCGATGCGGGGACAGCCCGCACCCCCGGCTGGAACTGGCCGGGCGTCATCAACTGGCAGGGCGCCAACCTGATCCCCAGGCCCGATCTGGCGGGAGGCGATCGCTTCTGGCTCGGAGCCACACTTGAACCGGGCCACGCCGCCGATGAAGCCTCCCTCTCGGCGCTGCGCAGCCTCAACGGCACCGCCCCAGCCTGGCTGCAGCAGGCCCAGGAACGGCGCCGCTGGCAGGGGCTGAGGACCAGGCCGGTCGGGCAGGCGGCGCCGGTGCTGGAGGCGATCGCCCCTGGAGTGCTGCTGGCCAGCGGCCATTACCGCAATGGGGTCCTGCTGGCGCCGGCAACGGCCGTCTGGGTGCTGGAGCAGATCGAAGCCGGCAGGATGGACACCTAAGGTCCAGCCGGTCCCGTCAGATCCTTCATGACTGCGCCGGCCCGCCGCAGATTCACGAACGCCCTGGTGTTCAGCGCCGCCTGCCTTGGCCTGGCCGGTTGCAACACCCCTGGCCTCAGCGGAGCAGGAGCGTCCTTTCCGGCCGCCATCTACCAGCGCTGGTTCCAGCAGATGGCCAGCCAGGGGACCAGGGTCAACTATCAGTCGGTGGGATCCGGGGCCGGTGTGCGCCAATTCATCGCCGGCACCGTCGACTTCGCGGCCAGCGACGTGCCGATGAAGGCTGCAGAAATCGCCAAGGTGCCCAGGGGGGTCGTCCAGCTGCCGATGACAGCCGGTGCGATCGCCGTGGTCTACAACGACAGGGGATGCGAGCTGAAACTCAGCCAGAGCCAACTGGCCGACATCTTCCTCGGCAAGATCAACGACTTCAGGCAACTGGGCTGCGCCAGCAAACCGATCAGGGTGGTGGTCCGCTCGGACGGCTCCGGTACCACCGCCAACTTCACTGCCCACCTGGCTGCCATCAGTCCTACCTGGAAGGCAGGTCCGGGCCAGGGCAAGGCCGTCACCTGGCCCACCGGGGTGGGTGCCAAGGGGAATGAAGGGGTGGCCGCCCAGCTCAGCCAGATGGATGGCTCCATCGGCTACCTGGAAATGGCCTATGTCAAAGGGAACCTGCAGGCAGCCAGCCTCAGGAATGCCTCAGGTGCCACGCTCAAGCCCAGCATCGAGAACGCAGCCGAGGCCCTGGCCTCCATCCACCTCGGTGCCGATCTCACCGGCAGCAACCCCAACCCCCGGACGGGCTACCCGATTGTGACCTTCTCCTGGATCCTGCTCTACAGGAGTGGCAACGGCGCCAAGCTGCCGGTCCTGAAGCAGACCTTCGGCTACACCCTTTCCGAGAGCGCCCAGGCCGCCGCCCCCGGCCTCGGCTATGTGAGCCTGCCGGCACCGGTGCTGGCCCAGTCGCGCCGCTCCCTGGAAACACTGAAGCCCTAGGAGCCTGTCGCCCACAGCTCCACGCCCGAGCCCTCCACAGACGCCCCTGAACCAGGCCAGAACGTAGTGACTGCAAAGAATCTGGGCGAGACTCGGCTACGGGCACAGCCTTCCGCGCAGCGGTTGACGATGCTGCTGCTCCAGGCCAACTGCCAACCGCAACAGATTCAGGCCTGCTGTAACGATCCACTTCAGAGATCGCACGCTATCCCGGCCAATTGCGAATTGACAACCCACAGATCATCAACCGGATTTGTGGCAAGTGAAGATCAGGAGTCAACAACTGTTCCGCCATGAAGCTCGGTGATCGCAGCCCCACACCCAGCATTGCCGGCACCCCTGTGACGGTTCTTGCTTCAGCCGCTGATGAGAACAGCCACCCGATGCCGTCCAGATGTGCACCACCGCTTGATCGCGAGGTTCCGCCCGGATCACCGGATGTCACAAGCGTGGCCCAAATGGCAGGTGAGTACGGCCTCATGTTCCACATCTGCTGAGGCAGAAACCTCGTTTCTCGTTATCGCGCCATAAGGTTGTCGCACAACAATGCACTGAACCGAACCCGTGATCCGCGCGCGGACCTTGGACTTACCTTGTTCGCCACACTCAAGCGACCCTGGTTGCTGCTGGGTCAGACGCACCACGACCATGCAGCACCAATCTCATACGGCAATCCAAGGGGAACATCCATGCAAGTGACACGCCTCTACACCGGATCGGATGGAGAGTCCCACTTTGAGGATCTTGAAATTCCCTTGAGCGATCAGGGGTCCATTGGCCGCTTGTCTGGCTGCATCCCGGCAACAGGACTCATCCTGCGAGAAACCGGCCCTGAGTATAATTATGACTGGCATCCTGCGCCTCGGCGACAAGCGATTCTCCTGCTCGCCGGGGCGGTGGACATAGAAATCGGCGACGGTAGCATCCGACGCTTCGGTCCGGGAACAATTCTGTTCGCAGAGGATACGACCGGACGGGGACATCGGAGCCGCGCCGTTGATGGCCAAGCGCGGACGTCCGTGTTTGTCACGCTCGATTGAAAAGCCCGCTGGCCTGGGTGATGGCGAAGCAGACGTCCCGCGAATCACGCAGGAGTACACACCAAAGAGGCATGACGGAGCCAATTGGATGGGGCCATGGGGTCAGCAGCCAGGTCTTCGCTTGTTTCACCCCAATCTCCACGGTCACAGCGGAATCGAGGCCTATCGCCAGGCGATTACGACGCCGCAGGGCATGAATCCGGCTGCCCTCGATCGGCGCTGCTTTGGTCAGGACCACTCGCGGGCCCAGGATGGATGGAGCCCAGGGACAGAAAGGGCCGCTGGCCACAAAAAAGCCTCCGATTGCAGGAGGCCTGGTGAAAGAATCGTTGACCGGGCGGCGTACAGACGCTGCATCAACAGCTGTCACGCCACCGCTGGGTGAAGGGGCCACCAAGGCGGCCCCTGCCGGGCTTCACTTGCTCTCGCTGAATTCGGCGTCGATGACATCGTCGGTGGCGCTGCCGGCGCCGGCTGAGGAGCCGTTACCACCGGGGGCAGCGGCCCCATCAGCGGCGGCGGCGTTCTGATAAACAGCCGCGCCGGCGGCATAGAGGGCCTGTTGCAGCGTTTCAAGCTCAGACTTCATCGTGTCGAAGTCTTCGCTGCCGATGGCCTGCTTGAGCTTGGCGGAGGAGCTTTCCACCTTGGCCTTGTCTTCGGCGCCCACCTTGTCGCCCAGCTCGCCGAGCTGTTTCTCCGCCTGATAGACGAGGGTTTCGGCCTGGTTCTTCAGGTCGATCTTCTCGCGCTTCTCCTTGTCGGCGGAAGCATTGGTCTCCGCATCCCTGACCATCTTGTCCACCTCGGTATCACTGAGGGTGGAGGCCCCGGTGATCGAGATGCTCTGCTCCTTGCCGCTGCCCTTGTCCTTGGCGGTGACACTGAGGATGCCGTTGGCGTCGATGTCGAAGGTGACTTCGATCTGGGGCACACCACGGGGAGCGGGCGGGATGCCATCGAGGCGGAAGGTGCCCAGGGATTTGTTGTCGCTGGCCATCTCGCGCTCGCCCTGGAGCACGTGGATCTCGACGTTCGTCTGACCATCCACCGCGGTGGAATACACCTCGGCCTTCTTGGTCGGGATCGTGGTGTTGCGGGTGATCATCTTGGTCATCACACCGCCGAGGGTTTCGACCCCGAGCGAGAGGGGCGTGACGTCGAGCAGCAGGATGTCCTTGACCTCACCGGCCAGCACACCGCCCTGGATGGCGGCACCGACGGCCACCACTTCATCGGGGTTGACGGTCTGGTTGGGATCCTTGCCGGTGATCCGCTTGACCAGCTCCAGCACGGCCGGGATGCGGGTGGAACCGCCGACCATGACGATCTCATCGAGCTCGCTGGTGGAGAGCTTGGCGTCCTTGAGGGCCTGCTCCACCGGCACCCGGCAGCGATCAATCAGCTTGCTGGCCAGCTCCTCGAACTTGGCCCGGGTGAGGGTGAGATCGAGGTGCTTGGGCCCTTCCGGCGTCGCCGTGATGAAGGGCAGATTGATTTCGCTCTGGGTGGCGCTGGAGAGCTCGATCTTGGCCTTTTCGGCCGCCTCGGTGAGGCGCTGGAGAGCCTGCTTATCCTGGCGCAGATCAATGCCTTCGTTGGACTTGAAGGTGGCGGCCAGGTAATCAACGATCACCTTGTCGAAGTCATCACCGCCCAGATGGGTGTCACCGCTGGTGGAGAGCACCTCAAACACACCGTCGCCCACTTCCAGCACGGAGACATCGAAGGTGCCGCCGCCGAGGTCGAACACCAGAATCCGCTCGTTGCTCTTCCTGTCGAGGCCGTAGGCCAGAGCCGCAGCCGTGGGCTCGTTGATGATGCGCAGCACCTCAAGGCCGGCGATCTTGCCCGCGTCCTTGGTGGCCTGGCGCTGGGAATCGTTGAAATAGGCGGGCACCGTGATCACCGCCTGGGTGACCGTTTCACCCAGATACTTGCCGGCATCTTCGGCGAGCTTGCGCAGAACTTCGGCCGAAATTTCTTCGGGTGCGAATTGCTTGTTAAGCACCGACGACTTGATCTTGACGTTGGCGCCGGCCTTCTCAACCGTGTAACTCACCTCTTTCGATTCTTCATTCACCTCGTCGACGCGACGGCCGATGAAGCGTTTCACCGAATAGAAGGTGTTCTCCGGATTCATGACCGCCTGGCGCTTGGCGATCTGACCGACCAGCTTGTCCTGGTTCTTGGTGTAGGCCACCACCGAGGGGGTCGTACGGAACCCTTCGGCGTTGGCGATCACCGTGGGCTTGCCGCCCTCCATCACGGCGACGCAGCTGTTCGTAGTGCCGAGGTCAATACCGACGACCTTGCCCATGGGTTCCCAACTCCTGGTGTGAATGAAATCTGACTTGGTGCATCTTCAGCAGTGGCCCTGCACCCCGGCGAGGGGTGGTTCCCGAACCGTTGCCGTACCGGCCGAGGGGCATAACCCTGTCTGCGCCTACGGTCTGGAGGAAGTGAACGGCCTTCACGTCGCCCCGATCCGCCCCATCTGCAGCCGCATGTCCAGCCCCGCCCACGACCTTTCCGCCTCCACCGCCCTGGCCGGGGTGCTGGGCAATCCCGTGCGCCATTCCCTCTCGCCAGCGATGCACAACGCCGCTCTGGCAGCCCTGGGGCTCGACTGGGCCTACCTGGCCCTGCCGGCCATGGCCACCGATCTGGAGGTGGTGCTGGCGGGGCTGAGGGCAATCGACTGCCGGGGCCTCAACGTGACCCTGCCCCACAAGCAGCAGGCCGCCCGACTGGCCACCCAGCTGACGCCGCTGGCCGCCCGGCTGGGGGCCGTGAACACCCTGGTGCCCCTGGCAGAGGGCGGCTGGCTGGGCACCAACACGGACGTGGAGGGCTTTCTGGCCCCGCTGAGCCCTGGCCCGGCGGGCGTGGCCGCAGGTGTTGTCACCCCCTGGCAGGGTCGCCAGGCACTGGTGCTGGGCTGCGGCGGCAGTGCCCGGGCCGTGGTGGCGGCCCTGGCGGAGCTGGGGCTGGCGCGCATCCTGGTGGCCGGCCGCCAGCCCGGCTCCCTGGCTGCCTTCATGGAGGACTGCCGCGGCTGGGCGCCGGGGCTGGCTGCCCTGGCCTGGCCCACGGGCGAGCCGCAGAACAACCGGACCCAGGACGCCTTCCAGCAGGCCCTGGCCGGCAGTGATCTGATCGTCAACACCACCCCCGTGGGCATGGCCTCCAACCGGGATCCCGAGGCGGCGAGCCGCTGTCCGCTCACTTCAGCCCAGATCCAGAGCCTGCAGGCCGGCAGCACCGTCTACGACCTCATCTACGTGCCCCGCCCCAGCGCCCTGCTCCGGGCCGCGGCCGAACGGGGCTGCCGGGCGATCGACGGCCTGGAGATGCTGGTGAACCAGGGGGCCGCCAGCCTGCGCCTCTGGACCGGCCTGGCCGAGGTGCCGGTGGCGGCGATGCGACAGGCCGCTCTGCGGCGGCTGGACGCGGCCTAGCCTGGGCTGCCGCGAGCGAGTCAATGGACGGACCCCCGATCTGGCAGCGGCCGCTGGCCGCCCTGGCCTATCTGTTGCCCCTCAGCGATGCCATTCCCTTCGGCAAGGCGTTGCTGCTGCAATTTCCCGTACTTCAGCTGCTGGCCCTGCCCGCCCTGCCGCTGATCACCCTGCAGCAGGCCATTCCCTTCGGGGGGCTGGTGGTGTTCCTGGCGCTCTATCTGCTCGTGGTGCGCAACAGCCAGGTGCCGTACCTGATCCGCTTCAACGTCCTGCAGGCGATCCTGCTGGACATCGTGCTGGTGCTGCTCACCCTCGCTTTCGACACCCTGCTCGGGCCTCTGGGCGCCAGCTTCGCGGTGCGCACCCTGGAGAACACGATCTTCCTCGGCACCGTCGTGCTGGTGCTGTTCGCCCTGGTGCAGAGCCTGCGGGGCAAGGAGGCGGACATTCCCACGGTCTCCGAAGCGGTGCGGATGCAGCTCAACTGAAGCTGTTGGCGCAGCAATCTCCAGGCTCGCGATGCCTTCGGCAGAACCAGAGCAGTTCACAGCCGGGCTGCTGGCCTGGAGCCGTCGGGCCCTGAGGTAAGGTTCGGAATCCGTCGCTGATGGATCCTTTCCCTCAGCCCCTCGCGCAGGCGACCACGACGCTTTCGACCATGAGCCAGCCTTACTACGAAACGATGTACATCCTCCGTCCGGATATCCCGGAAGAGGAAGTTGAAAATCACGTCACCAAATACCGCGACATCGTCGTTGAAGCCGGTGCTGAAGTGCTCGACACCCAGATGCGGGGCAAGCGCAGGTTGGCCTACCCGATCGCCAAGCATCGCGAAGGTATCTACGTTCAGCTCAATCACAACGGTGACGGCCAGCAGGTGGGCCCCCTTGAGCGGGCCATGCGCCTCTCGGAAGACGTGATCCGCTACCTCACCGTCAAGCAGGACGGCCCCCTGCCCACTCCCCGTTCCGTGACGACCGGCGCCAGCGGTGCTGGCGAGAGTGCGGCGGCCGCCACCGAAACCGTCGAGGCCTGAACCCTCGTAGTCTGCGCCTGGTTCTGCGACCGGGCCCTTCCCCGTGAGGGCCGCTTCCTGAGCAGTCCGGGTGCTTGTGTACACAATCCAATGCCCTTACAGTCCACCGACGTGGGCTGGTAGGGCATGAATGATTCTGGTGAAACCAATACCGGCGCACGAAACTCCCCTGCGCGAAACCGGTTCCAGGGAACGGCTTCCACCCGCCAACTCCAGGATGCCGGCGATGTCGACCGTCGCTGGTGGGAAGCGGAGGAGCGCAACAGAGCATCGGCCCGAACCACGCCAACCCAATCGGTCGACCCTCACCAGCCCCTCGGCGCAAGCTTCTATCCGCCACCGCCACCGCCACCTCTGAACCCGGAGTGGTTCAGAGCGCCAGGCCAGCGTTCCCAGGAATCCGGCGCTCCGGAGCCAGGCACCAGCACAACCATTCCTGTCACTTCGCACTGGGGCGCCGGCACGTCCGTTCCAGGCAGTGCATACCTGCCAAGGGGTTCGAAGGGTGCAGGACAGTCGCCTGTTGCAGGCAACTCAGCTCTTCCCGGTCCCTTCGCCGCCTCTGGCACGCCAGCTGACCATGGCGCACCGGATGGGCCATCGGCCCCCAAGGCTGCCCACCACACGTCGGCGGCTCCGGTCAAGACAACGGATCAGAGCGGACTTGATGCGCTCACCGTGCAGCGCCTTGAGATGGAACTGGCGGCGTGCCGCGATGAAGGGGCGGCTCTGCACGAGATGCTCGAAGATCTGCCGGAGATCTTTGAGCGCAAATTCCGGCAACGCCTGCAGAGCATCCTCGAACAACAACAGCAACTGCTGGCCGACAACCAGGCCCTGAGGGAGCAGCTTCTCTCCCTGGCTCCAGGAGCTCCAGCCGTGGAAACGAGACCCAGTCGCCTGTTGCTGCCGGCGTCCCAGCAGAGCATGCCACCGCTGACGAAGCGCAACCCCCTGGGCGAAACCCTGCGCAGAGTCCTGGGGCTGGGCCGGCCGGCCGGCCCTGGGACGATTGATCCGAACCGCTTCAGCTAGCTGGCTCAGCCGGCCCGATGGCGGGCCGACCACAGCCGTGTGGGCAGACCCCAGACATAGATGAAACCCTCGGCGGCGCGGTGATCGAACAGATCCTCGGCGCCGTAGGTGGCCATGTCCGGCACATAGAGGCTGTCACTGTCGCTGCTGCGACCCACCACGGTGGCATTGCCCCGATGGAGCTTGATCCGCACCCGGCCGTTGACCGTTTCCTGGGTGCGATCGAGGAAGCCATCCAGGGCCTGCTTGAGAGGGCTGTACCAGAGGCCCTGATAGACCAGATCCGACCAACTCATCTCCACCTGGCGCTTATAGCGCTGGACATCGGCGGCGAGGGTGAGGCTTTCGAGCTCCTGGTGGGCCTTGATCAGCAACAACAGCCCCGGCGTCTCGTAGATCTCGCGGCTCTTGATGCCCACCACCCGGTTCTCCACCATGTCGAGGCGACCGAAGCCATGGCTGCCGGCCAGGGCATTGGCGCGCCGGATCAGGGTCACCGGATCGAGCCGTTCGCCATCGAGGCTCACCGGATTGCCGTGCTCAAAGCCGATCTCCACCACCTGAGGGACGGCGGGGGCGCCATCGACCGAGCAGGTCATGGCGTAGATCTCCTCCGGCGGCTCCACGTCGGGATCCTCGAGGCTGCCGGCCTCGATCGAGCGCCCCAGAAGGTTGAGGTCGATCGAATAGGGCGACTTCTTGCTCACCGGGGCGGCGATACCGCAGCGCTCGCCATAGGCGATCGTCTCCTCGCGACTCATGCCCCACTCCCGGGCTGGCGCCAACACCTTCAGTTCGGGGGCCAGGGCGCCGATGGCGACATCGAAGCGCACCTGATCGTTGCCCTTGCCCGTACAGCCGTGGGCCACCGCATCGGCCCCCTCCTGGCGGGCGATCTCAACGAGACGGCGGGCGATCAGGGGCCGGGCCAGGGCGGTGGACAGGGGGTAGCGCCCCTCGTAGAGGGCATTGGCCCGGATCGCCGGGAAGGCGAACTCGGTGATGAAGGGCTCAATCAGATCGGAAACGATCGACTGGCTGGCGCCGGAAGCGAGCGCCTTCAGACGAATCGGCTCGAGTTCATCGCCCTGACCGAGATCGGCGGCGAAGGTGATCACCTCCTCCACGCCCCATTCCTGCTTCAGGTAGGGAATGCAGACGCTGGTATCGACCCCGCCGGAATAGGCCAGCACGGCCTTGCGGGCCCGCGATGCCGGTATGGCGGGCTGCTGGTTCGGCTGCGGGCAGAACTGCTGCTGCGGCAATGGCCGCTTCGATGGCTGTGCCGACTGGCCCGTACCCACCATCACTCCTGCTCCTGGATCGATTGCTCCGATTCTCCCTCCTGGCCGGGCGGGGTCAACGCGGACGCGGGCGGCAGAGACCAGCGCCCCAACAGCAACAGCACCATTGCCAGGGAGGGCAGCAGCAGCAGACCCCAGACCAGCGAGTCTCCGATCGGCAGGGGCTCACTCCAGCGCTGCCCGGCGGCCGCCAGGGCGGCGCTGATCGCCAGGGCGAGGGCCCAGAGCTGAAGCACCTGACGGATCTTGGCGGAGGTCATGGACTCGGGGCGGTAGGGTGGTGGATCGGTCCCGCGGAAGCCAGGCAGGCGGTATGAGCATTCTCGACACCATCAACCCCTCGCTGACGCGCTACCGCCGGGACGAACCGGCGCCGGTGCTGCCCCTGAGGGACGAACCCGATCTGCTCAGTCTGCTCGAGGCCAGTGGCCGACTGGTGGCCGATGAGGAAAGTGCCAGCACCGATGTCAGCACAGTGGAAGAAGAAGAACTCTCGGCGCTGATGGGCGAGAAGGAGGACTACAACCAGGCCGACGAACAGTCCGAAGAAGACTGGGAAGACTGAACCCGGCCCTCTCCATGAACCGCTCCCACGGCCGACTTGCGGCCGGCCTTCTCGGCCTCATCCTTCTGGCTGGCTGCCTGCTGAGCGACGCCTTGGTGGCCAACTCGATGCTCACCCTGCCGCTGGTGCTCGGCGCCGCGGTCAGCGCCGGGGTCTGTCGCTGGGGAGTGCCACGGCTGCGGCAGCTCAAGCTGGGTCAGGTGATCCGCGAAGAGGGGCCCCAGGCCCATCACAACAAGGCCGGCACCCCCACCATGGGAGGCCTGCTGGTGGTGCCGGTGGGGGTGCTGATCGGGGCACTGGTGAGCCCCGGAGATCCGCGGCTGCTGGCCGTGGCCGCCGTCAGCCTGGCTTACATGGCGATCGGCGCCGTCGATGACTGGCGCAGCCTCACCAAGCGCACGAACACCGGCCTCACCCCCAGGGGCAAGCTGCTGCTTCAGGGCGGGGCGGCCGTGCTGTTTCTGCTCTGGGCCTGGTTCGGCGGTTGGCTGGGTGGAGGCGTGCCGGGCGATGTGGCCCTGCCCTTCGGCTGGATCCTGCCCCTGGGGCTCCTGATCTGGCCCCTGGGGCTGTTCGTGTTCCTGGCCGAGAGCAACGCCACCAACCTCACCGATGGCCTCGACGGCCTGGCGGGCGGCTGTGGCGCCGTGGTGTTCACCGGCATGGGGCTGCAGTTGATGCTGCGCGGCCATGGCGGTGATCCGGCCCTGGCGGCCTTTGCTGTGGCGATGGCGGGCTCCTGGCTGGGCTTCCTCAGCCAGAACCACCATCCGGCCAGGGTGTTCATGGGGGACACGGGATCCCTGGCGATGGGGGCGGCCCTGTCCGCCGTGGCCCTGCTCAGCAACAGCCTCTGGCCCCTGCTGCTGATGGGTGGCGTCTTTCTGGCGGAATCCCTCTCGGTGATCCTGCAGGTGTGGGTGTTCAAGGCCACCAAGGGGCCGGACGGCCAGGGGCACCGGCTGTTTCGCATGGCCCCCCTGCATCACCATTTCGAGCTGGCAGGAATCCCCGAACAGGGTGTGGTGATCGGCTTCTGGGGTGTCAGCCTGGTGTTGGTGCTGCTGGGCCTGGTGCTGCTGCCCTGAGCAGTCAGCCCCGGGCCCGATCGGCAGCCACCGATCACCGATATCAGGAGTTCAGCCATGGCGTACTTCACCTGGAGGGAAGCGGGCCTCACCGGCGACTGCGCCAGCCTTGATTCCATGGCGGCCCGCTTCGAAGAGGCGGCTGCCCTGATGCGACGCCTGGCCGCCGAGGGATTCCGGCTGGAACGGGACAGCCTGGGCCAGCGCATCACCCACCCGGACCCGGCGGTGTTCGAGGCCTATGGCTTCATCAGCGAGGAAACGGCCGAGCGCCAGCTGACGGTGTTCAACTGAGTGACCGTGCTCCTGTCAGGCCTCAGCGCCGCAGCAGACCGATCACCCAGACCGCCACGAAGCCCAGGGACGAGAGGCCCAGATAGATCAGCGTCCAGGTCTGGAGATCGGCCATCTCCAGGCCGAACGGCAAAGCGCCTCCGACCGCATCGCCAGCGGTCTGCAGCGCCAGAGGCAGGCTCAAGGTGGTGCGAAGCATGGCGGAACGCTACGTGAAGCCGCGCTCGCCAGAGGCCCGCAAGGCAAGATCAGAGGGTTGGCGACCGTCCGATGGCATCCCGATCAGCCCGCTTCCCCCGCACCTTGATGCTGCTGGGCAGCGGCGAACTGGGCAAGGAGGTGGCCATCGCCGCCCAGCGGCTGGGTTGCTGCGTGATCGCCGTGGACCGCTACCCGGGGGCGCCCGCCATGCAGGTGGCCGATCTGGCTGAAGTGGTGGCCATGACGGACCCGGAGGCCCTCAAGGCCGTGGTGCGCCGCCATCAGCCCGACCTGGTGATTCCGGAAATCGAAGCTCTGGCCGTCGATGCCCTGGCGGAGCTCGAACGTGAGGGGATCACGGTGATCCCGACGGCCCGGGCCACGGCAGTGACGATGAACCGGGACCGCATCCGCGACCTGGCCGCCGGCCCTCTCGGCCTGCGCACGGCCCGCTTCGCCTATGCCGAAAGCGCCGCCGAACTGGCTGCCGCCGCCGCCCCCCTCGGCTGGCCCGTGGTGGTCAAACCGGTGATGAGCTCCTCCGGCAAGGGCCAGAGCGTGGTGAGCGGACCGGAGCAGATCGCCGCTGCCTGGGATGGGGCCATGGCCGGAGCCCGCGGCGCCGGAGCCCGGGTGATCGTTGAGGAATTCCTGCGCTTTGAACTCGAGATCACCCTGTTGACCGTGAAACAGTGGGATGGACCCACCCTCTTCTGCCCGGCGATCGGCCACATCCAGGAACGGGGCGACTACCAGTGCAGCTGGCAACCGGCGCTCCTGGGAGCCAGCCAGCTGGAGGCTGCCCAGACGATGGCCCGCCGTGTCACCGATGACCTGGGGGGTGCCGGCCTGTTCGGCGTGGAGTTCTTCCTCTGTGGCGACCCCGGCCAGGAGGAGGTGGTGTTCTCGGAACTCTCCCCCCGCCCCCACGACACCGGCCTGGTCACCCTGGTGGGCCAGAACCTGAGCGAATTCGAGCTGCACCTGAGAGCTGTGCTGGGCCTGCCGATCCCCGAGATCCGCTCCCTGGGCCCAGCGGCCAGCCGGGTGATCCTGGCCGGCTCCGCCGCCGAGGAGGTCCACTACGAGGGGGTGGCCGAAGCCCTGAGCATCCCCGAAACCCAGGTTCTGCTGTTCGGAAAAGCCGATGCCAGGCCCCTGCGCCGCATGGGCGTCGCCCTCGCCCGCGGTGACAACGAGGCCCAGGCCCGTCAGCGCGCCGATACGGCCGCCGGCCGCATCCGGGTGGGTGCCAGCCGTTAAACCCGCCGACACCCCTGGCCTGGACTGTCTTTGGGCCGTAAGGTGCACCCAGCCAGAAGAACGATGGGACAGGCAGCATCCCCTCCGTCAGCCCCGACCCCATCGCCATCCAGGCGCTCGAAGGGTCCCCACGGACGCTCGACGTCCGAACCCCTGTCGATTGCCGTGCCTGAACTGCTCATGCGCCGCCAGGCCATGCCCCCGCCAAAACCAAAACGCGCCCGGGGCCTGTTCACCTTTGCCCTGGGGATCGCCCTTGGCTATGGCCTCGCCAGCCCCTACAGCCGACAGCTGCCCCAGTTGGCCGCTCAACTGCTGGCGGGCCTGAGCCGCGGCCCCAACACCCTGGCGGCGATGGTGAACCCCCTGAGCTTCACCCACCACCGCGTGTTGATTCTGGGCCGCGACAACGTGGCCGACAACACCGATGTGATGTTCACCGTCGAGCTCAAAAACGGCATCACCCAGATCACCCAGGTGCCAAGAGACACCTTCATCGAATCTGAAAAACTGGGGACCATCAAGGCCAATGCCCTGTATGAACTCGGGGGCATTGATACCGCCAAGGCTCAGGTGGCCCAGTTGGTGGGCGCTCCTGTCGAACGCTATCTGAAGCTGAATCTCAATGCCGTTGCCAAGGTGGCCGACGCCCTCGGCGGCGTGGTCATCGATGTACCCAAGCGGATGCACTACACGGACCAGACTCAGGGTCTGTACATCGATCTGCAGCCCGGACCCCAGAAGCTCAAGGGCAAGGATCTGGAGGGCTTCCTGCGCTTCCGCCACGACGAACTCGGCGATCTGGGTCGCATGGAGCGGCAGCGTTTGGTGCTGGCGAAGGTCTTCGAAAAACTGGCTCAGCCCAGCACCCTGGCGAGCCTGCCTGCCCTGCTCAAGATTGCTGGCGATGATGTCATCACCGATCTGTCGCCGATCGAGCTCACCCAACTGCTGGGCGGCATGGCCCATACCAAACTGAGCACCCAGAGATTGCCAGGTCGGCCCTACTGGCAGGACGATCTCAGTTACTGGATGCCGAATTCCAACACCCACTATCCAAGCGGCAACGGCGAAGAACCCAGAAACTGAGCTGGAAGGGGAGCAGAGCCTGGG
>CANCJV010000023.1 GCA_947378425.1 Synechococcaceae cyanobacterium
GTTCTCGGACTGGGCTTCGGTCTGGTTGGTGAAGTGGATGCCGCCCAGCTTGGTGACCCCCTCCACCAGGGCCCGCACCTCGGGGCCGAAATGCAGCTCGATCTCTTCTGGCGTGACCTGGGTGTCCTCCACGACATCGTGCAGGAAGCCGGCAGCGATCACGGCGGCGCTGGCACCGATGTCGCGCAACAGGTCGGCCACCGCCACCGGATGGATGATGTAGGGCTCGCCGCTGGCCCTGAACTGGCCCTCGTGCAGCTGATAGGCGAAATCAAAGGCCGAGGCCAGCAGGGCCTCGGTGTCGGTGGGGCAGCTCTGGCCGGCGCCGGGGGGGACGTGGCGCACGCAGTCCTGGAGCCAGGCGGGCAACGGCACGCCGTAGTCGGCTGGATCGTGGATCGGCCGGCGCCGGGCCGCAGGGACGACCTCGTCAGGGCGGGTGGACTGGGCGGCAGAAGGCTTGGAGGATGACGCCTCCTTCGACCTGCGGCCCACTGGGCTGCTGGCCAGGCTGGCGCTCGGATCGGGTCTGGCCTTCAGCATCCCTGCCCCCGAAGTCAAACCCATGGTATTCAGGCGCCGTCACATACCGGTGGATGTGCGGGTCTGGCCATCCAAGCTGAGCTGATCTTGCCGCCAGCCATGGCCACCGCAGCCTCCCTTTCTGCCCCTGGCGCTCCGGTGCTGCGAATCGATGGCCTGATGGTCCGCTACCCGGGGGCCGAGCGGCCCACCCTTGATGGCCTCGACCTCCAGCTGGCCGCCGGCGATCGCCTGGCCCTGGTGGGCCCCTCCGGCTGCGGCAAGAGCACCGTGGCCCGGGCGGTCCTGCAGCTGCTGCCCCCCGGCAGCGCCTGCAGCGGCGGCCTGGAGCTGGCTGGACAGGATCCTCGCCGCCTCGATCGCGGTGCCCTGCGCCAGCTGCGCGGCGAGGCGGTGGGTCTGGTCTTCCAGGATCCGATGACGCGACTCAACCCGCTGATGACGATCGGCGAGCATCTGGGCGACACCCTGGCCGCCCACAGACCGGCCTGGAAACGCCGCCAGGTGCGCCAGCGGGCCCAGGAGCTGCTGGCTCGGGTGGGCATCGATCCGGCCCGCTATGGCAGCTACCCCCACGAGTTCAGCGGCGGCATGCGCCAGCGCCTCGCCATCGCCCTGGCCATGGCGCTCAACCCGGCCCTGGTGATCGCCGACGAACCCACCACCAGCCTGGATGTGGCCGTCACCGTGCAGGTGATGGCGGAACTGCGGGATCTCTGCAATGAAGCCGGCAGCGCCCTGCTGTTGATCAGCCACGACCTGGCCATGGCCGGCCGCTGGTGCGAGCGCATCGGCGTGCTCGATGCCGGCCGCCTGGTGGAGGAGGGCCCAGCCCAGCAGCTGCTCACCACCCCCCGATCAGCCGTGGGCCGCAGGTTGGTGCAGGCCGCCCGCGAGCGGGAAGGCAGCCGCAGCCAGCCCTCGCCCGCCACCCCGCTGCTGCTGGACATCGACAACCTGCGCAGCTGGCATTCCCTGCCCTCGGCCCCCTGGCGGCAGCGCTGGCTCAAGGCCGTGGACGGCATCAGCCTGCAACTGCACGAGGGCGAAACCGTCGGCCTGGTGGGGGCCTCCGGCTGCGGCAAGAGCAGCCTCTGCCGGGCCCTGATGGGCCTGGCGCCGGTCAGGGGTGGGGCCGTGCGGCTGGAAGGCCAGGATCTGCGCCAGTTGCGGGGCCAGCAGCTGGAGCGGGCGCGCCGTCGCATCCAGATGGTCTTTCAGGATCCCCTGGCCTGCCTCAATCCCCAGATGAGCGTGGGTGAAGCGGTGGCCGACCCGCTGCTGATCCACGGCCTGGCCAACCGCAGCCAGGCGCGCCAGCAGGCCCGGGCCCAGCTGGCGGCCGTGGGTCTGGAACCGCCCGAGAGCTTCGAGAACCGCCTGCCCCGCCAGCTCTCAGGCGGCCAGCAGCAGCGGGTGGCGATCGCCCGCGCCCTGATCCTGCGGCCGCGGGTGCTGCTCTGCGACGAGAGCGTCAGCATGCTTGATGCCGAGGTGCAGGCGGAGGTGCTGGCTCTGCTGCGGCGTCTGCAGCGGGAGCTGGGGCTGGGCCTGCTGTTCGTCACCCACGATCTGAGCGTGGCCAGCGGCTTCTGCCATCGGGTGCTGGTGCTCGAAGGGGGCCGGATCGTCGAGGAGGGCCCCGGCGCCGACCTGCTCGACCATCCCCGCGCCGCCATCACCCGCACCCTGGTGGAAGCCTGTCCGCGGCTGCCGGCAATGGTGTGAATCCCTGAACCGTTGACCCTTCGTCCACCCATGGCCCGCGTCTTCACAACGGATCAATTGCATCGCATCCGCAAACGCCACCGGGGCTATGTCTATCTGCTGATCGTGATCTCCCTGGTGCTCCTGGTGCAGCCTCTGGCCGTTGACTGGCCCCTGCTCACCTCCCTGAACTCGATCGCCGTGGCGCTGGTGATGATGGTGTTCCTGACCCGCTTCTCACCGCTGCAGGTTCACAAACGCTGGTTATACGGACTCGGTATCAGCGCCATTGGCTTTGAGTTGTTCTGGCTGGCCTCCCTGGTCAAGTCTCCTGAACTCGCCAGGCATCTGACGTTTCCCCATCTGCTGATCTGGACCCTCTTCATCGCTTTCTTTCTGGTGCGCAAGGTGCGCGCCCTGATGATGGAACCCTATGTGACCCTGGCTGTGCTGCTGGGGGCGGCGGCCGGCTATCTGCTGATCGGCTATCTGGGCGGTTTCCTGTTGCACACCCTGCTGATCTGGCAGCCCCTCGCCTTCAATCTTGACTACCTGCCGGCGCGGATCAATCCGATCAACGAACCGCTGAGGGCCTTTCCCAGCATGGTGACGGCCTCCTTCGAAGCTCTGACGACGGTGAACAATTCCGTCAGCAGCGCCGGTCATCTCCTCGGCCACATCGGCACCCTGATGATCACGATCCTGGGACAGCTCTACGTGGCGGTGCTGATTGGCCTGGTGCTGAGCCGCTTTCACCAGCGTCTGCCGAAATGAGACGGGCGAAGGAACCAACCGAACGGGACTGTATCCATGCACCCGGATCCCGGGCAGCACTTCAGAACAGTGCTTTGAGAGGCAGGACTTCAGAGCAGCGAACGAATCAGATCGGCGATCAGCAGGTTGTCCAGCGAGAGCAGACCACCACCGACGGTCATCAGCACCAGGCACATCACCACATACATGGCCGCCTTCTCCCAGCTGGGAGGTTCACCGACTCCCATCGGGCCGGCGTAATCGCCCTCGGGGATCTGGAATGGATCCGGAGCGATGAACGGGAAACCGGAGCTGATCTCCAGCACCATGGCGTAGGCCATCGACACCAGAATCGCCAGGGCCGCCAGGGGGGTGAGCAGGCCGGGAATCAGGGCGATGCCGCCGCCCCACATTGAGGCGGCGGACAGAAAACAGAGCCACTCCGGCGTCTTCATCGCCGTCGACCAGGTCTTGAGATTGCGCAGCTTGGGCCAGCCGTGGCGAATGAAGGCCACCCCCACGAACAGCCGCAGCACCAGCAGAGCAACGCCCCCTGCCAGGGAAGGCCCCGTGGGCACGAGCAAGGTGACGATCTCGAGATCCATCGGTGCGCGGAACGGCAGTGGGAATGCCGGCTCAACGTAGATGGGGTTTCCGGGGGGCGCAGCCGGTTGTTCGCAAGTCCAGAGATGGCGGACCAGACGCCTCCCGGCAACGGCGCATCGCCCCGGACGGCAGAGCGACGACCGATCAACCGACAGCGGCCCGTCCCTGGACAGGGCCTGGGTGCATCCGACGACTCCAGCATCGCCGCTCCAGTCCCGCCGACAGCCCTGGCAACGGGCAAAACGCAATGCGGGCAAGGCGCACATCCGACCGGGCCACTCCAGCGGCCAAGCCAGGTTGAGCTGATACGCAGGCGAATCCTCGGCTGGTGGCCATCATTCGGGAAAGGGACCTGCCGCCCCCTCCCCTGCAAACGCCATGACCTCCAGCCCCGGCGCCCTGCCGTCCACGGGAAGCAGCGCGCCCCTTGGGGCCACGACCAGCGAGGGCGGTGTCAACTTCAGCCTCTACGCCCGCCGGGCCACGGCGGTGGAGCTCTGCCTGTTCGACAGCGTCGGCGATGCCGTGCCGAGCCACCGCGTCGTCATCGATCCCGACCGCCAGCACACCGGCGACTACTGGCATTGCTGGGTGGAGGGCATCGGTCCGGGACAGCACTACGGCTGGCGGGTGGAAGGCCCCCGGCAGCCCCAGCTGGGCCTGCGCTTCGATCCGGCCAACCTGCTGCTCGATCCCCATGGCCTGGCCGTGGCGATGCCACCGGGCTACGGCCGCGCCCCGGGCCGTAGCAGCGCCGGCGACTGGGGCACGGCGATGAAGAGCGTGGTGGCCGATCCCCTGGCCTACGACTGGGAAGGCGATCGCCCCCTGCGCCGGCCCGCCCGCGAAACGGTGATCTACGAGCTGCATGTGCGCGGCTTCACCGCCCACCCCAGCGCCGCTGTACCGCCGGAGCAGGCCGGCACCTATCGGGGCCTGATCAGCAAGATCCCTTACCTGCAGGATCTGGGCATCACGGCGGTGGAGCTGCTGCCGGTGTTCGCCTTCGATCCCCTGGCGGCCCCCAGCGGCCATCGCAACTACTGGGGCTATCAGCCAGTGTCGTTCTTTGCACCCCATCCGGGCTACGCCTGCAGCAGCGATCCGCTGGCGGTGATCGATGAGTTCCGGGATCTGGTCAAAGCCCTGCATCGCGCCGGCATCGAAGTGATCCTCGATGTGGTGTTCAACCACACCGCCGAAGGGGATGCCGAAGGGCCGGCGTTCTGCTTCCGGGGGCTGGCGGACGGCGACTACTACCTGCAGGACGACGACGGCACCTACATCGACGACACCGGCTGCGGCAACACGTTCAACGCCAACCATCCGGTGGTGCGGCGCCTGATCCGCGAGAGCCTGCGCCACTGGGTGCAGCACCTGCATGTCGATGGCTTCCGCTTCGACCTGGCCTCCGTGCTGGACCGGGATCAGACCGGCAAGCCCACGCCCCTCTCGCCGATCCTGTGGGACATCGACACCGATCCGGTGCTGGCCGGCACCAAGCTGATCGCCGAGGCCTGGGATGCCGCCGGGCTGTACCAGGTGGGCAGCTTCGTCGGCGACAAGTGGCAGGAGTGGAACGGCCGCTTCCGCGACGACGTGCGCCACTTCCTCAAAGGGGATGCGGGCCTGGCCCGCAGCGTCAGCCAGCGCCTGATCGGCAGCCCCGACATCTATGACCACAAGCAGCGCGAAGCCGAGGCCAGCGTCAACTTCATCACCTGCCACGACGGCTTCACCCTGGCGGATCTGGTCAGCTACGACACCAAGCACAACGAGGCCAACGGCGAGCAGAACCAAGACGGCAGCGACGACAACGCCAGCTGGAACTGCGGCGTTGAAGGGCCCACGGAGGATCCCGGGGTGCTGGCCCTGCGGGCCCGGCAGAGCCGCAATCTGCTGGCCGTCCTGCTGCTGGCGATCGGCACTCCGATGCTGGCCATGGGCGACGAGATCGGCCGCAGCCAACAGGGCAACAACAACGTCTATGCCCAGGACAATCCCCTCAGCTGGCTGGACTGGAGCCTGCTGGAACGCAACGCCGACCTGCACCGCTTCGTGCGGGAACTGATCGCCTACCGCCGCCGCCGCGACGTGGTGATCAACGAACGCAGCCTCAGCCTCTGCGATCTGGTGCAACGCCATCAGGTCAGCTGGCATGGTGTCGAGCCGAACCAACCCGACTGGAGCGAGAGCTCCCGCTCCTTCGCCATGACGATCACCAGCATCGACCACCAGTTCCGTTGGCACGCCATGGTCAACGCCTGGTGGGAACCGCTGACCTTCCGGTTGCCCGCCGCCGATGGTGGCCAGGAGTCGTGGCACCGCTGGATCGACACGTCTCTCGCCAGTCCCGAAGACATCGGGACCTGGGTGGACGCCCCGGCACTGGCGGGGGACACCTACACGGTGGCCCCCCGCTCGATCGTGGCGCTGATCGTCGGGCTCAAGCCTGCAGCAGCTGCAGCTGATGGCCGTCCGGATCCGCCAGCTGCAGGGCCCGCGTAGCCCCGATCAGCCCGGCCTGATGCCCCAGCTCGACGATCCCCGGCGAAATCAGACGGCCGCCGAAGGCCTCGATCTGCGTCGCGATCGCCTCCAGATCCGCCACCCGCAGCCGCAGCTGCCAGTGGGCCAGATCCTGGATCCCCTGATCGGTGGGCATCGGCCGGCCGCCGGTGGGTTCGCGGTAGTCGAGACACTCGACACCGGCGCCCGTGGGGCAGCGATGGCCGGTGATATGCACCCGGGTGCCCGACAGTCCGTCGAGCCCGTCCTGTTCCGGCCCGCTGTTGACGCCGTCGCCACCGGCACTGAGGCCCAGCAGCTCGCGGTAAAAGCGGCAACTGGCGGCGGTGTCGGCGATGCCGATGGCGGTGTGGTCGATGCCCAGCAGCGGCCCAGGCGCTTCGACGTGCCAGCGGGCCTCCCCCTTGTCCGACGGGAACTGCAGAAGCTCCAGCGGATGGCCTTCGGGATCATGAAACTTGTAGGCAACGATGCCGGCGGCGGCGGTGTTCCATTCCGGCAGCCGCTGGGGCGCCGAGGAGATCGGTGTGATCCGGCCAGCGTCGAAGGCCGGCTGCAGACCCGCCAGGGCTGCCTCCATGGAGTTCACCACCAGGCAGCTGTGCTGGAACCAGCGGTCGTTGCTGAGGGAGTCGGCCGGAATCGGCCGTCCCAGCCGGGCGCCAGTACCGGGATCGAGCACCTCGGTGAGCTCCAGGACATCGGCGCCGATCGTCAGCCGCTGCAGCCGAAAACGGGCACCGGGCAGGCCCACCAGATCGGCGTAGGGGCCGCCCTCCACCAGCAGCGGCTCGCCGGAGCGCTGAAAGCCCAGGGAGTCCGAAAAGAAGCCGGCGGTGGCTTCGACGTCAGCGGTCGTGAAGCCGATGCTGTCGATGTGGGGTTGGGTCATGGCTGATCGAGACATCAGAGGTTGGGAAAGACAGTCCTCACGGCAGGGCCGCGGCGCCAGCGGCGGCAATGGCACCATCCACATCCGGCGTCATGCCGGAGACGCCGATGGCGCCCAGGCAGACGCCCTCGTACAGCAAGGGCAGGCCACCGGCCATGGCCAGGGTTGGCTCACCCATGGCTCCCGACAGCTGCATCAAGGCGGGACGCTGTCCATTGATCGCGGCCTCCATCGCCTCGGTGGGCTTGCCGTTGAGAGCGGCCATACGGGCCTTGGCCAGGGCGGCCTCAACGCTGGCGGGGCTGGCCCCGTCGCGTCGCTCCAGCAGCAGCGGATGGCCAACGGAATCCACGACCGCCAGGCTCACCACGGCGCTGCGGCGATCGGCTTCGACCTGGGCGGCGTTGACAATCCCCCGACAGTCGTCGAGTTCAAGCAGAGAAATCAGTCGCATCATGTGCTCCGTCGTCGGGCCAACCCTGGCTCAGGACCAGACAATGTGCATCAACCAGAGATGGCCCTGGAGTTCGACACCGGCGGCCGCAGCGGCCAGATCCTCCTCGCCCAGTCACAACGTGGCCTCCGCCTGGTGGCGCACCAGATCGACACCGCTGAAGCTGTGGCCGAGTTCAGCGCCGAGGGCGGCGATCGCATCGAGGTTGGGGCAGGCCTGCAGCCGCTGCAGCAGAGCCGGGTCGGCTTTCGCCTGGGCCAGGAAGGATTCCAGTTGGGGTTGGCCATGGAGACGAGACGAGAGGGGAACGGGGTGCAGACAGGGAAGGCGGAACCAGTTGCTGACGGAAGAAGGCCGGCAGCGGGCTTGGAGAACGGGCCGAGGGGGCTCAGCTCAGGGCCGCTGGACGCCGCGGGTGTTGGTGAACAACGCGTAGATGGCCGTGGAGGCACACAGAAAAAGTCGACTGTGGAAGCGGTCACCGAAGCAGAGAGTCGAGACGCGCTTTGGCACCAGCACCTTGCCCAGCAGGGTGCCATCGGGGCCGACACAGTGCACGCCATCGGCGGCACCGCACCAGAGGTTGCCGTGTTCATCCACCCGGAAGC
The DNA here is from genome assembly GCA_947378425.1 of Synechococcaceae cyanobacterium. Classification (GTDB taxonomy): domain Bacteria; phylum Cyanobacteriota; class Cyanobacteriia; order PCC-6307; family Cyanobiaceae; genus Cyanobium. Next base: position 8,093 of record CANCJV010000023.1, read on the forward strand.
CATCGGCCCAGCCCGGGGTGATCTTGTGGAACACCTCGCCACCGGAAAGGGAGCGGCCGTCCTCACTGACATCGAACACCCGGATGTACTGGCGGGGATCGGCCGCTCCGGGGGCGCCGGACTCGACCACGTAGAGCTTGCTCTCATCCGGCGAAAAGGCCAGGCCATTAGGGCCGTCGAAGTCGGAGGCCATGCGCAGCAATTCGCCACTGCCGGGGTCGTAGCGATAGAGCGCAACGGGCTGCTCGGAAACCTGGCGACCACCCTCGTAATCATTCATCAGTCCATACAGCGGATCGCTGAACCAGACACTGTCGTCGCTCTTCACCACCACATCGTTGGGTGCGTTGAGCCGCTTGCCATCGGCATGGCTCACCAGGGTGGTGCTGGTGCCGTCGAGCTCGAGACGGGTGAGGCAGCGGCTGCGGTGATGGCAGGTGATCAGGCGCCCCTGCCGATCGCGGGTCTGGCCGTTGCCGTAATCCGAAGATTCCCGAAAAACCGTGACACCATGACGTTCACTCCAACGCATGGTGCGGTTGTTAGGGATGTCGCTGAACAACAGACAATCATGGTCGCCGAACCAAACAGGCCCCTCCAGCCAGCGGAAGCCATCGGCCAGCAGCTCCAGCTCAGCGTTGTGCAGAATCAGCGCGTCAAAGCGGGAGTCATAGCTTTCGGTGAAAGACATTGCAAACAGGATACGAACAACAATCGATGGATCCAATGCTAGAGCAACTCAGCGACTTGGCTTAGCGCCCCTAGCTCATGGCACGAATCAGAACAAGACCACGGGTGTTGAGCCGAATCACCCAGACCGAATCGGTGGACATGATGAATAGAATGCTATTATCACGTCGACCGAACGTCAGCAGGCCGTTTTTGGGCATCAGAATCTTGCCAATCAGTTTGCCCGTAGGATTGAGCACATGCACCCCATCCAGGGCGCCCACATAGACATTGCCCCTGCCATCCAGCCGCATTCCGTCGGGGAACCCTGGCCCGATCACCCCAAACGTCGTACATGCGACCAGGGTGTTGCCATCCTCAGCGACAGCATAGGAGTCAATTGCGCGAGGGAGACAAGGAAAGTAGGCACGATTCGCCTGAAAGGCACCACTTCCAATGACATAGCGGGTCTTTTCCGAAGGAGAAAAAGCAATGTCATTGGGCTGATTAAGGCCAAGAGCGACCGCCGAAAACTGCTTGGCTTTAGAGTCAGAACGATAAACATTATTCGGAAGCTTCGCCTTTTGACCTGGAAACTCCAAGGATCCATAAGACAGGTGCGGAAACCAGACGCTGCCACCTCTCTTGACAACAAAGTCATCAGGACCATTGAGCCCGAACCCCTTGTAGTTGTCGACCAGAGTATTGACCTGACGGGAAACATCCGAGAAGTAAGATCGAAAGCCTCTAGTGATCGAGATCCGTTGACCCGTCTTCTCTGCCCCGAGCACTTGTCCCTGCAGATTGACCGTCTGACCATCCACCCCACCAGCGGGAATGCGATAGAGACTGGGAGTCTCCTAGGAAGAAGCAATCATAGCGCCCGACCTATCCAAGCCGTTCCACTTCAAGGCATTGACACTGTTGTGAACGATGTCGCAAAAGAGAAGCAGACCACCACTGCCTTTAGCATCATTCAAAAAACAGGGTCCTCAGAAAAACCAAATCCCTTGGCAAAGTGGAGCAACTTGGGCGTCAGACGGATGATCGCCTCAAAAGAAGGGTCATACGCCTGGACAGACAACTGCGGAGACGCAGACTCGGGAGTAAATGGATGACTGACAATCAGGAGATTGTGGCAATCCTTGGTCACCGGAGACTGGGGCGGACAATCGACACCCACCGAGGCATTGGCTTGCTTACCAGGCAGGCAGCCAAACAAAAGGCTGCTCAGAACTGAGAAGCCAGCAATGGTCTTCAGATTCATGATTGAGGGCTGTCGAGCAAACAACTAAGATTGGCCTTGGATGCTTAGCCTTGGATGCTTAGCCTTGCACCCCGATCCAGGCGACTAAAGCCAGGGAAGAGCAGCTATCAAGATAAATTCTGATTCAGCTATAGCCCATAAACCTACCAGGATTGGAGGGGAAGATTCACCACCAGGCATCCTCCATCAGACATAAGGACAAGCTTGCTTGGGAGCAATAACTTTTGGCATCTGGACAACCATCAAAACAAGCGGTTCATCACCCACCGTGCCCGAGAGGTGACCACGTTTGCCATCACTCATGACGCAACCTTGATCTTCGCCAAGTGAGAGATCGCCCGGCCCCATCTCAACCCGGGTGCCATCCATCGTCTCAACAAACCAACGCCCTGAAATCGGGATAAGCCATTGGGGTGCGGGATTCTCATGCCACGTCCCCACCCAGCCTACTGGTTGAATAAGGAAGATGATCTTCATATCATCTTCAATCTCCAGCCCTTGCCAGATACCCCTGAAGTCCCATTTCTTTTGGTCCGGCGTCCAGGCGTCAGCCCTAGGAATCTTGAATGAAGTCAGCATGCACTTTGCCTGGCGGCTGATTCCATCAGAGTCGGTCCAAACATGCCAATAAGGGACCTGGGGAGCATCTGCTGCTGCGTCGGCCGTCGGGCTGTGCTGATCCGTCATGAATACATTTGTTTTGCCACAGTCTAAGAGCCTTCAACGAAGCGTCAAGCATTTCCTGCAAAACAGCAGGCAAAAGCAGGGCAACGCCTGCTTCGCTCAAATCCAGAGGAACGATCGATAAGGATGCGAGACATGCACCAATCGGCGAAACCCGCACAGACCTTCTACCACCAACCTCTGACAACCAGCTCAAACGCACAATTCCTACTGAGCAAAAACCAAGCAGAGCAATCCCAAACAACAGATTCGCCAGAGATGCAACCCCGAATGTCAAAGGCAACCCAACAGCTACCGATCACCCCGCAACCGCACCGGCACCAACTCCCTGGTGTTCAGCTTGATCGCCCAAAGAGTATTCGTCGACCCAATGAAAAGGATGTTGTTGTCCTTGCCACCAAAGCTGAGGTTGGCGGTCTCCTTCGCCATCAGAAGCTTGCCGATCAGGTTGCCCTGGGGATTGAAAACCTGGATCCCATCGAGGGCGCCCACATAAACATTTCCCTTCTCATCCAGGTGCATGCCATCGGGGAAGCCGGGAGTCACATCAGCAAACAAGCGCTTGTTACTGATCGTTGTGCCATCGGCGCTGACGTCATAGACATAGATGCGATGGGGCAGATAGGGGAAATACGTACGAGGCCCCTGAATGGCACCACTGTCAATGATGTAGAGCTTCTTCTCCCCAGGCCCGAAAGCCAGGCCATTCGGCATCATCAGCGACGATTCCACCGCCGAGAGTTTCCCCGTCGCAGGCTCATAGCGATACACATTGTTGGGCAGCTCGGCCGGCTGCGGCGGGAACTGCAGTGAGCCATAGCTGGGATCACTGCACCAAACCGTGCCGTCACTCTTGACCACCAGATCATTGGGGGAGTTGAGACGCTTGCCCTGGTAGCGATCCACCAGGGTGGGGGCCTAGGGATCGGGGCTGCGCAGATTCGCCTGCAGATCCCTGGTGATCGAAACCCGGCGCCCCGTGGTCTCCGCTGTCAGCAGATGGCCCTGCAGATCCACGGTCTGGCTATCGGCCACTCCAGATGGATTGCGATAGAGACGGGGCTTCTCCGACGAGGCCGCTGTGATCGCACCCTTGGCATCCAGTCCGTTCCAGCGCATCACGTAGATGCTGCTATGGATCTGGTCGGTGATAAACAACCATCCACCGCCCCATTGCCTGTCCTGCAGATAGGCCGGCCCTTCGCTGAAACCGAAGCCTGTGGCCACAGGGGTATCAGGGCCGGCGTCCGTCCGACGATCTCCGTGAAGGCGGGATCGAAGGACTGAACAGGCAGCTGGGGCGTCTGGGATTCTGGATAGGGCGGCTGGTTGGTGATCACCAGTTCCCGGCACCGCGGCCGGGCTGAAGCAGCCCTCGGAGTGAACCGGTTCTGAATCCAGATCGCATGGAAGCAGGGAGAGGGGACGTTCTGGAGCAGAAGGAATCGGGATCGCGGCCGGTCCATGACCAGCGGAGCAACCCTTACCCAGGCTGGCGCCGTCCCGTTCAGGATTTCGTCGTCACCGTAGGCATGAACGACAGGATTGGCTCCGATCCAGGCATCGGTGTGAGCGAGTCCCATCGGGGCTTCCTGACAGCGTCCGCCGTGGTGGGCCACATCGGCTGACGTCACTAGGGTACGCAGGTTTGATTTCCATCGTTTCTCTCCTAACCCCAACCTGATGACCAGCTCCAATCCCCTGGCCGGCAAGGCCCTCTCAACGCTGCTGCAAGGCAAAGTCGCCATCGTCACCGGTGGCAACAGCGGCATCGGTAAATCCATCGTCGAGTATCTGGCCGAGCTCGGCGCCAAGGTGGTGATCGACTACCGCTCCCACCCCGAGGCCACCGAAGAACTGGAGCAGGAGATCGGTGCCTACGGCGGCAGCAGCTACGGCGTGCAGGCCGATGTCGGCAAGCTCGACGATCTGCAGCGCCTGGTGGATGCCACCGTCGCGAAGTACGGCCGCCTTGACGTGATGGTCAACAACGCCGGCATTGAAACGCGCACCTCGATCCTCACCACCACCCCGGATAACTTCGACAAGGTGCTCGACGTCAACCTGCGCGGCGTCTTCTTCGCCACCCAGTTCGCCGCCAAACAGATGATCTCCCAGGGCGGCGGCGGCCGCATCATCAACATCTCCTCAGTGCACGAGGACTGGCCCATGCCCGACAACACCCCCTACTGCTGCGCCAAGGGCGGCGTGCGCATGCTCACCCGCACCGCAGCCCTGGAGCTGGCCCCCCACGGCATCACGATCGTCAACGTCGGCCCCGGTGCCGTGGCGACACCGATCAACGACTCCACCATGAACAACCCCGAGCTGCTGGCCAAGCTCAATGCCGCTATCCCCATGGGCCGCATGGCCCAGCCCGAGGAGATCGCCAAGGTGGTCGGATTCCTGGCCAGCGATGCCGCCAGCTACATCACCGCCGCCACGCTCTTCGTCGATGGTGGCCTGATGCACTGCAGCCCCGGCCTCTGAGCCGGGTTGGATGCGGCAGCCTGGCCTTCAGGCTGCCGCCGGTGTCTCCTGGGGCTCCGGAGCGGCAGGGTCTTGGGCCCGCTCAGCCCGCTCCAAGCCCACCTCCACGCCCATGTGCTGATCGGTGCGTCCCGTGATCAGCAGTCCAGCCCGCTGACGAGTGGCGATCATCCACAGCCATTTGGTCAGCAGGGTGAGGCGATTTTCATTGGCCGGCATGAAGGCCAGGTGTGCCAGCCCCCAGAGCAGCCAGCCAAAGGCCCCACTGACCTTGAATCCCCGCAGGTCCGCCACGGCGCAGAGGGGACCGATCACCGCCATGCTGCCAAAGTCGAACCAGCGGAAGGTGGTCTGACGATCTCCTGTCATCTGGGCGAGCAGGTCGAGGGCCACCCAGCCGCCCATCTGCACCGCCGGTCCGGCCATGCCCGGCAGAGGCTTGCCATCCAGCGTGTGCGAATAGGAGCAGAGGTCCCCCACCACCCGGATCTCGGGATGGCCGGCGATCGAGAAGTCGGGTTCGACCACAACGCGCCCGCCGCGATCGACCGTGCAACCGGTGCGTTGCGCCAGCAACTTGCCGAGATGGGAGGGGCGTACGCCCGCACTCCAGCAGATCGTGGCGGCCTCCAGCACCCGCTCGGCCGGTGTTCCTGGCGCCGGATTCTTGAAGGCCACGGTGAGCCGGCCCGCCTCGATGCTCTGCACCCGGCCGCCCAGCACCAGCTCCACGCCACGGGAGCTCAGATACTTGCCGGCCGCCTCCGACAGCTCCGGAGCCATCGCCCGCAACACCCGATCACCGGGATCGACCAGGTAGACCCGGCAGAGCTGCGGATCCACCTGGCGGAAGTCACGCCGAGCCGCATGCAGCAGCAACTCGTTGATGGAACCGGCCAGCTCGCAGCCCGAAGGACCGCCGCCGACGACCACCACCGATTGTAGAAAACGACAGCGCTCTGGATCCGGAGTCTGCTCCGCTTCCTCCAGGGCCGAGAGCACGCGGCGGCGAATTTCATCGGCGTGCTCGAGGATCTTCATCGGCGGCGCCAATTCGCGCCACTCCTCGTGGCCGAAGTAGGTGCTGCCCGAGCCGGTGGCCAGGATCAGGCTGTCGTAGCGCAGGCGGCGATCGTTGAACACCACCTCCCGGTTGTCGGTGTCGAGATCGACCACCTCCCCGAGCAACACCTGCACATTGGCCGCCTTGGCCAGCAACAGTCGCAGCGGCGTGGCGACGTCCGCCTCGGACACCAGGCCGGAAGCCACCTGATAGAGAAGGGGCTGGAAAAGATTGAAATTGCGCTTGTCCACCAGGGTGACCCGCACCGGTTTGCCCGCGAGGCGATGGGCCGCCTTGAGCCCGGCGAAACCTCCGCCCACGATCACCACGTGAGGCCAGCTCTTCATCACGGCTTCGCTCGGCTCAAGCTCAAGGAAGAAGCGTTCCTTCGCCATCGATGCGGTCGGCACAATGCTTGCAAGGTAGTGGCAATCCCCCGCCAGGGGAGCTCTGCCCTGCCAGGATGCAGAGTCCCTCACTCGCCCTCTGCCCGTGTCGCTCCCCGCCCTGCAGGCCTTCGTCAGCAGCGCAGCCGCCGATGAGCAGCTGCGCCAGAAACTTCACGCTGCCACCGGTCTTGACGATGTCGTCGACCTGGCCAGTAGCCATGGTCACGACTTCAGCAAGGCCACCCTGCTGAAAGCCCATGCGGAGGCGATCAGCAAAGCACCGGACCACGCCCTTGAAGCGATCAACAGCTGGGGCGACGCCCTGATGTACGCCTTCGGCGCCAGCGACAAAGACTGATGGTGGCTACGAGCCGCGTTCGGGAATGGCCATAGCCCCCTGTAGCAAAAGATCACAGATCCGGCGCGACGGTCCGAGCCTGGCCAACCTCAAAGGGTTCATCGTGGCAAGGCCCCGATGCAGCTGCTGCTGCCAGCGCTCAATGATCACAACCTGCCCTGGATGGACACCCTCCATCCGATCGTGGTCCACTTCGTCATCGCCATGGCGGTGATCAGCGTGGTGTTCGATCTGATCGGTGTGGTGCTGCGGCGTCCCAACCTGTTTGAGGTCAGCTTCTGGAACCTGCTGTTCGCCACGGCGGCCATCTTCGTGGCGATCATCTTCGGCCAGGTGGAAGCAGGTCTGGCGGATCCCTACGGCGCCTCCCGCTCAATCCTCAATCTGCACAGCACCCTGGGCTGGTCCCTGGCCGGCATCCTCTCGCTGCTCACCGGCTGGCGTTACGTGCTGCGCAACCGTGATCCCGAAAGCCTGCCGCTGCCGTTCCTGGCGGCCGGGGGCGTGCTGGCCCTACTCGTCGCGGTGCAGGTCACCCTGGGCAATCAGCTGATCTGGGTCTATGGCCTGCACACGGTGCCAGTGGTGGCCGCCGGTCGCGCCGGGTTGATCTGATGGAGTTCCCCCTGCTCCTGTCCCCTGCGGGGCTGCCCCAGCTGCTGCTGCACATCACCACCCTGCCGGCCGGCTCGCCGATCAGTCAGTTGGCCAGCTGGCTGGGTCCCAACGATCTGCCCTACAGCCTGCCGATCCATCCGACCCTGGTCCATTTCACGATCGGCCTGTTCGTGATCGCCATCGCCTTCGACATCGCCGGCGCCCTCTATCCGATTGAAAAGCGGGTCTTCCGCTTCCTGGCCCTGCCGATCACCCGGGCCGGCTTCCACGACGTGGGCTGGTACAACCTGCTGGCCTGCGCCGTCGTCAGCTTCTTCACCGTGGCGGCCGGCTTCTTCGAAATGCTGCTGGCGGTTCCGATCCCCGGTGTCACCAGCACCATCGGCCTGCAGAGCATGGAGACCATGCTCTGGCATGGGGTCGGCGGAGTGGCGATCCTGTTGGTCATCATCGCCATGACCGTCTGGCGCGGCTATCAGCGATTCCTGTGGCGGCGCGACATGGGGCGCCAGGTGCAGTGGCTCTACCTGCTGGTGGGTCTGGGTCTGTTCCTGGTGATCGGCTTGCACGGCACCCTCGGCGCTGAACTGGCGGGGGAGTTCGGTGTCCACATCACCGCCGACCAGCTGCTGTCCTCAGGGGCTGATCTGAACGTCGCCCTTCCTTAGGGATCTCTCCCCATGACATCCTCATCACCACGCCGCCTCGGCCCCATTGCCCTGGCAGCTCTGGCCCTCTGGATCGGCCTGCTGGCGCTGATCAGCTACTGGATGGCAGCCCAGTCGTACCACTGGCTGCCGGTTCAGGCTTCGAACGCCGCCCCTCTGGTCGACGGTCTGTTCAGCTTTGAGACCGGTCTGGGCACTTTCGTCTTCCTCGGGGTGATCTCGGTGATCGCCTGGGTTGTCCTGAGGCATCGCGCCGAGAAATACGACCAAAGCGATGCCGAGCCGATTGAAGGGAATACCAAACTTGAGGTGATCTGGACCGTGATTCCGCTGGTCATCGTCATGGGGATCGCGGTCTACGCGATGCGGATCAACCACCAACTCGGCGTCCTTGGTCCGATGGAGCACATCCATCCTCACAACGCCATTGAGGCCCAGGGCGGCTACCCGGGTGATCAACTGCCGCCTGAGTCGATTGAAGTGATCGCCCGTCAATGGTCGTGGGAATTTCGCTATCCCGGAGCCCATGTCTCCTCGACGGAGCTGCATCTGCCGGTCGATCAACCCGTCACCTTCCGCCTCACCTCCGAGGACGTCCTCCATGGCTTCTACATCCCAGCTTTCCGCCTCAAGCAGGACGTGATCCCCGGCAAGGCCATCGACTTCAGCCTCACCCCCACCCGCGAGGGTCGCTATCGGCTGCGGGATTCCCAGTTCAGCGGCACCTGGTTCGCCGCCAACCAGGCCGATGTCGTGGTCGAGACAGCCGAGGACTATCAGGCCTGGTTGACTCAGGCTGCCTCCTTGCCTCTTCAGGACGGCCTCAGCGATGCCGTTGGTGAGTACCGCGAGCGCCAGACGCAGGTCCATCCCGGCTGGGCCACCGTGCGGCCTGCTCCTCCGCCTCAGGTGAACGTTCCCGGCTCCAACACGCTCCCCCACGACGCCTGAGGCCATGACCAGCACCATCCCACTTTCAGGCCCAGAAGAGAACCAAAGCTGGACCCGCTACTTCGGCTTCAACACCGATGCCAAGGTGATCGGGATCCAGTACATCGTGGTCGCTTTCTTCTTTTTTCTGATCGGTGGCTTCCTCGCCATGATCATCCGAGGCGAACTGATCACACCGGCCTCCGATCTCGTCGATCGGACCGTCTACAACGGGCTTTACACGATGCACGGAACGATCATGTTGTTCCTGTTCATCTTTCCCGTACTCAATGGGCTCAACAACCTGCTGATCCCCACCATGATCGGCGCCCCTGACATGGCTTTCCCGCGACTCAATGCCGTCGCGTTCTGGCTGGTGCCGATCTTCGGCAGCCTGCTGATCGCCAGCTTCTTCGTGCCAGGCGGGCCCGCTTACTCCGGCTGGTGGTCCTATCCGCCGGTGAGCATCCAGAACCCGCTCGGCAATCTGATCAGCGGCCAGGGACTCTGGCTGGTGGCCGTGGCCCTCTCCGGTGTGTCCTCGATCATGGCGGCGGTCAATTTCGTCACCACGATCCTGCGCATGCGGGCCCCTGGCATGCGCATCTTCCGCATGCCGGTGTTCTGTTGGACGGCCCTTGCCGCCCAGTCTCTGCAGCTGATCGGGCTGCCCGCCCTGACCGGCGGCGCCGTGATGCTGCTGCTGGACCTCACCGCCGGCACCTCGTTTTACCGGCCAGAGGGAGGTGGTGATCCGGTGCTGTATCAACACTTCTTCTGGTTCTATTCACACCCGGCCGTCTATGTGATCATTCTGCCGGTTTTTGGCATCTTTTCAGAGCTGTTTCCCGTTTATTCACGCAAGCCGTTGTTTGGCTACGTCTATGTAGCCTTGGCCTCCTTCATCATCGTTGGTTTGGGCCTGGTTGTCTGGGTGCACCATTTCTTCCCCAGTGGCGTGCCGGAGTGGATGCGCAACCTGTTCATGTTCACGACGATGTTGATCGCCGTTCCCACCGGTGTGAAGGTGTTCGCCTGGCTGGGCACCATCTGGCGCGGCAAGCTGCAGCTCACCACGCCGATGCTGTTCTGCCTGGGCGGCCTGATCAACTTTGTGTTCGCGGGCATCACCGGCATCATGCTGGCCACGGTGCCGATCGATATTCACGTCAATAACACCTATTTCGTCGTCGGACATTTCCACTACGTGATTTACGGCGCCGCCGTGATGGGCATCTTCGCTGCCATCTACCACTGGTTTCCCAAGTTCACCGGCCGCATGCCCTACGAGGGCCTGGGCAAGCTGCACTGCCTGCTCACCTTCGTCGGCGCCAATCTCAACTTCCTGCCCATGCATCCCCTCGGTCTGATGGGCATGCCGCGTCGGGTGTCCTCCTATGACCCGGAGTTCGCCTTCTGGAACGTGCTCGCCAGTCTGGGGGCCTTTCTGTTGGGGGTTTCGATCATTCCCTTCCTGCTCAACATGATCAGCTCCTGGGCCCGTGGTCCCCGCGCCACCCACAACCCCTGGAACGCCATCGGCCTGGAATGGCTGCTGCCCTCGCCACCGCCGGAGGACAACTTCGGCGACCATGTACCCACCGTGATCAGCCGCCCCTACGGCTACGGCCTGGGTGAACCCCTGGTGGAGCACCAGGCCGAGATCGAGAAAGCGCTCACCCTTGCGGAGGCGACCCGATGACCAGCACCCCCATCCCAACCCCCGACCAGGCCGCCAGCCCCGGCGAAGGCCAGCACGCCAGTCACAATCTCACCGGCTTCATCATTTTTCTCTGCTCCGAGAGCGTCATCTTCCTGGCGTTCTTCAGTGGCTACGCCATCCTGCGCCTCTCCGCCCTCGACTGGCTGCCGGCCGGCGTGGATGGCCTGGAGTGGCGCACGCCGTTGGTCAACACCGTGGTGCTGGTCTCCAGCTCGATGACGATGGTGGTGGCCGAACACTTCAAAGCCAAGGAGAAGATCTGGCTCTTCCGCACGTTCTGGTTGCTGACCATGGCGATGGGGGCCTACTTCCTCTATGGCCAGGCCGTGGAATGGAGCGGCCTCAAGTTCGGCTTCACCTCCGGCACCTTCGGAGGCACCTTCTACCTGCTCACCGGCTTCCACGGGCTGCATGTGGCCACCGGCATTCTGCTGATGGGCCTGATGCTGATCAAATCCTTCATCCCCGGCAACTACAACGGCGGCGAAGAAGGTGTGAAAGCCACCTCCCTGTTCTGGCACTTCGTGGATGTGATCTGGATCATCCTGTTCGTGCTGCTCTATGTCTGGAGAGCCTGAACCATGATCATTGACGACAACCACTACGACGTCATCCTGATCGGCAGTGGTGCCGCCGGCGGCACCCTGGTGAGTGCGCTGGCAGCTGCCGGACATTCGGTCCTGCTGCTGGAACGCGGAGGCGTTCTGCCCCAGGAGGATCAGAACCTTTCCGAGGTGGATCTGTTCCGCAAGGAGCGCTACCACCCCGACGACAAATGGTTCGGTACCGACGGCGATCCCTTCTCTCCGCAGATGGTGCATGCCATCGGCGGCAACACCAAGATCTGGGGCGGCGTGCTTGAGCGCATGCGCGAACAGGAGTTCAGCGGCGTCAAGCTGCAGGAAGGCCCCATACCGGACTGGGAACTGCGTTATCAGGATCTGGAGCCCTGGTATGACCAGGCGGAGCGCCTTTACCACGTTCATGGCGTGGCCGGAGCCGATCCCACCGCCCCCGCCCGTGAAAGCGCCTATCCCGCCGTCCCAAGACCCGTGGAGCCGTTCCTGGTGGAACTGCGCGCCGCCCTGGAGCGCCAGGGCCTCCATCCCTACGACCTGCCCCTGAGCTGGTCCGATTCGGCCGTCGATCCCACCGGCGATGCCGAGCTGTTCGGCGTCAATGCAGTGCGATCCAGCGCCAACGTGGTGGTGAAGGAGAACGCCCGCGTGGTGCAGCTGCACGTCAACCCCTCCGGCCAGGAAGTGCGAGGCGTTGAGGTGGATATCGCTGGCCAGCGCTGGCTGTTTCAGGGCCATCAGGTGGTGCTCGCCGCCGGCGCGATCGGCACCCCGGAGATTCTGCTGCGCTCCGCCACCGAGCACCACGCCCGGGGCCTGGCCAACGGCTCCGACCAGGTGGGCCGCAACCTGATGAAACCCCAGCTCACCACGATCCTGCAGCTGGCGGCAACCCCCAACTCAGGCCGCTACAGCCGTGGTCACGGCATCACCGACTTCTACTGGGGCGACAAGAACGTCGACTTTCCGCTCGGTTCGATCCACAACGGCGGCGGCGTCCTGCAGGACGCCCTGTTCGCCGAATCGCCGCCGGTGCTCTCGCTGGTCACACGGCTGCTGCCGGATTTCGGCATCGAGCAGCTCGCCTCCCGCTCGATCACCTGGTGGGCGATGAGCGCCGTGCGGCCCGATCCCCACAACCGCGTGCTGCTGCGGGGAAGCCAACTGCAGATCCACTACACGCCGAACAACCGCGAAGCCCACGATCGGCTCGTCTACCGCTGGATCGACAGCCTCAAGGCGGTGGAGGCCGATCCCCTCACCCTGGTGGCCAGAGCGGCCCCCACCCATCCCCGCGGCGAAGCACCTCTGTCGGTGATCGGCGGCGCCTGCGGAACCTGCCGCATGGGTTCGGATCCGGCCACCTCGGTGGTCAACCTGGAGGGCCGCAGCCATGAAGTACACAACCTCTGGATCGTCGACGCCAGCGTGTTGCCGTCCTGTCCATCGGTGGGCATCGGTCTGACGGTGATCGCCAACGCCCTGCGCATCGGCGAAGCGCTGAAGGCATCCCTGTGACATTCACCTCTATCTCTGCCGACGTGGTCGACGCCCTCAGTCCCTCCGAAACCCGGCGCATCGCCGAGCGCGACCACGACGTCGTGCCCTGGAGCCTCTGGGGCAGCTACCTGAGCGAGCGCCAGTGGGGCACCGTGCGGGAGGACTACTCCGCCGACGGCGACGCCTGGACCTCCTTCCCCCACGACCATGCCCGCTCCCGCGTCTATCGCTGGGGTGAAGACGGCCTGCTGGGCCTCTGCGACGAACAGTGCCGCCTCTGTTTCTCACTGGCCCTCTGGAATGGCGCCGATCCGATCCTCAAGGAGCGGCCCTTCGGCCTGGGCAATCCGGAAGGCAACCACGGCGAAGACCTCAAGGACTATTTCTTCCATCTCGCCAACACGCCCACCCACAGCTTCATGCGGGCGCTCTACAAGTACCCGCAGCGAGCGTTCCCCTATGAGGATCTGCTGGCGGAGAACGGCCGTCGCGGACGTGATCAGGCCGAATACGAACTGATCGACACCGGCATCTTCAACGAGAACCGCTACTTCGATGTCGTCATCGAGTACGCCAAGGCCGGACCGGAAGATCTGCTGATCCGGATCAGGGCCACCAACCGCGGCCCCGACCCCGCACCCCTGACCCTCTTGCCCAGCCTGTGGCTACGCAACACCTGGCGCTGGGGCTATCCCGATGAAGTCGAGCACCAGATCACCCTGGCAGCCCCAGCTGACAACGATCCCGGCAGCGATGCCGTCGTCACCGATCTCATCCCTCATCTGGGGATCTATCAGCTCGACTGCCGGGAGCCCGGCACCTGGATCTTCACCGACAACGAAACCAACAGCGAGCGACTCTGGGGCCAACCCAACCCCACGCCTTTCCAGAAGGACGGCTTCCATCGCCACGTGATCAACGGCGAAGCCGGTGCGGTGAACCCAGACCTGCACGGCAGCAAGGCCGCCCGGCTGGTGCAGCACACCCTGGCCGCCGGCGAGGAGTGGGTGCTGGAGCTGCGCCTGCGCCGTGTCGATGCTCCCGCCCAGAACACCGACCAGCCGGCTTCGGATCCGTTCGCGGATTTCACCGCGATCTTCGCCGAGCGCGAGCAGGAGTGGCTGGAGTACTTCGAGCAACACGTGCCGGGCCTGTCCGAGGACGACCGCCGCATCCATCTGGCCGGCACTGCCGGCCTGCTCTGGTGCAAGAAGTACTACGGCTGGAGTGTGCTGCGCTGGCTCGAAGGGGACCCCACCGGCACCCCTCCCCCCAGCGAACGCCAGCACACCCAGAACGCCTACTGGAAACGGCTGCACGCCCACGACGTGATCTCGATGCCGGACTGCTGGGAGTACCCCTACTTCTGCCAGTGGGATCTGATGTTCCACTCGGTGGCCTTCGCCGTCTTCGATCCGGCCACGGCCAAGGAGCAGTGCATGCTGCTGCGCAAACCCCACTACACCGCCCCCAACGCCCAGACGCCGGCCTACGAGTGGGCCCTCTCCGATCCCAATCCGCCGATCGGCGCCTGGGCGGCGATGCGCATCTATCAGATCGATCGCAAGCAAACCGACGCCCCCGACCTGGGCTTTCTGCGCGCGGCTCTGCGCAAGCTGATCCTGGAATACGGCTGGTGGGCCAACCGCAACGACCGCTCCGGTGACAACGTCTTCGAGGGGGGGTTCCTGGGCCTCGACAACATCGCCGTCTTCGATCGGCGCTTCCCCCTCGCCGATGGCAGCATCATCGAGCAGTGCGACGGCACCGCCTGGATGGCCTCCCTCAGCCTCAACCTGCTGCAGATCGCCGTGGAACTGAGCCGTGAGGAGCCGGAGTATGCCGACATCTGCGAGCGCTTCGTCGTCGATTTCGTGCAGCTGGCGATCGGCCTCAACAACCCCTCCGGCCGCAACTATCTCAACTGGGACGAAGAGGACGGCTTCTATTACGACGTGATCAAACGGCCTGACGGCAGTGTTGACTACCTGCGCACCCGCTCGCTCTCGGGCCTGGTGCCCCTGCTGGCGGTGCAGAGCTTCGACATCGACACCGTGCAACGGCTACCGATGCTCGACGTCACCCACACCCTGGCCTGGTTCACCCACGAACGCACCACTCCCTCCTGGATGGTGCACAACCTGGGGATCTGGAACAACGACCGGGTGCTGTTCACCCTCGTGCCCAGAGAGCGCCTGCAACGCATCTGCGAACGCCTCTTCGATGAGGAGGAGTTTCTCTCTCCCTACGGCATCCGCTCCCTCTCCAAGGTGTATGAGAAGCACCCCTACACCTACACCGAAGGCAGCCAGAGCCAGACCCTCACCTACAGCCCCGCCGACAGCCCGGTGGCGATGTTCGGTGGCAACTCCAACTGGCGCGGTCCGGTGTGGATGCCGATGAACTTCCTGTTGATCGAATCGCTGCAGAAGTTCGCCCATTTCTACGGCGACAGCTTCAAGGTGGAGTTCCCCAGCCGCTCCGGCAACTGGATCACGCTCTGGCAGGCCTCCCTCGAGCTGGAGAAGCGACTGGTGGGCCTCTTCCGCCGCGACAGCCAGGGACGCCGCCCCTTCAACGGAAATGTGGAGACGTTCCAGAACGATCCCCACTGGCGCGATCTGATCCTGTTCAACGAGTACTTCCACGGCGACAATGGCAGCGGCGTCGGCGCCTCCCACCAGACCGGCTGGAGCGCCATGGTCTGCAAGATGCTCAACCAGCTCTCCCGCTACCCCGACGGCTGAGTCCTCCCGGTAACGGTCCGGTGTGGCATCGGGCTGCTGCACGCCCAAACGGACGCCTTGCTTCGTTGCTCTCCGCCCAGCTCACACCCGCTGCCATCACCACCATGAGCTCCCCGTCCCCCAGCGCCGCTTCCGTCTCCGCCGCGATCGCAGGTCCGAGCTTCCACTCCTCGCCCCTGCCTGAAGCGGCCCAGCTACAGGTCGCAAACGGCGCTCACTTCGACGTGGTGATCATCGGCAGCGGTGCCGGTGGCGGCACCCTGGCCCGCCATCTGGCCGCCACCGGCCTGAAGGTGCTGGTGCTGGAGCGGGGCGACTGGCTGCCTCAGGAACCGCAGAACTGGGATGCCGACGCGGTGTTCCAGCAGAACCGCTACGTCTCGAAGGATCCCTGGCTCGACAAGCACGGCAAGGCCTTCCAGCCCGGCAGCCATTACTTCGTCGGTGGCGCCACCAAGATGTACGGCGCCGCCCACTTCCGCCTGCGCCAGCAGGATTTCGAGGAACTCGCCCACTTCGACGGCAGCTCGCCGGCCTGGCCGCTGCGCTATTCGGACTTCGAGCCCTGGTATCAGAAGGCCGAAGAGATGTATCACGTGCACGGCCAGCGCGGTGAGGATCCCACCGAGCCGCCCTGCAGCGGCCCCTATCCCCATCCGCCGGTGGCCCACGAGCCTCGCATGCAGAAGCTGGTCGACGACCTGCGCTCCGCTGGGCTCCATCCCTTCCATGCCCCCAGCGGCGTGATGCTCGATGAGGCCAACCTGGCCTTCAGCCGCTGCCGCAAGTGCAACTGCTGCGATGGTTTCCCCTGCCTGGTGCACGCCAAGTCAGATGCGGAGGTGCTGGGGATGCGGCCGGCCCTGGCGTCGACCAATGTGTCGCTGCTGACCCGGGCCCAGGTGAAACGCCTGGTCACCGATGAATCCGGCCGCACCGTCAAAGCCGTGGAGCTGGAGCGTGACGGCGAACCGCTGACCGTCAGTGGCGATGTGGTGGTGGTGAGCTGTGGCGCCGCCAACAGCGCCCGGCTGCTGCTGATGTCGGCCAACGACAGCCATCCCCGCGGCCTGGCCAACGGCTCCGACCAGGTGGGCCGCCACTACATGTTCCACAACAGCAAGGCGATGGTGGCCCTGGCCCACGAGCCGAACCACACCGTCTTCCAGAAAACGGTGTCGATCAACGACTGGTATCTCGGGGATGCCGACTTCGACTACCCGATGGGCAACATCCAGATGACGGGCAAGACCAGCGGCACGATCATGAAGGGCTATGCCCCGCTGGAGACCTTCCTGATGCCGGGCTGGAGCATGGACAAGATCGCCGAGCACGCGATCGACTTCTGGATCTCGAGTGAAGATCTCCCCGATCCCGACAACCGGGTGACGGTGACCAGCACAGGACAGATCCAGCTCAGCTACACCCCCAACAACCTCACCGCCTCAGCGCGTCTGGTGAGCCGCCTGGAGGGCATGCTCGATCGCCTCTATCTGCGCAACCATCTGGTGGAGCGCCAGATCTACATCGCCAACAGCATGGGGATCGCCGCCGTGGGTCACCAGGCCGGCACCTGTCGCTTCGGCAGCGATCCGGCCAGCTCGGTGCTGGATCTCAACTGCAAAGCCCACGAACTCGACAACCTCTATGTCGTCGACACCAGCTTCATGCCGACGATCGGCGCCGTGAACCCCTCGCTCACCGCCATCGCCAACGCCCTGCGGGTGGGCACCCATCTGGTGGAGCGGCTGAAGGGTTGAGCCAGCCGCCCCGGGTGGGGGCGGACTGAGGGCCAGATGGGATCGAAGCTGGCACCCTGGAGCCGCAGCGAAGGCGGCCGGATGTTCCAGCGGCTTCGACGGGAAGGCCCTGCCCTGATCGTGGGGCAGGCTGGTTAAGGGGTGCTGCGCCGCCCTGCTCGCTCCGGACCTGGGCTCTGGATCTGCGTTCCTTGAACCTGCACTCTCCCCATCGGCGCGCCGTCAAGTCCGCAGGCGCCGGGCTGCTGCACCACCCTGAGCAGCGGGTGCTGGTGGCTCTGAGCGCCGCCTGGGCCCTGACGGCTGGCTGGTTTCTGTTCTGGCCCGTGCCCACCGAGGTGATCGGCCGGGGCGTGGTGATCGTGCCCGGCGGCGCCACCGTGATCGATGCGCGGCCGAGGGCCAGATTCTCGACCTGCCGGTGCGGGTGGGAGAAGAGGTGAAGCGGGGCCAACCCCTGATCCGCCTCTACCTGCCAACCCTGGAGCAGGAGCTGCGCCGTCAGGAGAAGGATCTGGCCGAACTGATCCACATCAACGCCGATCTCGACCGGCGTGATCGCGAACGACTGGCCTCGGCCGGGCGCCTGCGCGATACGGCCCTGGCCAAACTCGAAGTCGACCGCCAGCGCTTGGAAGCCCTGCGTGGCATCTATGACCAGAAGGTGGCCGATTTCCGCCATCTGGCCCACCGCGAAGTGGTGGCCCCCCTGGCCCAGGAGGTGGTGGCCAGCGAAGACCGAGCCATCCAGCTGGGCAACAGCGTCGCCGACGTCGGCATCCGCGAACGGGAGGCGATCGACGTCTGGGAGAAGGTGAAGCTGGACGTCGACACCGAAGCCCAGAGGCGGCGCTACGCCATCGACGATGCCCGGCGCTCCGTCAAGGTCACAGTTCCCGCCTGAGTGATGACGGCACGCTGCTCGCTGATCGCGAGGGGCGCATTCTCGATCTGCAGGTGGTGCGCGGCCAGACCGTCAAACCGGGTGAACGGCTTGGCACCCTCGGCAACCGCAACGGCGAAGCCTTGCAGGCCGTGGCCTTCCATCGCCCCGGTCAGGGTGGTCACGGTGATGGCCACATCGCTGTAATCGGCCAGGCCCAGCTGGTAGCGGGCGCGCACATCGCCGAAGGCCTCGCGGGAGGCGCTGTAGGAGGCGCGGGCGGCCACGATCTGGCCCAGGGCGGCCCGATGATCGAAGAAGGCAGCCTCCAGCCGCTGGCGAATCGCATTGCGCTCCCGAGCCAGGTTCTGATCGGTGCGGGCAGCAGCGGCGCGGCTGGCGGCGACGGCGCCGGCGGTGACGCCACCATCAAAGAAGCGCCAGTGCAACTGCAGTCCGGCCGCCCAGTCGGCGCTCTGATTGAGCAGCTTGGGGATATGGGCCGAGCCGCAGCAGCCCTCCAGCTGGATCAGGGGCTGGGTGATCACCCCCTGGCTGTACCCTCCGGAGGCCACCAGGCGCTGGCTGGGCAGCAGCTCGGCGGCACGGCGATCGGCCTGACGCAGCAGGGCATCGCGGGCGGCCTGCAGGGCCTGGAGCTGGGGGTTGTCACTCCAGCCGCGCAGGATCGTCGGCTCCAGTTCGAGGGGCCAGGGGGGCTGGAGCCGCACCGCATCGCTGGCCCGCAGGCTGACATCGAAGGGCACGTTGATCAGGTTGCTGAGCTGGCGCTGGCGGCTCAGCCGCAGGGCCTCGGCCTGCTCAAGGCGATAGCGGCCCTGTTGCAGGGTGGCCTCGGCCCGTAGCAGATCCAGCCGCGGCACCAGGCCCACCTGTTTGAGCGCCGCCACCTGGTCTCGCACCACCGTGTCGCTGTCGACGACGGCCTGGCGAATGCGCTGCAGCTGGTCGGCGAGCTGCAGGCCGTAGTAGGCGACGCTCACATCGAGCTGTAGCTGGCGCAGCCGATCCCCGTAGTGCTGACGGGAGGCCTTCAGGCTGTCGTCGGCCTCGGCAATGGCGGCGGCGCGGCCGGGGCTGATCAGCTCCCAGGCCAGCTCCAGCCAGGCGGCCGCCGCGCCGACATTGGTCTGCACCACGTTCCAGCCCTGGGGCTTGACCAGAAAAGGGCGAACCTGCCGGATAAAAGCCGACGTTGTCGGTCCAGACCGTGCTGTACGAGCGCTCCTGGCGGTAGCCCCCCGCCAGATTCAGGCCCAACTCGGGCCACCAGCGCCCCCGGGCCGAACCGGCCAGGTCCTGCTGCTCCCGCACACTCAGCACGGCGGCGGCCAGGTCGGGATCGTTGCGCACGGCCACCGCCAGGGCCTGGGCCAGAGTGAGGCTCCGGCGCCGCTCGATGCGCACCGCCTCAGACGTGGTGGGCAGGGCCGTGGCCGCCGGAGCCACCAGGCCGGGAACCGGCAGAAGCGGAGACGCCAGACCCGGAGACAGCAGAGTTGGGCTTGAACCGCCATCCTCAAAGGGTGCTCCCGGGAGCTCAGGCTCCGACGCCCCGGGCAGCAAACTGCGATCAAGCCGTTCGAGATCGTGCTGAAAGCCCTCCAGGCTGCACAACAGGGCCGACGAGGGGGGCGGCAGCCGGCGCGGTTGCGGCGCTGAAATCAGCGGCTGGGCCAAAACCGGCCACCATGGGCGCCACCATCGCCAACAGCGCAAAGGCCCGCCCAGGGGCGAAGCCGTGCCAACGACGCCGGCTCATCACTGCTGGGTCCCCGGGAGAGAGGGCGGTGGCGCCGGTGGTGAGGCGTCTCCAGGCGGCCGGGGCGGGGAAGCCGTGGCATGGGAAGCCGTGGCGTGGGAGGCAGTGGCGTGGGAGGCCTGCATCAGATCGTGGAGTCCCAGGCTGGTGCGGGCCAGGCAGCCGATCGAGAAACAGATGGCAGCGCTGCCGAACAGACCCAGCTTCGCCTCCTGGGTCTCGCCATCGATGCGGGTCATGGCCAGCAGCAGCACCCCGGCGGCCAACCAGGGCAGGGTCACCACCATGGCGATCTGGGAGCGGGTCATCGCCATCAGCGCAATCCCAGCTCCTGGCGCAACTGCAATTCCAACTGGCGCACCGCATTGAAGCGGGCCATCGCCCAGGAGAGCTTGCTGACGCAACCGATCGAGAAGCAGATCGCCGCGTTGCCGAACAGCCCCCAGGCATGGCTGTGCAGGGCGAGATCTTCCTCGATCAACAGCCGCAGCGCCAGGATCACGAGCAGGCTGGCCACCACCGAGGGGCCGTAGACCCAGCCGACAAAGAACTGAACCACAAGCAGCCGACGCGGCGGCGTGGCCATGACATCGCTGCTCCAGGGGCTTCGCGTCTGCCGGCTGCCTGGGGCCAACCCGACCGGGCGCGGCCGCCGGCCGAGCTGGCCAACTGACTCCACCCGAGCTGGGGGGCAAGACAGCGGGAGCTGCGAGGGCGAACGACGATCTGCCGGTTGCCGGCTGGAGTTCGATCAGCGACCGCGGACCGCCATCCTTGATGGGAATTGAAAAAGGCGGCGCCTGCGCCGCGATCACCGCCCAGGAATCGGGGGCGTCGCCGTCACCACGGCCATGTCAGCCGAGCCATTCAGGCCGGAATCAAGCAGTGGGGGCAATGGATCCCGGCGTACCGGTTCGCACCGATCGTTGCTGCCACTGGCAGGCTTGACGCCAGGCCCTGGCTGCAGTGGTGACGGGCTGGGGATTTGCACTCACAACGGCCCCTGGGCAACAGATTCCAAAGTGAGCCTCACCCATGGTTATTGTCCCAAGTGCAGCTCATCCCCACACTCAGGATGGAGGGGATGTAACCGGCTCCGGGATGACGATCGGCTCGCCGTTGCCATAGCGATTGTGGAAGCGGAACCACCCCTCCGCGGTGAGAGCGTCGGGGACGATCTGCCGAAACGCCTCCGCCTCCCCCTTGGGCCCCTTGTCCCGCTCGAAGTACAGAAACATGTGATGGAGATCATTGAGCACCAAGCGCCTCAGCCAGATCGGCATGATCAGGGCATGACGCACCGGCTCGCCGCTGACCGCCTCCAGGGCCTGGGCCATTGCCGCCAGGTCGCCCTGCCAACTGATCACATCCAGGCTTCGCCCGGCCCAGGTTTCTGGGTGGCCGAACAGAATGGCAGCGGCACGGCCGATGTCATAAGTAGAGCAATATTTGATCGGCTGATCACTGAGGAACTTGACAATGCCCCGCTTCAAAGGATTCCAATTGTTGGCATCATCCAGGTTTTCAAAAAAAGCGCAGGGGCGAAGAATCGAATAGGTGAGACCTGAAGCGCGGAGCTCAGCCTCCAACTGCACCTTGGCCTTGATGTGCTCCGTCCTGTCATCGAAACATTCGGCATCGGCCACACTCATGAAGATCAGATGCTCCACTTGCGCCCGCTTGGCGGCCTCAAAAGCCCGTCGGCCCTGCTCCAGCTCCCGGGTGACACTGTGGCCGGCGGCCCCGAAGTAGTCAGTGATCACGAACAGTTTTCTGGCTCCGGATTCGGCCAAAGCCCGATCCAGATCGTCAGCCTTGGTGTAATCACAGACGATCGGCGTCACACCCTGCTGGCGCAGCTTCTCAGGGGATGTTCGCGTGGTTCCGTTGACAGCAAATCCCCCCTCCACCAGCGCCCTGCAGACATTCCGGCCCACCTTGCCCGTGGCACACAGCACCAGCACCTTCTCAACAGCCATGATCCAGCCATCTACCGATCGCACCCTGCTTGCTTGAGCCGCAGCCGTCAAGAAGGCACAGCATCCACACCTGGTCACCTGGACGAAACCATGGTCTTCAGTCCCCATGGCCGTCGCTGACGCCCTCACGGAGCTGGGTGCCAGTTTGCTGCAGCAGATTCTGGCCCTGAGTGGCTGGGTCCAGGCCAGACTGACCAGCCTGGAAGCCAGCCGCAGCGCCCTTGATGCCAGGCAGGTTTCCCCCGATCGAAGCCCGTGAGCAACACCAGGGCGAATCGGAGCTGCCAAACTGAACAAGCGACTCTGAGCCGACGCAGCCAACGGCTCAGACAACCCCGAGAGCAATGCTCGGGGGAGCCATCAATCAGCACCGGCAGACCATCACTCTGCCTGACTTGCAGCCATTGAACAGCCGCGAACCGGGCCTGCCACGCGTGCCAGCAGATCCAGCGAGGCCGCAGCGGGGCCCAAGGGGTCTCAATCCAGCAGCCACACCGGATCCCCAAGAACCAGCGGGCCGGGCCTGAGCACGCTCAGGCGGATGCCGGCCACCACCTTGTTGTGACGAGCCGTGGCGCGCAGGATCTCCAGATCTTCCGGCAATCCCCCCTGGGCCAGGGTCGTGATCACACAGCGGGGGCAACCGCTGTCCACCTGAAGGTGCAGCTGGGCGCCGATGCGCAGGCTGGCCCCCACCCAGGCCTCCTCCACAAACCCCTCGGCAGCGCCACAGGGCTCGATCAACAGATTCGGCCGGAAGCGCTCCACAGCGAAATCGGCCTCAGGCGCCAGCTGGCGCAGGCGCTCCAGGGTGGCGGTGCTGATCGCATGGATCGGGCAGGCATCGAAAAAACCGCCCGCCGGCAAGGTCATCGCCTGGGTCACATTCTGAAAGTCCCGGCCCTCCACCTCGGGCCAGTACTGATCGAGGCTGGCTCCCTCGGGCGGGCGATCGAGCAGGCTCACGCGCCGCCCCAGCCGCCGTGACAGGAGCTCCTCCAGATCGCCATCGTCGCTGCGGAGACAGACGTCGCCATCGCTGCTGCCCGGCTGGGGCGGACAGCGGATCGTCAGCGGCGGCAACGGCGCCCCTGCCCCTGGCTCGCTCGTGTAGCTGGCGCGGTAATCGAGCAGGCTGCTCCAGAGGAGGGGATTCTTGGCACTGGCCACCCGGCCGCTGGCGTGATCCCAGAGGGCATAACCGCGGTCGCCGCAGACACCGCCTGCTCCCACCTCGAGCACGGGCAAGGCCTCACCCAGCATCGACTTCACCGGATAGCGCCAGAGCCCACCGACGTGGCCCACCAACTCCCCCGCTGGCTCCCGTCCCATCACCAAGAAACCGTGCCACAGGCGTTGAAGCTGGCACAGGCGCTCAGAGCGGCGCTGATGCAGGCGCCACTAAGTCAGGCGCCGCCGCAGGGCCAGCACCAGCCTCTCGAACACCGGCGGCGGCGGCGCTTCAAACACCATCCGCTCCCCCGTGATCGGATGGTTGAGCCCGAGTGCCAGAGCGTGCAGGGCCTGTCCGGGCAGCTCGATCGGCAGCTTGCGGCAGCGGCTATAGAGCGGATCGCCCACGATCGGATGGCCCATGTGGGCGCAGTGCACCCGGATCTGATGGGTGCGGCCGGTATCCAGCTTGAAACGCAGCAAGGCGTAATCCGCCAGCCGCTCCTGCAGGCTCCAGTGGGTGCGGGCCTGGCGCCCGGAGCCGTCATCGACGACGGCGTACTTCTTGCGATCCACCGGATGGCGACCGATCGGGCCCAGCAGGGTGCCCGAATCGTCGGTGGGCTGGCCATGGACCACCGCCACATACTCGCGTGAGGCGATCCGCGTCTGGATCTGCACCTGTAACTTCACCAGCGCCTCCTGACTCTTGGCCACGACGATGCAGCCCGTCGTGTCCTTGTCGAGCCGGTGCACGATGCCGGGGCGCATCTCACCGCCGATGCCGGGCAGATCAGGGCAATGGTGCAGCAGGCCATTGACCAGGGTGCCGTCCTTGTTGCCGGGAGCAGGGTGCACCGTCAGTCCGGCTGGCTTGTTGAGCACGATGATGTGATCGTCCTCGTAGAGCACATCCAAGGGAATCGCCTGGGCCAGCAGATAGGGCAGGGGCTCCGGTGGCGGCATCCAGAGCTGCACCGAGTCGTTCAGGCGCAGAGGTGTCTTGGCACGGCCCGTGACGCCGTTCACCCGCACATAGCCAGCTTCAATGAACTTCTGGATACGGGCCCGGCTCTGCTCCGGCCGCTGAGCCACCAGCCAGCGATCGAGTCGCATCGGCAGGGGTTTGGGGTAGTGCAGCGTCAGCAGTTCGCCTTCACCCTCACCGAACATGTTCATCGGCAGGCCACAGAACTGGAAGAACCACAGGGAAGCGGCAAAGCCGGCTCTCAATCACTTGGACCGATCCTAAGGAGCCACTTGAATCGCCAGGACGGGAATCCGGCCCTGAGCGATCGAGCAGGCCTTGAGACACCGCCGATGCCGCCGCGGGCCAACGGCAGGACCAGCAGCGCGGACCTCCAGCCATGCAGGTGAATCCACGGCAAACCTGGCTCCAGAGCAACAGTGCTGCATCCAGAACGATCGAACAACGACTCCTGACCAGCGCGATCGAGCCGCAGACGAGGTGAGCACCGAGCGCCGGACCTCAGCGATCGAAGGGCAGGAGAAGCCAGTCCTAGCCCCCGGGACAGCAAGCCAGCAGCACAACCAGCACCAACCAGGGTTGCAAGTCTTGAAGTGAATTGTCGAGGACTATCCATGACAAACCGTCACAGGCAACGCCATGCGCAAGGAGCATGTTGCCTATGGGATTTACGGGTTCTGTTATAGACATACTCAGGCCAAGTCGAAACTGATCCGTGCCATTGCATCACAGATCCTGCTGGCCCGAATGAAGAACAAAATCGAATTCAATCAGTTCTCGGCAGTCAGAATCAAGGGCTTCAACCCCCCTGAGACGTTCTGGAGCTCTCAACCTTGCTGCACCCGAGGGCTTCGGAGCTGGATGGTGATTGGCAGATCGCCAGCTGCCATGAACGACAGGCTCCTGGCCAGGGCCCGACGCCTTCATGGAGAAGAAGCAAACGGTAAGGGCAGAGACGGAAGGACCCACGCTGCCGCCCGTGGAGAGATCACCTGTGAACGGCGACTGAGCGACCAGCACAACCAGCCAGAATGCTGACGTGTTCACCCCGATACAGCATCAAGATCTGGCAAAAAGCAGCAGAAGCGACAGCAGCCAAATCCAGCACCTTCAGGCCAACGGAAGCACCGCAACGGGAAACCATGAGAACAGCTCCATCCGACACGAGAAGCCCAGCAGCAGCAACGTACGATCAATCAAAAGACCCTGGCCAGAGTTGAAGCCGCTCCACCCTGATCGACAACCTGGAAGGGCCATGCTGATGCCCCTGCTGCTGATCGCCTGCTGGGTCACTGCTTGTCAGCCCTCACCCAGAGCCAGACCCCAGCTCAAACGGGTCAATCTGGTACGCGTCGAACATCGCCGGCTGCAACACGAAGCCAGCTATCAATCCACCCTGATCGCGATTCATGAAATCCCCATGAGTCCAGAAATTGATGGACGAATCGTGGCGATGCCGATGACCGAGGGCCAACAGGTCAAAGCAGGCACACTTCTCTACAGCCTGGACCAGATGCCCCTGGAATCTCAGACGAAAGCCGATCAGGCCGTCGCCGAAAATGCCCGGCTGAATGCGCTTCGCTATGTCGGAGCCAACTTTTCTGGAGCCGTTTCAAACAAGGAGAGCGGCGATTATCTCGCCACAGCAAAGCAAACACACGAGATTTTACGATCCCGCAAGGCCTTACTCGCCTACAAGCAAGTGCGAGCACCAATTGACGGACAACTTGGGGCCATCAACAACAAACTCGGCGATTACGTCACTGCTGGTACTGCCGTCAGCACCCTGGTGGACAACAGACGACTCTGGGTTTCCATCGATGTACCCGCCAACCTCGCCTACCGAATCCGCCTGGGCCAAAGGGTGAGAGTGAAAGCTCCTGGCCTGCCAGCCAATCTGAACAGCGGAACCGTCACCTTCATCTCACCCGAACTGGATGAGCAGCGCCAGACCCTGCTGGTACGGGCCACCATCGACAATCCCAGTGGGGTACTGCGCCACAAACAACGAGTGGAAGCCACCCTGGAACTGGCTGAGGCTGAACAAACCACGATTCCGGCAGCCGCCACAGTGGTCCAGGCTGGCCAGAGCTTCGTCTATGTCGCTCAGCCCCTCCGCAGCGGTCAGTACAGGATTGAGACCAGACCAGTGAAGCTTGGTATGCCACAAAACAGCCAATATCCTGTGTTCTCTGGAGTCAATATCGGTGAAGTCGTCGTCAACGGAAACCTGAGCGAACTCAGTAATGGGGCCACAGTTGAAGCCAGGAGGGCAGGCCCTTGAGCATCGCCGATATCTTCATTCGCCGCCCGGTGCTGAGCTCGGTCTGCAGCATTCTGATTCTGCTGATGGGCGCGATCTCAATTGTAGGACTGCCGATCGAGGCGCTTCCCAACATTGGCCCACCCACCGTCCTGGTCACCACCGTCTTCCCAGGAGCCGATGCGATCACGATCGAAAAGACAGTGACGGCGCCACTTGAGGAGCAGATCAATGGCGCACCGGGCATGGACTACATCACATCCAATAGTGACAATGATGGCAACTGTGTCATCAGTGTCTTCTTCAAACCGGGCACCGACATCGTAGGGGCCGAAACGAATGTGCTGAACCGAGTCCAGACAGCTCTCGCCCAGCTTCCGGAATCCGTGAACAAACAGGGCGTTACCGTCCAGGCCACGTCAAGTACCTATCTATTGATCTACGCCATCACATCTGCTGACGGCAGCTATTCAACCAGCTATCTCAATGGCCTGGCCCAGGATCAGCTGGTCTATCCCCTCAGCCGAGCCGATGGTGTTGGCCAGGTGGTTGTCCTGGGTAGTGCGCCGCCTGCCTATCGACTGTGGCTGAACCCATTCAAGCTGGCCCGATACAACCTTTCAGCCCAGACAGTCATCAGCGCCTTAAAAGACAACAACACTGTCCAGACCGGCGGCGCCCTGGGCAATCTGCCCGCACTGCATCCGGCTGATACGGGTTATCCCATTGTGATCCAAGGAAACCTGGAAAGTGTCGAGCAGCTCAATCAGCTACCGATCGCCAAGTCTGCCAACGGCTCATTGATTCATCTGAGCGACATAGGCCATGCCGAATATGGCATGCAGAATTACAATACCTACGCCTTAAACGTCACCAATGGCATGCCATCGGTTGCCTTTGGCGTGGTACCCCTGCCCTCGGCCAATGCCCTGACGACATCAGCAGCATCCATTGCTGTAATCGAAGCGTTTGAAAAAACACTGCCCAAGGGAATTGAGCTGAGAAAAGTTTACAACACCGCCGATTATGTCAATGCCTCAGTCAATAACACCAAGGTCGCCCTCGCCGATGCCCTCGTGCTGGTGTTGCTGATCATTTTCCTGTTCTTACAAGATTGGCGCGCCACCCTGGTGCCGACCCTGGCCATGCCGATTTCCCTGCTTGGAGCCATGACCTTTCTTGGGATTGCAGGCTTCTCGCTGAACGAACTGACCCTGCTCGGCATCATTCTGGCCACCGGCCTTGTGGTGGATGACGCCATTGTGGTGGTGGAAGCCGTCGCCGAACGGATCGAGGCGGGACAACCAGCCCTGGCCGCAGCATCGCAGGCGATGCAGGGTCTGACAGGGCCGATCATCGCCACCGCCCTGGTGTTGCTGGCGATCTTTCTGCCCGTGTCGTTCTTTCCAGGGCCCACGGGCGTGATCTACAGACAGTTTGCCCTGACCATCGTCTTTGCCCTGCTGATCTCGACATTCAACGCCATCACCGGCAAGCCCTTGCAGTCGGCCATGCTGCTCAGCGGCAAGCCTCCCAGGGTATCGGCTCGCACCTACAGCCTGGTGCTACCCGTGCTGTTGGGGGGCTACGGCCTCTGGCGTGGCGGATGGATCACCGGCCTGATCTTTGCCACTGTGGCCTGGCTGATTGGCTCCAGACTTCCCAGCATCTTTGCTCACTTCAATCGACTGCTGATGCAACTGACCAGGAGCCATCAGGTCCTGCTGAAGCAACTTCTGCGTCGCCACCAACTGATCTCCGCTGGGCTGGTGCTTGCCACAGTCGTGACGGGTGCCGTCTTCACCATGGTGCCGTCGGGATTTGTTCCAGACGAAGACCAGGACTACATCATGGGCATCATTCAACTACCGGCTCAGGCCTCGCTACAAGCCACAAGAGAGGTGAGCAACCAGGTCCAGAAAATTCTGAGCAAGTATCCCATCATCACCTCAGGTCAGCTGATCTCAGGAGTTGGGTTCAATGGATCCACCCCCTATCAAGCCACCTTCCATGCTGGCCTGCTGCCCATTGACCAACGCCCGGGTGAACAACGTTCAGCCCAGCACCTGGTCAAAGCGCTGAACAAGGATTTTGAACAGATCCAGACGGCGAATGTCAAAGCTCAGATGCCACCGGCTGTCGTTGGCTACAGCGCCCAGGGTGGCCTTCAATATCAATTCAATGATCTCAGCGGTGGCCAGATTTCGGCAACCAACTTGCTGGCCATGGCCAGACAGCTGATTGCCCGAGCAACATCCTCAGGCCTGTACTCCAGTCTCTACAGCCAGTTCATCAGTGATGCTCCGATCTGGCGGCTGGAAATGGATCGCGAAAGGCTGGCATCTCTGGACATTGACTACAGCAAAGCTGCCGAGACTGTTGGCACATTGCTTGGCGGAGTTTTTGTCAATCCCACCTATGAAGGCATCCAATATCGACAGGTTTACATTCAAGCCGAAGGCGATACCCGCACCCAACCGAGCGACCTCGGTGACTACTACGTGACCAATCGCTCCGGCCAGCAGATACCACTTGCCAATATCGCCACCCTGAAGCTGGATAGCGCCCCACCAGTAATCAATCACTTCAACCTCAATCGTTCGATACTAATTCAGGGCGCTGCAGCTGCCGGGAAAAGCACCAACGCCGGATTGCAAGAGCTGACTTCCTCATTCAAGCACCTCAACTTTCCCCAGGTTGGCATGGCTTTTTCGGGCCTTTCCCGGGCCCAGGTCGCAATTGGTTCCCAGACGTTATTCGTCTTTCTACTCGGTATTGTGGTGGCCTATCTGGTACTTGCAGCCCAGTACGGCAGCTATTTCGATCCCTTGATCACCATGGCCACGGTGCCACTCGGCATTCTTGGCGCCCTCCTCTTCCTGCTGGTCAGGGGACTGGATAACAACATCTTCGCCCAGGTGGGCCTCTTGACCCTGATTGGCCTGGCGGCGAAGAACGGCATCCTGATCGTGAGCATGGCCAACAATCGTTTGCAAGAGGGGATGGAACCCATGCAGGCGGCCATGGCTGCAACTGCGTCACGATTCCGGCCAATTCTGATGACCAGCACAGCGGCGATGTCGGGCTTTTTCCCGTTGGTGATTGCCACAGGAGCGAGCCAGATCAGCCAGAGATCGCTGGGGGCGGTCATCTTTGGAGGGTTGCTGGTCTCAACCCTCACCAGCCTATTTCTGGTTCCAGCCGTCTACACCACCGTCAAAACATTCATGGCGAAGCAACAGGCATCTTTGGCAGACTGATCGGCAGCAGCACGGGCTGATCGGGACTGGTCGGCACCGGCAGCAGTTCTCTGAGCATCCTGGCGTAGCTGATATTTGAAGTTGTAATCGCCACCGCCTTGTCTTCCATCGCCCGAGTCAAGCTGCTGATGGTGTCACTGACATCAGTATAATTAGCAAGGCCAAGTTGATAACGAGCCCGCATATCGCGAAAAGCCTCCCGCGCGGCTTTTAATGATGCCCTGGCTGCGATCACCTGACTCAGAGACGCCTGATGCTGAAAGAAGGCCTGCTCCAGGCGCTGACGGATGCCGTTGCGTTCGATCGCTTGCTGTTGAGCATAACGTTGAGCCGCCGCCAGGCTCGCATCAGCCTGGCCACGACTGACACCCCCATCCATCAAGTTCCAGTTCAGCCGCAGTCCGGCGGCCCAGCCATAGTTACGGTTGTAAGTCTCGGGGATGACCGCCACACCACAGCAACCGGTATTGCGCCGATTGGTATCGGATGCCGTGGTCTGTCCCAAGCCGGCTGAGACGAAAATGCTGAGGGTTGGCAACAGGGCAGCGGCCTGTTCATCCGCCTGGCTCAGAAGTGCGGAGCGAGCCGCTTCAATCGCCTTCAGCTGAGGATTCTGCTGAAAACCTGCCGTAATCGTACGGGCCAGATCCAGTGGCCAGGGAGATTGCAATTGAACGGCATCAACGGCCAGCAACGTGACATCAAACGGCACGTTCACCTGATTACTGAGCTTGCGTTCTTCACTCAACAAATCAGCCTCAATCTGCGCCAGCGCAAAGCGGCCTTGCTGCAAGGAGGCTTCGGCTCGCAACAGGTCAACGCGCGGCACAAGACCGGAGTTGAAGAGCGCCTGAGCCTGATCCCGGACGGCTTGATCATTGAACACCTCCGCTTCGCGAATGCGTCGTTGCTGCTGATTGAGCTGTATTGCGTAGTAGATCTCACTGATATCAAGCTGCAGCTGCCTCAATTGGTTGCCATAGGCCTGCTGACTTTCCTTGAGTCTTGCCTTGGCCTTGTCAAGAGCAGCTGCCCGCGAAAAATCGAGAACTACATAGCTTTCAGTGAGATTGATCAAGCCGCCAAAATTCGAAATCAGATCCGATTTCCAACTGCCACTTTGAACAAAAAACGGGGAGGTGGAAGCATAGAGTGATTGATTGCCAACCAGAGCCTTCTCATAGAATTCGCTCTGGCTGCCAAAAGCCGCCAGGCCAAGATTCAGAGTCGGCGCAAAGCGACCCCAGGTCGATCGCAACAAGGCCTGTTTTTCTTCAACATCGGCAACTTTCTGAACCAGGGAGGGGTCATTGGTCACGGCCAGACTCAATGCTTCAGCAAGACTGAGCCGCACCCTCTGACGCACAGTCACATCCCCATAGCGGGATGGAATGGCCTGAGCCGGTGGTGCGGGCAACGGCGGAAGAGATGCAACCGACTCAGCGCCACTGCTGGGCTGAATGATGCCATCAAAGCGTTCAAGATCCTTGAGAATAGTCTCAAGATTTGAAAGCATCTTCGTATAGACCGATGCCTGGCGCCCCGATGGCGGAGCCGCAGCCAACCCAGGCAGCTGAATCGCGAAGGACAGGCCAACAGGCAGAAGGAGCAGGAGTGGCTTCAAGCGCTGATCCATCCAGCCCATGGCGACAAGGCGATCCAGATATTGGACCACATTCCCCATCCCTATTCTGTCGGCTTCATGACAGATTGTCGATCGGCAAAACTTCGCTCTCTTGATTGCGATAATTGCGGCAATACAAAGCAAACCGACAGCCAAATCAACCAGCACTCAAACCCCTGGATGAACCATGCGCAACTGGCAGAAGGTGATCGGAACCTGCTGGCATAGGCAGCGTTCTCTGGAGAGCCACCGTCAATTGCACTCTGTGAATTGTGCTCCAGGAAATGTGCTCCTTGACTTATGCCCCCTGCTTCGCTCCTTCTCACAGATCGGTGCGGCGCATGGCAGGAATCCTGAGTGAGCCCCAGTCCGTCATCAAGCGATCAGGCCACCAGCCAGCCGGATCCAGGCTGAATCAATACGGCTCCTTCACTCACATTGGCACTCTCCAATCCCAGAGGCACTCACCCGACACGATGGGAGCGGTTACTGTGGATCCAGACTGAGAAGTGAACCTTATGTGGAATGACTGGCATCAGGGCCAAAGCCAAGTTCAGAGTAGAACGAGGCTTCCATGGAACAGAAACTGCGGCTCACGATGTCAATTCAAAGCCGCAACAACCACTGACAAGATCTGATCCAGGCGCCACAGCGTGTCGATGGCCCCACCATGCCCCTGAGGGCTTCAGTCCGAGCCTCCCCAGCTCCACATCGGCAGGCCTTGCCGCAGGCCAGCGCTCAGGATCGCCGGGGTGTAACCGTTGGGATCGCGCCGGCCGGTCATGTCGAGGATCAGCTGCGCCTGGCCGTCGCTGAAGCGCAGCCGCAGGTAGGAGCGGTCCTGGTCGGGGGCGCCGTCCGCCCGCACGATCCCCGCCGAGGCCGTGCAGCGTTGGTAGGGGGCTCGCAGCTGGCCCACCCAGGTGACGCTGAAGGCATCGCGGTTGGCCAGGTGCCAGCCGCTGGCGATTGAGCCCAGTGCGGCCTGGCCATTCACCCCGTAGCTGCCTTCCCGGTAAGGCTGCAGGGTTTCGCTGAGGCTGAGCGTCGCGGGGCAGCGGCCGCTGGGGGTGCGGCTGAGCAGTGGCGCCACCTTCAGCTCCAGCGATTCCGCCAAGCCGGTCTGGGGCCAGCCGCTGGCTACAGCTGCGAGGGCCACCAGAACGGCGCAGGGGCCTGGCCTGGTCACGCTGGCTCAGCGATGGCTCCCTCACCCTATCGAGCGCGACTCATGGCGACGGGGCCCGGCACCCTGGGGCTTCGATCCCAGGACGCGATCAGAAGCTGCCGATGGCCTCCAGAGCGATGGCGGCGATCGCCTGGTCGCTGGCCTTGGGCAGCTGCACATAGCGGCCGCCGGCGGCCTCGGCCAGGTCCTTGCCCATGCCGCTGCCGATGAACTTGCGCTCGGTGTCGATCACCAGCAGCTTGATGCCCAGGGCCCGGTAGCGGCTGGCCACCTGCTTCACCTCCTCCTTGAGGTCCACCGCTTCTTCCCCCTCCAGCAGCGGCTGACCGAGGGAGCGGGAGAGGGGCACATTGCCGCGGCCATCGGTGATCGCCACCACCACCACCTGGCCCAGATCACCCGTGGCCAGGGCGTTGGCCCCGACGCGGGCGGCCTGGGTGAGGCCATGGGCCAAGGGCGAGCCGCCGCCGCAGGGCATCGCTTCCAGCCGGCGGCGGGCGGCGGTGATCGAGCGGGTGGGGGGCAGCAGCACCTCGGCCTGCTCGCCGCGGAAGGGGATCAGGGCCACCTCATCGCGGTTCTCGTACGCCTCGGTCAGCAGCCGGATCACGGCCCCCTTGGCGCTCTGCATGCGGTTGAGGGCCATCGAGCCGCTGGCATCCACCAGGAAGATCACCAGGGCACCGGCCTTGCGCTGCAGCTGTTTGGCCCGCAGATCGCCATCCTCGACGATCACCTTGCGCTGGGGTTCACGGGCCCGGCGGGCCTTCTGATATGGCGCCGCGGCCCGCAGGGTGGCATCGACGGCGATGCGCTTGACCGGGCCGCGGGGCAGCATCGGCTTGACATAGCGGCCGCGGGAATCGCTGAGCACCACGGCGCGGCTGCCGCTGCCGCCGGATTTCGCTTTGGCAGCCGAGAACAGCAGCAGGTCGGGATCGATAGCGGTGGCCTCCGGATCCAGCAGGAACTCCTCCGGAATTGACGGTGGCGCCTGATCCTCCGGACTGTCGTCCTCCTCGTCTTCGGGCTCGTCCGGCTCGTTGTCGTCCTGGCTCTGCTCGTCCGGGGCTTCAGGTTCCTCGGGCGGCTGTTCCCCCTGGGGCGGTGGCGGCGGTGGGTCCAGGGGCTGGTCCGGATCCGGGGGCGGCAGCTGCAGCGCCCGCGGCGCGATCACCAGCCGCACCGCCACCTGCAGATCCTCGGCCTCCACCTGGTCGCGGCCGCTGAGGGCCGCATGGGCGCGGGCCACCCGCACCGCATACAGCTCGGAGCGATGGCCCTCGACGCCGCCGCGCAGGGCTTCTTGGACCAGATAGGTAATCTGCTCGCGGCTGATGCGCACATCCGGCAGCCACTGGCGGGCCAGAAGCAGCTGGGTGGCCAGGGCGTCGGTGTCCTCCTGGAAGCGATCGCGGAAGCGGTCGCTGGATTCGCCGTGATCGAGGGCCGAGCGGGTGATCGCCACCCGCTGCTCGACGTTGAGCAGCTGGTTGGCCGAGAGGGCGATGGCAAAGCGATCGAGCAGGTGATCGCGCACCGCCCCCTCCTCGGGGTTGTAGGTGGCGATCAGCAGGCAGCGACAGGGATGGGACAGGCTCAGCCCCTCGCGTTCGATCCGGTTTTCACCGCTGCCGATGGCGGCCAACAGCAGGTTGGTGATGCCGTCGTCGAGCAGATTGAGTTCGTCGACATACAGCACACCGCGATGGGCCTCGGCCAGCAGGCCGGGCTGGAACACCGGCGCTCCGGCGGCCAGGGAGGCAGTGACATCGACCGAGCCGAGCAGCCGGTCTTCGGTGACGCCCAGGGGCACCTGCACGAACGGCGCCGCCACCACCTTGGTCGGCAGCAGGACGCTGGGATCCTGGCCTTCGGCGTCGCCTCCCAGGGCCGTGATGCGGCTGCGGGTGGGGTCGTCCCACTCATCGGGGCGGCGGGGATCGAGGTTGAGCTGGCTGGCGCCGTCGCCGAGATCGAGGACATCAATCGGCGGCAGCAGGGCATGGAGGCCCCGGGCCAGCACCGATTTGCCGGTGCCGCGGCCGCCGGCGATCACGACGCCGCCCAGTCCCGGATCCACCGCCGCCAGCAGCAACGCCAGCTTCAGGGTGCCGTGACCGGTGATCGCCGCCAGGGGAAAGGCTCGGGCGGCGGCGGCACTGGCCGCTGCGGAACTGGCCGCTGCGGCACTGGCGTCGCGGAGGGTGCCTGGGGCGCTGGCGACCATGGGTGGAGAGGGAGAGCCCCGGATGCGGGCCTGGACTCAGGCCAGTCTCGCTGATCAGGTCGGCCGCTTCAGCAGCCCCGGGCAGCGGGGCGCTGGACCATGCAACCTGCACTCCAACGGCGGAACGATTGGCAATTAGGCGCTCAGGTTAGGTTCACCTTCATCCAGACGGGTCAAGGATGAAAGAAGCATGGATTCAATCGGCTGCAATAGGCCACTTAACCAGGATGGATTGTGCAGCTGGGACGAGTGACTCCTTCGGGAGGTCCTGAAATGGGCCAGGCCGTGGTGCAACAGCGTGCCCAGGGTTCCACGATCAATGCCGTGGTCTCAGGAGTGATCAATGGGGCGATGGCGATCCCCGTTTGTATCGCCCTGGCTTCTGTCATTTTTTCGGGCGATCTCAGGCCCTATTTCCCCATGGGGATCGGCCTTTTTCTGGCTGGCAATGCGATGGTGGGTGCCGTTGCGTCCCTGCATTCCAGCAGCCGCTTCGGCATGGCTGGGGTTCAAGATTCAACGCCGGCGATTGTCGCCCTGATGGTCATCAGCATTGCCGCCAGTACCCACAACAATGCCAGTACACTGCCAACGGTGGTGGCGGCGATTGCCATCTCAACGCTTGTGATGGGCCTGACGCTCTATGGCCTGGGCCAGTTTCGGCTTGGCATTGGGGCACGCTTCTTTCCGCCGTCGGTGGTGAGTGGCTTCCTGGCGGGGACGGGGGTGATCCTGCTTCTGGCCGGGCTGGGCTTCTTGATGAACATCAACCTGACCATGTTCAATCTGGATCAGTTGTTCAGGCCTGGGGCTCCCGGGCGATGGCTGCCCGGCGTGTTGTTTGGCATCGCTTTGGTGTGGATCCATCTTCGTTTTCCCAAGGCCTGGGTCTTACCGACGGTGCTGTTTGCCTCGGCCCTGATCTTTTCCCTGTCATTACATTTGCTTCATATCAGTACCCAGGTAGCGATCGCGCGCGGCTGGATTGAGGGCGGCTTTCCTGCGGGAAGGCTCTGGCCTCCCTTGAGCCTGGCACAGCTGGGTCAGATTGACTGGAGCATTCTTGGCCAGCACCTGATTCACTATCTGATCATTGCCTTTGTGGGCTCCCTGGCCCTGCTTCTCAACGCGTCCGGGCTCGAGCAGACAACGGAGGAAGAGATCGATCTGGACAGGGAGCTGAGGGGGAATGGTCTGGCCAACCTGGTGGCCGGATTGTTCGGCGGTGCCAATGGCTATCTTTCGATCAGTGGCTCAGCCCTGTCCCATGAGCTGAATGCGCCGGGTCGCCTGCCGAGCCTGATCAACTCAGCGATGTCGGTGGCGGCCCTGGGATTCGGGATGTCGCTGCTGCAGGTCTTCCCAAACTTCTTGCTGGGTGGGCTGACGATATTCCTTGGCATCTGCATGCTGAAAGAGCCTTGTTTCGACAACCTTAGACGCCTCTCCGGACTGGAGTACGGATCGACCATCTTGATCATGGTCGTGATTGCCTACTTAGGCTTCATCAATGGTGTACTGGTTGGGCTGCTGGCGGCATTCTGCTTCTTTGTGATCAGCTCTTCCAGGGTGAACCTGGTTCAGTTTGCCGGCACTTGCCGGACGATCCAGAGCCAGGTGATTCGTACCAGGTCCGCCGCCTCTCTACTGCAGCGTCGGGGCGATGACGTCCGGATCTTCGCCTTGCAGGGATCAGTCTTTTTTGGATCTTCGTTCAATCTTTACCGTCGCATGCAGGCGTTATTTGATACTGAGGCAAGCCGGGCTCCCCGCTTCCTGCTGCTGGATTTTCGCGATGTTGTTGGCATTGATTCCGGCGGCATGACCTGGATCAGTCGCCTTGCCAAGCTGGCCAGCACCCGGCAGGCGACCCTGGTCCTCAGTGATCTTTCGCCGGTGGCCAGGAGCCAGTTCCTGCGCTTCATGGGCACGGCGGATGCGACAGGTCCGGATCAGACAGCCTCCATACATCTGGCCTCTGTCATGGACGAGGCCCTGCAATGGTGTGAAGATCAACTGCTGGCAGGGGGCGATCTTCAGGGCGATTCACCTGCACTGCCGGCTGAGGCTGAGGCTCAGACACTGGCAAGCCTGGATGCGGAAGCTGTCGAATGGACGGCTCAGTTCATCGCCAAGGCAAGAGCCTATCTGCAGCGCGAGAGCCATCAGGCTGGAGCCATCCTCTGGCGCGATGGCGATGAAGCCTTGCACTTCTATCTCATTGAATCAGGGGAAATTGAGGTGGCTTCGCTTGCTGCCAATGGTGAACGGAAGCGCCACTTGGGCATCGGTGCGGGTTCAGTCTTTGGCGAGGTCTCGTTTTTCCTGAAATCACCTCGCATCGGCACGGCATCATGCATCCGCGACGCCGTGCTCTATTCCATCACCAGAGCACAACTGGCCGCCATGGCTGAACAGCAGCCTCAACTGGCCTTGGAGCTGCAGCACCGGGTGCTGACCATGGAGGCGATGCTGTTGGCCAGAGATTTTCACTCCGTCGACTTCATGATGCGTTGAGCCCTCATGGCGCTCCCGACGGGCCAGACGCCGATCAGGCCGGCACGAAGCTGCCATGCAGGCCGTAGGGAATCGCCAGCGGCAGCTCCAGCACCGCCACTTCGGCCATCGAGGCGGCATCGAGAATCACCAGGTCGGAGGCGCAGCGGGCGCCGTTCCAGACGACACACAGCACCCAGCCGTGGTCCTCGGCGGGGGGCTGGGCACCGGCGGCGGCAGGCCGCGGCACCATCACCGGTTCGCTGACGAAGCCACGTGGCGCAGCGCTCCACACCCGCCGTTCCCCCGTGAGCAGATCCAGCTTCTTGAGCGCCTGCAGGGGGTCATTGCCCGTCTCCCGTTCCGCCACCGCCATCCAGCCATAGCGGCTTTCCAGCCCTTCGCGGCTGGGATTGACCATGGCGAACTCGCAGCAGCGCTCACTGAGGCGCTCCGTGCGCACCGTGCCGCTGGTCAGATCGATCGTGCAGCGCTCGAGCAGCCCCTCGGGGATCAGGTCGAAGTCGATCGCGCGGAAGTCGGTGTCGGGGCCGATCGAGGGGAAATCGGCGTAGAAGATGCTGGTGAGCACCAGTTCATCGCGCTCCTCCCAGGCGTTGAGATGGTGGAAGACGAACCCCTCGGGAGCCGGAATGATCCGGGGCTCCTGGCCGGCGAAGGCACCTGAATCGCGCGGAATCAGCCAGAACTGGGCCTGACCGCCGGGTTTCGAGGCCAGGCACTGGGCCGCTCCCTTGCGGCCGAGCAGGTAGGGCAGGGGATTGAAGGCGATGGCGTTCTGCAGGAACACCGCCCAGTTCGGGGTGATGGCGAAGTCGTGCAGGAAGGCGAAGCCCTTGAAGCTGTCGGAGCGCTCGCTCAGCAACTGGCCGGCCTTGACACCGGCGGCCGGGTCGTCCTTCACCGCGAACTCCAGCAGCCGCACCGTGCTGCGCGGTCCCGTCTTGACGCCGAAGGTCACCATCCGCTCCTGACCGTGATGGCCGGGATCGAAGCGCGGGTGGGCACTGAAGGCCTCTCCCGGCTTGAGCACACCATCGAGCAGGGTGACGCCCCGCGTCTCGAGGCTGTCGGGGTCGAGGGCGTGGGGGGAACTGGCCTCCCAGAGAGCCAGCAGGTCATCGCCGAGGCGCACCACATGGGTGTTGGCGATGTTCTTGAGGCGAAGATCAAAGGCGTTGGCCAGGGGACCGCCGGGCTTCTGGGTACCGAAGACACCGCGGTAGGTGAAGCGGCCGGCCTGCTCTTCCGCCAGCCAGCCCTCGGTGCGGATGAAGCGGTTGCTGAGCCGCACAGCGCCGTCCTCGAAGCGCAGGGCGGTGATCATGCCGTCGCCATCGAAGGGATGGTGCACCCACTGGCCGCCGCGCTCCAGCCGGCCGGGCCCGTTGCGATAAAGGGTGCCCTGCAACTCGGCCGGAATCGTGCCGCGGCTGGCCTCGACCGTCACATCACTGAGTTCCACGCCGACATTGCGGAAGCCACTGGCCCAGTCGGCGCGGTCATAGTCACCGGCCTGGGGGGAAACGGGGCTGGGGGCAACGGTCATGAGCGGGGAGTGAGACATGGACAGTTCTGCCATCATCCCGTAACGAAGTGTGAATCCGCGAGCCTGGGGCTCGGCATCGGGCCGGCCGTTCAGCGGCTGCAGGGGACCGGAGCCGTCGAGCAGGGAGTGCTCAGCACGGGCTCGCCTGGGCAGGAGCTGGGGGCCGCCGGCAAGCAGCCGGCTGGGGAGCCGGCGAAACATGGGGCGGCCCAGCTCAGCAGAACAGCACTGCCGGCGGCGATGGCGGCGAGAGGATTCATGGGGACCGTGTACCACATTGCAAATTGACCCTAGCCACGCTGGCGTCTTTGCTGGCCGGGCCAGCTGCGGAGGTTGGCTGGCCTGGCAGCTGTGGTGGCTACTGCCCGGCCCGCTCCAGCACCCCCTTGCTGCTGGGCACGGCGCCGGCGCGGCGGGGATCGATCTCCACAGCCAGCCGCAGGGCGCGGGCGAAGGCCTTGAAGCAGGCCTCGACGATGTGGTGGGAGTTGACACCGTCGAGCTGGCGGATGTGCAGGGTGAGGCCGCTGTTGTTGACCACGGCCACGAAGAACTCCTTCACCAGCTCGGTGTCGTAGCTGCCGATCTTCTGGGCCGGAATCGTCAGGCCGTAGGAGAGGTGAGGCCGGCCGGAGCAATCGAGCGCCACCTGCACCAGCGCCTCATCCAGGGGGGCCACGAAGTGACCGAAGCGCTGGATGCCACGCCGCTCGCCCAGGGCCTTCGCCAGGGCCTGGCCCACGGCGATGCCCACATCCTCATTGGTGTGGTGATCATCGATATGGGTGTCGCCCGTGGCCGCGATCTCCAGGTCGATCAGCCCATGGCTGCTGATCTGGTGGAGCATGTGATCGAGGAAGGGCACGCCCGTGGCCACCTGGCAGCTGCCGCTGCCATCCAGTCCCAGGGTGACGCGGACGTCGGTTTCGCCGGTGACGCGGTGGATGCTGCCGGTGCGCATGGGAGAGCCGCGCCCGCCGGCGCCTGATCAGGGTGCTCCGATCATGGCGAAGCCCCGGGCGGTCGCCTGAACCGGCTGTTGATGCCATGATGCCTCTGGCATAAGCATCTTGATGCCATGCGCACCACGCTCACCATCGACGATGCCCTGCTGCGCCAGCTGCGCCAGAAGGCCCTCGACAGCGGCAAGCCCTTCAAACAGGTGGTGAATGAGGCCCTGCGGGCTGGTCTGAACCCGACTGCCGTCGCCAGGCGCGAGCCCTATCGCTGCCCCAGCTTTTCGATGGGTCAACCCCGCTGGCCTGTGAACCTCGACAAGGCCTTGGCCCTGGCCGAGGGACTGGACGACGAGATCCTGGTCGAAAAATTGAGACAGGGCAAGTGATTCTGATTGATGCCAATCTTCTGATCTACGCCCTGCATTCCGACATGCCGAAGCATGGGCCTGCTCGGGTCTGGCTGGAGACTCAACTGAACGGCGATGAGCCCCTGGCGCTGTGCTGGATCGTGATCCTGGCCGTGGTGCGGCTGACCACCAACAAGCGCCTCTTCCCTGCTGCGCTTTCCGTCGAGCAGGCGCTGACCGCGGTCGCGGGCTGGTTGAGCCATCCCCTGGTGGTGGTGATCCAACCGGGCCCCGACCATTGGGCGATTCTGGCTCGACTGCTCCGGGAGGTCGGCAGAGCCGGTGACCTCACCCCCGATGCTCATCTAGCCGCTCTGGCGATCGAACACAGTTGTGAGCTGCATAGCTGTGACAGCGACTTCCGCCGCTTCCCGGGACTGCGTTTCCGCGATCCGCTGCGCTGAGGCGCCAGGCCTCACATGCCGGTGATGCAGTAGCCCGCATCCACATAGATCACCTGGCCGGTGATGCCGCTGGCCAGGGGGCTGGCCAGGAAGGCGGCGGTGGCACCCACCTCCTCCTGGGTGACAGTGCGGCGCAGGGGCGCCTTCGCCTCGACGTTGTGGATCATGTCGAGGATGCCGCCGATGGCGGAGCTGGCCAGGGTGCGGATCGGGCCGGCGCTGATGGCGTTGACCCGCACCTGCTTCTCCGGGCCCAGCTCGGCCGACAGATAGCGCACCGAGGCCTCCAGGGCCGCCTTGGCCACGCCCATGACGTTGTAGTTGGGGATGGCGCGCTCAGCGCCCAGATAGCTGAGGGTGATGACGCTGCCGCCGGGGTTGAACAGGGGCTTGGCGTAGCGGCACAGGGGCGCCAGGGAGTAGGCGCTCACCTCCAGGGCCCGACCGAAGCCCTCGGGGCTGATGGCGGAATAGTCGCCGATCAGCTCCTCCTTGCCGGCGAAGGCCAGGCAGTGCACCAGTACGTCGATCGAGCCCCACTGCTCAGCCACCCGGGCGAACACCGCCTCGATCTGGGCCGGATCCTGCACGTTGAGCGGCTCGAACAGGCTCGGGGCCAGCGGCGCGGTGAGATCGCGCACTTTGCCCTCGAAGCGCCCCTTCTCATCAGGCAGGTAGGTGACCCCCAGCTCGCAACCGGCCGCATGCAGCTGCTGGGCGATGCCCCAGGCGATCGACTTGTTGTTGGCGATGCCGGTGACGAGGGCCTTCTTGCCGCGCAGATCGAGAAGCATGGGTGAGGGCCGGAGACCGGCCATGGCGTTGTGGCGATTCTCCCGCAGCGGCGGCGGCGGCGGTCATCAGGAAGGCTTCTGCCTTCAGGAAGGCCTCTGCCTCAAGGGCCCGGCGGCGCCTGCTCCGGCTCCTCGTTCTGAAAATCCTCCGGCTGCAGCGGCTGACCCAGCAACCGCTTCTCGGCCCGCAATTCCGCCTTGGGATTGCTGAGCAGGTTGTGCTCTTCAACCATCGGATAGGCCCTGGGCCGGAAATCCTCGGCCCGGCGCGGCGGCTCCCGCCAGAGGAAGCGGCTCTGCGGCGCCCGCTGCCGGCAGAGGGCAGCGAACTGGCGCCGCAGCTGCCAGCGCACCGGCCCGCGGGCCATGGCCGCATAGAACTCCTGCCGCGGCGCCCGGCCGCCGCTGCTGGGCGATGCGCCTCGGCCGTGCTGCAGGCGGGCCCCATCCGGATTCCAGCGGGGACTGCACTGGCCCGGAAGGCTGGTGTCGGTGTCGAGCCAGAGGTGCAGGCCCTCGCCGCCGGGCCGGGTGCCCACCGCCAGGCCGTCGTTGGGCTGGTGGCGGGGCAGCGGATACACCCAGCCGCTGGCCCGCTCGACCGCCGGCACGCAGCCAGCCAGGCAGCTCAGGGCGGCGGCCAGGGTCAGGGCGCCCAGGGGGGAAGGGCGGCGCAGCCGGAGAGACGGGAGGCGGGGCAAGGCGCAGCGGGCCGGGACGTCGGCGCCATGATCGGACTCTGCCGCCTGAGGACGCTGCCGCCGGCAGCGCTGAACACCATGGTGCTGACCGCCTCGACGATGCTTCCCCTCGGCACGGAGCTGCCGCTGGAGCTGATCGATCGCCAGCGGGGTGAGGGGGTGGGCGAGCCTTTTGATCCCGCGGCGCTCGCTGGACGCCCCGTGCTGGTGCTGTTTCTCTGCCCCCATTGCCCGTTCGTCAAACATGTCGAAGCGGAGCTGAGCCGGTTGCAGGCCGATCTCGCCGGCCGGGTGGCCCTGCTGGGCCTCTGCAGCAACAGCCCCCTCACCCATCCCCAGGACGGCCTCCAGGGCATGGCGACCCAGGCCGGGGCCCGGGGCTGGACCTTTGCCTATCTGCTCGATCCCGACCAGGCGATCGCCAGGGCTTTCCGGGCCGCCTGCACCCCTGATCCCTTCCTGTTCGACGCCGCCCACCGACTCGTGTACAGGGGCCAACTCGATGACAGCCGCCCCGGCAATTCGGTGGCGAGCGACGGCCGGGATCTGCGGGCCGCCGTGGCCGCCGTGCTGGCCGGGGATCCGGTGCCCGCCGAGCAGAAGCCCTCGATCGGCTGCAACATCAAGTGGCATCCGGGCCAGGAGCCGCCATGGATGGGCTGAACGGATGGGCTGAACGGTGCTGGCGGGGGACCCTGGCCAGAGCAGGGTTCAGGCTGCGCGTTCTCGAATCCTGACCCCGGATTAAGGTGGCCGCCATGCAAGTGCCTCCCTTCAGCCTCGGTGAGCAGCTGCGGCAGCTCGGTGATGCCCTCGACAGCGCCGTCCTCGAGGTGTTGCGGAGCGGCCAGTACGTCGGTGGCGCCACCATCGGCCGTTTCGAGCGGGACTTCGCCGCCAGCTGCGCCGTGCCCCATGCGATCGGCTGCAACAGCGGCACCGATGCCTTGATCCTGGCCCTGCGTGGCCTGGGCATCGGCCCTGGCGATGAGGTGATCACCTCCTCCTTCAGCTTCTTCGCCACCGCCGAAGCGATCAGCGCCGTGGGCGCCACACCGGTGTTCGTCGATGTGGAGGACGACTCCTATCTGATGGCGCTGGAGGCCATCGAAGCGGCCATCACCCCGGCCACCCGGGCGCTGCTGCCGGTGCATCTGTTCGGCCGACCGGTGGACATGGAGCGACTCTGTGCCATCGCCGCCGCCCATGAGCTGCTGGTGATCGAAGACTGCGCCCAGGCCACCGGCGCCCACTGGGCCGGACGGCCGGTGGGCAGCTGGGGCGATGCCGGCTGCTTCAGCTTTTTCCCCACCAAGAACCTCGGTGCCGCCGGCGATGGGGGCGCCGTCACCTGCCGCGATCCCGAGCTGGCCCAGCGGATCAGGGAGCTGGCGGTTCATGGCATGCCCCGCCGCTATCTGCACACCGAGCTCGGCTACAACAGCCGCCTCGACGCCATGCAGGCGGCCGTGCTGAATGTCAAGTTGCCCCATCTGCCGGCCTGGGTGGAGCGGCGCCGGGCGATCGCCGAGCGCTATCAGCGCGAACTCGTCGATCTGGCCGGCGTGCAGTTGCCGGCCAGGGGCGACACCGGCCACAGCTGGAATCAATTCGTGGTGCGGGTGCCCCTC
This sequence comes from Synechococcaceae cyanobacterium, assembly GCA_947378425.1. Taxonomy (GTDB): domain Bacteria; phylum Cyanobacteriota; class Cyanobacteriia; order PCC-6307; family Cyanobiaceae; genus Cyanobium. Next base: position 51,871 of record CANCJV010000023.1, read on the forward strand.
TGCCCCACGCGCTCAGCCGCCTGCGGCGGCAGCTGCACCCCCTCCGCCGACAGCGCCGGTTTCGGGCTGCCGGAGGCCTGCTGTCGCGACTGGCTCAAGCAACAGCTCCAGGACCTGGGGGTCAGCACGATCATCTATTACCCGATTCCGATCCATCGCCAGCCGGCCTACGACCAGCTGGGCTACGGCCCCGGCAGCCTGCCGGTCACCGAGCGACTCTGCAGTGAAGTGCTCAGCCTGCCGATCTTCCCCGAGCTCAGCGGCGAGCAGCAGGAGCAGGTGATCCGGGTGCTGCGGCAGTTGGTCAACAGCCCGGCCGGCGTGGCCGCCTGAACGCCGGGCCATCCGGCTCAGCTCAGGTCAACTGCGAGGCAGGGAGGCGTACAACGCCTTGAAGCGAGCCTGCTGCTCCTTGTGCAGCACGATCGGCTCGGGATATCCGCGCCGTTCCAGGGGGGCGATCTCGCCGCTGATCAGATCCCGGGTGCCGACGTGGCGCAGCTCCGGCAGCCAGGTGCGGATGTAGCTGGCCTCGGGATCGAACTTGCCGGCCTGGGTGGCGGGGTTGAAGATGCGCAGCGGCTTGGGATCCATGCCGCTGCTGGCGCTCCACTGCCAGCCGCCGTTATTGGCGGCCAGATCGCCATCCACCAGGTGCGCCATGAAGTGGCTTTCGCCGAGGCGCCAGTCGCAGATCAGATCCTTGACCAGATAGGAGGCGACGATCATGCGGCAGCGGTTGTGCATCCAGCCGCTGGCGCTCAGCTGGCGCATGGCGGCATCGATGATCGGCATGCCGGTGAGGCCGTCGCGCCAGGCCTCCAGCCGCTGCGGGTCGTTCTGCCAGGGGAAGTGGCGCCACTGGGGCCGGTAGGGACCGTCGGCGAGTTCGGGGAAGTGCAGCAGGGCCTGCTGGTAGAACTCGCGCCAGGCCAGCTCCTGCTCCCACACGGTGATCGAGGTCAGGGCCTCGTCGCTGCGGGCCTGCTCCCGGGCCTGCTGGGCGGCGGCCCAGGCCTGGCGCGGGCTGAGCGTGCCCAGGGCCAGGGCGGCCGAGAGGGCTGAGGTGCCGGCTTCACTCGGGATGTTGCGGCCTGGTTCGTAGGCATGGATCGGGCTGCGGTCGCCGTCGCAGAAGGCCTCCAGCTGGGCCAGGGCCGCCGCCTCACCGGGCCGGCAAGGGCAGAGATCGGCGCCTTCGAAGGGATGCTGGAGGGCGGCGAGGACAGCCTCACTGGATTCCGAGGGCGCTCCGGCAGCGGCAAAGCGCACCGGGGCTGGGACCTGGTCCGTGGCCCCGACGCCGCGGCCTCCGGCGGCTGGAACGAGCCCTCCCCGTTGGGCCTCCGGGGGCAGCGCCTCCAGCCGCGGCAGGCTCTGCCACAGCTCCGCTCGGGGCAGGGCGGCCGGATCCAGGTCCAGCAGATGCCTGGGTGCCGGCCGCAGATCCAGCTCGGCGGCGGCGGAGCGGCGCTCCACCTGGCCGCGCCAGTTGCGCAGGAAGGGGCCGTAGACCCGGTAGGGATCGCCGCCGCCGGTGCGCAGCAGCTCGGGGGGCACCAGCAGCTGATCCCAGTCCACCAGAACCTTGACGCCATCGCCCTGGAGGGCGGCCGCCACCAGTCGGTCGCGCTGCCGCTCAGCGGGCTCGACACCGCGGTTCCAGGCCACCACCGCCGCGCCCGTGGCGATCGCCAGGAGAGGCAGCAACACCACCGGATCACCCTGCAGCAGCACCAGCCGGCTGCCGGCTGCCCGCCAGCGCTCGCCCAGTTCCCACAGGCTCTCGCGCAGAAACCAGCGCCGGGCCGGCGCCATGGTGGCCGCCTGCAGCTCCGCCGGATCCAGCACCACCACCCCCGTCAGCGCCGGGGTGGCGGCCGCCGCTGCGGCCAGACCGAGGTTGTCGGCCAGGCGCAGATCACGGCGATGCCAGAACAACCAGCGCTCAGGACTCATGGGGGCAGGGGGCTCAGGGAAGGGTGAGGGAGAGCGGCGACGGAGCCGGGGCTGCTGGAGTCCCCCGGCTGCCCGGGATACCGGGTATCAGGTGCTGGCTGGCGGGGCCATCGCGCCGGGGTGCGTCAGGGGCGATGCAGAAGTCATTGTCAGCTGGACTCATCGGAAGGCTCCTGAACAACGCCCCTGGCGCCTCGCGATCGCAGGCTTGAGCCTTGCGACCGCATCGCTGCCACTGGATCGACCTGATGGATCCAGCGGATTCAGCAGCAACAGAGTCCGAGAGGTGGGGGGTGTTCCAAACGCTCAGAGCCCCAGCAGCTGCTTGGCCCGGAACCAGGCCGCCAGGCTCTTGCCGTCGAGGTATTCGTCGCCGCTGGCCAGGGCGGCATCGAGCTCGCCTGGCTGTAGCAACAGCACCTCCAGATCCTCGTCGTCGTCGCCGGCCGGTTGCTCCGCCAGGGCCGTGAGCTCGCGGGCCAGGAACAGGTGGATCACCTCATCGGAATAGCCGGGGCAGGGCAGCATCACCCCGAGGGGATCCCAGCGGCTGGCGCTGTAGCCCGCCTCCTCCTGCAGCTCCCGTTGCATCGTGGCGAGCGGATCCTCGCCCTCGTCGAGGGTGCCGGCCGGGAACTCGAGGATGCGCGCCTCCACCGCGAAGCGGTACTGGCGCAGCAGCACCACCCGGCCGTCATCGAGCAGGGGCACCGCCAGGGAGGCGCCTGGATGGCGAATGATGCCGAACTGGCCCTCCACGCCCATCGGCAACCGCACCCGGTTGATCTCGAAGCGGATCTTGCGGGCGTCGAGGCTGGCGATGGTGTCCAGGTGCAGGCTGGGTTCCGGGGCAGGCAGGGGCGCCATCGCGAGGGCAGATCGAAAAGCTGGAGCCAGCTTGGCGCACGGGCCCTGAACAGGTTGGAGCCCGGCTCAGGGCGCAGGTTCGGCGATCACCGGATTGCTGAGCCGGCCGATGCCCTCGATCTCGACCTCCACCCGATCACCCGGCTGCAGCCAGCGGGGTGGATCGGCCGCCATGCCGACGCCGCTGGGGGTGCCGGTGAGGATCACGGTGCCCGGTAGCAGGGTGGTGCTGCCGCTGAGGAAGGCGATCAGGGCGGGCACATCGAAAATCATGTCGTCGGTATTGGCGTCCTGCACCAGCACCCCGTTGTGCCAGCCGCGCAGGCGCAGGGCATTGGGATCGGGGATCGCCGAGGCCAGGGTCAGGCAGGGACCCAGGGGGGCGAAGGTGTCGAAGCTCTTGCCGCGGCACCACTGGCCGCCGCCCAGTTCGGGGCGCTTCTGCCAGTCGCGGGCGCTGACGTCATTGGCGCAGGTGTAACCCAGCACGTAGGCGAGGGCCTCCTGGCGCGACACATTGCGGCAGCGCCGGCCGATCACCACCGCCAGCTCGGCTTCGGCATCCACCTGGTGACTGGCCAGGCTGGTGGGCAGCTCGATCGGGGCATCGGGATGCTGCAGGGCCGAAGGCGGCTTGAGGAACAAAACCGGATGCTGGGGAATCGGCGAGCCGAACTCGGCGGCGTGGCGGCGGTAGTTGACGCCGATACCCAGGATCGCCACCGGCTCCAGCGGCGCCAGCAGACGGGCGATCCGGGCCTCCTCGCCCGTGGGGCGCACGGCGCCGGCCTCGGCCAGGGGATTGCCGATGAGCCGCTCATGGCGACCGTCGTCATGAACCAGGGCGTGGTGCACGGCGCCATCACGGTCGCTGTAGCGGGCGATCTTCATCGGCTTCTCCATGCACCTGGATTCTCCACGCAGCCTGCTCGGCCATTCGCGGCCACCGGATCCCTGGCTCCAGATCGTCTGATTCAGGCACTCCTGGTGCCGCTCCCCTGTCCCCAGGCTCCCTGGCTGCAGGCACCTGCACTCGGCGCCCGGTGGCCCGTGCACCGTGTCAACGCACCTTGAAGGTCACCGCCATCACCGCCGTGATGTCCTTGTCAACGGTGGTGGTGTCGTAGGAGCCGCTGTTGCCGACCTCGGTGGAGTTGGGAGCGGTGAGCTGGAAGGTGCCGGTGTCTGCGCTGGTGATCGGACCGATCGAGCTGCCGGCTTCGCGGGCGATGGCCCGGGCCCGCTCGGCGGCGTCACGGGTGGCCTTGGCCAGCATGTCGACCCGTTTTTCGGCCAGCTTGGTGTAGGTGAAGGCGGGCGGATTGATCGTCAGCGGCACCCCCTGCCCGATCAGCTCACCGGCGGCGGCGGCCACGGCGCGCACCTTGTCGACATCGCCGCTGCCGACCCGGATCTCCTGGCGACTGGTCCAGGTGGTGGAGCGCAGTTCGTTGGTGCGGGGATCGCGCTGATCCTCCCGATCCGAGCGCACCGCATCGCGCTGGATCTGATCGACGGGGATGCCCCGGGCCTCCAGGAAGGCCACGGTCTGCGTCGCCACAGGCTGCAGGGCCTGATAGGAGGCCTGCTGGCTGGGGCCGCTCGCGGCCACCACGACGCTCCAGTCGACGTGGTCGCTGCGGATGCGTTCGGTGCTGGCGCCGGTGACCGTGATCGTGTCGTTGGCGCGGCGGATGCCCTTCACCAGGATGGCGCTGGAGATCACCATCCCCACCCCCAGCACCGCCATCGCCGCCACCAGCGGCGGGATGCGGCGCAGCTCGCTGGAGAGGCGCGTTCCAAGGTCTGCAGGGATGGTCATAGCCGTGGCCTGGAGAGATCTCCATGGTGGTGTCGTTGGTGGGCGGCGGTCAGCTGTCGGGGCAATTCGCTGCGTTCAATGGCGACGGCTTGGTCCGCAGTGAGTGGCGATGCCGATACTCCTCGGCAGGTCTCAGCGGATTCCTTCGTCGCCGCGCCCAGGAGGCAGGAACAGGTCCGCCGCCATCGGGCCCGATACAGCCTCCAAGCGCCCTGCCGCCGCCGCGCCCAGTCGGACCCGTGCCTGCTTGCAAAGCCCGCCAGAATCCGCCCATGCCCTGGTTCATCAAGACCGAAACCTTCCGCCTGCCCCACAGCGAAATGCTCCCCCATCTGGCGGCCCATCGCGCCTGGGTGGAGCAGCTGCGTCAACAGGGGGTGCGGATCAGCAGCGGCTATCTGGTCGATGGGGACGGGCGACCCGGCGGCGGCGGCCTGCTGCTGCTGGAGGCCGCCGATCATGCAGCCGCCGAGGCCTTGATCCGCCAGGATCCGATGCTGATCAGCGGCGATGTGGAGTGGAAGCTCCAAGGCTGGATTGGCGCCGTGGGGGATCTGGGGGTGATCTGAGCCCCGGGCCTCCGATGACAAGCCAGGTTGAGTCCCCCGAGCGGCCCTTGGCCTGCCGTCTCGGCGGCGGCCCATCGGCGTCACCCAGGCCTCCGTCTCCCCACCTTCCTGGCAAGAGGGCAAACCGAAACGAGTAGCCCGATCGGCTTCTCCTTTGATCCTCGCGGGGAGCCTGGCCACCTCGATCGGCTCAAGCGCAACATCGGCATCGAGCTGAGGAAGTCTCAGCCACTTCGGGTAGCTGAATGTTTCGGCCGTTGTCATGCAGGCAGGATTGGGATCTAGGACATCACGGCGGTGGCGTTCAAGGATGGCGATCTAGGCGCTGTATCTATGAAAAACCTGAATTGATTGCCCGGTGTCAACCACGCAGGCGGGCGCACCTACCTAGTCCTCGTCGAACAAGTTGACTGCATTGCCGGCATTCATGGCAGATTGCTGCAATCGGCTGGAAGTCATCCTCCAAGCAGCGACCCCGCACTGGCCTGGCGATGACAACCTACAGGCGGAAGCCTACGTCAAAGCGTTACAACATACCTACCCAGAAGTGCCACCCAATGACATGGCGAGCTTCGTGGTCGTAGCGCACATTGGCTCACCCAAGATCGTCGAACTCGGCCGCCAGAGAGTAACTCAGGCGGAGAACCAGTTCGGCGCCTGGCTCAGCCAGTTCCACGCCCAGCTCCGAGCAGCAGCCGAGGGCGATCTGCTGGCCTGAGGCTGCCTCATCAGGACGCCACCCCCGGACGACGCCTGAATGCAACCCAGGGCTGGGGAGCTTGAATACGAGCCATCACCGCAATCCGCCCTGAGGCCACCCCTCAGCCATTTCCGACGCCCCATCATGCCGATCGGCCCACCAAGGTTTGCCTGGGCTGTGGGCGACCCTGCCAGTGGCGCAAAAATGGAAGGCCGTGGGGGATGACGTGCGCCATTCTCTGATCGGTATCGCAACAATCGCAATCCGAAGAGCCCTCAGGAGCCTTTAAAAAATGCGCGCGCAGCATGGAGGAAGGCCTTGCTCTAGTGTAGAGATTGGGCTGCAAACAAGTATGCCTGGGTTTCGCTGATCGAGGCAAAAGATGTCAATGAGCCATTGAAAAGTGCCCCGACGCTACCTGCACCGGCCACGGAATCATTGCTTACAAGCCCTCCGGCAGTCGGCGCTTCGAAAGTCTGCCAAAGGGCCTTGCCTGAAAAGGCTCCATTGTCTTGGCGCTTGACGTAGGCTATGCCCACACTTAACTCACCCGCCGAGGTGAGAGCATCAAAAGGCACTTCATATACTCCATAGCCGGCATAATAAATGCCCTGGAAACGGGTAAAAACCTGATTACTTGGATCGTTCTGGAAGTTATAATACTTTTCGTTTTTGACTATTCCCGTCAATGGGTCTATGTCAGCAAGCATTCCCCTTCCGAATACGGCATCCTGCGGCAAGCCCCCTTGCGAGAGGCTGGGAAGCTTCTGGAAAGCCGCGGAGAAGCCTTCCAGAAGCGCTTCATTACTGCCTCCACCGGAAACGGTGTAGCTGTTGTTCTTGTTGAGCCAGATTCCAAAGAGGGAGTGATATGTGTATTCGTCTTTGCAGACGGCATCAATTTGTGAATTAGTTTTTGGATCATAGACATAAGAGCCGCTTCCTGGGCCCGAGCTGAGAAAGAGATCTACATAATAGCCAGCCGCAGTTGTGAAGCTGCCTACGGCATACCCCCCATCGACACTATACAAATACGTGTAGCCTGCAGGTGCATCATTGCCGGTAACGGCTTGAAATGATTAAAATTGACTTGGAGCAGCGGAAGCATTCTTGAGCTGATTGAGGCTTCCTTTGTAGTAAAAGCCAAGCAGGTTGTCGCTGCTGTTGGTCCAAGTACCTACCAAAGCTACATTTCCAATCCCTCCAGGTCCTTTGCCTGGGGAGAGAATATCTGCTCCATAGCAAGATGTGCCCGTGGCCCCGTCGAAGGGAACGTTGCAATTGATCCATTGACCACTGCCACTACCCGCAATTGTGCTTTTGCCGTCAATGGCACCCACGTACACCGCGCCAACACCACCAGCGGCGAAGGCACTACCTGTGGCTCCAGTCATTATATAGCTGGCTTGAATGCCTCGGCACCCGTAGGGATTGATCTTGATCCCTTGCAGCTCGTAAAGAGTGGCAGATGGTGAGTAATTGGAAGTGAAGGGAGCATAGATTGTGGTGCTTGATTTGACTTGATGACCCATCAAGCCCGGCCACGAACCTGGAACGCTGAAGAGCTTATTCAGCGCAGCCTGTTCAGGGCAACGCACTTCCACGAGATTGCCATCCCCCTCCCCTGCAGAGTCACCTGGGCTATCAAGTGGTTTTATGGATTTTTTGATTAAACTCAGCAGATTTAGGCTGAAGTCTGAATCGGTAATTTTTAAATAATTTTTCTCTTTACCTGAAGTGACCAGAGGGCTGAGATTCATTTAAATACTCCTCGTTTTTAACTGACACACCACGAGCAGGCCGCCAAGGCCAGCAGCTCCCACCAGCTCACAGCCCAGGGCCAGCAGCGCCAGGCCCAGCCAGCTCGAGTAACTGCTGCTGTAGCCAACGAGGGCGGTACTCATGCCCAAGCCCCCTTGATCAACAGCGTGTCCCTTAAGCCGCCCACTACCCCAGGCTTCAGGCGACCCTCCACCAACACCATCCCCACTGACCCAGCCTCCTGGCGGCTGAACTCCTGCGAGCTCTCCCAGGACAGCAGCTGCTCCTCACTCACTCCCAACCGCTCGGCCAAGGCCTTCGGCAAAGCCGCTGCCTTCACCCCAGCCAGTAACAGCCGGCCCAACTCCATCACATACGGCCGCAGCAGCGGCACACCCTCCGCAGGAGCAAACACCTCCCGTACCCAGGGCGCTTGCCTCGATAAGGCCTGCAACGGCGATACCCCCGCGAACAACAACGCCAGATCCAGACCCAACTTCTCCCTCGCTCGCCGCTGCTCTGGCGTCTCGGCAGCAACCGCCAGGAACGGCTTCAACGGCTCCTCTCCTAAAGCCGCAGCACCAATCCCAACGTCCTCCGCCCTCAACACAGCCCGCTCCCTACTCTCCGCCGTCTTCTGGTCCTCCTTGGCCTTCGCCTGTAGCCCCTCCTGCCTTCGCCTGCCCGGTGTCAACGACGTCGGCGACCGCCTACCTGATCGTCGCCGAACAATGGATACCGCTTCTAAAGTGCTGCTATCGAACCAAAAGATCGGTCTGAGCCGCAGATCAATTTCGCCCATGTTTCTGCGATCGCCAATGCATGGGACAGCAGGTGGCTGAGGGCCGGCAGGAGATGGAAATTCGTGGCC
>CANCJV010000024.1 GCA_947378425.1 Synechococcaceae cyanobacterium
CGGCCGTGATACTGCCGGCCAGGGCTGGAGTTGCCGCCAGGCTGAGCCCCGCCAGGACCAGGCTGAGTTTCGCCAGGGCAAGCCCATGCCTGGCCAGGACGGGCCCGTGGAGACAGAACGGGGACATCGGATCGGCCATCGATTCCAGCTGGCAACCCCTTCTCTAGCCAGCCTCGCCCCTGCTGCGGGCAATCTGGGGGGAACTGAGGCCTGCAGATGTCCTTTGGCGCCCATCGCGCCCGCAAGCGCTTCGGCCAGCACTGGTTGACGGACGCCTCGGTGCTGGATCGCATTGTCGCCGCGGCCGAGATCGCCCCCGGGGAGCGGGTGCTGGAGGTGGGGCCCGGGCGCGGCGCCCTGACCGAACGGCTGTTGGCCACGCCGCTGGCGACGCTGTTGGCGGTGGAACTAGATCGGGATCTGGTAGCCGGTCTGCGCCAACGCTTCGGCGACGAGCCCCGCTTGCTGCTGCTGGAGGGCGATGCCCTGACGCTGCCCCTGGTGCCGCCCGAGGGGCCGGCGCCGCAGAAGGTGGTGGCCAACATCCCGTACAACATCACCGGTCCGTTGCTGGAGCGGCTCGTCGGTCGCCTCGATCGCCCCGTCCTGCCCCCGTATCAACGGCTGGTGCTGCTGGTGCAGCAGGAGGTGGGGGAGCGCATCAGGGCCGTCCCCGGCAGCAGCGCCTACTCGGCCCTGAGTGTGCGTCTGCAGTTGCTGGCTCGCTGCAGCGCCATCTGCGCCGTGCCGCCCCGCTGCTTTTCGCCACCCCCCAAGGTGATGTCGGAGGTGATCCTGCTGGAGCCGCTGCCGCCGGAGCAGTTGCTGCCGCCCCAGAGCGCCCGCCAGGTGGAGATGTTGCTGCGTCGCTGCTTTGCGGCGCGCCGCAAGATGCTGCGCAACAGCCTGGCCGGTCTGTTGCCGGACGATCAACTCAGCGAGCTGGCCGGCGCCGCCGGGGTGGAGCTCAGCCAGCGGCCCCAGGAGCTGGCGCCGCAGCGCTGGCTGGCCCTGGCGGCAGCGCTTGAGCAGCGGAGCAGCGGCCCGGGCCAGGGGGTTCCTTGAAGGCTGGCTGCGCTCCAACCGGGCGACTGCTGGTCTGGCGGCGCTCACCGGTCAGCGACAAGAGGTTCTGGGGCAAGCCGGTCAGTCTCAAGCTGATCAGCGGCAACCCGGCCAGCGCCAAGGATCGTCTGTCCAGGGTCCGCCCGGAATCGGGCCGGCCTGCAGCGGCAGGCAAGGCGATCAGGAGCCGCTCCGCTGTGCAGAGCCTCAGGGCTGGCAGGGCTTGGGCCGCTCGGTCGGCTGGGATGTCCGCCGCGCCGGCCCACCACCCCATGGCACTGCCCCACTCCCCGGGATTCAGCAGGGCGGCAGCCCTGGGCCGATGGACACAGGGATCCCCGAGCTGTCCAGGCCAGGCCAGAGCCTCCGGCCCATGGTGTTGACGCCCCTGATTCCGCAGTCCCCCACTGCTGAAGTCCATGATTTCCAGGTCCACGGTTCCCAGGTTCACGGTTTCCGCGCCCACCATTTCCGCGCCCACGGATTCGAAAGCCACGGGTTCCTTGCCCAAGGATCCAGGCCCAAGGTTTCGAGATCGAAGGTCTTGGCCTGAACCCCCTGGAGTCCGAAGGGCGAGGCCTGCTCCCGATCGCCCATCCCTGCCCCTCTCCTGCCCATGACCCTCACCGCCCTGGCCCCCGCCAAGATCAACCTGCATCTCGAGGTGCTGGGTCTGCGCCGCGATGGTTATCACGAGCTGGCGATGGTGATGCAGAGCCTCGATCTGGCCGACACGCTCCGGTTCACCCCCACCGCCGATGGCCGGATCACCCTGCGCTGTGACCAGCCCGAGCTGCCCTGCGGCGCCGACAACCTGATCGTCAAGGCGGCCGAGCTGCTGCGCTCCCGTTCCGGCCTGCCGGAGCTGGGGGCAGCGATTGAGCTGGACAAGCGCATCCCCATCGGCGCCGGTCTGGCGGGGGGCTCCAGCGACGGTGCCGCGGCGCTTCTGAGTCTGAACCGGCTCTGGGGTCTGGGCTTCAGCCAGGAGGCCCTGCTGGGCTTTGCCGCCGAACTGGGCTCCGACATGCCCTACTGCCTGGAGGGCGGCACCCGGCTCTGTTTCGGTCGGGGCGAGCGGCTGGAGTCGCTGGCCCCCGGGCTGCCGTCGCCGTCCTGGGGGGTGCTGTTGATCAAGCATCCGGCCGTGAGCGTCTCCACACCCTGGGCCTATGGCCGCTGCCGGGAGATGCGCTCCGACTTCTACCTCAGCAGCGAGGAGGACTTTGAGCAGCGGCGCCAGAACCTGCGCCAGGGCCCGCTGAGCCAGGCCCTGCGCGGTGAGGGCCCCGTGCCGCTGCTGCGCAATGACCTGCAGGCGGTGGTGGGCACCGAGGTGGAGAGCGTGGCCCAGGGGTTGCAGCTGTTGCGCGCTGCGGGCCAGCCCCTGGCCGTGGCGATGAGTGGCTCGGGCCCGAGCCTGTTCGCCCTCCATCGCGACCTGGCGGCGGCGGCCGCCGCCCGACTGGAAGGCCTGGCCGCTCTGGAGGCGGCGGGGTTCGAGAGCTGGTGCTGCGGCCTGCTCCCGGGCGGTGTCACCCTGGGAGAGGCTGCCCCCTCCGCCTGAGTTCTCATGCCTTCCGATCCCCCCACGGCCTCGGCCGACGCTCTGGACCCGGCCACGCCGGAGCCGGCAGGACAGGAGGTCGCTGGTGGTGCTGTGACCACCGCATCGACCTCCGAAGCGTTGGCCACGCCGGACTCCGCTCCGCCTCGCAAGGGGCCGCTGAGTTTTCTGACCGGCGCCCTCACCAGCGGCCTGCTGGCCTGGTTCTGCCTGGGGCTCAGTGGCCGCGTCGTCGGCTACTACGCCGAGCACCCTCCTCACTACGAGGCCCAGATCGCCCAGAGCATCGCCACCGCCCTCAAGACGCTTCTGGTCGGCATGTGTTTTCTGGCCACCTTCAGCTTCGCCTTCATCGGCATCGGGCTGCTGCTGACCTTTCTGCGCAGCCTGCGGCCGGCTGTGATCGAAAAGCCTTCCTAAGCTGCCGCCGGCAACGGCCGCACTTCATCCAGTCCCCATGACTCCCCACGATCTCGGCCTGTTGGTGACCCTGTTACTGCCGGGCATGTTGCTGTCGGTGCTGCTGCTGAGCACCTTTGCCGCCGGTGGCTGAGCCCCGCCACCGCCTCTCGCCCGATTTGCTCCCCGGCGCCCGTGACCGCAGCGGCTAGGGCCGGATCGGCCAGGATCGGATCGGTCACGAGCGAATCGGCCAAGATCGGCCTGACTCAGCCAGAAACAGATCGGCGCCCTGAACCCGGCCTGCGTTCGGAGGCCAGTCAGCTGTCTGAGATAAGTTGAGCGCGCTCCGCTCCCAACGGTGCGCCAGCCCCCGAGCCTTTCTGTCGTGGCCGAAACCCTCCTGTTCAACGCCCTGCGCGAGGCCATCGACGAAGAGATGGCCAGGGATCCCTACGTGTGTGTGATGGGAGAGGACGTCGGCCAGTACGGCGGCTCCTACAAGGTCACCAAGGATCTCTACGAGAAATACGGCCATCTTCGGGTGCTCGACACGCCGATCGCCGAAAACAGCTTCACCGGCATGGCCGTCGGCGCGGCGATGACCGGCCTGCGGCCGATCGTGGAGGGCATGAACATGGGCTTCCTGTTGTTGGCCTTCAACCAGATCTCCAACAACATGGGCATGCTCCGCTACACCAGCGGCGGCAACTACACGATTCCCGCCGTGGTGCGCGGCCCCGGTGGCGTCGGCCGCCAGCTCGGCGCCGAACACAGCCAGCGGCTTGAGGCCTACTTCCACGCCGTACCCGGCATCAAGATCGTGGCGGTCAGCACGCCAACCAATGCCAAGGGCCTGATGAAGGCGGCGATCCGCGACAACAACCCGGTGCTGTTCTTCGAGCACGTGCTGCTCTACAACCTCTCCGAAGACATTCCTGAAGGGGATTACATCTGTGCCCTCGATCAGGCGGAGGTGGTGCGAGCGGGCAAGGACGTCACGATCCTCACCTATTCCCGCATGCGTCATCACTGTCTCAAGGCGGTGCAGCAACTGGAAGCCGAAGGGGTGGATGTGGAACTGATCGATCTCGTCAGCCTCAAGCCCTTCGACATGGAGACGATCGCCACCTCGATTCGCAAGACCCACAAGGTGCTGGTCGTGGAGGAATGCATGAAGACCGGCGGCATCGGCGCCGAGCTGCTCGCCCTGATCACCGAACACTGCTTCGACGATCTCGATGCCCGGCCGGTGCGCCTCTCCTCCCAGGACATCCCGACCCCCTACAACGGCAATCTGGAGAATCTGACGATCATCCAGCCGCACCAGATTGTCGAAGCCGCCCGCCAACTCAAGAGCGGGCGCATCTGAGATGGCACGCCAACAGGGCTGGATTGCCTTCATCCTGGCGCTGGCCATCGCCAGCGGTGCCCTGCTCGCCACCTACGGCCTGCAACTGGGCCTGGACCTGCGCGGTGGCAGTCAGCTGACGCTTCAGGTGATGCCGGCCGGCGCGATCACCAAGGTCGAAACGGAGCAACTGGAAGCCGTCAAGGATGTGCTGGAGCGGCGCATCAACGGGTTGGGGGTGGCTGAATCCACCCTGCAGACCGTCGGCTCCGACCAACTGGTGCTGCAGCTGCCCGGCGAACAGAATCCCGGCCGCGCCGCCAAGGTGCTCGGCAGCACAGCCTTGCTGGAGTTCAAGGCCCAGAGACCTGGTACCGAGAAGGAGATGCAGGGGCTTCTGCGGCTCAAGCGCCAAGCGGAGGCGGTGCTGGCTGCAAAACGTCCCCAGCCCACCACCACGGACAGCGGCCTGCCGGCTCCGCCGCCCAAGCCGAAGCTGGCCCCGGAAGATCTGGCCATGTCTCTGCGATCCCTGGGTCTCACCGTGCCGGAGGGCAGCAGCGAATCCGATCAGATCGAGCTGCTGCTGGCGGAGGTCAATCACCGCATCGTCGGCCTCTACGGGCCCACCCTGCTCACTGGCAAGGACCTCACCAGTGCCGGCCGGCAGCAGAAAGCCACTGGTAACTTCTGGGACGTGACCCTGGGCTTCAACCGCGAGGGCGGCGAGAAGTTCGCCACGCTCACCCAGTCGATCGCCGGCACCGGACGCCTGCTGGGGATTGTGCTGGACGGTCGTTCGATCAGTGAGGCCAGCGTCGGCGAGGAGTTCAAGGCCGCCGGCATCGCCGGGGGAGCCGCCAGCATCACCGGCAATTTCACCGCTGATGAAGCCAGGGATCTGGAGGTGCAGCTGCGCGGTGGTTCCCTGCCCCTGCCGGTGAAGATCGTCGAGGTGCGCACCATCGGTCCCTCGCTCGGAGCGGAGAACATCCGCACCAGCCTGCTGGCGGCTCTCTCCGGCCTGGCCCTGGTGGGGGTGTTCATGGTCGTGGTCTACCGCCTGCCCGGCGTGGTGTCGGTGCTGGCCCTCAGCCTCTATGCCCTGTTCAACCTGGCGGTCTACTCCCTGATCCCGGTCACCCTCACCCTGCCTGGCATCGCCGGCTTCATCCTCTCGGTGGGCATGGCGGTCGATGCCAATGTGCTGATCTTTGAGCGGGTAAAGGAGGAACTGCGTTCCGGCAACACCTTGATCCGCTCGATCGATACCGGTTTTGCCCGGGCCTTCTCCTCGATCTTCGACGGCCACATCACCGGCCTGATCAGCTGCGCCGCCCTGTTTTTCCTGGGCACCGGCCTGGTCAAGGGCTTCGCCGTCACCCTGGCGATCGGCCTGCTGCTGAGCCTGTTCACGGCCCTCACCTGCACCCGCAGCCTGTTGCGGTTGTTGATGAGCTACCCGGCTCTGCGCCGTCCCACCTACTTCGTGCCCGCCGCTCAGTTGCCCGCATCGGCGCTCTGAGCCTGATCCTGCCTGCTCCTGATGCTTTCCTCCCCAGCCCCAGTTCCCGAATCCAGCGCCGCGGCGATTCCCGTGCGCTACATGCGCATCAGCCGCCATCGCCGCCTGGCCTGGATCGCCTCCGCCATAGGTTGTGGTCTCAGCGTGCTGGGTCTGGTCCTCTGCTGGCTCAATCCAGCCATCGCCTCTCCGCTCAAGCCTGGCCTGGATTTCACCGGCGGCACCCAGATCCAGGTGGAGCGCCTCTGCCAGAGCGCCTGCGGCGAGCTCAGCGTCAGCGATCTGCAGAAGCGCCTCAACAGCCTCTCCCTGCCGGCCATTCCCGGCGAGATCACCCCCAATCTCAGCGGCACTTCCGTGCAGGTGCTCGATGGTGGCCGTTCCCTGGTGTTGCGGCTGCCGGCCCTGAGCGCTGATCAGAGCACGGCACTGATCGAAGGCCTCACGCCGGTCACCGGGCCGCTCAAGAGCACGGGTACCTCGGTGAACACGATCGGACCGACCCTGGGCTCGAGGTTGTTACGGGGCAGCATCATCTCGCTGCTGGTCAGTTTCGCTGCGATCGCTGTCTATATCAGCTTCATGTATAACGGCGTCTTTGCTTTTCTCGCCCTGCTCTGCCTGGCTCACGATGTCTTGATCACCTGCGGCGTCTTTGCCTGGCTGGGTCTGTTGCGGGGAATTGAAGTCGATTCACTTTTTGCCGTTTCCTTGATCACCGTGGCTGGTTATTCCGTCACCGATACGGTGGTGATCTACGACCGCATCCGCGAACAACGCAAACTCCTGGCCGATCTGCCACTCATTGATCAGGTCGATGTCGCTGTTGACGCAACTCTCACCCGCTCGATTTACACCTCACTCACCACGCTGCTGCCCCTGATGGGTCTGCTGTTTTTCGGCGGCAGCAGCCTGTTCTGGTTCGCTGTCGCCTTGATTGTCGGCATTGCCGTCGGCAGTTGGTCCAGCATCGGCCTGGCTCCCACCCTGTTGCCCGTGCTCTCCCGCCGATGAACGCTGATTCACCCAGGCGTCAGCGCAGCTGGTCACTGTTGCCGCCACTGCTGTTGATCCTGGCGCTCGCCGATCTCGCCATCGAGTTTCAACTGCTGTTCGATCACTTCACCGTCACCACCCTGGTCACAGCCATCCGCAGCCATCCCCTGGCGGTGGTGGTGCTGGTGGCCCAGCCTTCGCTCTGGCGCCACTATGGCCGGCTGAGAACGCCGCAGTAGGGGCATTCAGCGCCCGTCCCAGCGATCCATGATGTCGCGTACCAGCACTTCTTCGCAGAGCACCTGCAGCACCACCACCAGGGGCAGGGCCAGCAGCAGGCCCGGCAGGCCCAGCAGTGCCCCCAGACACAACTGCGACATCAGGGCCACCGTGGGCAGCAGATTGACGGTGCGTTTCAGCAGCACCGGAGTCAGCAGGAAAGCCTCGGCGTTCTGAAGCACCAGGCGCAGCACCAGCACCTGAAGCACCTTCGCCGGTGACACCAGCAGGGCGACCGCCAGCGGCAGCAGAGTGGCGGCCGTGGGTCCGATCGTCGGCACGAAGGTGAGCAGTCCGCACACCAGACCGCTGAGCAGGGCCAGGGGGACCTGGAGCAGGGCCAGGCCCGCCCAGGTGGTTAGGAACACCACCACGCAGGAGAGAGTCATGCCGGCCAGCCAGCCGCCCAGAGCCTGGCGGCATTCGCTCAACAGGGTGCCCATACGGGCGCGATAGAAAGCCGGTGTGGCCGCCACGACCAGACGCTGATGGCTGCGGGGATCCAGAGCCATCAGAATCGCCAGCAGGGCCATCAGCAGCAGCTGGATGGAGGTGTTGGCTGCTCCACCGGCGACGCCGAGCACCTGGGCACCGAGGGGCTGGAGCCGCTCCCAGTAGGCGCCGGAGGTCAGTTGCCGTTCCACGTCAGCCAACCAGGGCACTTGGCCGCCCAGGGCTGC
The DNA here is from genome assembly GCA_947378425.1 of Synechococcaceae cyanobacterium. Taxonomy (GTDB): domain Bacteria; phylum Cyanobacteriota; class Cyanobacteriia; order PCC-6307; family Cyanobiaceae; genus Cyanobium. Next base: position 7,863 of record CANCJV010000024.1, read on the forward strand.
CAGGCGATGCGTCAGCACCGGAACCAACTGAATCAGTTGCTGCACCTGCTGGATCACCTCCGGCAACAACAGGCTGGCGATCTGCCAGCCCACCAGCACCAGCACCACCAGCACGCTGGCCAGGGCCGTGGGTCGGTTCAGGGGCAGGATCCGCCGCAGCAGGCTGATCGGCACATCAAGGGCCACCGCCAGCACCACGGCACCGAAGAGCACCAGCAGCACCCAGCGCAGCTCCCAGACCAGCAGGGACAGCACCACCAGCGCCAGGGCGCCCAGCAGGGTGCGGGCCTTCATCGGTTCCACCGTTGCAATTTCCAGGGATCGAGGATGTCGTGGATCAACAGCTCCCGCACCAGTACCTGCAGGCAGACCGCCAGAGGCAGGGCCAGCAGCAGGCCGAGGGGGCCGAAGACCACGGTGAACAGCAGCTGGGCCATCAGCGTGAAGCCCGGCAGCAACTTCAGCTGGTGATGCATCACCGAGGGGGTGATCACATAGCTCTCCAGGTTCTGGACGACCACGTAGAGCGCCAGCACGGCCAGCGCTTTCCAGGGTTCTTCCAGCAGGGCCACCGACATCGGGAACAGGGTGCTGAGTGTTGGCCCCACATTCGGGATGATGTTGAGCAGGCCGGCCAGCACCGCATTGGCGGCCACCAGCTTCACTCCCAGCAACGACAGCCCGAGGGCGGCCAGGCTGCCGACGCACAGGGAGCTGATCAGGACTCCCACCATCCAGGCACTGAGGGCATTGCCGCAGTGCAGCAGCGCCTGGCGCAGCCGGCGCCGATAAAAGGAGGGGGCCAGCAGCAGCAGCACCTCCCGATAGGCCTCCGGCTGAACCGCCACCATCAGGGCGACGGCCACGACGAACAGGGTCTGCAACAGAGCGGTGCCGAGATTGCCGGCAAAGTCCAGCAATTTCGACAAGCCGCCACCGAGGTTCGCCACCAGACCTCCCGCCGGTTCCGTCGGGGCGCTGAAGCTGTCACTCAGCCAGCCGAGGCTGCGATCGGAACTGCCGTAGACCATGCTTGAGGCCCGCTCCAGCCCTTGCTGCAGCAGCGAAAGCAGCAGGCTGGCCGCCTTGGGCAGCTTCTCGATCAGCTGGCTGAATTGCTCGATGAACGGCGGCACGATCACGGCGCCGGCCACCACCAGCACCAGCACCAATCCCACCAGGCTCAGCAGCAGGGCCGTCAGCCGCGGCAGGCCCGATCGTCGGCGCACGGCCCCCACCAGGGTGCACAGGGCCATGGCCAGCACCACCGCAGCGAAAATCAGCAGCACGGCGTGCCGCAGGCTCCACAGCAGCGCCAGCGCCGCCGTCAGACCGACCAGCCCCAGCCACTGCTCGAATTTCAAGCCTCCGCTTCTCCCTCTTCAGCCGGTACTTCGTCGTCCTTGCCGGCGAAACCAAGGTCATGACCGTCGGCGTAGCGCTGGGCGAAGCGCATGAAGCGTTCGAAATCGGCGGTGGTTTTCCAGGTGTAGGTGGCTTCCAGAGCAAAGGGCTTGCCATTGACGAAGCGGGCTTTGACCTCGCGGGTCACCAGTTCCCCCTCCTCGTCGACCAGGAACATGCCGGTGATGTCGCCCATCGTTTCCGGCGCCAGGGCCACCGGCTCCTCGAACACGAACAGGGCCTGGCCAGTGCGGCCATCACGGGAGCGGGTGAGCCGGATGTCGGGCACGACCGGTTCGTCCACGCCCCGAAAGAACTGAATGGCGGCGCCCATGACCTTTGAGCAAAACGGGATCCTAGGCAGGGCGCCGGCAGCGGACCCGCGCGGCTGGCTGCCCGGGATTCTGTTCTCCCTGACATAGTGGGGGGCGCCGACGGCCCCCGGCCGCACGTCCCTTCGGCAGACCGTTCTCCATGCTCTCCGGTCCCCCGGTCACCAGCACCGCCCGCGCCGATCAGCTGCTCGAACGCTTTCTTTCCGGCTCGACGCGTCAGCGCCGCAGCCTGTTGGCGCAGATCGAGCAACGTCGCAGCGAGTTGTTGCCCCTGATCCCAGATCAGCTCGATCGCCTCGATGCCACCGGCGACGACTGGGCTGCGGGTCTGCTGGTGCAGCTGCTGCTGGCTGAGGGTCAGGCCGAGCCTTTCCTGGCCCGCCATCCGACGGGCTGGCTGGCGGTGGGCAGCGCCGCCGGCCTCGACTACGCTCCCCTGCAACAGCATCTGATGCGGCAGCAGTTCGAGGATGCCGATCGGCTCACCAGCACGATGCTGCGCCAACTGGCGGGTCCGGCAGCCGAGCAGCGCGGCTATGTCTTCTACAGCGAAGTCGCCCCGATTCCCCCCGTCGATCTCGAGTCGCTCGATCGGCTCTGGATCTGCTATTCACGCGGTCGTTTCGGCTTTTCGGTGCAGGGCAGGCTGCTGCAGGCCTGCAACGGCGCGTGGGAGCGTCTCTGGCCCCGTCTGGGCTGGAAACAGGAGGGTCGCTGGACCCGCTATCCCGGTTCCTTCACCTGGTCCCTGGAGGCTCCCGAAGGCCACATGCCCCTGGTCAACCAATTGCGGGGCGTGCGGCTGATGGATGCCCTGCTCCACCATCCGGCGATCGTGCAACGCAGCCAGGCAGCCTCCGGCCGAACATCGGGCTAGGGTCACAAAAGAAGCTGCAGATCTCTGCAGGCCAATACCGCAGATGCCATCGCGCTGGGCCGATTTCATCACGCCGTCAACGCTGCAGTTGGCTCCCCTGGTTGAGATTCTGCTGGAACCCGTCGACTGCGCGACCCGACTGGCTGAATTGCAGCTGGGGCTCCATGAAGCCCTGGTCAATGCCGTGCGCCATGGCAATGGCTGTGATCCGGGTAAGTGCCTGCGGGTGCGGCTGATCGTCACACCCCGCTGGTTGGTGTGGCAGATCCAGGATGAGGGACCCGGGGTACCGAAGTGCTCCCGGCTGCATGCCTTGCCCGAGGCCGTGGATGCCCTGGCCGGACGCGGGCTGTTTCTGATCCACCACTGTTTTGACGATGTGCGCTGGAGCCCCCGCGGCAATCGGCTGCAGCTGGCCGTGCGCCGTCCGGAGCGATCGCCACTGGCCCGGTTCAGTGCCCGTGGCTGGGGCAGCCCGGATCACTGATTTCGGCCTTCAACCAACCGATCGCGTGCTCCAGCAGCGCGATCGCGTCCTGGCGGGCTGTACCCATGGCCCGATCCGCCGGCTGGTCGGCGCTCAACAGCAGCACGAGCGCGGCGGCGACCTGTTCGCTGGCCCGCCGGCAGCGCTGGGCTTTGAGAGCATGCCAATCACGATCGTGAATCACCAGCCGGCGCTGCAGATCCTGGGCCAGCTCCACGGCCCCCTCGGGCCACAGCTGCCGATCCGCCCCGCTGGTTGGCTTCGGCTGGGACAATGGATTCACCACTGGATGCGGACGGGGGGTTGACCACCATCCTGGCCCCCCTGGGTGGTCTGCTTCAGGTCCCTTGCTGCGATCGTTGCCCATGATCCGACCTGTCCAGCGATCCGCTAGCCGAGGCGGGCGCACTGGCCTCACCCCGCCCGGGGTGTTGCACCATCTCGCCGCCGTGCTGAGTCTCGGCCTGCGCCAGCCGCCACCGGAGCCCTGCGGGGCGCTGATGCGGCGCCGTCGTCAGCGCCTGGCCCTGGCCCAGCGATTGCTGGACCCCCTTCCCCAAGGTCTGCGCTCAAGCCGCCTGGGCGCTGAGCGGTTCTGGCAGGGGCTGCGCTGGGGCGGGCTGGGCTTGATCGTCGCCTGTCTGCTGCAGCGCTAGACGGGCTTACGCGCCGCCCAGACCCGCGTCATGAAATGGGTCTCGGCAGCCACCGCCTCAAACCCCGCCTGCTGCAGCCTCGCTTCGATCGAGTCGCTGATGTAATCGCGGTAGTACGGCTCGTGGAAGACGCGGCGGAAGTTGTCCATCACCGGCTTGAAGTCTGGTGAATCCTGCAGTTGCACCGAATCGGCCAGCACCAGCACACCCCCGGGTTCCAGCAGGCGGAAGGCTTCGTCGATCACGTTCTGGCGCGCCTGGGCTGGCAGCTCATGCAGTAGGAATACGCAGCTCACGGCCTGGAAGCAGCCGTCGGCGAACGGCATGGCTTCGCCGTTGCCCTGCACCAGCTGGGGCAGCTCGCCGTTGAGCTGGGAGAGCCAGCGATTGGCCTGGCGCAGGTAGGCGCTCGAGAGATCCAGACCCACCAGCTGGGCGTGGGGCAGGGCGCCGCGCAGCTGGCGCAGGGTGCGGCCGGTGCCGGTGGCCACGTCCAGCACCCGCACGGAACTGGCTGGTCGATGGGAGAAGGACTCCAGGCCCCGGCGCAGGGGCTTGAGGATGCGGCGCCGCATCGGCTCGGCCGTGCCATTGAAGAGGATCTCCACTCCCAGGTCGTAGAGGGCGGCGGAATGATCGCTGAGGTAGCCGTCAGTCTGGTGGTGGAAGTTCTGGAGGTAGTACTCCGGAAAGGCCTCGCGGTTCAGATCCCTGGGGAGATCACGCACATTGCGCTCCTGGCGCCGCCGCCAGGTGAGGGGTAGATCCAGCCACAGCAGGGGATAGCGCGTGGCCCAGTCCAGCCAGGGGGCATCAAACAGCAGGGAAGTTGGATAGATGCCCTGCTCGGCTTCCTGCCAGTCCAGTTCGGTGAGACGGTCCATCGACTGGCGCAGCTGATCGAGCAGCTCGGCCGGCACCGGCTCGGTTCTGGGGGACCCATCCGGCGCCAGTAAGCCCATCAGACGGGTGCTGGCTTCCTTGTGGGCCAGGCCGACAAGGCTCTTGCCCTGCTGCATCGTCCGATAGGCCAGCTTGGTGAGCGTTTCAGGCACGGAAGCGGAATGGGGTTCGGATGTCGCCATTCCAACAGGTTCTTACGCCAAACGAGGGCTGCCGCCATAGACGGCCCAGCCGGCAAAAAGCCCCGACGTCAGCCGGGGCCCTGTGATCAACAGTGAACGACCTGAAATCAGGCGTCGTAGTACATCACGAATTCGTGGGGATGGGGCCGCTGGCGCAGCTGCTGCACTTCCTCGTATTTGAGGGCGATCCAGTTGTTGATGAAGTCCTCGCTGAAGACACCACCGGCCAGCAGGTAATCCTTGTCACGATCCAGCGCCTCGAGGGCGCCATTGAGGGAGGCGGGAACTGTGGAGATCTTCGCGAGCTCCTCCGCGGAGAGCTCAAACAGGTCGACATCGGTGCCATCGCCGGGATCGATCTGGTTCTTGATGCCATCGATGCCGGCCATCAACATGGCCGAGAAGGCGATGTAGGGGTTGGCCAGGGCATCGCCGGAGCGGAACTCCAGGCGCTTGGCCTTGGGGCTGGGGCCGGTGAGCGGGATGCGCACCGCCGCTGAGCGGTTGCCCTGGGAATACACCAGGTTCACCGGGGCCTCGAAACCGGGCACCAGGCGCTTGTAGCTGTTGGTGGTCGGGTTGGTGAAGGCCAGGAAGCTGGGGGCGTGCTTGAGCAGTCCGCCGATGTACCAGCGAGCGGTCTGGGAGAGATTGGCGTAGGTGCCTTCGCCGAAGAACAGGGGCTGTCCGCCTTTCCAGAGGCTCTGATGCACGTGCATGCCGCTGCCGTTGTCCGCGAACACGGGCTTGGGCATAAAGGTGGCCGTTTTGCCATACTTTTTGGCAATATTACGAACCACATATTTGTAGATCATCACGTTGTCAGCTGCGCTGATCAGTTCGGCGAACTTGATGCCGAGTTCGTGCTGAGCTGTGGCAACTTCATGGTGTTGCTTTTCCACCGGCACACCCAGGGAGGCCATGGTCAGCAGCATCTCACTACGGATGTCCTGAAGCGTGTCATTGGGGGCGACGGGAAAGTAACCCTCTTTGAGCAGGATTTTATAAGCGAGGTTGCCGCCCTCTTCGGCCCGGTCCGTGTTCCAGGCCGCCTCGATTGAGTCGACGCTGTAGAAGCTGGAGCCGTTGCCGCTCTTGTAGCGAACATCGTCGAAAATGAAGAATTCGGGCTCAGGGCCAAAGAAGGCGGTGTCGGCCAGGCCGGTGGTGCCGAGATACTCCAGCGCCTTCTGGGCCAGAGCGCGGGGGCAGCGTCCGTAGGGCTTGCCGCTGCGCGGTTCCTGGATCGAGCAGATCAGGCTCAGGGTCTTGTGGCTGTAAAAAGGATCGATCCAGGCGGTGTTCGGATCGGGAACCATCGCCATGTCCGACTCGTTGATCGCTTTCCAGCCGCGGATCGAGGAGCCATCGAAGGCCACGCCTTCGGTGAACGAGGATTCGTCAATCAGGTCATTGCAGACCGTCAGGTGCTGCCACTTGCCATGGAGATCGACGAACTTCAGGTCGATCAGCTCAATGCCTTCGTCCTTGATCTGACGAAGAACGTCCTGGGCGGATTTGGCCATGCCACGGTGAGAAACTGGGAATCGCCGCCCCAGGGACGGCAGGCTGGAAGGTACGGACCGAAACCGATGCTTTTGTGTATCGGTTGCTACCAAGCGGCCGGTTCGGGTTGGATCGCTGTCGCGGCAGAGGCGCTCCATGGCTGCGTAACCGTTTCTGTCAACTTGCCCAGATCGACTCTGGCCAAAGGACTCTGGCGGTTTGCGAGTGCTAGCTTCCGCTCCAGGTGCGTCGATTTGATCCGACCATGCGCGATGCCATCAGTGGCCTGATCGGCCGCTACGACCAGCTGGGCCGCTATTTCGATCGGTCGGCTGTCGATCGTATCGATTTCTTTTTCGCCCAGTCCACGATTCGGCTGGCGGCGGTCGAGCTGATCAACCGCGAAGCGGCCACGATCGTGCGCGAAGCGTCCCAGCGCCTCTGGCTGGAGGATCCTGAGCTGATCCTGCCCGGTGGCAATGCCTACACCACCCGTCGCCTGGCGGCCTGCCTGCGCGACCTGGATTACTTCCTGCGTTATGCCAGCTACGCGTTGATTGCCGACGATCTCACCATCCTCGACGAACGGGTGCTCAACGGTCTCGATGACACCTACAAGAGTCTTGGTGTACCCACCGGCCCGACAGTGCGCGGCATCGCCCTGCTGGGCGACGTGGTCAGTGAGATGCTGACGGAAGCGGGTGTGGCCGATGCCGCCTCAGTGGTGCGGGTGCCTTTTGAGCACCTGGTGCGTGGGCTCGCCACCAGCAATGTGCGCGCCCGCTGAGTGCCCAGGCCACGGCAGCGGTTGCCGACCAGTCCGTCTGGATTCAGCAAAGTTCATCCGGATTCAGATCGCAGGGCGATCGGGTGGGCTGTATTCGCTTGAGCGTTGAATCGCCGAGCGATGACGCTGCTCCCAGGCGGTGGCTGCTGGTTCACGACACGCCCTTCAGCTCATGCCGTGGCTGCCATGAAGGTGCCGCGAAGGGGTGCTGCAAGGGCGGCCTCCCGCCGGTCCCCTTCCCGCAGTCGTCTCACCCCTGCCGTTGTCAAGGGTTTTCAGCGCTGCCCGCTCCCAGCCCTGCTGCGTCTGGGGCCGTTGCATTCAGCCGCCCTGGGCAGCGGACGGGGTCCGCCGTTCCCTAATCTCAGCCCACCCGTCCGTCGCCGCTCCGGTCTTGGTTCTTTCCGTGCAGCCTCCGATCAATTCCAGCCATCGGCTCCAGCTCGATCCGATCGCCACCCCAGAACGTCTGCTGCTCGGCCCGGGTCCCTCCAATGCCCATCCCAAGGTGCTCGAGGCCCTGGCCCGTCCCCCGATCGGCCATCTCGATCCCCTCTACATCGAGTTGATGGGCGAGGTGCAGGAGCTGCTGCGCTACGCCTGGCAAACCGACAATCGGCTCACGATTCCGATGAGCGGCACCGGCAGCGCCGCCATGGAGGCCACCCTGGCCAACACCATCGAACCCGGCGACAAGGTGCTGGTGGCGGTGATGGGTTACTTCGGGCTGCGCCTGGTGGACATGGCCGGTCGTTACCGGGCCGAAGTGGTCAGTATCGAGAAGCCCTGGGGTGAAGCCTTCAGCCTCGAGGAGCTGGAGCAGGCGCTGATCACCCACAAGCCGGCCATCCTGGCGATGGTTCATGCCGAAACCTCCACGGGGGTGTGCCAGCCGATGGAGGGCATCGGTGAGCTCTGCCGCCAGCACGATTGCCTCCTGCTGCTCGACACCGTCACCTCCCTGGGCGCCGTCCCCCTGTTGCTGGACGAATGGCAGGTGGATCTGGCCTACAGCTGCAGCCAGAAGGGGCTCAGCTGCCCTCCGGGACTCGGCCCCTTCACCATGGGACCGCGGGCTGAGGCCAAGTTGGCAGCCCGCAGCGGCAAGGTGCCCAATTGGTACCTCGATGTCTCCCTGCTCAATCAGTACTGGGGCAGCGACCGGGTCTATCACCACACCGCCCCGGTGAACATGAACTTCGGCATGCGCGAAGCTCTGCGGCTGCTGGCCGAAGAAGGCCTGGACAACGCCTGGATCCGCCATCGCCGCAATGCCGAGCGGCTCTGGGTCGGTCTCGAGCGGCTGGGCCTCAGCCTGCATGTGCCGCTCGAGCTGCGCCTGCCCACGCTCACCACCGTGCGGATTCCCGAGGGAGTGGATGGCAAGGCGTTCAGCCGGCACCTGCTCGACACCCATGGCATCGAGGTCGGTGGCGGTCTCGGTGCCCTGGCGGGTAAGGTCTGGCGCATCGGCCTGATGGGCTACAACAGCACCCCGGACAACGTCGATCGCCTGCTGGGCCTGCTGGAAGAGGAACTGCCCGCCTTCCTGCCCAGCTCGGCAGTACCCCTGTTGGTCGGCTGAAGGCGGCGACCCCCAGGGGCGACTCCCCCCCTGGGCTAGGACCTTCCAGAGCCACGGTCCCCAAGGCCAGCTTTCCTGGCGCTCAGGCCTGGGAGCGGCGACGGCGAAACCAGTCGCTCAGCTGCTGTTGGGCCGCCGGCCCCTGCACCCCCCCCAGGATCACCATGTGGTGGTGGGCGCTGGGATCGGCGGCCAGGTTGAGACAGCCACCGAGGGCACCCCGTTTGGCATCGACGGCGCCGAACACCACCCGGCCGACACGGGCCTGAATCAGGGCACCGGCGCACATCGGGCAGGGTTCCAGGGTGACCAGCAGGCTGCAATCGTTGAAGCGCCAGTCCCCCCGCAGGGCCGCCGCCTGGCGCAGGGCCACCAGTTCGGCGTGGCCGAGGGGATCCTGCTGGCGATGGCGGCGGTTGCTGCCCCAACCGAGGCAATGCCCCTGGCGATCGAGGATCACCGCCGCCACCGGGATCTCCCCCTGGGCTCCCACGCGCCCGGCCTGGCGCAGCAGGCGTTCCATCCAGAATTCATCGTGCCGGCGCTGCTCCATGGCTCCCTTGTAGCCGCAGGCGGGGGGGCAGCGGGCAGAATGCCCCCCACAGCGTCCATCCCCGTTGGCCAGCGCGCCCTCCGTTCAGCGGCTTCCCCTGGCACCGGCTCTCGCTGGGACCGCCGAGCTCAGCAGCTTCGCCGCTCCCGTCGGGCTCGATCCCCAGCTGGAGCGCTTTCTGCATCAGGCGTCCAGCCTGCTCTGTTCGTGGCTCGGTCAGGCCGAATCCGGATCCCCCCTGCCAGCCCTGAGTGTGCTGCCGGCGGTGGAGCCGGAGCTTGAAGGTCTGCCGGCCGAGCGCTTGTTGGCGGATCTGCAGCTGGTGATGGAGGGAGCCTTCAACCCCAACCATCCCGGCGCTCTCGCCCATCTCGATCCCCCGCCTCTGGCGGCCTCGATCGCCGCCGATCTGATCTGCGCCGGTCTCAACAACAACCTGCTGGCTGAAGAGCTCTCCCCGAGCCTCACGCGCCTGGAGCGCAGCCTCTGCTCCTGGCTGGCCCAGCAGTTCGGCCTGGGAGAACAGGCCGGTGGCGTGGCGGCCAGCGGCGGCTCCCTCAGCAACCTGATGGCCCTGGTCACCGCCCGCCGCAGTCGCGGCCTCGGCTGCCGCAGCGACGCGGTGGTGCTCTGCAGTGCCGATGCCCATGTCTCCTTCGACAAGGCGATGGCGGTGATGGGCCTGCCGGCCGCAGCGCTGATTCGCCTGCCGGTGGATGCTCAGGGCCAGATGGAGGCGGCTGCCCTGGCTGAGCGCCTTCACCAGCTCGCTGCAGCCGGCATCCCGGTGCTGGCTGTGGTGGCCACGGCTGGAACCACGGTGCGCGGGGCCATCGATCCCCTGGTGGCCATCGCCGCCCTCTGCCGTCGCCACGGCCACTGGTTGCACGTCGATGGGGCGATCGGAGCCGTGTTCGCCCTGGCTCCACTGCAGCGCCAGCGGTTGCTGGGCCTAGACCTGGCCGATTCGATCACGGTCAACCCCCAGAAGCTGCTGGGCATCACCAAGACCTCGTCGCTGCTGTTGCTGGCCGAGCCGGCCCTGTTGCAGGCGGCCTTCGCCACCGGTCTGCCCTACATGGAGCCCAGCTGGGGAGCCGGCCACGGCGGTGAATCCGGGCTGCAGGGCAGCCGGCCGGCCGAAATTCTCAAGCTCTGGCTCGGTCTGCGCCAATTGGGCCTGGCCGGGATCGCCGCGCTGGTGGAGGGGGCGCTCCAGCGGCGGCGCCAGCTGGTGTCCCTGCTGGCCGTCGATCCGCGCCTGGAGCTGCTGGGCGGCCCCTTACACCTGCTGGCTTTCCGCCCCCGGGGTCTCGATCCCCAGGGGGCTGAGGTTTGGTCCAGCCGCACCCGCCAGGCCCTGCTGGCCGAGCAGCTGATGCTCTCCAGGCCCTGCTACCAGGGCCACCATCATCTCAAGGCCGTGCTCGGCAATCCCCACACCCAGGTCAGCCATCTCGAGCGTCTGGCCCGCATCGTCCAGGAGACCACGCCCCATGGTTGACATCCCTGGGGATCAGGACCAACCGCCTGTTGTGCCGCCAGCGCCGGCTGGCCAAGCCACGGCCAGAAACCCGGCCAAGGCCGGCTCCCGCTGGGTGGCGATCGTCACCGGGGCGATCTCGATCCTGATCGGTGTGCTCTATCTGCTGCTGATCACGGTTCTCGACAGTCGCGGTCCCCTGCGTCCGCCTCCGCCCGAGGCCCTCGGCTACGTCCAGTCGGACGGGGCGGCAAGCGCACCTGGCGGCGCTGCAGCGGTTCCACCACCCGGTTGACGGCGGTTTTGAGGAAGTTCCTGAGCACATCTTCGCGGCGATTGAGGTCGTATTCCCGTTGCAGCACGGACTGCAACCCGCCATCGCCCCAGTCCTGGTCCTGCTGGAAATAGACCAGAAAGCTGCGCCCGGCCACCCGGGTCAACCAGGCGGCACTCACCGCCTGAATCGCCCGACTCACCACCAGGGCGGGCAGGCTGAGGCTCATCACGCTGTTGATCAGGGCCACGCCCCCCTTCACCAGGCCCAAGCCGGCCAGGGTGCGGCCCACGGAGAGGGCCAGATCCTGGGCCGAAGCACGGCTGAGGCTGACGCCGTAGATCTTGCCGATTTCCATCACCATCTGGGCATTCACCGCTGCCGCCCCCAGCAGGTCCACCCCGGGCAGGGGCGTCAGAGCCACGACGCCGGCGCCGATCCAGACGTAGCGATCGACAATCGCCTCCCCGTCCCGGCGGCGCTGGCGATCGAGCAGCGCCCGGCTTGTCTCCCCCAGCTGGCGGCATTGCAGCAGCAGGTTGTCGGCGATCAGCTCCTCGCCATCGGCCTGCAGCACAGCGGCGATGCGCCGCAGCAGCGCCCCCACCTCCGGCTGGGGCTGGAGGGGTTTGCCGCCCGGCATCGGCACACTCTGGGGGGAGGCACTGGCGGCGATCACGTCCTCCGCGGCGATGCGGCCCGAACAGCGCTGGCGCAGCAGGGCCAGCAGTCGTTGCTCCTCCTGCTCACCGCGCAGATCGCACTTGTTGAGCACCAGCAGCAGGCGTTTGCCGAGGCTGGCCAACACATCGAACACCTCCAGCTCGCTGGCCCGCAGATCGCCATCCACCACCAGCAGCAGCAGATCGGCCTGGACGGCCTGGCGGCGGGCGGCCCGCTCGCGCTCCTGGCCGGCTCCGCCGGCTTCGAGGATGCCGGGGGTGTCTTCGAGAATCACGGCCCGGGGCAATTGCTTCAGCCGCAGCCGGTAACGGGCCGCTTCGGTGGTCGAGCCCATGGGAGCTCCCACCTCGCCCACCAGCTCCTGGAGCAGGGCCCGGATCAGGGAAGTCTTGCCGGTGGAGCCGCTGCCGAACAGGGTGATCACCAGATCTCCCCGCTCCAGCTCCCGCTGCATCCGCTGGCGCTCCTGCTGCAGGGCCTGGCGCTCCACCTGATCGCGGATCCGTTCCAGGGTGCGATCGATCGACGCCAGGTTCCGTTCGGCCGCCTCCCGCTTGCTGCTGGAGGGCTGGTGGGGCGTCTGGGCCGCTGTGCCGCCGGGCCCTTTGCGGGCCATGGCCCGCCACCAGGGCCAGCCGAACTGCACCGCCGCCAACAGCGCCACGGCGAGCACCAGCAGCAGCAGCGGCCCGATCAACCAGCCCGGCAGCCAGTAGCTCAGCTGCCAGATCAACTGGTTCACAGCCTGCAGCACCAGGCCCGCCAGAAGCAGGAGCACAAGGCCCAGGCCGATCCAGAGCCAGAGGCGACGGGGCAGCATCAGGGCGCCGGGCTTGAGGAGCGCACGATCTCGCCCCAGAGGGAGGCGGCTAGGGCGCTGCTGGCCCGGGTCGGGGCGTTGTTGTCATTGCCGAGCCACACCCCCATCACCCAGTGCCGTCGGGGCAGGAAGCCGATGAACCAGAGATCGCGGCCGTCATTGGTGGTGCCGGTTTTGCCGCCGGCGCCGCCCCCGACGTCGGCCGCCCTGCCCGTGCCGCTGCTTACCACCGATTCGAGCAGGCTGCGCATGGTTTTGGCGATGGCCGGGCTGGTGACGCGCCTGCCGGCGGCGCCGGCGCTGCGCTGGGTGGGTTGGGCTGCCGGAGTCGCAGGGGCGCCTGGCTTGTCGGCCCCATGGCAGCCGCCCTTGAGGGTCCGGGGACAGATCTCGGCATCGGTGAGTTTGCGGATCGTGTTGGGGGCATGCCAGATGCCGTCAGCGGCGATGGCGCCATAGGCGGCGGTGAGCTCCAGCAGGGTGACTTCGCTCTGGCCCAGGGCCAGTCCCGGTACCGGGTTGAGCGGCGAGCTGATGCCCAGATCCCGGGCTTTCTGAACGATGGACTCCAGGCCCACCCGACGGGCGATCCGCAGGGCGGCCGTGTTGCTGCTGATCGCCAGGGCCTGGCGCAGGCTGAGCTTGCCGCCACAGCCACTGCTGAACAGCTGGCCCCGCCATTCCAGTGGGCCGCAGTCCACCGGGTCGCTCGGCTTGCCGCCCCGTTCGAGGGCCAGCAGATAGGGCACCAGTTTGAAGGTGCTTCCCGGTTGGCGCAGGGCCATGGTCGCCCTGTTGAACTGGCTCTGGCGATAGTCCCGGCCCCCGGCGATGGCCAGGATGCCGCCGTTGCGGCTGTCGAGCACCACCACGGCTCCCTGGCTCACCCCCAGGGAACGACTGGCGTCGATGTGTTGGCGCAACAGCCGTTCGACCAGCTCCTGCAGGGAGGGATCGAGGTGGGTGTCGATGAGGAAATTGCCTTCGGCGGCCACGTCAACCCCGACCAGACTCTCGAGATCACGCCGCACCTGATCGGTGTAGAAAGGCGCAGCCCGGCGCGCTCGGGAGCTGCAGGCCTGCGGGGCCAGCTGGATCGGCTGGCGCCGGGCCGAGCGGGCCGTGTCGGCACTGATCCGACCGGAATCGGCCATCTTGGCGAGCACCTGGTTGCGGGCCGCCAGGGCCGCCTGCGGATCGAAGCAGGGGTCGTAGCCATTGGGCGAGGGCAACAGACCCACCAGCAGTGCCGCTTCATCCAGGTCCAGCTGGGCGGCGGGTTTGCCGAACAGGTGGCGGGAGGCGTCCTCGAAACCCCAGCCGCTGCCGAGAAAGACTCGATTCAGATAACTCAGCAGCAGCTCCTGTTTGCTGAAGCGCGCCTCCAGTTGCAGGGCCACCAGCAGCTCCCGCCATTTGCGAGCCAGGGTTTCCCCCTGGCCCACCTGCTCGGGATAGAGGCTGCGGGCCAGTTGCTGGGTCAGGGTGCTTCCCCCCTCGAGCACCCGGCCGCCCAGCAGGTTGGCGAGTAGGGCGCGGCCGGTGCCGACGGGATCGACCCCCGGGTGCCACCAGAAGCGGGTGTCCTCACTGGCCAACAGGGCATCGATCAACACCCTGGGGTACTGCCCCAGTTGCCACAGCTCGTGGTGCTGTTGGTCGTCCACCGAGGCGATCGGGCGGCTGTCCCGGTCGTAGAGCACCAGGGGGCCCCGCACCGTGGCGAGGTCGCCGCGGATGGGAGTCTGCAGCAGCGAGAGCAGCAGCAGCAGCAGGCCACCGCCGAAGACCCCCGCCAGGATCAGAGCGCCCGCCATGGCCCCAGCCATCCAGGGTGAGCTGGCCGTCCTGCAGAAGCGGAGCTCAGGCAGATCCGCCAGATGGCTGGGGCCGAATCGCACCCGGTCGCCATCCCGCAGCAACAACTCCTTGATGCGTCGCCCACGCCACCAGAGACCGTTGGTGGACTCCTGATCCAGCAGCAGCCAATGGCCGCCCCGCAGCTCCAGCAGCGCATGGCGGCGACTGACGGCAGCGTGGTCGATGACGATCTCGGCGCTGCCATCGCGCCCCAGCCGGTAACAGCCCCCCGCCAGGATCTGGCGTTGGCACGGCCGGCCAGGGAGCTCGATCTCCAGCTGGACTTCAGCCATCGAGGTGCCTGCCGCTGCGCAGCCAGTCGATGGCAAAGCAGGCCACCGCCAGGTTGATGGCCACATCGGCGATGTTGAAGATCGGGAAGCGGATCGGCACGAACTCGAGAAAATCCACCACCGAACCCAGTCGCCAGCGATCGAGGCCGTTGCCCAGGGCCCCCGCCAGCAAAAAGGCCACGGCCAGTGCGGACCACAGCCGCGCCGGCGGTTGCCACAGCAGCCAGGCGACCGCCAGCAGCGTCACCACGGCACTGATCAGCCCGAGGACGGCGCTGTTGCCGCTGAGCATGCTGAAGGCGGCCCCCGTGTTGCCCACCCGCTGCAACTGCAGCAGCCCCGGCAGCCAGGGCATCGTCTGGCCAGGGGCGAGCTGGTTGAGCGCCCAGGCCTTGCTGAGCTGGTCCAGGGCCACCACGGTGGCGGCCAGGATCCAGGGGGTCAGCCGCCGAGCGATGGGAAGACGCCCGTTGGGGTGCCGTCTCACGATTCGATCAGCAGAATGCGCCGCAGCAGCCAGGCGAGCACCGCCACGGCGCAGCAGAGCAGCAGCTGGGGAAACACCGCCAGGGTGTAGCCGATCACCAGCGGCAACACATCGCTGCCCCAGCGCCCCACGAAGGCTCCGAGCAGCAGATTCGCCAGTCCGCAGAGCTGGATCACGAGCAGGCCCAATCCCGCCACCACCGCCAGGCTGAGCGGATCCCCCATGTCAGGTTGGCGCGCCAACCGTCCGCTGACCCAGGCGGCGGGAACGAAACCGGCCAGATAGCCAAAGCCCGGATCCAGCAGATATCCGACGCCTCCGCCCTCATGGAAGACCGGCAGCTGGAACAGGCCCACACTCAGGTAGGCGACGGCCGCCAGCAGGGCGCTGCGGGGGCCGGCCACCAGGGCGGTGAGCAGCAGGGCCGGCACCTGCAGGGTGATGCCCAGGGGTCTGAGACTCCATCCCGCGGCTTCGTGGATGGGGAAGGCCGTCGGAACCAGGCCTCCCACCACGATCAGCAGCAAACCGGCGATGGCGCCGCTCCAGGTGGCTAGGGCTCGCAACGAATTGATCTCAGGCGCCCGCCCATCCTGCTGCAGCTAGGTTCAACTGAGAAGGGGCAGGTGCCTTGGCCAGCGTCGATACGCCCAGCGACAGCCACCAGCCCGCCCTGCCGGAGCCTGAGGAGCCCACGCCGCCAGCAGCAGGGGAAGCCACGGGCGATGGTGCCGCTGCAGCACCATCGCCCCTCCCGTCCTTTGAGGTCGGCGATCGTGTGGTGCTGGAGGGACAGCTCACCTATCTCAAGAGTGCCGATCCGATGCCGATGCTGCGGCCGCCGGATCTGGTGGATGGCGGTGAACAGGGCCAGGTGGTGGAGATCCGGGCAATGGGACAGCTGGCGGTCCGGTTTCGCCGCGGCACCTTTCTGATCGCCACCCGGGATCTGCGGCCCGTCGGAAAGGATCGTTAGGGCTGCCGGCCGAGGGGATGGGCCCGCCAGGCCTGGGTGGCGGCGTCCAGGGCCGGTGCCGGACCCACCAGGCTCAGCGACGGCTGGGCCAGCCAGGTGGCGGCGGCCTGGCGGATGGCTTCGGCGCTGAGGTGGTCCGCCTGCAGCAGGCAACGGTCCACGTGGTCGATCGGCAGACCATGGCTGAGCACCAGGGCCAGCCGTTCGGCCAGCTGGGAGCAGGTCTGCCGGCCCATCGCATCCTGGCCGCGGTATTTGGCCAGGGCCAGGGCCAGCTCGGCCTCCTCCAACGGTTGCTGCGCGACCCGCTGCCATTCCTGCAGCAGGCAATCGGTGGCCTCCTCAGCTCGCTCGGCTGAGGTCGAGAGGTGCATCACGAAGGGTGCCGCACCACAGCGGGCCGGCAGATGCACGCCGACGTCGTAGGCCAGGCCGCGCTCCTCGCGCATGGTCACGAACAGGCGGGACGACATCCCCAGACCCAGATGGGCCTGCAGCAGTCGCAGCGCCACCGCATCGGGGTGGCCGAGCGGCACCGTCGGACAGCCCAGCATCAGCACCAGCTGTTCGGTGTCCTGTTCCAGCAGGGCCAGGGGAGACGGCGGGGAGGCGCTGGGGGCCGAGTCGGCTGCAGCCGGGCTCGGCAGGGACGTCGGCCAGGGTTGTCCCCCCAGGCCCTGCTCCAGCAGTTCGCTCAGATCGTCAGGGATTTCGCCGCTGAGCACCAGCACGGCGCCGGCCTTGCCCAGCTCGGACACGAGGGGCTCGAGATCACTGCCCTTGAGGGATTCCAGGTCGGCTTCAACCCCCAGGGGATCGTGACCGTAGGGGCCATGCCCGTAAAGGCTGTGGCGCAATTGGTCATGGGCCAGCTGGAAGGGGTCTTCCCGCTGGCGTTGCAGGGTCTGCAGATTCAGCTGGCGCTCCAGGTCCAGCTGGTCTGCCCTGAGTTGCGGTCGCCGCACCATCGAGAGCAGCAAGGGCAACAGGCTGGCGGCATCGGCGGCGGCGCACTTGAGCCCGATCACCACGGCATCCTCCAGGGCCTCGGCCCGCAGGCCGGCCCCGGCCCCCTCGACCAGATCGGCCATGGCCTCGGCATCGAGATCGCCGCAGCCCCGGGTCATCAGACCGGCCAGCAGCTGATGGGCACCGCAGCCGCCCTCGGGATCGGCGCTGCTGCCACCGCGAATCGCCAGGCGGGCCGACAGGATGGCCGGCCCGCGGCGCCGCAGCAGCGTCACCGGCAGTCCTCCTGAGAGGCTGAGGGATTCAGCCTGGGGTGTGCGTTGGCTGGGGGTCATGCCGGCACTGCCTCGAGGATGTAGGCCTGGTCAGGATCGAGCCGCATCAGGGCCTGCTCCCGCAGCCGCCGCGGGGACCAGCTCTGCAGCAGCTCCAGCGGTTGCTGCAGGGACTGGCGCCGACCCCAGAGGGAACTGTTGCCGATCAGGCCGGCCACACTGCCGGCGGACTCGAGGCCGAAACGGTAGGCGTTGGCCACCAACCGCTGGGCCCTCTGCCATTCGGCCTCGCCGATCTCCTCGGCCATCACTTCCGTCCACACCTGGCTGATCGCCTGGCGCACCTCCGGCAGCTCCTCCGGTTCGCAGACCGCTTCCAGCAGGGCCAGGCTGCCGCATTCCATCGCATGCAGATCGAGATCGATGCTCTCGACAATGCGCAGTTGTTCCCGCAGCCGTTCCACCAGTCGGCTGCGCCGACCCTCCGCCAGCACCGTGGTGGCCAGATCAGCCCCCATCACTCCCTCAAGATCGTCGGCGGCGGGCTGCCACCAGGCCATCAGCAACCGGGCCGCCTCCAAGCGCGGCAACAACAGCCGCTCTTCTCCCTGGAACAGGCGCAGCGGGGCCGGGGTGGCAGCCGGCACTGCCGGCGCCAGCTCCGCCAGGGGGCCTGAAGCGATTCGTTGGGCGAGTTGGCCATCCTCAACAGCCCCGCTGATGGCCAGCACGCAGCGCCCACCGCCATAGAGGCGTCGATGGAACGCGGCCATCGCCTCCGGGTCGTGGGAGAGCAGGGCCTGGCGCTGCCCCAGAATCGGCTCGCCATAGGGATGGTTCGGGCAGGCCCGGGCCAGCAGGCGCTGTAAGGCCACCTCCTCAGGCTGGTCCTCACTCTGGGCGAGTTCCTCCAGCACCACCTGGCGCTCCATGGCGAAGGCCTCCGCCTCGAGCCGGGGGTGGAGCACCAGATCGAGCAGCAGATCGAGGGCTTCCGGTGCCGCCTGCGGCGGGATCAGCACGTGGTAGTGAACGTCGTCAAAGCCGGTGGCGGCATTGCTGTTGCCGCCGAGGGCCTCGACGCGCCGATCGAACTCACCGGCCGCCAGGCTCTGGCTGCCCTTGAACACCATGTGCTCGAGGAAGTGGGCCAGGCCGCTCTCGCCGGGGTGCTCCCAGGCGCTGCCGGCCCGGCACCAGAAATCGAGACAGACCAGCGGGGCGTCCGCCAGGGGCAGGCTCACCAGCTCAGCGCCGTTGGGGAGTTGGCGGCGATCGGGTTCACCCAGGCCAGGCAGCAACGGCCCGCAACAAGCTTCAGGAAGACTCACAGATGCATGGCAGGATCGCCATTCTGCTGGCTGCAGGGCCGCGATGACCCTTTCACCCCCCGCGAGTCCCTCCCGCTTTGGCGGCATCCACCCCTTGGTCGATGCCCTGGCGGAGCGCATCCGCCAGTGCCGGCAGCAGCTTCCCGAGCTGGCGCCCTTGGAGATTGACACCGATCTCGAGGCGATCAGCGGCAGTCTCGACGGCGAGCAGCTGTTCATTCTCAACGAGGTGCATCGCTGTCGCGGCCTGCGCAAGCTCCACCTGGAAACCGCCCGGCTCGGCAAGGGACTGCAGATTCTGCACTGTGTGTTTTTCCCCGATCCCCGCTACGACCTGCCGATCTTCGGCGCCGACATCGTCGCCGGGCCGGGCGGTGTCTCCGCTGCCATCGCCGATCTCTCCCCGGTGACTCAAACCCTTCCTCAGGGCATTCTTGAGGCCCTAAGCCGTCACCCTCGGCCCCGGTTCGACCAACCGCGGGAGCTGCCGGCCTGGGGCTCGATCTTTTCGCCCCATGTGCTGTTCGTGCGGCCGGTCGATGCCGGCGAGGAGCAGCTGTTCATCGAAACGGTGGTCACGATGTTGGAGGTGCTGGCCGCAGCCATCCAGGCGGGCGTCCCTCAGGCGACGGATGATGCCGCTACGGTGAGTCGCTGGCAGGGACAGCTGAGCTATTGCAGGCAACAGAAACAGAACGACAAGACCCGGCGGGTCCTGGAGAAGGCGTTCAACCCGGCCTGGGCGGAGCGGTACATCGAGGAGCTGTTGTTCGACGACCCGCCCGCCCTCTGCTGATCGCTCTGGTGGTGGTGGCCGGCGCCGCTGTCCTGCTGCTGGTCGGCCGGGATCGCTGGAAGCCCCAGGCCAAGCCGGCCAGCACGACTCGGGTGCAACGTCCGCTGGCCCAGGAGCCCGTGGCAGCTCTGGGACGGCTGGAACCCGCTGGTGACATCCGTGTCCTGGCCGCCCCGATCATCGGTATCGGTGGCAGTCCGAGGTTGAACCAACTGCTGGTTGAAGAGGGTCAACGGGTGGCGGCCGGTGCCGTGCTGGCCCGTTTCGACAACGGTCCCGCCCAGCTGGCGGAGCAGACGTTGCTGCGCGTCAGGATCACCAACCTGGAGCGCCGGCTGGCCCTGGATCGCCGCGAGATCAAGCGCTATCGCCGGCTCACCGCCGTTGGAGCTTTCTCGGTCGATGACCTCGATCGCCGTGAACAGGCCCATCTGTTGCTGCAGGGGCAGCTGCAGGAGGCCAGGGCCCAACTGGTGCGGGTCAACACCGATCTGGTCAACACCGAACTGATCGCCCCGATCAGCGGCACCGTGCTGCGCATCCACAGTCGGGTGGGTGAGCGTCCCGGCGACAAGGGAATCCTGGAACTGGGCGCCAGCGACCGGATGGAGGCCTTGGTGGAGGTCTATGAAAGTGACATCAACCGGGTGCGCCTTGGCCAGCGGGTCACCTTCACCAGCGAGAACGGCGGATTCAGTGGCAACCTCAACGGCGTTGTCAGCCGCATCAGCCCCCAGGTGCGCCAGCGGGATGTGCTCTCCACCGATCCCACCGGCGATGCCGATGCCCGGGTGGTGGAAGTGCGCGTGCGGCTCGAACCCAGCGACGCCCACAAGGTGGAAGCCCTGACGGGCCTCAAGGTGATCGCCCGCTTCCAGCCATGAGCGCCCGGATCCGATGAGCGGCTTCTGGCAGCGGCGGGGCATTCCCCTGGCCTGGTTATTGCTCACCAGGCAACCGGCCCGGCTGGCGGTGGCGTTGGCGGGGATTGCCTTCGCCGGCATCTTGATGTTCATGCAGCTCGGCTTCCGGGACGGCCTGTTTGACGCCAGCGTCACGGTTCACAAGCTGTTTGACGCCGACCTGGTGCTGATGAGCCCGCGCACGATGAGCTCCATCGGCATGGCCGGTTTTCCCAGACGTCGCCTGGTTCAGGTGATGGCCGATGCCGACGTGGTCGGCACCACCCCGGTGCACTGGAACCTGCTGCTGTGGCGCAATCCGGAAACTCGCCGCACCCGCTCGATCCTCACGATCGGTTTTGAGCCCGGCGATCCGCTGTTCACCGATCCCAGCCTGCGCGAGAAGGCCCACGTGCTCAACCAGCAAGGTCGGGTGTTGTTCGATGAGCGCTCCCGTCCCGAATTCGGGCCGATCGGCACCTGGTTCCGTCAGGGTCGCACGGTGGAAACGGAAGTGGCCGGCAAGCGGGTGCGGGTGGCGGGGCTGGTGGCCCTGGGCCCCTCCTTCGGCGCCGATGGCAACATGCTCACCAGCAGCGAGACCCTGCTGAGGCTGATGCCGAACACGCCGCCCGGCAGCATCGAACTCGGCCTGATCCGGCTCAGGAATGGCTCCGACCCCCTGGAGGTGGCCAGGCGTCTGCGGCAGAAGCTGCCCGAGGATGTGGCCATCTACACCAAGCAGGGCTTTGAGGAGTTCGAGAAGAACTATTGGCGCAGCAGCACGGCCATCGGCTTCATCTTCACCCTGGGTGCGGCGATGGGCTTCATCGTCGGCTGTGTGATCGTCTATCAGATCCTCTACTCCGATGTCAGTGACCATCTGCCGGAGTACGCCACCTTGATGGCCATGGGATACCCGCTTATCAATCTCCTCGGGGTGGTCGCTCGCGAAGGATTGTTGCTGGCGGTGCTGGGCTATGTGCCCGCCTGGTTCGCCGGCCAGGGCCTCTACGCTCTGGTGCGCAACGGTACCAAGTTGCCGGTGTACATGAATACGGATCGTTCCGTGCTGGTATTCGTGTTGATTCTGGCCATGTGCATGGGTTCGGCCGCGATGGCGATGCGCAAGCTGGGTGATGCCGATCCTGCCGAGATTTTCTGACTGCCATGCTCTCCAGCCTGCTCGCCACCACTCCCCGATCGGCTGCCGGTGAGCCCTGTGTGCAGCTGCAGGGACTCAACCACTGGTATGGCAGCGGCTCCAACCGTCGCCAGGTGATTCAGGGCGTGAATCTCACCATCAATCCTGGTGAAGTGGTGTTGCTGACGGGCCCATCCGGCTGTGGCAAAACCACCTTGCTGACCCTGGTGGGCGCCCTGCGCCAGGTGATGGATGGCTCCGTGCGGGTGTTCGGCCTCGAACTCAAGGGCTCCAGCCGGGGCGAACGCCAGCAACTGCGCCGCTCGATCGGCATGATCTTCCAGGGTCACAATCTGCTGCGTTGCCTGAGTGCTGAGCAGAACGTGCAGATGGGCGCGGATCTGCTCCCCGATCTCGGCTACCGGGCCCGTCGGGATCTGGCTCGCGAGTGGTTGCGGGCGGTGGGGCTGGCCGATCACCTCGGCAAGTTGCCCCACGATCTATCCGGCGGTCAGAAGCAGCGGGTGGCGATTGCCCGGGCCCTGGCGGCCCAGCCCCGCCTGCTGCTGGCCGATGAACCCACCGCCGCCCTCGACAGCCGCACCGGTCGGGAGGTGGTGGATCTGCTCAAGGGGTTGGCCCGCAACCAGGACTGCGCCGTGTTGATGGTGACCCATGATCCCCGCATCCTCGACATCGCCGATCGGGTGGTGCGCATGGAGGATGGCCAGCTGATCGCTGGCGGCCATGGCGAACGGCTCTGGGGTGCTGATCGGCTACCCGATGCCGGTGGTGAGGCTGTCGAGGGTTAAGCTGAGTCATCGAACTTCCACGGAACGCTTCACCGCATGTCCAAGCGCAGGAATCTCAAGAAGGAAAAGCAGGAACGCAACCGCGCCTACGCCCGCAAGTTCAAGAAGCGCAAGCTCCGCAACGATGGCCGTGGTGAAGGAGCCGGCAACGGCGTCACCGGTACCGCCAACAACGGCGGCGCCGCCGACTGAGCTTTCACCAGATTCCTGATTTTTTGCCAGGGAGGAAGGGGGGTCCATCGGATCCCCCTTTTTTCTGGCCCAATCGCACCGGCAGCGACCATGTTTCTCAGCGTCGTCATCCCCACCTACAACCGGCTGCCGATCCTGCGCCAGTGTCTGCAGGCCCTCGAGGATCAGCATCTTGAAGCCCCGATCGAGCGCTACGAGGTGGTGCTTGTTGACGACGGCTCCACCGATGACACGGTGCACTGGCTCGATGCCAATGCCACCGCCTTTCCCCATGTGCGCCTGATCCGCCAGGACCATGGCGGGCCCGCGGAGGGTCGTAACCGCGGCGTCGGGCACGCCCATGGCGATGTGATCGTCTTCATCGACAGCGATCTGGTCGTCACTCCGAGCTTCCTGCTCAGCCATGCCCGGGCCCTGGATCGCCACTGGCGGGAGCGCGGCAACCGATTGTGCTTCACCTACGGCGCCGTGATCAACACCGCCGATTTCAACAATCCCACCGGCGAACCGCACAAGCCCACCGATCATTCCTGGGCGTATTTCGCCACCGGCAATGTGGCGATCGATCGTCAGTTGCTGGAGCGATCCGGCCTGTTCGACACCAGGTTCCGGCTCTACGGCTGGGAAGATCTGGAACTGGGAGAACGGCTGCGGCGACTGGGCGTCAAGTTGGTGCGCTGCCCCGAAGCCGTGGGCTATCACTGGCATCCTGCCCTCAGCCTGGAGCAGATCCCCGATCTGATCCGAGTCGAGCGCGAACGGGCGAAAATGGGATTGGTCTTCTACCGCAAGCACCCGACCCGACGCGTGCGCTTCATCATCCAGTACACCTGGTTGCATCGCCTGCTGTGGGAACTGCTCACCCTCGGCGGGCTGGTCAATGAACGCAGCCTGCGCCCGCTCCTGGCCTGGTTGATCCGCCGGGGTCAACCGGCCTTGGCGATGGAGCTGCTGCGCCTGCCCCTCAATCGCCTGGGGGTTCGGGCCCTCTATGCCGAGGCCCGTCTGGCTGCTGGGGAGCGCTCTCAGCCCTCGGTTTGATAGGTTGGTTTGTCCCCAACACACCGCACACCTGCGAGTTTCGGGTGACCCGGATCGGTTCAAACCGATTCATCGCTGCCTTTGAGCCCATCGGCCAGAGCGCAGCTCAACGGGTCCCTGGCAGGTGGAGGCAAACCCGAAACCCACACCACCATGGCTGTTGTCACTCTCGCCGAGATGATGGAAGCTGGCGCCCACTTCGGGCACCAGACCCGGCGCTGGAATCCCAAGATGTCGCGCTACATCTATTGCGCACGCAACGGGGTTCACATCATCGATCTCGTGCAGACCGCCGTCTGCATGAACAATGCCTACAAATGGACGCGCAGTGCTGCCCGCAGCGGTAAGCGGTTCCTTTTTGTCGGCACCAAGAAACAGGCCTCTGAGGTGATTGCCCAGGAGGCCACCCGCTGCGGCGCCTCCTATGTGAATCAGCGCTGGCTCGGCGGCATGCTCACCAACTGGACGACGATGCGAGCTCGCATCGATCGCCTCAAGGATCTGGAGCGCATGGAATCCTCCGGCGCCATCGCCATGCGGCCGAAAAAGGAAGCTGCCGTTCTGCGCCGTGAACTCGACCGACTGCAGAAGTACCTGGGCGGTCTGAAGAACATGCGTCGCTTGCCCGATGTCGTGATCCTGGTGGATCAGCGCCGTGAAACCAACGCAGTGCTGGAAGCCCGCAAACTCGATATCCCCCTGGTGTCGATGCTGGACACCAACTGTGATCCCGACCTCTGCGACGTGCCCATTCCCTGCAATGACGACGCCGTCCGTTCGGTGCAACTGGTGCTGGGTCGCCTCGCTGACGCCATCAATGAAGGCCGTCACGGCGCCCAGGATCGCGGCGGTGACGACGAGGGCTGAGTTCGGCCTGGGTCGGGCGGGTGAATCGCGGCACTGCAGCGACCTACCCTCCGGCACCTGCCAGGGGGACCCGCGTCCCTCGATCGGCCCATCAAAAGGGGCGCCCATCAGGCACGACTGCCGAAGGCGCCCCGACTGCACTCCCCACACCGGATACCCCGTTCCTCTCTTTCTCTCGACCCATGGCTGAGATCACCGCCAAGCTCGTCAAAGACCTGCGCGACAAAACCGGCGCCGGCATGATGGATTGCAAGAAGGCCCTGGCTGAGTCCGAGGGCGACATGACCAAGGCTGCCGAATGGCTACGGCAGAAGGGCATCGCCACCGCCGAGAAAAAGTCAGGACGTACGGCAGCGGAAGGTGCCGTCGGCAGCTACATCCACACCGGCGCCAGGGTTGGCGTGCTGGTCGAAGTGAACTGTGAAACCGACTTCGTCGCCCGCGGCGAACTGTTCCAGGAACTGGTTCGCAATGTGGCCATGCAGATTGCCGCCTGCCCCAACGTCGAATACGTCAGCACCGAGGAGATCCCGGCGGCGGTGTCCGATCGCGAGAAGGCGATCGAAATGGGCCGCGACGACCTCTCCGGTAAACCCGAGGCGATGAAGGTGAAGATTGTCGAGGGGCGCATCGGTAAGCGACTCAAGGAGCTGGCCCTGCTCGAGCAGGCTTTCATCCGCGACAACACCATCACGGTGGGCGAGATGGTCAAGCAGGCCGCTGGCAAAACCGGCGAAAACATCCAGGTGCGTCGCTTCACCCGCTACACCCTGGGCGAGGGTATTGAAGTGCAGAAGACCGATTTTGCCGCTGAAGTTGCGGCGATGACCCAGTCAGCCTGATCCCCGGCCCCGCGCTCAGCCCGGTGAACCCTGCCGCAGATCGAGGCGTCCCCCCCGATGCGATCGAGGCCATGGCCGCTGCTCTGGCGGCCTCCAATCCCACCCTGTATCGCCATCTGGCCCTGTACCTGCAGGTGCTCAGGCAGGTGCTGCCGGCGCGGGTGGAGCAGGCCTGCTTCCATCTGGCCACCCAGGTGCATCCCCAGCGCTATGCCGCCTTGCCAGCCCAGGAGCGCCAGGGCTTGCATGGTCGGCTCCTGGCGTTGGTGCAGCGCTGCTCCAGCTTGCTCACCGTTGAGCAACTGACGGCTCTGGCCGACCAGATCGATCGCGAAACTCAGCATCGCCAGCGGCGCCAGCAGCGGGAACTGCTGGAGCAGTTGACCTCTGGTGCTGCGGACGACGACAGCGAGGACGACGATCCGGATACGGATCACGACGAAGCTGCTCTCGAGCGAGCCCAGGCCGATCCAGCGCTGGATCCGGGCTTGAACCCGGATCCAGCGGCCCTGCCGGCTGGCTCGATTCGCCTCGACTTTTCCTTGCCTCTCAGTGGCAACTGGCGGTCCCTTCCTCCTCCTGGGTCGCGGCTGACGGGCCTGAAACGCCCGAACGATGCCGATTCCCAGAGTTCACCCCATCCAGCGGATCCGGGGGCTGACTCTCCTGAATCCGGCGCCAGTGGCGCTGGCGGCGCCGTCTCCGGCCAGGGCGACGCCGCCGCTGAGGCTGGCGTCGCTGGGGAGGGGTTTGAAACGAGTGGCGGTGAAAACAGTGGCAGTGAAAGCCGTTTCCCCGACACCAGTGGCATTGCCGACCAGGAGCAACGCGATGACGAACATCGCGATGACGATGCCAGCGACGACGTTGACGACGGCGGGAGCGGCCCAGATGCCGTGGGTCCCGATCGATCAGCGATCGACAGGGAAGCCGAGGAGCCGGCAGCGGAAAGCCTGCAGCAGCGCCTGGCCCAGGGACCCGATGCGGCGGAGATCCTCAAGATCGTCCGGGAAGCCATGGATGACTCCAGGGACCGCGGCCGCCAGGACTCCCCCTTCAGCGATCGTGGGGCCAGCTCCCCCTGGCGAGACGCCACGCTGCCGCGGGATCCGGTCACCCTGCTGCGCTGGCTGGATGGCGTCGACAAGGCCCTGTTGCGCCGCCTGCGCAATTTGTCCCACGCCCTCAACGTTGAACTGCTGAGGGTCGGCATCAGCCGGGGTCTGCTGCCGGTCAGCCTGCTCGATGCCGTGCTGGAGGGTCAGGTGGACTCCATGGCCTCCCCCTCCAATGTGCTGCATCTGCAGATGCCGATCGGCCTGAGTCCCGGTACGGCAGAGGTCCATGCCCTGGCGATCCTGCTGAGGCCGGTGGATCTGGAGATGGATGAACCGCGGCTGCGAACCTGTCGCCGCCGCCTGCAGCAACAGCGCCAGGAGTTGCGCAGAATGGCCCATCAATTCCGTCGCCTGCAACGGCGGCTCCAGGCGCACGAGGCGGAACGACTGTGGCTGCAGGACATTCGCAACAGCCGTCCGCCCCAGGCCTGAATCAGGCTCCGGCTTCGCCTGCGTCGGCCAGCGGCGCGCCCCAGCCTGCTGCTGCAGCGTCCGGCTCGGCCACGGCCCCTCCAGCCGACTTCGAGCGTTGGTATGGGGCCCTGCAACAGGCCTGTCAGCTGGAGGCCGATCGAGGCTTCACGGACGTCAAGGGACGGCAGCTCACCTACAGCACCTTCGTGGTGCAGAGCCTCAGTCAGCCCAGCTGCACGCTTCAGAACGCCCAGCAGCAGGCCCTGGCGCCCCTGCTGAGTGGTTTTCGCGCCTACGGCCAGCAGGGGGATGGTCGGCGCCGACAGCTGGTGGCCCAGCTGCGTCAGAAGTTGCATGAGCTGCGCCGTAGCCAGCTCCCCGTGCTGCCGATGGCACCACCGCGCCTGAGGCTGGGGCCAGCCCCCGTGGGGCACGCCCCTGGCCCCGCCCAGGGGGGCAGCCGGCCGCTGGAGGCGGATCACGCTCTGGTGGAGATCCCAGGCATCGGCCCCAAGCTCGCCACCCTGCTCGCGGGCCTGGGGCTGCTGGTGGTCAGAGATCTGCTGCATTACTACCCCCGCGACTATCTCGATTACGCCCACCTGGTGCGCATCGCCGGCCTTGAGAGCGGCCGCAGCGCCACGATCGTGGCGACCGTGCGCAGCAGCCATGCCTTCGCCAGTCCCCGCAATCCCAACCTGGCCATCCTGGAGCTGCAGCTGCAGGACGTCACCGGTCGTCTGCGGGTGTCGCGCTTTTTCGCCGGCAAGCGCTTCTCCAGCCCCGGCTGGCTCAAGGCCCAGCAGCGCCAGTACCCCCCCGGCACCACGGTCGCCGTCAGTGGGCTGGTGCGCGAATCCCCCTATGGCCCCAGCTTCAACGATCCGCTGATCGAGGTGCTTGAGTCCCCCGGCGCTGAAGTGCGCTCCGAGCAGATCGGCCGGCTCGTGCCCGTCTATTCGCTCACCGAGGGGCTGAGCGCCGATCGGCTGCGGCGGGCCATCGCCAGCCTGCTGCCCCTGGTGAGCCACTGGCCGGATCCCTTGCCCGAGGCGTTGCGCCAGGAGCTGGCCTTCGCCGGTCGCTACGAGGCCCTGCAGCAGATTCATCAACCGCGGGATCGCGACCAACTGCAGGCCAGTCGCCGGCGGCTGGTCTTCGACGAATTCCTGCTGCTGCAGCTGGCCCTGGGCCAGCGCCGGGAACGCCAGCGCCGCCGGCAGGCACCACCACTGCAGCTGTTGCCGGGACAGGTGGATCTGGTGGCCCGCTTCCTGGAGCTGCTGCCCTTTCGATTCACCGGAGCCCAGCAGCGGGTGCTGGCGGAGATCCGCGCCGACATGGCCAGGCCCCAGCCGATGGCTCGCCTGGTGCAGGGGGATGTGGGCAGCGGCAAAACCGTGGTGGCGCTCGCCTCCCTGCTCGCCGCGATCGAAGCCGGTTGCCAGGGCGCCCTGATGGCTCCCACCGAAGTGCTGGCCGAGCAGCACTACCGCAAATTGGTGGAGTGGCTCAATCCATTACAGGTCACGGTCGAGCTGCTGACGGGTTCAACCCCGGTACGCCGCCGGCGCCAGATGCTGCAGGATCTGGCCAATGGCCAGCTGCAGCTGTTGGTGGGCACCCATGCGCTGCTGGAGGATCCGGTGCAGTTCGACCGGCTCGGCCTCGTGGTGGTCGATGAGCAGCATCGCTTCGGGGTGCGCCAGCGCAACCGGCTGTTGGCCAAGGGCCTCCAGCCCCATCTGCTGACGATGACCGCCACGCCGATTCCCCGCACCCTGGCCCTGGCGGTGCACGGGGATCTTGATGTCAGCCAGATCGACGAGCTGCCGCCCGGGCGCACGCCGATCCGCACCCGGTTGCTGCGCGGTGGCGATCGGGATCAGGCCTGGGCGCTGATCCGGGAGCAGGTGGCTCTGGGACAGCGGGCCTATGTGGTGCTGCCGCTGGTGGAGGAGTCGGAGAAGGTCGATCTGCGCTCGGCGGTGGAGGTGCATCAGCATCTGGCCGAGGTCGTGTTCCCCGATCTGCAGGTGGGCCTGCTGCACGGGCGACTGAACAGCGAGGACAAGCAGCGCGCCATCGGCGCCTTTGCCGAGGGCGTCTGCCAGGTGCTCGTCTCCACTACGGTGGTGGAGGTGGGGGTGGATGTGCCGGCCGCCAGTGTCATGGTGATCGACCACGCCGACCGTTTCGGTCTGGCCCAGCTGCACCAGTTGCGCGGCCGGGTCGGCCGGGGGGCGGCGGCCTCCCACTGCCTGTTGATCAACGACGGGCGCAATGCCAGCGCCAAACAGCGACTGGAGGTGCTGGTGCGCAGCAACGATGGCTTCGAGATCGCCGAAATGGATCTGCGCCTGCGGGGGCCGGGCCAGGTGCTGGGCACCCGCCAGTCCGGCCTGCCCGATCTGGCCCTGGCCAGTCTCAGTGACGATGGCGACATGCTGGAGCTGGCCCGGGATGTGGCCCGTAACCTGCTGGAGGATGACCCTGAACTCAATCGCCATCCCCTGCTGCGCCAGGCTCTGGAGGATCAGCGTCGACGCCTCGTGGATGCCGCCCGCCTGAACTGAAGCATGCGCCCCTGGAGCCCGATCCCGATCGATGACAACGGCGAGCCGCTGACGGAGCTGCCATCGCCGCTGTGGCGCCTCGAACCCCATCCCTACCAGGCTCTCGGCGCCCCTTACGGCCAGCTCGGATCACCCTTTCGGCTGCGCCAGGGGGTTGTCGAGCGTCTGCTGAGGGCCCAGGCGCTGCTGCAGCGTGAGTGTCCGCACTGGCGCCTGGCGGTTTTCGATGCCTGGCGACCGCTGGCGGTGCAGCAGTACATGGTGGATCACGCCATCGCCAGCGAATGCCGCAAGCGCGGCATTGACGCCGATCGACCCAGCCCCATGCGAACCGAGGTGGTGGCGGAGGTGGGCCGCTTCTGGGCTCCCCCCAGCGCTGATCCGGCCACGCCGCCTCCCCACAGCACCGGCGCCGCCGTTGATCTGACCCTTGGGCAGGCCAGCGGCCGGCCGCTGGCGATGGGGGGCGACATTGATGCGATCGGTCCGGTCTCCGAACCGGAGCACCACGCTGCGGCCGCCGGTCTCGACCCCGCTGGCGAAGCCGGCCTCTGGCATGGACGCCGCTTGCTGTTGCGGCAGGTGATGGAGAGCGCCGGATTTGCCCAGCATCCCAACGAGTGGTGGCATTTCAGCCACGGCGATCAGCTCTGGGCCTGGCGGACTGGCAGCGCCGGGGCGATCTACGGGCGGGCCCCGGAGGGCTGAACCACTTCAGGGCCGCTTTGCCCCAGGGTCTTTTCAAGGCTGCTGGCCGCCTCCGGGCTCAACAGCCCCTTGCTGACGCAGCGCTTCAGAGTGGCCTGCAGCATCTCCAGCTGCACCTGGCGCAACCGGGCCTGCACGGCGGCGGGTTGATCGGACCAGGGACGCAGCTGCTGCTGGAAGCTGCTCTGCAGTGCCGCCGGCTGGCAGATGGCCGGATCCGGGTCGTAGAGCACCTGCCGCGGCGGTGGTGGCGGCGGCATGGTGGCGGCTGCCGCCGGCAGGGCCGGGCTGGCCGCGCCAAAAACCAGGAACCAGCTCAGGGGGGCCAGGAGCAGCCCCAAGGGGGGGTGGCGTCGCTTGGTCTGACTCATGCGCTGGCCAACAGCTCCCTGACCCGATCATCGCCCACTTTGTTGATCCAGTCGCCGAGGCTGGTGCGGGGACCCGCTTCCTGTTGCCAGCAGCTCAGCAACGGCTCCAGGGTGGTCTCCAGCTGCTCGAGGGGCATCTTTTCAAGGAAGGGCCGGGCCAGCTGGGTCAGTCCGGGGGTGCCCCCCAGCCAGAGCTGGTAACTTTCCACGGCGCTGCCCACCAGACCGATCTCGGCCATGTAAGGGCGGGCGCAGCCATTGGGACAGCCGGTCATGCGGATCAGGATCGGCTTCTCGATCTGCAGCGACGCCAGCAGCACCTCCATCCGCTCCAGCACCTGGGGCAGGATGCGCTCCGATTCGGTGATCGCCAGGCCGCAGGTCGGCAGGGCCGGGCAGGCGATCGCATGGCGGGCCAGGGGAGCCGGCGCTTCGGGCGCCTGGAAGCCAAGCCGATCCAGGGCCTCGCGGATGCCCGGCCGCTGATTGCTGCCGATGTTGCAGAGCAACAGGTCCTGGTTCGGGGTGAGGCGAACGTCCAGCTGGTAGGTGGCCACCAGCTGACGCAACCCGGCCTTGGCCTCACCTTCGAGGCGGCCGCACATCAGGGGCAGGCCCACGAACCAGAGTCCATCGCCCTGACGGTTCCAGCCGAGGTAGTCGAGCAATCGGGCCTTGGGTTCCAGCCGCATCCGTTTGATCGGATGGGGGAAGTAGCGCTCCAGCTCCTGCCGGAACCAGGCCACGCCCCGGTCCTGAATCAGGTATTTCATCCGGGCATGGCGCCGCTGCTGGCGATCGCCATGGTCCCGCTGGAGAGCGGCGATGGCCTGCACCAGATCGAGCACGTGGTCGATCGCCACCCAGCCCAGGGGATCGGCGCTGCGGGCGAAGGTCTCCTCCTTGTTGTGGGTGCGGCCCATGCCACCGCCCACATAGACGTTGCAGCCCAGGGGCCGGCCGGAGGCATCGCTGAACAGCACCAGGCCGATGTCCTGGGTGAGCAGGTCCACCGAGTTGTCGCCCGGAACCGTGACGGCGATCTTGAACTTGCGCGGCAGATAGGTGGCGCCGTAGAGGGGTTCGGTGACATCGCCACTGAAGATCTGCCCTTCGCCCTGGCGGGCCTTCACCTTGCGCACGGCGGTGCGAGGTTTGATGCGATAGCTGAGGTCCCCATCGACCCAGAGATCGAGATAGGAACCCTCCGCGGCCTGGGGCGTCAGCAGGTCGGCGATGTCATCGGCCAGCTGCCGGGCGGCGGGGTAACCACCGCTCTGGAGCGGTGTCGCCGGTGCCATCACATTGCGATTGATGTCGCCACAGGCCGAGAGCGTGGAACCCAGCGAACGCACGATCGTGCCGATCACCTCGCGCAGATCCGCCTTGGCGATGCCGTGCATCTGGAAGGCCTGGCGGGTCGTCGCCCGGAGCGTGCCGTTCCCGAGCCGATCGGCGAGCTCGTCGAGGGCTAGATAGAGGCCGGGGGGGATGCGACCACCGGGGCTGCGCAGCCGCAGCATCATCTGCCAGTCCTTCTCAGCGCCCTTGCGGCGGTTGTCACGGTTGTCCTGTTGATAACTGCCGTGGAACTTGAGGATCTGGACAGCCGGTTCCGAGAAATTGTGGCTCTCGTTGTCGAGTTCGCTGAGCAGAGGTTCCTTCAGGTGACCACTGGCGGCTTTCAGGGCCTCGAACTTGGTCGGCGCCGATCCGGTGGACGGGTTATCGGCTACCGGCGTCGGGGGCATCGTTTCGAGGGCATTCGGAATCGATCCGAAACTAGCGAATGACTCCGGGGCAGGATCGTGCTGACGGGGTTCCTGCGGGATTCCATCGGTTGGCGGCCGTTGCATACAGTCGCGCTGTTCCTGCCTAGATCCATGGCCACGTTCCTGCTGGAAATCGGCACCGAGGAGCTGCCGGCCGATTTTGCCCGTCTGGCTCTGCCCCAGCTCGAGCAGGCTGTGAAGGCGGATCTCGAGGCCAGTCGGCTCGATTCCACAGGGTTGTGGCTCACGAGCACCCCCCGTCGCCTGGTGGTGAGCGTGGCGGGCCTGGCACCTCAGCAACGCGATCTGGCGGAGGATCGCAAGGGCCCCCCAGCCCAGCAGGCCTTCAAGGACGGACAGCCGACGCCGGCCGCGATCGGTTTCGCCAAGCGCTGTGGCATCGACGCCAGCCAGCTGGAGGTGCGCGACACCGAGAAAGGGCCCTTCGTGTTTGCCCGCACCCTCGAACCGGGACGCGCCACGAACGCCGTGCTGGCCGAGCTGGTGCCCCACTGGATCGCCGGTCTGCAGGGCCGTCGCTTCATGCGCTGGGGGGAAGGTGAAGCCCGCTTCAGCCGCCCGATCCGTTGGCTGGTGGCCCTGCTTGACGGCGAGCTGGTGCCGGTGGAACTGCCGGACTGTGATCCTCCCCTGCGCAGCGGGCGCCTCAGTCGCGGTCATCGCCTGCGGGCCGAATTCCTCACCATCAACGACGCGACCAGCTACGCGAGCCAGCTGGCTGCCGCCGATGTCCAGGTGGACCGGGAAGCCCGGGGCCGCTGGATTCGCGAGCAGCTGGAGGCGGGCGCCGCCCGGCTGGACGCCAGGATCGATCTGCCGGAAGCGCTGCTGGCGGAACTGATCGATCTCGTCGAATCGCCCCAGTTGATCGAGGGCACGATCGAGGAGCGCTTCCTGCAGCTACCGCCGGAGGTCCTCAGCACCGTGATGCGCGCCCACCAGCGCTATGTGCCCCTGCTGCAACCCGCCGCCTGCGTTGATCCCCTGGCCCTGGAGGCCCGATCCAGTCTGCTGCCCCGTTTCTTCTGCATCGGCAACGGACTGGCGGCGGCGACGGCCACGATCCGGCGGGGCAATGAGCGGGTGCTGCGAGCCAGGCTGGCTGATGCGGAGTTCTTCGTCGCCGCCGATCGCCGCGTCGCCAGCATTGATCGCCGCGACCAGCTGGATCGCGTCACCTTCGCCGAGGGGCTCGGCAGCCTGCGGGACCGCAGCGAACGGCTGGAGTGGTGCACCGATGTCCTGCTGGAGCAACTGCACCTGGGTGAAACCTGCGGAAGCCATGCCCGGCGGGCGGCCCATCTGTGCAAGCACGATCTGGTCAGTCAGATGGTGGGGGAGTTCCCCGAGCTGCAGGGGGTGATCGGCGGTAAGTACCTGCTGGCCGAAGGTGAACCGAGGGCCGTGGCCCTGGCGGTGCTGGAGCACTACCTGCCCCGGGGCGCCGGCGACCAGCTGCCCGGCTCGGATGCGGGAGCGGTGCTGGCGATGGCCGAGCGGCTTGAGCTGTTGCTCAGCATCTACGCCAAGGGAGAGCGACCCAGCGGCTCCTCCGACCCCTACGGCCTGCGCCGCGCCGGCAATGGCCTGTTGCAGATCCTCTGGGATCGGGGCTGGAGCCTGAATCTGCTGAGCCTGCTCGAGCGGGCCTGCGGCCACTGGGCCCAGCTGTTGGCCCAGTACCGGATTCAGGCCGAGCAGCTGGCTATGGAGCTGGCGGAGTTTCTGCGCCAGCGGCTCATCAGCCTGCTGGAGGAGCAGGGGATGGCCGTGGATGTGGTGCAGGCGGTGGCCGGCAGCGGCGTTTCGCTCCAACGGGTGCTGGCTGATCCCGCCGATGCGCGGCAACGGGCGTCCCTGCTGCTGCAGTTGCGCTCCGAGGGACGGCTCAGCGCCGTCCAGGCCGTTGTACAGCGAGCCTCGAGGCTGGCGGAGAAAGGCGATCTTCCCCAGACGGTGCTGAGTGCCGAGAAGGTGGTCAACCCCGAGCTGTTCAGTTCCCCGAGCGAAAATGCCATGCTGGCGGTGCTGCAGCGGCTGGAACCGATCGTCCGGGGCGATCAGCCCGGCCGGTACGACGCCCTGGCCACGGCCCTGGCCGAGAGTGCCTCCGTGTTGGCGGCCTTCTTCGATGGCGAGCAGAGCGTGATGGTGATGGCGGACGACCCGGCGGTGCGCAGCAATCGACTGAACCTGCTGGCGGTGCTCCGCAATCAGGCCTCGGTGCTGGCTGATTTCAGCCGCCTGCAGGGGTGAGGCCTGTAGGCGGTGTCTGGTTAGTTTCAGTCCGATGTGCCGCTGAGGTCCAGAGGTGAGGCGGGCTGACTCAAGAGGCAGTTGGTGCTTGTCAGCGATCGTCCCTGGTCTGGCCTTGGCTGCTGCCTATCGCTGTACTGGCGATTCCTCCTGCGAAGCCCATCGCTGCCACGCCTCCTGTCGGGCTTCCCAGACCTGGCGCTCCAGCGCCTGGCGAGCTTCACGTTCCTCAAGCCGGGCGATCAGATGAGATCCGAGACAGTGCCAATGGCGTTGCCAGCCTGCCTGCCACTGCTCCAGCCGTGAGAAGTGATGGCCTGGTCGTTGGGCTGCCGCGGCAAAGACCAGGGCAAGAGCC
Organism: Synechococcaceae cyanobacterium; assembly: GCA_947378425.1. Classification (GTDB taxonomy): domain Bacteria; phylum Cyanobacteriota; class Cyanobacteriia; order PCC-6307; family Cyanobiaceae; genus Cyanobium. The sequence goes on from CANCJV010000024.1 coordinate 42,780, forward strand.
ACGGCCTCGAGGCTGAGCAGCAAACGGTTGAACAACAGGGCACTGAGTTGATTCAGTGTGGTGCCACTGAAGCGCTGCCTGGCTTGCTCCTCGCTGCGCCTGAGGCCCTCCAGCATCTGCTGCTTGAGCTGGGGTAAGGGGTTGTGCAGATCGAGAGGCCGCAGGGGCGGCAGACTCAGGTTATGGAGCGTGATCTGCAGCTCAGAAGCACTTCTGGATTGATCAATTGCCCGGTGCAATTCAGCAAAGCGCTGGTTGGAAGCCTGCAGGGCCTGCGATGGGTTGATCCCCACGAGGATGGCAGAAAGTTGCAGGGATATGAGCAACAGAAAACCGAACACCACGGCCATACTCCATTGCCGCATGGCATCGCGCCGGGCCAGGCGTCGACCATGCTCTGGGTCGAGATCAACCGCCAGATGCAGCAACAAAACAGCCAGCAGTGCCAGCTAAGCGTTGTGGATCAGGGCTTCACTGACGTTCAGTTGCCAGCTGGGACCGAGCAGACGCGGCGGCATCGATGCCACCAGCATCGCCAGTACAAAAAACAGCAACAGAGTTGTGGAGACTGTGGCCAGGAGGGAACTGAGCCGGGCAGGATCAGGTTCCGGTCGCATGGAAGGGTTGAAGCTGTCCTCGATGCTCCGTTCCGGCGCAGCCGTCTTCTCAGACGACGGCTCCAATGGAAAGCCGTGGCGGCACCAAGTGCTGGCAGTGGTCCGGGTACGGCTCCGATGCGGAGACTGTTGAGGCTGAACGTGGCAGTGGAAGATCCCCCGACAGAGGCGATTGAAATTGTGCTGGCGGGCTGCGGCGCATTGGCCGCTTGCCAAAGAGCATAGGTGCCGAAATAGTTCTAAAAATAGGTGGCTGGGTTTGGTAAGGGTAAAGTGATGATTGGGCTATAGGCAATAAAAGGGAAAGCCTTGGGGCTCAGATTAAATGCAACAGAGCCAATCGCATTTGAATCGGCCGCGACCCAATCCCTTGGACAATACTTGAGGCGAGACTGCCGGCCCAATAGCGGTTGTCAGCCCCAAAACTAGCCGCAGGATTATTGAAGATTGTCAGGCCGTTGCTCGGCGGCAGCGAGGTATTCAGGCTCCCGCTGATTCCCGTGCCGACGAAGCTATAGTAAAGCAACGGATTTGCGGAAAACGATTGAACCCAGGCGAAGGTCCCGTTCTGCGCTGATCCAGGCGGAACAGCCGAGACGGCATCAACCACAACCCAGTCAAAGGAAACACTTTCTCCCAGCTGATAACCCAGGCCAGCGCTACTGACGACGCCTGAGGCCGTGAATTTCACATTGGCGGCCTGAGCAGGCCCTGCGGGCGCACTGATCGCACGGAGGTTCAGCAGCACAGCGCCTAAGGAGCTGATCATGCCGCATGAGCTTCCGGGCCAAGGAGCCAGCAACCGGTGTTGGATCCCGCAGGGCATAGCACCAAGCAAGTGAAAAATGAGTGAAGGCTCGCAAATGCCTACTCAATCCCCCCCTAACAGATAGCTAACTCGTTACCAGTGGCGCCGGACTGCTATCGGGTCTGCCAACAGCCAGGGCCAAGCGGATCAGACGGTCGCTACGCGCCGATCCTGTCGCCATCAGCTCTTGCCGGCCAGGATCGCCTCGCGCTCGCCACTTTCTGCTGCAGGCGTGGGGCCATCGAGGCCAGCTGAGGCTCCACGGGTGCTGTCCAACATGTCGGAGCCCGCAGCATCAGCCGCCAGCAGCTCCGCCATCTCCTGTTCACTGCGCACGGCACTGGGCACGGGCTTGTAGCCGGAGGGCGCGAAAGCCTGCCCGCGCAGGTAGGCACCCACGGTCAGCAGCGTCAGCTTGAGGGTCTGCCAGGGATTCACCGGCACCACCCGCTTGTAGAGGTAGCTGTCGAAGGTGAGCCGCTGCACGTCCTTGTCGTCGCACATCTCGACGAAGGCTTCGCGAGCAGGGTCGTTGCTGTAGAAGACGTTCTGGAGGATTTCCAACACCTTGTAGGTGGCGCTGTACTTCCTGTCCCACTTCTTCAGATACACCTTGAGATCCTTCTCGCTGGGTATCCGTTGGCCTTTGCCACTGGCGGCAACGATCTCTTCAGCGCACATCCGCCCGCTCTTGGCGGCGAAGTAAATACCCTCCCCCGAACTCTTGGTGACGTAGCCGGCGGCATCGCCCACCAGGGCCATGCGACCCACCACACGCCGCGGGCGGGGATGTTCTGGAATCGGGTGGGCTTCCACCTTGATGACTTCGCCGTGCAGCAGGCGATTGCTGGCCCGCAGACGGATGCCTTTCTGCAGACCCTTGATCAGGCTCTGGTTTTTCTGCATCGTGCCGGTGCCGACAGCCACATGGTCGTATTTGGGGAAAACCCAGGCGTAGAAGTCGGGTGACACATCAGTGCCCACATACATTTCTGCCAGATCTTCGTAATACGCCATTTCTTCAGGTGGGAGGCGAATCCGCTCCTGAAAAGCAATGGCAACGTTGTAGTCGCCGGCATCCATCGCCTTGGCAACCCGGCTGTTAGCCCCGTCAGCCCCGACAATCAAGTCCACCTCAAGCGTCTTGAGCTCCCCGGTGGGACCACCGCCGGAGTAGTCGGCGTAATGGAGGGTGTAGGGGCCCTGGCGCTTGCTGCCGGTGTCGATGCTCTGAACCAGGCCATTGATGAGCCGGGCGCCGAGGTCGGCGGCACGATTGCGCAGAAAGGCATCAAAGACCTCGCGGCGACACATGCCGATGTATTCATCGGGGTTGTCCAGATGGATGTCCACTTCCCGATTGGAGGGGGAAATCATCTTCATGTTGTTGACCTTGCGGTCAATGATCGATTCCGGCAGGTCGAACTCCCTGACCATGCACAGGGGAATCGCTCCCCCGCAAGGTTTGGCATTGTCGAGCTTGCGCTCGAACAGCCAGGTTTCGATGCCTGCCTTGGCCAGCACTTCGGCAGCACAAGAACCGCTCGGGCCGCCGCCCACCACCGCGACTCGCAACATCTTGAAACGTGCTCCACCAAAGGGATCCTGGCCGAAAAAACTAACACCGCCTCACGTTGAGCTGCGGGCTGACTGCCGCTCTTGGCCCGGTTGGCAGCCGCCTTTACGATCGGCCTCACTGACTGGTGGCTGTGCCCGCACCGTTGATCGGGGAGGAGATTCCACTGGCTCGTCGCACACAGGCTCCCAGGCCCCGAAAGCCTTCGATGCTCGGGCGCCTGCTGAGGCTGTTGCTGATCACGGGATTGGTCACGGGCACCGTGCTGGTGCTGATGGCAGGCCCCCTGCGCCGCTGGCTGATGCCACCGCCGGTGGCCGGTCTCAATGACCGCCTGAGCGCCGATGGACGTCTGCTGGGGCACTTTCCCTATCCGGAGGCACCGGCGGACCAGCTGGTCACGATCGATGCCGATCTACAGCTGCAGACCGATGCGGCCCAGGCTCTGTTGGCGATGCAACGGGCCGCAGCGGTCGACGGAGTTGATCTGGTGGTGCTCAGTGCCTTCCGCTCGATCGCTTTGCAGCGCCAACTGTTCTTCGACGTCCAGGCCGCTCGCAACCAGAGCGCCAGGGAACGGGCCCGGGTCAGTGCCCCTCCAGGGTTTTCCGAGCACAGCACGGGCTATGCCGTCGACCTTGGCGATCGGCAGCGGCCAGCCACCAACCTCTCCACCGGTTTCGATCAGACGCCCACCTATCGCTGGCTGGCAGCCCATGCCCATCGCTTCCATTTCCAGCTGTCGTTCCCGCAGGGGAATGCCCAGGGGGTGAACTACGAGCCCTGGCACTGGCGTTATGAGGGCTCAACCGAAGCCCTGCGACTGTTTGAGCCCGCCCAGCGACTGGCACGCTAGAGGGACTGAACGAGCGCGTCGCAAGGTAAGATCAAGTTTCGCTTCAGAAATGTCACGCACCTTGCCAGTGGCTCTCGATCCCCGCGTCGAGCCCTCTGGCCGTTGATACGGCACGACCTCCCTGTCAGCCGGAGTTGATCAGGCGGCGAGATTTCAGACGACGCGACACCCGAGCCCAACTCCCTTTCTCTGCAGGATCCGATGCCCATGAGTGGCGAAGTCAAAGGTGTGCCGATTCGCAACATTGCGATCATTGCGCACGTCGACCACGGCAAGACCACCCTGGTGGACGCCCTTCTCACCCAGTCCGGCATCTTCCGGGAGGGCGAGGCCGTGCCCACTTGCATCATGGACTCCAACGATCTGGAGCGGGAACGGGGTATCACGATTCTCTCCAAGAACACGGCTGTCGATTACAACGGCATCCGCATCAACATTGTCGACACCCCCGGCCACGCCGATTTCGGTGGCGAGGTGGAGCGGGTTCTCGGCATGGTCGATGGCTGCCTGCTGATCGTCGACGCCAATGAGGGGCCGATGCCCCAGACCCGCTTCGTGCTCAAGAAGGCCCTGGAAAAAGGGTTGCGCCCGATCGTGTTCGTCAACAAGATCGACCGGGCCCGGGTGGATCCCGAACAGGCTGTCGACAAGGTGCTCGACCTGTTCCTTGAGCTCGGCGCCGACGACGATCAGTGCGATTTCACTTACTTGTTCGGCAGCGGCATGGGCGGTTACGCCAAGCCGGACATGAAGACCGAAAGCGACAACATGAAGCCGCTCTTCGACGCGATTCTGCGCCATGTTCCGCCGCCGGTCGGCGATCCCACCAAGCCCCTGCAGCTGCAGGTCACCACGCTCGATTACAGCGATTTTCTTGGTCGCATCATGATCGGCCGCATCCACAACGGCACCATCAGGGGCGGCCAGCCAGCGGCGCTGATCCGCGACGACGGCACCATCAAGCGGGGTCGGATTTCCAAATTGCTCGGCTTCCAGGGGCTGCAGCGGGTCGAGATCGAGCAGGCCAGTGCCGGCGATCTGGTGGCGGTGGCCGGCTTTGATGAGGTCAACATCGGCGAGACCATCGCCTGCCCCGACCACCCGGAGGCTCTGCCGCTGATCAAGGTGGATGAACCCACCCTGCAGATGACCTTCGTCGTCAACGACTCTCCGTTTGCAGGCAAGGAGGGCAAGTTCGTCACCAGCCGTCAGCTGCGGGACCGGCTGCAACGGGAACTGCTCACCAACGTGGCTTTGCGCGTTGAAGACACGGACTCCCCGGACCGGTTCGCCGTCAGCGGTCGCGGTGAACTGCACCTGGGCATCCTGATTGAAACCATGCGCCGTGAGGGCTATGAGTTCCAGGTGAGCCAGCCCCAGGTGATCTTCCGCACCATCGATGGCACGCCCAGCGAGCCCTACGAAACCCTGGTGATGGATGTGCCGGAGGAATCCGTCGGCTCCTGCATCGAGAAGCTCGGCACGCGCAAGGGCGAGATGCAGAACATGGAGAACACCAACGACGGCCGTACCCAGCTGGAGTTCGTGGTGCCCGCCCGTGGCCTGATCGGCTTCCGCGGCGAGTTCATCCGCGCCACCCGGGGCGAGGGCATCATGAGCCATTCGTTCCTCGACTACCGGCCGATGCAGGGGGACATGGATGCCCGCCGCAATGGCGTGCTGGTGGCCTTCGAAGAAGGCACCGCCACCTTCTATGCCCTCAAGGGGGCTGAAGACCGTGGACAGTTCTTCATCACGCCTGGCACCAAGGTCTACAAGGGCATGATTGTCGGCGAACACAATCGACCGCCCGATCTTGAGCTCAACGTCTGCAAGGCCAAGCAGGTCACCAACATCCGCTCCGCCGGAGCCGAGGTGCTCGACACCCTGCAGGCGCCGATTCAGATGACGCTGGAGAGGGCACTCGAGTACATCGGTCCCGATGAGATGCTCGAAGTCACGCCCGAGTCGATCCGGTTGCGCAAGCTGCCGATGAAGAAGCCAGCCAAGCGTTGAGTGCCACTGCCGATTCGCCCGCCCTCCAACCTGGTTGCGAGGGCGGGCTTCTGGCTGAAGAGGTCCTGCTGCTGGCCGATCCTCGCTGGCAGCAAGCCGTTGATCTGTTCAATGCGGCCGACTGGTATGGCTGTCACGATGGCTTTGAGGAGCTCTGGCACGAAACCCAGGGGCCGATGAGGCTTGTGCTGCAAGGCATCCTGCAGATCGCCGTCGGACAGCTCCACATGGACCGCGGCAATCGCCACGGGGCCATGGTGCTGACAGGCGAGGGCCTGGGTCGCCTGCGCAGCTGCGACGACCAGGCTCTGGGGCTGGACCTGAGGGATCTCTGCCAGCAGGGTTCCCTGTGGTTGCAGGCCTTGCAGGCCGATGCCGAGACCTGCAGCTTGCCCAGACCGAGCCTGCGGAAGCCGGGCACGTCACCCCGGTAAATTAGTCCGACGTTTCACCGCCTGCCGAGCTGATTGATGCAGGTCAGAACCCTGTTCCAGTTGCGATCACTTTGGCATTCGCCACTGGGCTCAGCGCTGCGTGCCACCACCAGCCATCGTCGTCGCACGCTGACGGTGACAGCCGTGCTGTCCCTTCTGGCCCTGGCGCTTCCCCATCCCGGAGCGGCCCAACCCGCCAGCCAGGCCAAGCCGGTGGTGGTCAGCCCGGCATCGGCATCTGACGCCGGGCTGGTCACGATTGAATCCGATACCCAGCAGGCCGACAACCGCACCGGCGTGGTCACAGCCATCGGCAATGTGCGCATCGAGTACCCCGATCGCCACATGGTCGCCACCTCACGCCAGGCCCAGTACTTTTCCAAGGAAGGCCGGCTTGTCTTGACCGGCGATGTCGATGTGATCGATGCCGATGGCCAACGCATCCGTGCCGAACGGCTCGTGTATCGGCTGGACAGTGAGCGGCTCCTGGCCGAACCTCCCGCCGGCAAACAGGTCTACAGCCGCCTGAGGTTGCAGAACAAGGCCCCGACCCCCGCCGCCCGACCGCAGCTGCCATGAGTCTTGCCCTGGAACGGGTGTGTATCACCCTGGGGGGTCGGCCTCTCGTCGATGACGTCAGTCTTGAACTTCGCCCCGGTGAAGTGGTGGGCCTGCTGGGCCCCAATGGCGCTGGCAAGACGACCACCTTCAATCTCGTCACCGGGCTGCTGCGACCTGACAGCGGTGATGTGCTGCTGGATGGCCAGTCGGTCACGGCTCTGTCGATGCCGGTTCGAGCCCGGCTCGGTATCGGTTATCTGCCCCAGGAAGCGAGTGTCTTCCGCCAGCTCACCGTGCGCGACAACCTGCGGCTGGCATTGGCTGAAAGCGGCACACCGGAACATCGGCGGCGGGATCGCCTCGAGCAACTGATCGAGGATTTCCATCTCGGACCGTTCCAACATCGGCGCGGCTACCAGCTTTCGGGAGGTGAGCGGCGTCGCTGTGAGGTGGCACGAGCTCTGGCGGTCGGTGAATCGGGGCCCCGTTATCTGCTCCTCGATGAGCCCTTCGCCGGGGTGGACCCCCTGGCGGTGGCCGATCTGCAGGATCTGATCAGTGGTCTGCGGGATCGGGGCATGGGCGTGTTGATCACTGACCACAACGTTCGTGAGACGTTGGCGATCACCAATCGGGCCTACATCCTCACCGAAGGCTCCCTGCTGGCCTCGGGCAGCTCCGCCGAGGTGGCGGACAATCCCCTGGTACGACGCCACTACCTGGGTGAAGCCTTCGCCATGTTGGCGGCCCCTTCCTTCTGGAGCGGCGAACGCGATGAACCCCAGGCCACACTGCTCGAACCGCCGAGTCAGCCTGAGCTGCTCCCGGAAAGCGAGGCTGCTGCTGCGACGCCTTGGGCCCGTCGTCTGGATGGGCTCCCGGTGGTGCGGGCCAGCCGGACCTGGTCGGCGGCGGCCTTCGCTCCCCTGCGCCCCTGGCTGCGCCGTATCCCCCTGCTCGATCGCTGGCTGATCGGCGAACTTCTCGGTCCGCTGCTGTTCGGCACCGCCGCGTTCACGGCGGTGTCCCTGTCCGTTGGAGTGGTGTTCGAGCTGGTCAGGCGGGTGTCGGAATCGGGACTGCCGGTGACGGCGGCGCTGCTGGTGTTGCTGCTGCGTCTGCCCGGGTTTCTGGTGCTGGCATTCCCGATGGCCACCTTGATGGCCACCCTGCTGGCCTACAGCCGCCTGTCCGGCAGCAGTGAACTCACGGCCCTGCGCAGCGTCGGGGTGAGCACGCGCCGCATGGTGATGCCTGCGTTGATGCTGTCCGTGGTGATGAGTCTGATGACCTTCACCTTCAACGATCTGATCGTGCCGAGATCCAACCTGGCCGCCTCCAACACCCTGGAGCGGGCCCTGGGCAAAGCCATTGCCAGTGAGAAAGGCGACAATATTCTTTATTCCCGTTTTGGTCGTATCAAAATGGAAGAGGGGGAATCGACCCGAATGTTGACCCATATTTTTTACGCTCGTAAGTTCCTGCGTGGCGAGATGAATGATGTGACGTTGATTGATTTTTCCCGTTCCGGTCAGCGCCAGATGTTGATGGCCAAGCAGGGACATTGGAACGATGACAAGGCGATGTGGGAGTTCTCGAATGGCAGAATCGTCAATATCGATGAAATCAATGGCACCACCACCTCGGCTGAATTTGACCGTTATTTCTATCCCCTTTCGCGCGATCCGCTTGAGGTGGCAAAGCTTCCCACCGATGCCAGCGTGATGACGGTGGGCCAGGCGCTGCGGGCGGAACGGCTGCTCAAAGAAGCCAACAACCTCAAGGAAGCCCGGCGTCTGAGAGTGCGGATACAGGAGAAGTTTGCCTTTCCTGCAATCTGTCTGGTCTTCGGCTTGATCGGCAGCAGCCTCGGGGTTCGTCCCCACTCCCGCACCAGCCGCAGCCAGGGCTTCGGCATCAGCGTGCTGTTGATTTTCGGCTATTACTTGATGTCCTTCATTTTCAGTTCCCTCGGTATCACCGCCACCCTCACCCCGGTGCTGGCTGCCTGGATGCCCGTTCTGATCGGCCTATCCGGTGGGCTCTGGCTGCTGCGGCAGGCCAGCCGCTGAGAAGGCGAGCGACCGATGCCCTGACCCGGCCCGGATCGCCTGGCTGGACGGCAGACTGGGCCGATCTGAACCTTGCTGCGTGAACGATCCGGTTTTTGCCCTGGGCCTGATGGCCTTCGGTCTGCTGCTGTTGGTGTTGCCCCTGTCGTTCTGGTCCCTCAGCGGTGGCAAGAACAGTTCAGTTGTGCGCCTGCTGGTGGCTGCCGCAAACCTCTGCCTCACCGCCCAGTTGGTCCTGCGCTGGTGGGACTCAGGTCATTTTCCGATCAGCAACCTTTATGAGTCCCTGTGCTTCCTGGCCTGGGGCTGCACCCTGACCCAGCTGTTGGTGGAACGCAGCTGGCCCAGTCCGCTGGTGCCGGCGGCAGCCACACCGATGGCCCTGGGCTGCGTGGCCTTTGCCAGCTTCGCCCTGCCGGATCAACTCCAACAGGCCTCACCCCTGGTGCCTGCCCTGCGTTCCAGCTGGCTGGTGATGCATGTGAGCGTGATCATGCTCAGCTATGCCGCCCTGCTGGTGGGCTCGCTGCTGTCGCTGGCGGTGTTGTTCACCGAGCGCAACCAGGCCTTGGAACTGCGCAGCAGCTCCATCGGCAGCGGTGGCTTTCGCCAGGCCCAGCTGGCCTCCGATGGCCCCGGTGCCATGGCGCTGAGCAGCACCGAATTCCGGATCAGCGAGCAACTCGACAGCCTCAGCTACCGCACCATCACGGTTGGCTTTCTGCTGCTTTCGGTGGGACTGGTCAGCGGTGCCGTCTGGGCCAACGAGGCCTGGGGCAGTTGGTGGAGCTGGGACCCCAAGGAGACCTGGGCTCTGATCTGCTGGTTGGTCTATGCGGCTTATCTGCACACCCGGCTGATCCGCGGCTGGCAGGGGCGCCGACCCGCGATCGTCGCTGTCGTGGGGCTGGTGGTGATCGCGGTCTGCTACATCGGCGTCAACCTGCTGGGCATCGGACTGCACAGCTATGGCTGGTTCTTCGACAGCTGAGTGACCAGCTCTGGAAAGCGTCTGGCGCGGCCACAGCCGCGCTGTGATCGGTTTATTGGCCGCGATTGCGGCGGTCAGAGAGCGCCGTGGTGCAGCCGGCACTCCCTGACTTCAGCCGACGATGCAGTGTCGGCCAGCTCGCTGGCCAATGCGCTGGTGCCTGGACGGCCCGCATGTGGAGCGCGGGCTTCCCGTGCTCTCCTGCAGGCCACCACTGGATGGCATCCGGCTTGCTCCCTGTTCTGCTGGGGAGTCCACCCGGAGGCAGACCTCCAGAGCGGCTGATTCAAGGCGGACGTCGACACAGACATCGGACGCCTCGGCCTGACGAGAAGCTGCCGACAATCTTCCTCGCAACAAAAAGAGGCCCCCATGCAGGAGCCTCCTCAACGCAAAGCCTGGGATTCGACTTCAGACCAACGCTGGCTCAGGACGCCGGCTGCTGCGGATGCCGCGGATCGCCTCGGCGTAATCGCTGGCGCCGAACACCCCCGAACCGCTGACGATGGCGTTGGCACCGGCTTCGATCACCTTCCAGGCGTTGGACGGCTTGACGCCGCCATCCACTTCGATCCAGGGGTCCAGACCGCGCTCATCGCAGAGCCGGCGCAGATCCCGGATCTTCTGAACCTGGTTCTCGATGAAGCTCTGGCCGCCGAAACCAGGGTTCACACTCATGATCAGGACCAGATCGCAGAGCTCCAGGCAGTACTCCAGCGTGTCGAGCGGGGTGCTGGGGTTGAGCACGGCTCCCGCCAGCTTGCCCAATTCCTTGATCTGGGCCAGGTTGCGATGCAGGTGGGGGCAGGCTTCGACCTGCACGCTGATGATGTCAGCACCGGCCTTGGCGAAGTCAGCCACGTACTTCTCCGGCTCGACGATCATCAGGTGCACGTCGAGCGGCTTGGTGGTGACCGGCCTGAGGGCCTCGACGATCAGGGGGCCGATGGTGATGTTGGGCACAAAGCGGCCATCCATCACGTCCACATGGATCCAGTCGGCGCCGGCCTCATCGACAGCCCGTACGTCCTCCCCCAGCTTCGAGAAGTCGGCGGAGAGGATCGACGGGGAAACCACCAGGGGTTTGGTGCTCATGGACGGCGTCCGGGGCGAAAGCGGATCAGGATTGTAAGGAGCCGCCTTCCGCACTGATACGATTGCCGCGCTTCAAGCCTCAGAGGGCCTGCAGTTGCTGGCGCCTTCGGCTACCACCGGGCGTTTCTCCTCTGTCGCTTCTCCCTGAAGCCCCGTACCTCCGCCCGACCGCCGTGGATCGCACCCTCATTCAGGAAATACTCGAGGTCGTAGAACAGGCCGCCATCGCATCCGCAGAGCTCACCGGCCTCGGTCAGAAGGATGAAGCCGATGCCGCAGCGGTCGAAGCCATGCGCAAGCGCATGGGCCAGATTCAGATGCAGGGTCGCATCGTCATCGGTGAGGGGGAGCGTGACGAAGCCCCCATGCTGTACATCGGCGAGGAAGTCGGCAGTGGCACCGGTCCCGGTGTGGACTTCGCCGTTGATCCCTGCGAAGGCACCAACCTCTGTGCCAACAGCCAGCGCGGTTCGATGGCCGTGCTGGCCGCCTCCGACCGTGGCGGTCTGTTCAATGCACCCGACTTCTACATGAAGAAACTGGCTGCCCCCCCGGCCGCCAAGGGCAAGGTGGACATCCGCAAGTCGGCCACCGAGAACATCCAGATCCTCAGCGAATGTCTGGGTCTGGCCGCCAGCGAGCTGACCATCGTGGTCATGGATCGCGCCCGCCACAAGGACCTGATCGCCGAAATCCGTTCCACCGGAGCCCGGGTCCAGCCCATCTCCGACGGCGATGTGCAGGCCGCCATCGCCTGTGGCTTCGCCGGCACCGGCACCCACTGCCTGATGGGCATCGGCGCTGCTCCCGAAGGCGTGATCTCCGCGGCCGCCATGCGCGCCCTGGGCGGGCATTTCCAGGGCCAGCTGGTCTATGACCCCGCCGTCGCCCAGACCAGCGAGTGGGCCGACTACACCAAGGAAGGCAACATCGCCCGTCTCAACGAGATGGGGATCACCGATGTCGACAAGGTGTACGAAGCTGAAGAGCTCGCCTCAGGCGAGAATGTGGTGTTCGCCGGCAGCGGCATCACCGATGGCCTGCTGTTCCATGGCGTCAAGTTTGAGAAGGACTGCACCCGGACCAGCAGCCTGGTGATCAGCACCCTCGACAACAGCGCCAGGTTCACCAACACCATCCACATCAAGCCAGGCGCCCAGAGCATCGCTCTGGTCTGATTGCCGGCAGCCCGAGCGAGCTCCTTCTCCGACTCCATGCACATCGCCGTCGTCGGTCTCAGCCATCGCACCGCTCCGGTTGAGCTCCGTGAACGGCTCAGCATCCCGGAGCAGACGATGGAGGCATCCCTCCAGCAGTTGCGTTCCGACGATCAGGTGCTGGAGGCCTCCATCCTCAGCACCTGCAATCGCCTGGAGATCTATGCCCTGTTGCGGCATCCGGATCAGGGCATCACGGCGGTGGGCAGCTTCCTGAGCCAGGTCTCCGGCCTGGCCCTCGATCAGCTCACTCCCCACCTGTTCACCTTCCATCACGAGGAGGCCGTCGGTCACCTGTTGCGGGTGGCCGCCGGCCTGGACAGCCTGGTGCTGGGCGAGGGCCAGATCCTTTCCCAGGTGAAGAAAATGGTGCGGCTGGGTCAGGAGTATCGCTCCGTTGGCCCCATCCTCAATCGGCTCCTCAATCAGGCGGTGAGTACCGGTAAACGGGTGCGCACTGAAACCAATCTCGGTACTGGAGCCGTTTCGATCAGCTCGGCGGCCGTCGAGCTGGCCCAGCTCAAGATCGGCCAGTCCCGAGGGCTGGATGAGCTGGTCTCCCTCGAACAGGAACAGGTGGCGGTGGTCGGAGCGGGCCGGATGGCCCGTCTGCTGCTCCAGCATCTCCAGTCCAAGGGCTGTCGCGGTGCAGTACTGCTGAATCGCACCGTGGCCCGGGCCGAAGCCCTCGCCGCCGACTTTCCCGCCCTGCCGGTGCAGTGCCGTCCGCTTGGCGATCTCGATCACTGTCTGAGCACCTGCTCCCTGGTGTTCACCAGCACCGGCGCTGAGGAGCCGATCATCACGGCTGATCGGCTGCAGGGCCTTAATCGGCGCTCAAGCCTGATGCTGATTGATATCGGTGTGCCGCGCAACATCAGTGCCGATGCCGGCGAACTCAGCGGTGTCGAATCGTTCGATGTCGATGATCTCCAGGAGGTGGTGGCCCGCAACCAGGAGAACCGCCGTGAGATGGCCGCCGAAGCCGAAGGGTTGCTGGCGGAGGAATCGCGGCTGTTCCTGGAGTGGTGGGATGGACTGGAAGCGGTGCCGCTGGTGAATCGTCTACGCAATCAGCTGGAAGACATCCGCGAACAGGAGCTCCAGAAAGCCCTCAGCCGCATGGGTCCCGATCTCTCAGCACGGGAGCGCAAGGTCGTGGAAGCACTCAGCAAAGGCATCATCAACAAGATCCTGCACACCCCGGTGACCCGGCTGAGGGCGCCTCAGCCACGCCAGCAACGCCATCAGGCTATGAAGGTTCTGCAGGATCTGTTTGAACTGCACGAGGGGCCCTTTGATGGCTGAGATGCGCTTGCATCGAAGTGTTCCCGGCACTCGCAGGCGTGCCCCTCGCTCTTGTACGGTCAGCCCATTAAAAAGAAAGGAAGAGAGTCCATGAAACGCGTTCTTGCGATCATCCTTGGCGGCGGGGCTGGTACCCGTCTTTACCCCCTCACCAAAACACGAGCCAAGCCGGCCGTGCCCTTGGCGGGTAAGTACAGGCTCATCGATATTCCTGTCAGCAATTGCATCAACTCTGAGATCAACAAGATCTATGTGTTGACTCAGTTCAACAGCGCCTCGCTCAATCGTCACCTGACGATGAGTTACAACTTATCCGCAGGATTTGGCCAGGGTTTCGTTGAAGTGCTGGCGGCTCAACAAACTCCTGACAGCCCCAGCTGGTTTGAAGGTACGGCTGATGCCGTACGCAAATACCAGTGGTTGTTCCAGGAATGGGATGTCGATCACTACTTGATTCTTTCCGGTGATCAGCTGTACCGGATGGATTATAGTCAATTTGTGCAACATCATATCGATACGGGCGCCCAGCTCTCCGTAGGCGCCCTGCCTGTCGATGCGGCCCAGGCTCAGGATTTCGGTTTGATGCGCACCACTCCCGATGGCCGTATCCGTGAATTCCGGGAGAAGCCCAAGGGAGCTGACTTGGAGGCGATGCAGGTGGATACCGAAAAGCTGGGGCTCTCAGCGGCGGATGCACAGCGCAAGCCGTATCTGGCCTCGATGGGCATCTATGTCTTCAGCCGTGACACCCTGTTTGACCTGTTGGCGACCAATCCCTCCGCCACGGATTTTGGCAAGGAGATCATCCCAGCTTCCCTGAATCGCGGTGATAATCTGCAGAGCTTTCTCTTCAATGACTATTGGGAGGATATCGGGACGATCGGCGCCTTCTATGAGGCAAATCTCGCCCTCACGGATCAACCCAATCCCGCCTTCTCCTTCTACGACGAGAAATTCCCGATCTACACCCGTCCTCGCTACCTGCCTCCCAGCAAGCTGCAGGACAGTCAGGTCACCGCATCGATCATCGGCGAGGGCTCGCTGCTCAAAGCCTGCAGCATTCACCATTGCGTACTTGGCGTGCGAACCAGGGTTGAGGACGAGGTGGTCCTGCAGGACACCCTGGTGATGGGTGCTGACTATTTCGAATCCATGGAGGAACGCGCCGTTCTGCGGGAACGGGGTGGAATCCCGATTGGTGTGGGCAGGGGCACGACCGTCAAACGGGCGATCCTTGATAAGAACGTTCGCATCGGCGAAAACGTCACGATAGTCAACAAAGATCACGTCGAAGAAGCCGATCGGCCGGAGTTGAATTTCTACATCCGCAACGGCATTGTCGTGGTGGTCAAGAACGGCACCATTGCCGACGGTTCCGTCATCTGAGACGTTCCGCCGCCAGGGTGTTCCAACCCTGAACGCTGCAGCGATCGCTTCAGTGCCGCTGGCCACCGCCGACAGCAGTTGCTGACACGGTGGCCTCCGGACCCGAATTCGACGCCTTCACTAGCCAGAATGAGTCTGAATTTGCGGTTTACCAAGGCCCCATGAGCAAGGCTCACTTCGGTCTGATCGGCCTCGGCGTCATGGGCGAAAATCTCGTCCTCAATGCCGAGCGCAACGGGTTCTCCAGCGTTGTCTACAACCGTACTTACGCCAAGACCCAGGAGTTCCTGGCTGGCCGCGGAGCGGGCAAGGACATCATCGGCGCCGAAACCCTGCCGGAGTTTGTGGCTGCTCTTGAGCGTCCCCGGCGCATCTTGATGATGGTGAAGGCAGGTCAACCCGTGGACGACATGATCGCCACCCTGTCGCCTCTGCTGGAGGAGGGGGATCTGCTGATCGACGGGGGTAACTCCCTCTACGCCGATACCGAACGCCGGGTGGCTCAGCTCGAAAGCCTCAGCTTCGGCTTCATCGGCATGGGCGTTTCCGGTGGTGCCAAAGGAGCTCTGGAGGGGCCCAGCATGATGCCGGGTGGAACCAGGGCCGCCTACGACGCCATTGAGGGCCTGGTCACCAAAATGGCAGCCCAGGTGGATGACGGCCCCTGTGTCACCTACATCGGTCCCGGTGGTGCCGGCCACTTCGTCAAAACCGTGCACAATGGCATCGAATACGGCATCGAGCAGATCCTGGCCGAGGCCTATGACCTGATGAAGCGCGTCGCCGGTCTCAACGGCGACGCCATGGCCCAGGTGCTGGGGGCCTGGAACCAGACCGAAGAGCTGGCCTCTTTCCTGGTGGAAATCACCGAGATCTGCTTGGCCACCAAGGATCCCGAAAGCGGTGGCGATCTGGTGGAACTGATCGTCGATGCGGCGGGTCAGAAGGGAACCGGTCTGTGGACCGTGGTCAGCGCTCTGGAGATGGGCGTGCCGGTGCCCACCATTTATGCGGCCCTCAATGCCAGGGTGCTCAGTTCCCTGCGTAGCGAACGGATGGCAGCGGAAACCGTGTTGCCGGCCGGTCGGCCTGGCTCCATCCCGACCCACAGCTTCGATCTGGGCTCCCCCGACAGCGGCATGGAGCCGCTGCGCGATGCCACGATCCTCGCCTGCATCGCCAGCTACGCCCAGGGCATGGCGCTGCTGCAGGAGGCCTCAAAATTGCATGACTACCATCTTGATTTCGCCGCCATCGGCCAGATCTGGAAAGGTGGTTGCATCATCCGGGCACGCCTGCTGCAGCGGATTCAGGATGCGTACACCGCCAATCAGGAGCTGCCCAACCTGATGGTGGATCCCTGGTTTGCCGAGCAGATCAACCGTCGCCTGCCCGGCCTGCGCCAGGTGGTGGCCGGTGCCGCCCTCGCCGGCATTCCCGTGCCCTGCTACAGCAGCACGCTTGATTACATCAGCAGCTACGCCACCGGCCGCCTGCCCCAGAATCTGGTGCAGGCGATGCGCGACTGCTTCGGCTCGCACACCTATGAGCGCACCGACCGCCCCGGCAGCTTCCACACTGAATGGCTGACATGACCACCTATCACCTGACCGTGGCCAGCTCGCCCG
>CANCJV010000025.1 GCA_947378425.1 Synechococcaceae cyanobacterium
GGGGCGGCGCCACCGTTCCCGCCACTCCCCTGTTCGGGAGCTGGCTGGCCGGGGGCCGTCACTGGGTACCGGAGTTCCCTGTCAGCACGTCAGAGCCGAAGATCTGTTGATCCACCGTGGCAGGGTGTTCCCTCCTGCGATTCCTTCAGTGATCGGCACCAACTGAGTGCTCTGGTGGCAGGACACCCTGGTTGCGCCATGACCACCAGCTGTCCATCCATGACCCACCCTCAACCTTGCGCGGACCCTCCTGCCCTACCTGGCTATCTATGGCTTCGCAGCAACGGCATCCGTTCAAGCTTGGCAGCAGGGATCGGCTTAGCCAACGGCATCAATGGCATGCTGGGCTGAGGCACGATCCAGCTGTTTGCGCCGGGTTGAATAGCGGCTCAGTCTGTCCTGGCCCCTAGAGCAGAAAGAATCAGCTCCGCAGCTCCCATGGGCTGCGTTGGATGGATTGGCTGCCCTGGGCATCGCTTTCCCTGGGGTTTGTCAGGAATGACCCCGTCAGCTTGGACGATGAATTCCTGGAGTGAATCTGAGATTTTTGCCACTAAATCGTGATGGATTGCCTCAGGGCAGGCATGAAATACTCTTAGATGTCCCAAGACTGGCCCTGCTTTGTTACTTGTTGCCTCCCATGCTCTCCGGGCTGGAACCCGCAATAATACTTTTTCTTAGCATCCGCTCCTTTTTCAGGGTCTTGTGATGAATCAATGCTTCTTCGAAGTAGTGAGATGCTCGAATTGGTGTAGCTGCAAAGGTTTCGACGATGCGTATGGCGTCCAGGATCCATTCGTCCGAATTATCAAAAGAGTAGCCACCATTCGGATACCATGACAACACCTGATCTGTCATCTCAACGGTTGCTCCATTGTTAATTGCTTGCAGCATTTGATGCCAGTCTGCAGAGATGCGGAATGTTGTATCAAAGGGGATCCGCTCAAGCCATGGACGTCGCATTACGATTCCTTGATGACACGGCATTTCATGGAGCCAATGCTCCTCGCCACTGAGATAGGAGTCATCTTTTAATTGGGCCAACTTAATTGATGGATTAATTGGGCTGCGTTTTTGTTTGGTTCCTTCGATTGAGACTTCAATCGTTGGAGCGACGATGATGTCACGATTGAATTCGCAAGAAGCAACAAGGTTTTCCAGAGCATCACAACCTGCAAGCCAGTCGCCTGCCTGCAAAAACAGTATCCATTTCCCATTGGCTCGGTGCACAGCTTTATTCATTGCGTCATAGATTCCAAGGTCTGGCTCAGACTCCAGGAGTGCAGCTTGCTTGCTGGCTTGAATCGCTTCAATCGTCCCATCATTTGATACTCCATCTTGGACGACCCATTCAAAGTTTCTGAACGATTGCATTTGCAGAGAAGCGATTGTGACTTTGAGGTCCTTGCAACAGTTTTTAGTGGTTGTGAGGATTGAGAGAAGGGGTTGGTTGCCAGGTAATGGATCCTTTTGGGTTGCTCCTTTCGTTACAGTCAGTCGCGTGAGTGACTTGATCAGGTTCACGTATTGATGTCCTAGTGAAAATCGATGAACTGCCAGTTCTCTTGCCATTTTCGACATTGCTGCGCGCAATTCGCCCTTTTCAACTAGCTCTTCAATTCTGAGTTTGATGATGGCTTCGTTTTCGCAGAGAAAGCCTGATATGCCATCGTCGACCACGTCACCTGCGCCACTGCCTGCGAGGCCGATTGGGACGCATCCACATGCCGATGCCTCAAGAAAAGTCTGTCCGAAGGCTTCAATATTAACTGGATTCAGATAGAGATCTGAAGCTTGAAAGACCTTCGCCATTTCTTGATCGCTTTCTAAATATCCTGTTTTGACCAGATTCTCTTGCTGCAGTTCGGCATGGCCAAAACAAAGAAAAGTAACTGTTTCGCTGGTCTTGAATCCTTTGATAATGCTATTGACGACAGCTCCGCCCTTGCCGGTTCGGCTAAGGCTATCTGCCCCAATGCTGATCACGATCTTGCTTGGATCGAGGCCTAAGGCTTTTTTCGATTCGCCACGATCAGGAGATGGGCAGAATTGATCGGTATCGACGCCTAAATGGGCGACATCAATTCGTGCCTTGTCAAATCTTTCCTCAAGTTTATTCTCGGTCCAGTGACTATTGGCGAGAAATGCCACATTTTCTTGTACAGAAAGTGCTGATCGTATAAGGTAATTCTTCTTGATGCGCCCGTTTGATGACTGAGGATAGGCATTCTCAGGCTTCATGCAGATATCATCGGCGCAACCTGTTCGGTAGTAAAAGCAGTCATGGTACTGAGGGTAGGCGCAGCCTCCTGTTATCAGATCACAGTCATGACCATAGAGGGCGATTGGTATTTCAAGATTCAGCAGAAACTCAATGAATGACCAGGAAATTTGATCTGAGTGCAGATTCCCGACAACCACAAGGTCAATCGGCTGGGCGAGGTGTAACCTAGTGATTAAGTTCTTATGGCAAAACTCGTTGCCTCTGGTAATGATTTTTTCCTCAGTATCTGTGCTGTAAAAGCTAAGTTGATGGCTCTGACTTTGCAGCCAATTCGTGATTCGATTGGCACATCGTAATGTGCTCTCGTCAGGGTTCAGTGCCACGACGCTGACCTTGTGGCCCGCCTGCAGCAGGCTCTGAGCCTGCCGGCTGGTTGCGATACCGGCTCCGGCGTAAAAGCCGTTGTCATTGATGAATGCGATGTGTTTGCGACGATCTTGAAGAAGGTCTGTCGTTAAGAATCGAAGCTTTTCGTGTGAAGCTTCGTTGGCGCCGCTGGGACAACGCTCAAGAGCTTGGGCAAGCAAGGCAGCTACCAGATTTTCTTCGGTATTGGTGCTCGTGTGGACTGCAAGATTGAAAATCTTGCGCAATAGATCAACTCGTGAGCCTGACGCAGTACAGCCATGGGTCAATTTTCTTGCATGTCTAGCTACTTCGTAGGCTGTAGGTGAGAACAGTTCCAAGGGGGGCCGCTTGGTCCTTGCCAGAATGTGTTGTTTCAGCCTAGCATTAGTATGATTGAAATGCCGTTGGACCTAATTGTTGTCCCTGCATAGTAACTCCTTGTTTGAGCAGTCTCCTCCAGATTGACCCCTCTACTATTGCAAACCATTCATGGATGACCAGCAGCCCAGGATCCATATTTCCCCCGGCAGGCCTCTGTTGTCGGTTGATGACATCAATCGTCTGGTCAGGCAGAGGGGCTTTGGCAGAACATTGGCTCAGGCTCTTGTGATGGACGAAATTTTGCAATCTGTTGATTTAAATGGTCATGACATAGATGCAATGGTTCAAGCTTATCTGCTGAAATCTGGTATCAATGCTCCTGCCGAGAAGGCTACCTATTTAGAGGCAGAATGCCTGGCTGACTCTGACCTGGTTGAGCGGGCGACAGCCGAAGAGCGATTTCGTATCTTTCGTCAACTTCACCATGCTGTTGACGTGGAATCTCGTTTTCTTGAGCGCAAGCTTGAGCTTGATCAGGTTACCTATTCACTGATACGCGTTAATGATTTCGACTTGGCTGCTGAGCTTTACCAGCAGATCAAGGAAGGGGAGGCCAACTTTGACCAACTTGCACCGATCTATTCTCTAGGCCAGGAGCGGCAAACATGGGGCTTGATAGGACCTGTTTCGCTTGGAGCTGCCCACCCGGAATTGCTTTCGCGTCTTCGTGTCGCTGAAGCCGGCCAGTTGTGGGAGCCGTTCTTTGTCGTTGATATCTGGTTGGTGTTACGGTTGGAGCAACGCTTTCCGGCCCAACTTGATGAGCCTATGCGCCAGCAGCTGGAGCAGGAACTTTTTGATATCTGGTTCAATGAGCGCGTCCGTTTGTTGCTGGCCGGAGACCCCCAACTGCCGCTGGCGACCCAGGTGTCATGACCCTGCCATCCTCCGGCCCTTCCCGGCTTCCGCCCGCCTCGGCTGATCTGATTGCTGAGTTGGGACAGTTTGAGCCATTTGCCGTTTTATCTGCTGATGTCCTGGCCCAGCTTGCCCTCTGCTTGAAGAAACGGGACTTGTATCTTGGTCAGACATTGCTGGAGGCTGACGTCCTGCCCCCTTGTGTTTCTTGCGTATTGCAGGGACAGTTAAGGGTGCTGGCGCCGGTTGCTGGTGCTGCTAATCCTCGCACGATTGATCGGCTGGGGCCAGGATCGCTGGTGGGTTGGTGTGGTTTGGTGCGGCGCCGCTCCTGTGAGTACGTGCGGGCCATGGGCCCTGTAACAGTGCTGGAGATTGCTGCGGATCAGTTCCTTTCTCTACTGGAAGATAATCCTTCTTTTGCCCGTTGGTTCCATCGTCAACTGCCACACTCTGAGCTCTATCAGCTGCTCTGTGAGCATGTCAAGCACGACCCTGCTTCTGCGCCGTTTGTGGATGATTGGTTGAATCAGGAACTGGGCGTCGGGCTGATCAGTCAGACCAGGAATTCTTTGCCTCCCGACGATCCCCGATCCGATCTTGCCTGGCTGATCAGCAGCGGTGGCCCCCTGGCATCCCCCTGGTCGACTGCGACTGCACTTGCTCCTGCTTCGGGCACGCCATCGTTGCCATGGCTACGTCTGATTGGCTTGCCGGAGCCCCCCCGGGGTACAAGCCCATCGATGGCTGTTGTGGATTCTGGTCACAACGATGAGGTGCCCCAAGCCTCTGAGGCGGGGAGTGCCCCAGGCCTGCCCCCTTGGCCGGTCTCCCCCAGCTCACCCACGGGAGCCACCCTCTCCCTGCCACGGGCCAGTGGTGCGAAGGCTGTGCCATTGGCAATCGCGACAGCTTTGGCTCGTTATTTCAACTTGCCTCTCAATCGTGACAGCCTGCGCGATTTCATTGATGGAATCCTGCGTCAGCAAAGTCGCTTCAACCTTGTCAATGCTGGTCAACTGCTCGATTATCTCGGCTTGCGGGTGATTTTGACCAAGGTGCCGCTGGATCGACTGCAACGGGTACCTGCGCCTGCTGTACTCCATCAGCACGACCAACTGGTTTTATTTGAAGGTGTGGATGAGGATGGCTTGCTGCGCATTCTCGACGCCGAACTTGGTCCTCTGCATGTTCCCTCGACTGATTTCCAGGCTGATGAGCAGGGGCTGGTGGATTTACTGTTGCTGGATCGCCGTCTCGACAGCATGGAGGCGAGTTTCGGTTGGGGCTGGTTCATGCCCTACATCCGCCCCCATCGCCGTGAATTGATCGAGGTGATCGCAGCTTCCTGCGTGGTGAACCTGTTGGCCTTGGTGACACCCCTAGGGCTCCAGGTGCTGATCGATCAGGTGGCTCGATATCAGAATATGAGTGCCTTGATCAGTATCTCGGTTCTGCTGTTGATCGCTGGTGTGGCCACAGCTGTGGTCCGCACATTGCGTACGTATATCTTTGCCCAGGTTGCCAACCGTATTGATCAGGATAGCAAATCAACGATTCTAGACCGCCTCGTGCGCTTGCCGCAGGGCTTTTTTGATAGTCGCCCTGTAGGCCAGATCATCTATTACTTCAATATGCTTGATCGGCTTCGTGAGTTCTTGCTGGGCCAGGCTCTCACGACCGTGGTGGATTTTGCCTTTGCCATCCTTTATGTCTTTATTTTACTTGCCATTAATCCGTTGCTGACCCTTGTCACTCTCAGCACCCTGCCCTTGATGCTGATCTTGGCTTTGGTGACTAATCCGATGTTTGAAGGCCTGGTCAAGAGTTCAATCGGCGAGTCTGTGCGCACATATTCTTTCCTTAACGAGGCAATCACTGGCATTCAAACGATCAAATCTCAGAATGCTGAAACCAAGACGCGCTGGGAATTTTTAAATCGTTATTCCCGCTTTATTGGTGAGGACTTCAAACTTAAGCTCACTACGGAAACGATCAGCAATATTGCAACTTTTATCAATGACCTCAATGGTCTTTTGGTGATTGGTTTTGGTATCTGGTTGGTGATGCAGAATCAGTTGACACTGGGAGGTTTTATTGCATTCAGAATCATTTCTGGATATATTACTCGACCGCTGATTCAGCTTGTTCAGACCTGGCAGCAGTTCCGAATCACGACTCGTCAGCTGCAGATGGTCGGCGATGTGGTCGATCGTAATACCGAGCAGTCCGAGCAGGAGGCCACCAATATCCCCATGCCCCCAGTGCGCGGCCATGTGAAGTTCGAGAATGTCAGCTTCCGTTTTGGTGACGAGGGCCCCTTGGTGCTGCAGGGCATCAATCTAGAAATTTCCGAAGGCTGCTTCGTCGGCATGGTTGGTAGTTCCGGTAGTGGCAAAAGTACCGTGCTGAAGCTCCTGCCCCGCTTTTATCGAGCCCTGGAAGGAAAGGTTCTGATCGATGGCTTTGATGTTACTAAGGTCGAGTTGTATTCCTTGCGTCGCCAGGTGGGCGTCGTTCCTCAGGACAGCTTGCTGTTTGATGGCACCATTCGCGAAAATCTGCTGCTCGTCAAACCCGACGCTACGGTAGAGGAGATGATCCGGGCCACCCGCATAGCCTGCGCCCACGACTTCATCATGGACATGCCCCAGGGTTATAACTCCAGTGTGGGCGAACGGGGTGCCGGCCTCTCCGGTGGCCAACGCCAGCGCCTGGCGATTGCCCGGGCCGTTCTGCAGAATCCGCGCATGTTGATTTTCGATGAAGCCACCAGTGCCCTTGACGCCCGCACAGAGCGGGAATTGTGCCGCAATCTGTTTGAGGCTTTCCGGGGGCGCACCGTCTTTTTCATCACCCATCGGTTGAGCACGGTCAGGCCGGCTGACCAGATTGTCCTGATGGATCGTGGTGCCGTGATGGAGACCGGCAGTCATCAGGAGCTGATGGCGTTGCAGGGCTGGTACTACGCCCTCTACAACAGTCAGAACCTGGAGGGATTGAGCTGATGGAGCCGCGTCCGTCCCTGAGGCATCGTCTGCATCTGGCGATTGATTTTCTGGTGGCCCCGCTGCGGGGGCGGGCCAGCACCCGCCCCCGTTCCTCTCCCGTGCTCGTGCCTGTCAAGGTGGAGCCGCTCGGGGATCAGGATGGCCAGCCGGCTTCCGGATCCCTGCTGCGTCAGGGCCCACCCCAGGGCCACGATTCGTCCATCCAGGAATGGACGTTCAGCCAGACGGTGCTGCTGCGCAAAAGTGGCCTGAGTTCCTCGGCGATGGTGTGGAGCGCGGTGGCCATCACCGGTGCGGTCGTCACCTGGGCCGTTGTGGCCCCTCTGAATGAAACGGTGGCGGTGCAGGGCAAGCTTCAGCCGATCTCCAGTGTCAAGCGCATCGACGCGTCGGTCCCCGGGCAGGTGGAGGCAGTGCTGGTCAGCGAGGGCCAGCGGGTGGAGAAGGGCCAGCCCTTGCTGCGCTTCAATCTGCAGGAGGCCCGTAGCAGTCTCAAGGCGGCCCAGGCGGTCCGGGGCCAGCTGCTCAATGAGATTCAGATTGATCGGGCAAGTCTGGGTGAGGTGGATGGTCTGGGCCTGAGCCCGAACCAACGCCGCCAGCTGGCCAGCCAGCAGAGTGACATCGACAGTCGCCGCCAGGCGGCCCAGCAGGATCTGCTCAAGAGCGAGGCGCGCCTGCGCGGCCAGCTGGCCACCCTGGCCACGGCGCGGAATGTGGCCAACCGCTATCGGGAGCTGCGGGATTCCGGCGCTGTCAGCGAGGTCCAGGTTCTGGATGTCACCACCAAGGTTCAGGAACTTGAAGCCGAGCGCAGTGTCGAGGAACGGGAGATCTCCAGGCTGCGCGCCGTGCTGGCAGGAGCCCAGGCCACTCCGGGGGTGGACCTGCGCAAGCGGATCGAGGACAATCTCAGCCGCATCGCTGAGCTTGATCGTGATATCAGTCAGGCTCGTCAACGCATCCAATATGGCGTGCTGACTGCGCCGGCTAGGGGCCAGGTGTTTGATATCACGGTGGGACCGGGAAGCGTGGTGCAGATGGTGCAACAGGACTCGGCAAAACCAGTCATGAAGATCGTGCCTGACGATGCCCTGCAGGCGAAGGTGTACCTGCCGAACACGGCCATCGGTTTTGTGCGAGTCGGTCAGCGGGCCGATATCTCCCTCGATACCTTTCCCGCCAACGATTACGGACGCCTACCCGCCACCGTCTCCAGTATCGGCTCTGATGCCCTGTCCCCCACGGAGCTGGTGCAGGCGCTGGGAAGCAACGTCCAGGGGCTCTATTTCCCGGCGATTCTGAAGCTCAAACGCCAGAGCCTGGCTCTGGAACATAAGTCTATTCCGCTGCAGGCGGGGATGTCACTGACGGCCGATATCACGCTTCGACAACGACGTTATATCAACATCATCACCGGTTATCTCGAGAATCAACGCCTCAATCTCGAGCGTCTGCGCTGACATGAAACCGCTGCAGCATCCCTGGTGGCACCATATTCCTTCTGGCGAGCGCGCCCAACGGGTGTGGCAGATCCGTCGGTTGCGAGTGGCGGCCTGGTTGCGAGCGCGGCACCATCGCATCCTGTTGACCCTGGTCTTCTATGTGCTGCTGTGCCTGCTGCCCCTGTTGATCGGCCAACCCCACCTCTCAGCCTATGCGCTGTTGCCGGTGGTGCTGGTACCGCCGGTGGCCTACCTGGCCTATCTGCTGGCCTGGCACGAGTTTCATCGCTGATCCCGACGGCGCAGGTTCCGCTGAGGACTCTCCCTCGTTCAGCTGGCCAGGCCGGCGAGGCTGTTGAACGATTCCTGCAACCACAGGGGCAGTCGCTTCTGCCCTGGCCCCAGGCGCATCTTGCCCTGGGGCAGAAACGGCATGGCCGCCAGCAGCGCCTGGGCCATGGCGGGATGGTCCATATCCATGGCGGCGGCGGTCAGGCTTTTGCAGAGTTGTTCCTCCTCCAGGGTGAGCGGTTCGTTGCCGAAGTTGCTGGACAGCAGCGCCTGATAGATCGTCCCCAGGCTGGTGCGATAGAGAGCTTCCAGGCTGGCGACGGAGACATCCAGCCAGATCTGGCCGATCAGGCGTCGCAGCCGTGCCAGTTCCAGCTTCACTTCGGCGTCGCTGTGGTCGATGGCATACAGGTTGATCAAGCCCACCATGCGGTTGACGAATTCCTCGTCATGGAACTGGGCGAAGGCTTCGCTGCCGCTGGTGCTGATCAGCTGGGGCAAGGGGGCCGGATCGGGATTCGCGAAGGACGCCACCCGGTGACTCGCTGGTCGGCTCGTCGTGAGGGAGGTGCTGCTGGTGGGGCTGGGCTGGTCGAACAGGCCGATGGGCAGGCCCAGCTCCGTGGCCAGTTCGGGGGCGAAGCAAGCGACATAGTCGCCCAGCAGCCAACGAGGCAGGCTGTCGACCGCTTCACTGAGGCGCATCTTGCCGGGGGCGCAATAGGTCATCACCGCCAGCAGCAGATTGAGCCGTTCGGGGGCATCGAAGTTGGTTTCCAGCTGCTGGGCCAGGTGTTGCTTCCACTCACTTTCATCGCCAGAGAGGGGCTGAGCCGGCAGGGGGCCCCGCAGCAGCAGCCGATAGGTCTCGCCAATCGGGCCGCCGTAGAGCTCTTCGAGCTGGTCGATCGGGGCGTGCAGCCAGAAGCGGGACAGGCAGTGACGGGCATGGCGCGCTTCCAGCAGGCACTGGGCATCTCGGGACTGGGCGTTGGCGCGGCGCACGATGCGATCGAGGCGCGACACGGTCCAGGGCATCGAATGCGGAGCATTTTTGATGCCGATGTTCTGCGGCGGAGGTAGCAGGGACGGGCCGTCCTCCTGGACCAGATTGACCCCAGCGATCATCGGTTCGGGTCCGCGGCGGATGCGATTGAGCAGACGACGGAACATTGATTCTCTGCAGGGACTGACGGAGGCTGAGAATGGGACGGTAGCGGGTCATGATGGAATGATCCATCCGATCAACACCATGGCATCTTGGGAATCGGATAGGGCCGCGGATAGGGCTCGAGTGAACGGCCTAGACTTCGCTTGCGAATATTGCGATCGTGCGGTAGCACTGTCAAACCAGACTGGTGAATTCCCAGGATACGCGTTCAATCAATGCGTATCCTGCTGATCCATCAGAACTTTCCAGGCCAGTTCCGGCATCTGGCTGGTGCGTTGATCGCACGCGGTCACGAGGTGGTGGCCCTCGGTCGGCGCTCCGGTCCGATGCCGGAGGGCATCACCTATGGGCTTTATTCCATTGAGGAGCCCGAGCCCAGCTGGGACGGATGCGATCGCCATCTTGAGCAGGCCCTGCGACGGGCGTATCAGGTGAGGAAGGCCAGCCTGCTTTTGCGCGAGGGTGGTTGGATCGCCGATGTCGTGATGTATCACTGCAGCTGGGGGGAAGGCCTTTATCTCCGCGATGTCTGGCCTGATCAGCGCCTCGTGGCCTATCCCGAGCTCTATGGCAGTCCCCTGGTGATGGGCTATGGCTTCGATCAGAGTCTCGGTGCGGTGCCCCCGGATCTGTGCATTGCCCTGCATCACCTGAATCTGCTGTCCCAGGCGGCGATCGCGAACAGCGATGCCTTGATCTGCCCAACGCACTATCAACGGGACAGCTTTCCCTCCCACCTGCGGCAGCGCTTCCACGTCATTCATGAGGGAGTGGACGTCCGCTCGATCGCTCCCTATCCGGATCGCTGGCTGCTGATGGGCAAGGAGTTGGCGCTGAGGCCCGGGGACCCGGTGGTGACTTATTGCAGCCGTCATCTGGAGCCGCTGCGTGGTTTCCCCACCTTCATGCGCGCCGTGTCGTTGCTGCAGCAGCGCCATGCGAGCGTCCAGGTCATCATCGTCGGCGCGAATGGCAAGGGCTATGGACCGGCGAGTGTCCATCCCGGTGGGTATCAGGGGGCCTTGCTCGAGGAGCTCGCGGGGCAGCTCGATCTGGAGCGGCTTCATTTCGTCGGTCGCACTGACTACCAGCATCTGCTTGGCATCTTTCAGGTGAGCGCCGCCCATGTGTATCTCACCTATCCCTATGCCCTCTCCTGGAGCCTGTTGGAGGCGATGGCCTGCGGTGCCCCCGTGGTGGGCTCCCGCGGCCTGCCGGTGGAGGAGGTGATTCGCGACAAAGAGAATGGGTTGCTGGTGGATTTCAACAGCCCGGAGCAGCTCAGTCAGGCGCTGCTGCGGTTGCTCGAGGATCGAGCTCTGGGACGTCGGCTGGGGGACGCCGGCAGGGCCACGGTGGAGCAGCACTACGACCTGGAGGCCTGCGCGGATGCCTATGAAACGGTGCTCAGGGGCTAGACCAAGCGGCCAGCCAGAGCTTGAAGCGCTCCAGCACCAGTTGCACCAGTCCGTCCCAGTCCCGATGACCAGGTTGGCGCAGCAGGGTGAGGGTCGGGTACCAGGGGCTGTCGTGGCGATGGCGCAGCCAACGGGGATCGGAGCCCCAGGGCAGCAGCACCCAGCCCGGTGCCGCCATGGCCCCCACCAGGTGGGCGGTGGCCGTATCCACCGTGATCACCAGATCCAGGGCCGAGATCCAGCGGGCGGTGTCGGCCAGGCTGACCCCATCGGCCAACGTATCGGCGAAGTTGCCACCCCAGCCAGCGGCCCGTTGGCGATCAAGGCGGCCGTATTGGAGGCAGATCAACTCGGCCCCGGAGCGCTCCAGACCCTCCAGCAGATCGATCAGGGGCGCAGTTGGCAGGCTGCGACGCTCGAATTCCCTGTGGATGAAGTCGTCGTCGTGTTTGCGCCCCGCGGCCCAGACCAGGCCGATGCGGGGCGGCCGCTGCCGTGTTGGCGCTGGCGGCGGCCACTGGGGCGAGCGCAGGTAGCCCACGGCCTGATCTGAGCCGCTGAGATCGGTGTGAAACGCCTCCGTCAGGGGCGCTCCCCCTAGCAGCCAGGGCAGGCTGAGCAAGGATCCCTGGCAGGGGTTGGCCAGGGGCCGCGGTTCGATTCCTTTCGGCGCGATGGTGAGGTTGGGCTCCAGCCAGGCCAGTCCCTGCCTCAGCAGCAGTAGCAACGGTGGCTCCACCTCCAGGCGCACGCTCCATCCCAGCTGAATCAGAAGCGGCAGCCAGCGCAGGTACTGGAGTGTGTCACCGATGCCTTGTTCACTCCAGAGGGTGAGGGATGGGGCCGTTGCGGAGGATGGTTGGCCCTGCTGCATGGGTCCGAGCCATCCCTGCCAGTAGGGGGGAGGACGCCAGACCTGGTGATGGCTGAGCTGAAAGCGCCGTTCGGCCAGGGCAAAAGCCTGGTTGTAACGCTCCAGGCCGATCAGGATCTGGCTGTGGTTCCAGGCCACCGCTACTTTTCTGTCGTCATCGCCCAGTTCCGTCTCCCTGGCGTAGGCCTCGGCGGCGGCATCGAAGGCATTGAGATCCCTTTGCACGTTGCCGAGGACGAGATAGGGCCGCTGCGGCTCAGGTAGTTGGAGTTCCGTCTGTCGCCAGACGGCCAGGGCTTCATGGGGACGATCCGTCACCCACAGGTGGTGCATCAACTTGGCCCAGAGCCGGGGATTGCCGGGATTGAGCCGCAGAGCTGTTCGCAGGTCCTGGATCTTTCGCTTTCGGCTTGGATGGTCGGTCGCGTCCTGGCGGAGCTGAAATGGGGGAGCAGATGCGGGGGGGAATGGCAGCTTGGAGGGTGGTTGGCTCACGGGACCCGGCCAGGGATCGGGGAGGCGGGAAGACAGCACTGGATAGGGCTGTCAATGACGAGCGGACGCCGATGCATCAACAGGGGAGATCTGACTGAGCACAGAATCGTCGTCGAAAAATCACGAACCTGATAATACTATGAAAAATATTTTTGTTAATGCATGTCAAAGGTATGTCGTGGTTGGCTTTGAGGGATGGACTTGTCCTCGTCAACTGCATTCAACCGAATGTGATGCGATTAAGGTGGAGCGGGATGACCGTAGTTGATAGGCGCAATTTGATCTCTGCCCAGGAATCAGGCCCGGTTGGAGTGGGCCGTTCGTTTTGTGCTGCCCACCGACGGCTTGAGCAGAATTGTCAAGCCTATGCAGAACTATGGGGAAGTTTTGTTCAATTGCTGCCTAGGTGTCAGGCGAATTGAATCTTGGTTGCAGATGCAAGGGCGGCTTTGTCTGGTGAGCTATTGGTATAAAGTGTACCATTGTAGTAGATCTTGTCCTGGCTGTTGAAGTTTTTGACGGTTATTGTTGGATTGCCGTTACTGCCATTATTCATCAGCGTATTTGTACCTGTTGCGGTGCCATTGCCAGTGGAGGTGAATGTTCCTCCGAGTACAATGCTGTCGGCATCACTGTCGGTGCCAAGGTCAATGAAATTGTTGCTGAAGGTCTGGCCTGGAGTTGAAAAGATGATCAAGTCAGAGCCAAGGCCCATGTTAAGCGTATTGCCTGTAATCGTGCTGGTTGTGATTGTGTTTGCGAAGATGAGAGTATCGCTGCCATTGCCGCTCGAGACCGTGCTGTCGGTAATGTTGATGGGAGTCTGGAGCGATCCAGACTGGGTGGGGGCAAAGAATCCATCAATCTTGGCCGAAAAACTCAGAGAAGAATTGCTGGAATTCTTCTGGGTAAATGTATAGCTTTGACCATCCTTGGATTGGTCGGAGCCGAAAACAATCAGATCGTTGTCGTTTGTTGGCGACAGAACATCATCGCCAGTGATAATACTCGATTTATTGAACTGAACAGGGACGTTTGCGTTAAAAGTGGAATGATCACCGGTTTCAACGAAGATGCTGTCGCCAAGGTCCTGGGTGCTGCCGGAACCGTTGCCGGGTCCAACATTCAGGTTGACGCCTTTGATGTTGGTGACTCTGTTGAATACCAGGAATGTGATTCCTGAGGTGTTGTTGTTCGAAATGTAATCCCCAGGGACCACTGAATCCGTAGAGCCGCTTCCTGCCCCCAGCACCATTGCGTTGACGCTTTTATTGTTGGATCCAGCGGCGCTGGGAGCAATATATTGATTGTAGAGCGCAGGAGGGGTGTTGGTATAAACGGGTAGGGTTCTGACGTACTGGCCTGTTTGGAGGGTGCTGGAAAGGGTGAGGGTGGGCATAGCGATCAAGTTGTTGGGAAATTGATTTACGGGGCTCCAGCGCCCCACCTGAATGAACTATAGCGGTACTTGAAGTCCTCGTCACACTAAGGATGTCCCAAATCAAGAAACTTCTGCAATAAAAATGACTGCATATCTGTTGTGTTTATGCAGCAAGAGTTTCTCTTGTGGGCTTCCATCCGTCTTGGTGCAGCATCTTGGCTGCGATGTTGTGACAAACCAGCCGATTTTGATCCACTTGTGCGCTAATGGCGCTGGAAGGCGGTTGGCGTGCGGATGGGAGACTTGAGTGCTGTCCGGCTGGCGGTCAGAGGGCCCTCCTTCTGCATGGGTTTGCTCATCAGAGGCTGGACGACGTCGCGAGCGCTGATTCGCATCAGCCCGAGCAGAATCTCCTTGCTGTTCATCTCCTTGTTTCTGCGCACAACGACGTAGCAGCCAGGGGGAGCTTGGTGGTGGGCAGTTGAAGCACGGCGATGGTGTGGCGGGCAGAGTTGGCCTGGCGCCTGGCCCAGTTGGTGCCACCTGGTGTTCCCGGCACTGATTCCAGAGAGACCGTCAAGTGATGCCTGAGATCGCAGATTGCTTGCTGATCACCAGACCAACGCACTTGAAGGGCTGACCTTCACCACTGATTCCCGCGGAACTCCCGTCAACCTCAGCCGTCTGTCTGGAGTCAGGTTCTCAAGGCCGGCAAGCCGTTCGTTGCCTTCAGCATCCTGCAACGCTTGGATTCGCCCGGCCAGACTGGCCAAGACCCCATTGATGGCCAGGACCGCTTCGGCCAGTGGGTCGGGCCGCAAGGCCGGGCAGGCTGCGATCAGTTCGCCAAGGTGCAGCGCTGCAAAGCATTCCTGCAGGGGCCAATCGGGCAGTTAGTTGCCAGCAAGGCACGAATGGTGTTGATGGGATCCCGCCGTTTCTGCGGACCGGTCGATCAGCCCACGCCATGCACCCCAGACTGTCTCTCCATGACCCACTCCACCCCCTCATGACACCGGTTCAGGGGGAAGCAGCAGCAGCAGACCGGGTCCAAAGAGGGCCTCGGCTGAACAAGCCTGGCCGTGGCCAGGGTCCTGTCCCTGCCTGCCAGTCGCCTGGCTCACTGGGGTCCGCCCATGGTGAATCGAGCGTGGCCCGGCCGGCCCCAGGCAGCCCCACAGCCAGCACGGCATTGACTCCAGCCTGGCGCTTGCTGATCGCAACCGACTCCGCAAGGTGAACCGGGAGCTGAGCCAGGACGAGGATTGTTTTCGGCTGGCGGTACCTCATCAGTGCCTCCGGCCCACTGGACGATGCCTCGTCGCTGCCAGCAGCTGCTGTCGCTGAGGGGTGTGCCTGATCGCGGCGCCTGCGGATCGTCACGGTTCTCCTGGCTGTGACGGTAGCCGGATGTCGCCGTAGTGACGACTGATCCTGACGGCAGCGGCAGGAGGAGCCTGGATAGCCATCCGCCGAGCATGCCGTGATCCCCACTGAGATCAAGGCAATGGTGACGAAGCAGCTCGCCTTTACGGCTCCCCATGGATCCAAAAGGAGCAGCCTGCGGGAGGGCGGCAGCGCGGCTCGGGGGTGGTGGACAACCTGCTGGCAGCCGCCCATGTCATGGCTGCCGGATGGTGGTGGGATCAGGCGACCAACCGGATCAGATGGCCTGGCCTCTGCCGGGAGCCATCGGCCTGGATCCTGATCAGGTCATGTCCATGGCCTGTCTTGATCACCCAGATAACTGTGTGTGGCAATCTCATGGGGTGCCGTGCCCTGATCAGGCTGCGCTGAACCAGATCGGCAACGTTCCAGGTTCATAGCGGAGCTGGATGGCTCCTCAAGGGGTCTGTGGGCCGGCCCGCTCCGTTCTACGCGACAGATCCATCGGAGCGATCGAAGCGCTGGGTCCGCTGGGAGGTGATTCAGTCCCGCAGGGGTAGGAGCACACCATGTTCAGGGGTTTGTGCTGCGGCCCCAGCGCGACAAACCACACGTGATGAAATTGTCCCTTGGAAGCTGCTGGTGCTGCTTGTCGCTCAGGCCCCTGCCACCTGGGCCATGCGGCCGCTGCCGGCTTCGCTGGCCACCGCGGCCACCAGGGAGCAGCCGGTCATGCGCTCGGGTTTGGGCAGATCAAGCAGCTCAAGCAGGGTGGGGGCGATGTCGGCCAACCCACAGCCTTCCCGCAAGGTGACATCGGTGCCGTGGCCCGGGAGCTTGCGCTTCTCTCCCTCCACCAGGATCACGGGCACCGGGTTGGTGGTGTGGGCTGTCCAGGGGCGTCCGTCCGGTCCCTGCATCAATTCGGCGTTGCCGTGGTCGGCTGTGATCAACAGGGTGCCGCCCATGCGGTTGGTGGCCTCCATCAGGCGGCCAACGCAGCGGTCGACCATGGCAATGGCCTCGGTGGTGGGAGCCATCTGGCCGGTATGGCCGACCATGTCGGGGTTGGCGTAGTTGATCACCACCAGTGAATAGATGCCCTTGTTGATGGCGGCAATGCAGCTGTCGGTGAGCTGGGCGGCGGACATCTCCGGAGCCTGGTCATAGGTGGCAACCCGCGGTGACGGCACCAGATGGCGGTCTTCGCCGGGGAAGGCCTGTTCGATACCGCCGTTCATGAAGTACGTGACATGGGGATATTTCTCGGTTTCGGCTGTGCGGAACTGGCGCAGGCCGTGCTGGGAGACAACCTGGCCCAGCAGCCCATCAAGGGATTCGGGTGGGAAGGCCACGCTGACGGGCAGTCCCTGCTCGTACTGGGTGAAGGTGACCACGTGCAGCGGTGTGATCAGGGTGCGCTCGAAGTTGCTGAACTCAGGCAACACCAGTGATCTGATCAGTTGGCGCACCCGATCGGGGCGGAAGTTGAAGCAGATCAGACCGTCGCCAGCCTGCAGCTGGCCCGGTGCCAGTCGCACCGGCTCGAGAAACTCGTCCGTGACCCCCTCGGCATAGGAGGTCACCAGGATGTCGTCCCAGCTGGTGGTGGTGCTGATCGGCTCCTCCTCGGTGAGCAGCCGGTAGGCCTTTTCGGTGCGATCCCAGCGGTTGTCGCGATCCATGGCCCAATAGCGGCCGCAGAGGGTGGCGATCCGTCCGACTCCGGCTTCGGTCATCGCCTGCTCGATGCGCTCCAGGAACAGCTGGGCGCTGTTGGGCGCGGTGTCGCGGCCATCGGTGATCACATGGATCGCGACATCGTGGAGCCCCCTGCCGGCGGCCCAGCGCAGCAAGCCGGCGAGATGATCCACGTGGCTGTGGACACCGCCGTCGGAGCAGAGGCCGATCAGGTGGAGTGTGCCGCCATCGGCCAGCAGCGTGTCGGCCAGGCCATTGAGGGCACCATTGCGGGCCAGGCTGCCATCGCGTACGGCCTGGCCGATGCGAACCAGCTCCTGGCGGATGATCCGCCCCGAACCAATGGTGAGATGCCCCACCTCGGAATTGCCCATCTGGTTGTCCGGCAGGCCTACAGCCGCCCCGCTCGCCTCGATCAGGGTGTGGGGGTAGGCATGCCAGAGGGCATCCATCACCGGGGTGTGGGCCGAACGAATGGCGTTGTGATCGCTGTCGTGACGGTGGCCCCAGCCGTCGAGAATCGCCAGCACCACTGGTGCTACAGGACCGGAGGTCTCAAAAGAAGATGAGTCGCCGCTGATGCCCGTATTTCCTTTGGCCCTGGCGCCGCCGGGGCCCGTGGAGACGTACTGGGAGGAAGAAATGGCAGTCACCCGATCGGTCCGGATGTCGTTATTACGACGTCTTGCAGATCCCAACTTACAGCGCCTTCTGTCAGCGCCCCTTCACGGCGGGTTGACGTCAGGCTTTGGTGACATGGCTTCGAGGTGTCAATTTGTCGGTGATCCGAGCTCTGGGGCCCGTTCCGGTCCCTTGCGATCCCTGTTCTTGAAGGCCAGAACGGCTGGCGGTGAATAGGGCGATGGCCCTGACTGGTGGCTCAAGGACTGAACGATCAGGGAGTCAGGTCTGGATCACGGGCCGCGGCGATCCGGCGGCGTGGTCGTTCTTTGTTCGTGGTTTGAGCAGACTCAGGGAAACCGTCTGGATCAAATCGTCGGGCTCCAATGGTCGGGTGGAAATGATTTGGACTTGATGATCTGATGAAATCTGGTTGGAAGTATTGCGTCTGAGAAAAGCAGATGGCCACAGCGTTGTGACGTTGATCAGGAAAGAGCTATGTGCCCCATGGCTTCCCAACTCTGTCCAGCAAGCTGCTCGGATCCAAAGGACTCGCGCCGGTCAACCTGCTCTGGCCGCTTGCCGTTCAAGGCCGTTTGCTCCATTCGATCAACTCGATTCTTGGGCCATCAGGTTGTTGCCGGTCCAGGCAGGTTGGCTCCGCCTTCGTCCGCTGACGCCATGGAGCAGAGTCTCTTTGGTTGGGGAGACTGCCGGCGTGACTCCGGGGGGTGTAGTTGCCTGGAGCAGCAGGCTTCCAGGAGTCTGTGGCGCCGCAAGCTTCCGAGATGACTCGGCGATGTGTCCGCCGGTGACTGGGGTCAGGATGGAGCTGTGTTGAACGTGTTGATCGAGGCATCTGCCTGGATCGACCGGATCAGGACGCATCCGCAGCCCATGGTCGCTGGCAGGAGTGAAGCCTGGAGCTGGATCGTCGCTGCAATGTCTCCCGGGTGATCGGGCGATTGCGGCTGAAGCCGAGTCAGGACGTTCGGGTTGCCATGGGCTCGATGCAAGCAACACCTGACTCCGCATCCTGCCCGTTCAGGATGTGAGTCCAGCTTTGCCATTGCGTCAGGGCTGGTGTTGTTCTGGGCTGTCAGCGCCTGAAAGGCTTGAGCCGAAAGGGCTGGGCAGTCACCGGCTCCTGGATCCGGCGGCTGCACCCAGGGTTTGGGGCTCCATAGATTCGGCGACATCAGGACTCCTCACCTCGTGTTGCGCTATGGCCAGCCCCAGTGATGCTTTGCCGTCCGCCGGTTCCCCTTCCGGTTCTGGCTCTGCGGCCGCTGGCTCAGCCCGGCCTGCCACGGTTGCGCGTCTGGAGTTGCTCAGTGGCGAGGATCTGGGTCGCACCCTCGATCGACTGGCCTCCCAGGTGCTGGAGCAGGTGGCGGACAGCCACCAGTTGGTGCTGCTCGGTATTCCCACCCGTGGCGTGGCTCTGGCCCGGGTCCTGGCGTCCCGGCTGGAGGCGATCTGCGGCCATCCGATCGCCCACGGCAGTCTTGATCCCACCTTTCATCGCGACGATCTGGAGAGGATCGGTACGCGCCTGGTGGAAGCCACCCAGCTGCCGGGCAGCCTCGATGGGCGCCAGGTGGTGTTGGTGGATGACGTGATCTTCACCGGCCGCACCGTGCGGGCGGCCCTGGAAGCCTTGCAGGCCTGGGGCCGACCGCGCCGGGTGCTACTCCTGGCGATGGTCGATCGGGGCCATCGGGAACTGCCGATTCAGCCCGATTTCTGCGGCAGAGTGGTGCCCACCGCACGCCAGGAGACGATTGAGCTCTGCCTCCAGAGCATCGACGGCGAAGAAGGGGTCTATCTGTTGAGGAACTGAGCGCCCAGGGCGCCTCAGGCTGCTGTCAGCTCTTCAGGGCGGAAGTGGGCGCGGTAGCGGCCAAAGGCCACCACGACAGGCAGGGTCGGGCTGATCGGCCGGCCTTTCCAATCGTTGAGCACCTGGTGCACAACCCCCTGTTGACCTTCGAGATCGAAGGCCTCACCGCGATGTTCCGGATGGTTGTAGACCACCACGCTCTGGCTGATTGTCACCTGATCGCCTGGCTGCATGGGCACCGGGTCTGTCGTTGAGACCAATCCTGTCATGGGCGCGGCAGGCCTGGCCCCTATCGCTGGCAGGTCGTTTCCGGTCCGGCTTCCACCACCCGACCTCCCAGCTGTTTGCAGCCGGCCTCAAAGGCCTTCCACTCGTCCATGCCGGCGGCGATGTGCTTCTGAACGATCGCATCGAGCTTCCGGGGATCGACGCCACCGGGCAGGTCGCCGTGGCTTTCATGCTCGCGATCCGCCCCCTTGAGGGCGTTCATACCCTGCTCCAGGCGTTTTCGTACTGCGGCGCTGCGCTGTTGCCACCAGGGGTGGTCAATGCGGTTGAGGGCATCGAGGGCCTCCCACCAGCGGGCTTGGGCGGTGAGTTGCTCCGCTCTCTGCAATTGCACCCGATTGCGGTTCCAGTTCTCGGTGAGTTCATCGCCCAGAGTGTTGCCATCGCCCCTAGGGCCCTCGCCCAGTGATTGCAGGGCCGCCAGGGCGCCGTTGAGATCGCCGGCCTCGAACCGGGCCATCGCCCGCTGGTGCAGGACCTGCTGCCAGAGCTTCAGGCGGCGGCGGTCGCCGGCGCTGGCGGCGGGGGAGTTGACCAGCTGGCGCTGCATGGCCAGGGCCTCGCCCCATTGCCGAGCCTGCCAGAGCTGCTCGGCGCGCTGGCGCTGGCAGCGGCCCCGCTCCTGGGGAGAGCCTCCAGGCAGCCAGCTGAGGGCCGCCAGCTGCTCGCCGTAGCGCAGGCAGTCGTCCAGTTGGCCCGTCGCCGCCGCCCGTTCGATCCGACTCGGCAACTGCCGTTCCCACCAGTAGACGAGGCCGACGCTGATCGCGACCGAACCCAGGGTGATGGCCAGCCAGAAACGGGGAAGCCTGTGCTGGCGGAGGGCCAAGGTGGGGAGCCGGGAAGCACTGCACTCCGTTGTATGGAGTTCCAGCGTCCCCTGCCCTCTTCGGCGGACGCTCAGCGCACCGGACCCAGGGCTATGGGGCCATGGCGCTGACCGTTCAACAGATCCTCGCTTTCCAGGGTCAGGATTCCCTCGTCATTGATCGAGAAGCACAGTCGCAGCCGATCCACACCGGGCTGGCTGGGGCTGGCCAGGGGCAGGGCAGGTGGGGGCATGGGCCAGGGCTCCACCTGGGCGGCGCCGGCCGCTCGGCGCCTGAGCAGCGGCAGGCCCGCCTCAAAGATGACCTCGCCCCGCTCCTCCGGCAGGGGTTCCCCCAGCAGCAGTTCCAGCTCCTGTTGATCGTCGCGGCTGCAGGCCACCACCAGCTCCAGGGGGGTCTCGGTGGGCCAGCTCTGGCCCGCCACGAACAGGGGATGCCAGTGGTGGCTGCCCAGGCGCTGATCCCAGCAGCGCAGCGAGACCCCCCGGGCCAGCACGTCCCGGAGGCGGACGCCGGGGGTGAGGGCCAGGGCGCCCAGGGCGACGGCCTCCACCGGCCGCTCACCGCGCAGTGGCACCCCGGCGCAGCGCTCCTGCAACCAGCGGCGGATCAGGGGCATGCGGCTGCTGCCCCCCACCGGCAGCACGGCGTCAATGGCCGCCAGGCCCAGTCCTTCGCGGCGGGCACCGGCCAGGACGCTTTCCAGAAGGGCATCCAGTTGCTCCACCAGGCCATGGCTGCGCAGCAGGGCCTCCAGCTGGCGCCGGTTCAGCCGCAGTTCCCGGGTGCTCTGATCAAGGGTCGACCAGAGCTGGAGGGCTTCTTCTCGATCGTCGTCGGTGGCGCTCAAGTCCCACTTCAATCGTTCGGCCGCCTGCAGCAGCGAGCCCGAGGGGGGATGGTCCGGCACCAGGTGAGCGGCGATCCAGCGGTCGATGTCGCGGCCGCCGAGGGGCAAACCGGCCTTGGCGATCACCCGGGCCGTCCGCAGGGCCTGGCCGCTGCGTTCCAGCTCCCGGCCGGCGAAGCGCAGCAGCTGGGCGATCGGGGCGGCGCGGCCTTCGCCTCCTTCGAGGGCCACCAGAGCCAGATCGATGGTGCCGCCGCCCAGATCCACCACCAGCACCCGGCTGCCCGCTGGCAGTCCGGCGCCGATGGCGGCAGCGGTGGGCTCATCGACCAGAGCCACCTCGGCCACCGGCAGCTCCCGGCTCAGTTGCTGCAGCCAGGCCCGATAGCCGCGGTAGGTCTCGATCGGAGCGGTGAGCACCAATCGTTCGGGTTGCACGTTGGCGGGCAGGGCCTGCCAGAGGCGCTGCAGCAGCAGGGCTCCAGCCGCTTCCGGCCCCAGCCAGCCAGGGGCCAGGCCCGGCGTTGCAGCGGCCCTCTCCCCGGCCGATTCTCCAGTCGCCTCGGCTCCGATCAGGCGCTTGAAGTCGCGGCAGAGGGCCGGCCCCTGCGCTTCGGCCAGGCCGGCCTCCAGCACCTGGCGGCCGATCAGGGGCCGTTGATCTCCAGGAGTGCTGAGCCACAGCAGGCTGGGCACCACGCAGGCCTCGGCGACGCTGTATGGGGGCAGATTCAGCAGCCGTGCCGATTCGCCGTGCTCCTGCCAGGCCACCACGGTGGTGCTGCTGCCCAGGTCGATGGCGAGGGTGCCGGGCATGGAGCTCTGGCGGTCCGGTCCTTTCTAGGGAGGCTGCTGGCCTAGGGTGACGGATCGAGGATCGTAGGAACTCAGAGCAGCATGCAGAGCAGCGCCGATCTCAATCCCAAGGAACTCGCCCAACGCGCCGAGAGCCTGATCCGCCATTCCAGCAATCGCTATCTCACCACCGTGCGGATCGCCTACCGGGCCAAGCAGCGGCGCTTCGATGATTTCGACGGTCTGCTGGAAGATTCGATGATCAAGCCGGTGCAGCGGGCCATTATCGAGCTCAGCGACGAGCAGGATCAGCCCGACCTGCTGCCCGGCTGATCGCTTCAGCGTCGTGGAGGTCCGTGAGGGGGAGGGGTGGCGGCTGGGCATCGACCCTTCCCGTCACCCCTTTGTTGCTCTGATCGGAGGTCACGGCTGGGCTGCAGAGCTGACCAGCGATGAGCTGATGGCCCTCTTGCATGGCATCAGCCGTCTGCGCCGTCAGCACGCCGAGCTGGTGGACCAGTTGATGGCCGAAGAGAGCCTCGAGGTGGATCTGGAACTCCCCCTGTCGGTCTCCGAGCCGTCGGGCAGCCTCTGGGTGGCCCTTGAGGGGGACCGCCGGGAGTGGTCCCTGCGCTTCGTCCTGAGTCCCGGCGCTGGAGCGCGGGCTTTCGAGGGCTCCTGGAGTGTCGTCGCCAGTGGGCCCTTCGCAGCTGCCTTGGAGGGGTTGGAGGCGCGGTTGGGGCCGGTGGACGGAGGCACCGGAGCCACCCCGGCTGGGGATCAGGGTGGCTGATCGTTGCTGTTTCCCCAGGCTTGTGCATCGTTTTCCCCGGTTCTCCCCAGCTGCGTTGACGCCGCAGCAAGGGATGTCGGCGCTGCTGTGGAGAACGAGGTGTCAGGGGCGGTTGGCCCGATGCGAGACCCGGACCCTTCGGTGGCTGTCAGGGGCTGGGGTTTCAGCCCAGATCCTTCAGGGCACGCCAGGCCTCCAGAGCCGAGCCGTAGCGATCCTCGGGTCTGACCTGCAGAAGTCTGGCGATGAAGGGGCCCAGGGGGGGCTTCAACCGGGCCGCCTGCTGGCCGGGGAGCCCCTGTTGAACCTGGTCTTCCACCACGCTCAGGGGCAGGGCGTTGGACAGGGGCATCGAGCCGCTCAGGGCCAGCAGCAGGGTGAGGCCAAGGCCATAGAGATCGCAGCGGGGTGAAGGGCAGCGGGATCCTGGCTGCAGCAGCTCCGGCGGCAGATGGGCCCAGAGGTCGGGCGGCCGGCTCAGCTGCACCGCTTCGCAGAGCAACACGCTGATGCCGAAGTCTGAGATCTTGAAGCGCGGCGGCAGAGTTCCGGCTCCAGGCTTCTGCACCAGCACATTCACCGGTGAGACATCGAGATGCACGATGCCGCGGCTGTGAATGGCGTGCAGTCCTTCAAGCAGTTGCCTGGCCAGCTCCCGCACGGCCGCATCTTCGAGGGGGCCATGGAGGCTGATCCATTCCTCCAGATTGGCGTCGGCGGGTTCAAGGGCGAGATAGAGCAGATCGCCGCAGCTGAACGCATCGTGCAGCCGCAGCACCTGGGGATGGTTCACCAAGGCCAGCATCTGCCGTTCCCGTTGCCACTGCACCACGGGCTTCTCTCCCTGCATCGGCTGCGGCCGGTAGATCTTCAGTACCAGGGGCCTGTCGAATTCGTTGGTGGCCGCATGGATCAGGGCCGATTCCGCCTGGTGGATCAGCCGGCCCACGCGGTAGCTGGGATGATCTCCGCCTCCGATCAGGCTGCCCGCTTCGGGCCAGATCACCGGGCCGGCCCCGTCGGCATCCATGGCGTTGATCGTCAGGCTGGCTCCCCCAGCAGCTCCAGGATGCGTCCGGCACTCTCCTCGCTCACCGGCAGGATCGAGAGGCGATTGCCGCGCCGCACCACCGGGAGTTCCTCGACGCTGAACTGCTCGCGCAGGCTGTCGAGACTGAGCATGGTGGCGAAGCTGCAGCCATAGCGAAGCCTGGCGCAATCCCAGCGGGGCGATTCCGGCTTGGAGGCCTGGTCGTAGTACGGGCTGGTGGGATCGAACTGGCTGGGGTCCGTGATGCCGGTTTCGATCACCTCCATCAGCCCGACGATTCCCGGGGGCTTGGCATTGGAGTGATAAAAGAACACCTGATCACCGGCGGCCATGGTGCGCATGAAGTTGCGCGCCTGGTAGTTGCGGATGCCATCCCACAGCGTGGTGCCTTCGGCCTTCAGATGCTGGATGCCATAGACCTCCGGCTCGCTCTTCATCAACCACCAGGCCATGGTTTGCCCTTCCCCGATCAGCCTGGGGCAAGTGTAGGGATGGCCTTCAGGCCGGCGCTGCGTCCAGTGCTGCCACCAACTGGCGGAAATGGTCGCCGCGGGCTTCGAAATCGCGGTACTGATCGAAGCTGGCGCAGGCGGGGGACAGCAGCACACTGCAGCAGCCGTGGGCCGGGGCC
Organism: Synechococcaceae cyanobacterium; assembly: GCA_947378425.1. Lineage (GTDB taxonomy): Bacteria > Cyanobacteriota > Cyanobacteriia > PCC-6307 > Cyanobiaceae > Cyanobium. The sequence continues at coordinate 24,747 of CANCJV010000025.1, forward strand.
AGCCCGGCGGCGAGCGGCACCGCCTGCTCCAGCCCTTCGACCTCGACCACGGTGCCGCCGTAACCGCTGGCTGCGAGCAGGGCGGCCAACTCCCGGCGGGCGGCGCCGTAGAGCACCACCACCGCTGCCTGGCGCTGCAACTGGGCCAGCCAGCCACTGGCGTCACCCTGCTTGGATTCGCCACCGGCGAGCACCACCAGGGGGCCATCCAGGGCCTTGAGGGCCACCTCGGCGGCGTCGTAATTGGTGGCCTTGCTGTCGTTGAACCAGCTGATGCCGGCCCGGACAGGCAGGCGCTCGAGCCGGTGCGGCACCCCGGGGAAGCGGCGGCAGGCGGCCGCGATCACGGCCGGCTCGATGCCCGCTTCAAGGGCCACGGCGGTGGCCAGCAGCAGGTTCTGGCGATTGTGCTCACCTGGCATCGCCAGGCAGGACGCCGGGAACAGGGCCCCTTGACGCCCGCACACCAGGCCATTTTCGATCCATAACAGCGGATCGATCGAGGGCGGCAGGTTTTCGCGATGGCCGGCGGTGATCCACTGGGCCGTATCCCAGCTGGCGGCGTGGCTTCGCAGGTCGGGATCGTCGGCGTTGAGCAGGCGCAGGGCGGAGCTCTCCAGCAACCGGCGCTTGATCGCCCGGTAGTTGTCGAGATTGCCGTGGCGCTCGAGATGGTCCGGGGTGAGGGTGGTCCAGAGGCCGATGGCCGGCGTCAGTTCCGGGGTGGCCTCGATCTGATAACTGCTCAGTTCCACCACCAGCCAGTCCGGACGCTGGCCACTCCGCAGGCGCTCCAGGGCCAGTTCCGCCGCCGAGAAACCGACGTTGCCGCACAGGGGCGCATCGAGGCCTGCCTGGCTGAGCAGGTGCTGCACCAGAAAGGTGACGGTGGTCTTGCCATTGGTGCCGGTGATGCCGATCCAGGGCACATCGCGGCTGGCCTGCCAGGCGATCAGCATTTCCCCCTGCACGGCAATGCCCTGGGCGCGGAGCTGCTGGAGCACGGGGTGATCCCAGCGAATGCCGGGACTCACCACCACGGCCGCCGGGGGCTGTGGCAGGGCCTCAAAGCTGGCCAGGGCCAGGGGCGTGCCCAGTTGGACGGCGATGCCCTCGCCGCGAAGCTCGGCGGCCCGGGCCTGGAGCTCGGCGGTGTCGCGGCTCTCGAGCAGCAGCATCGGCTTCCGCTGATGGCGCAGCAGGCGGGCGGCGCCGATGCCGGAACGGCCCAGGCCGAGGATCACGGTTGGCTGGCTGGAGTCCCCTGGCGGCGCTGCGTTGCTCGGTTGGCTGGACACGGGTGGCGGCGTTGACACGGTCGGCTGGTTCGAGACGGTCGGTGGCGTTGAGCTGGTCGGTGGCCGTTGTGGCGGTGAGCAGGGGTGAACTGCTTCAGGGTCGGGTTCGGCGGACGGATGGGCTCAGCGGGGATGCTGGCCGGCGGATCGGCTCCCGGCAGCGGCTGGCCCTGGCCGATTCGGCTGGTCGGTCTGCCGCAGCGGCGTAGCCACGGATGTTGGCCCTTGGCTGCCGTCCAGGGGGGGGGCGGAGGGCTGGAGCTCCCCAGGGACCCAGGGACCAGCTCTTCAGGCCCGATCCCGGGCGGGGGATCCGGGACGGGGCGCGGATCGGGGGCGGCGGCCAACGAACCTGATGGGCCCCGTTGAGCGGCAGGCACCAGGTTCGGCGACAGAGCCGGCTGGGGGCGTCAGATCGCGGATGGGAGTGGACGAAAGTGGGCGATACTGGAATCGAACCAGTGACTCCTACCGTGTCAAGGTAGTGCTCTACCTCTGAGCTAATCGCCCTCAGGCACGGAGCCCTCGGGACAGGTTGGACCCGGATCGAAGGATCGAGTTCCCCTGCGAGGTCACAACTTAGCAGTCGGCTCACGGGGCTCCTTGGGCGGCGGCTCAGCAGCCAGGCTGAACCGCTTGCCGAGTGGATCATCAGCTCTCGCCAACCCCTGGCGGATCCTGCCACTCCACAGGATGCGAAATCCCGCTGTCGAGGGTTCAGGCAGGACGGTGCCGCCGCCTTGTCCACCGGGCGTCTCAACGGCGTTTGAGCACCACCCGCCAGCGGCCGCGCTGGGTGGGTTCCGCCGCTTCGATCAGCAGTTCGCCCCGGCCTTCGAGCTGCACCCGCTGGCCCGGCGCCAGTTCCCGGCTCGGGCTGGTCACCGGCTGCCAGTCGATGCGCACTTCACCGCGGCGGATCCGCTCCACCAGGCGACTGCGGGAGAGGCCGAAACCGGCCGAGCCGACCGCGTCGAGGCGCAGGGAGGCCTCTACCGTTGTCAAAGTGCGCTCGATCCGCTCCGGCGGCAGCTGCAGCTCGCCGATCGGCCGGGCCTCGAAGCGCACCTCGACGCTGCGCACGCGGCCGAGCTGGCCATCGAGCTTCAGGGCGAGCTCGGTTGAGACGATCGCCTGGGCGCCCCGGTCACCCCGGACCCAGAGATCGCCGAGCTCACCGGCTCCGGCGCCCGCGGTTGCCAGTCCCTCACGGAAATCTGCGGGTTCGGCGGGATCAAACAGAAAGTTGCCGCTGATCTCCAGGCCGGATAAACCGGCATCGAGCTCCTCGACGGGCTGGGCTACTTCGGCGCGCAGCAGCAGCAGCCGACGGCGCTCCGCCCCCGGATAGCCGCCGGCGCTGGCCAGGCTGAGATCGCTGAGGGAGGCAAGTCGTTGCTCAGCCTCTTCCCTCAGTGCCGCCGCCAGCAGGGGTGACCAGGTGGGCTCCCAGGTGCGCAGGGCCGTTTCGGCAGCCGCCACGATCGGCAGCAGCTCCTGGCGCTGGCTCGATCCCTGCAGCAGTGATTCCAGGGGCAGCACGGTTTCAGTCCTCTCCCAGGCGGATCACCGCCTTGGGGCGGGCCTGCTGCACCAGGGTCCAGGGCACCTCCTGGCCGCTGGCCTGCTCCAGCAGCAGCAGCCAGTTGCCCTCCTCCAGGCGATTGCGCAGGATCCGCAGCCGGTCCTCCTCCTCGGAGACCACGCTCGCCGCCGCGGCGAAACTTCCCATCAGTCCTGAGCCCATCCCCAGCAGCCCTCCGATCACCGGTTCGCCCCAGGGGCCGAACAGATCGAAGGTGTGCAGATCGGTGATCTGGGTGAAGGTCAGTCCGGCCAGGAAGCCGAAGGGCATCAGCCAGCGGGCCATGCCCCGCTGCCGCTGGCGCCGGGCCGTGGCCGGATTGAGCCGGTCCACCGAGGGCATGGCCGTTTCACCGCTGCCGATCGCCACCAGCTGGGTCGGCGCCGGTTGCTGGTCCGCGAGCTGCTGGCGCAGCTGTTCCAGGCGTTTGTGGTCATCCAGCACCACCACCACACACAGCGTCACGTTCTGCCTCCGAATTTGGCCACGACGTCGCTCTCTACACTGCACCTCCGGCCAGCCCTTCGGGGCGGTGCTGCTCACTGCGCCGTTGCGGCGCTACTTCACACGCCGGGTCATGACAAAGGTTCTGGTTTCCGATCCCATCGATCAAACGGGGATCGACATCCTCTCCCAGGTGGCCCAGGTGGATGTGCGCACCGGGCTGCCGCCCGAGGAGCTCAAGGCGATCATCGGCGACTACGACGGCCTGATGATCCGCTCCGGCACCCAGGTGACGGCGGATGTGATCGAGGCCGCCACCAAGCTGCGCATCATCGGCCGGGCCGGCGTCGGCGTCGACAACGTCGATGTGCCCGCCGCCACCCGCCGCGGTGTGATCGTGGTGAACTCGCCCGAGGGCAACACGATCGCGGCGGCGGAGCAGGCCCTGGCGCTGATGCTGGCGCTCTCGCGCCACGTGCCCCACGCCCACGCCAGCACCATGGCCGGCGGCTGGGACCGCAAGACCTACGTGGGCAATGAGCTCTACAAGAAAATTCTCGGTGTGGTCGGCCTCGGCAAGATCGGTTCCCATGTGGCCCGCGTCGCCAGGGCGATGGGCATGGATGTGGCCGCCTACGACCCGTTCGTGTCGCCGGAGCGAGCCCAGCAGATGCAGGTGCGGCTGCTGCCCCTGCCCCAACTGTTCGCCGAAGCCGACTACATCACCCTGCACCTGCCGCGCACGCCGGAGACCGAAAACCTGGTGAATGCCGAGCTGCTGCGCACGATGAAGCCGACGGCACGCCTGGTGAACTGCGCCCGCGGCGGCATCGTCGATGAGCCGGCCCTGGCTGAAGCGGTCGAGAACGGCGTCATCGCCGGCGCCGCCCTCGATGTGTTCGCCAAGGAGCCCCTGGCGGCCGATTCGCCGCTGCGGGCCGTCAAGGAGCGCCTGATCCTCACCCCCCACCTCGGCGCCTCCACCGAAGAGGCCCAGGAGAATGTGGCCATCGACGTCGCTGAGCAGATTCGCGATGTGCTGCTGGGCCTGCCCGCCCGCAGCGCCGTGAACATTCCCGGCCTCAACGCCGAGCTGATGGAGCAGCTCAAGCCCCATCTGCAGCTGGCCGAGACCCTGGGTCAGCTGCTCAGCCAGCTGGCCGGCGGCCAGATCAGTGAACTGGAGGTGCGCCTCCAGGGAGAGTTCGCCTCCCTGCCGGCCCAGCCCCTGGTGGTGGCTTCGCTCAAGGGCATCCTCTCCACGGCCCTCGGCGACAGCATCAACTATGTCAATGCCGGCCTGGAGGCCAAGGAGCGGGGCATCCACGTGCTGGAGGTCAAGGACGAATCCAGCCGCGATTTTGCCGGCGGCTCCCTGCAGCTCAGCTGCCGCGGCAGCAAGGGCAACCACAGCGTCACCGGGGCGGTGTTCGCCGATGGTGAACTGCGGATCACCACCATCGACGAGTTCCCGGTGAATGTGGCCCCCAGTCGCCACATGCTGTTCACCCGTCACCGGGACATGCCCGGCATCATCGGTCAGATCGGTTCGGTGCTCGGCGAGCACAACGTCAACATCGCCTCGATGCAGGTGGGGCGCCGGATCGTGCGCGGTGACGCCGTGATGGTGCTGAGCCTCGACGATCCGATTCCTGCCAGCCTCCTGGCCACGATCCACCAGATCAATGGCATCCAGGAAGCCCATCCGGTCACCCTCTGATGGCGGCGGCGGCCGCGGCAGCAGCAGGGGGTGGGGGCGATCCATCCCCCGCTGCCCCCCCAGAACTCCAGGCGGGAGCTCCGGGCTGGTGGCGGCTGGAGATGGCCTGTCCGCCCGAGCTGGAGGAGTCGCTGCTCTGGAAGCTGCAGAGCCTCGGCATTCCCCGGGTGGCCGTGCGCCATCGCCCGGAGACGCCCCAGCTCAGAGAGCTGCTCGCCTGGCTACCCGAGATCGACTGGCCCGAATCCCAGCGCCTGGCTCTGGAGCGGGCTCTGGCACCCCTCGGCGAACCGTTTGACCTGGCTCTGCCGCCGCTGCTCTGGCAGCAGCAGGGCGAGGAAGACTGGAGCCTGAGCTGGAAACGGCACTGGCAGGCCGATCCGGTCGGTGAGCGTCTGCTGATCCTGCCCGCCTGGCTGGAGCTGCCCCAGGAGTACGCCGAGCGGCTGGTGATCCGCATGGATCCGGGCAGCGCCTTCGGTACCGGCAGCCATCCCACCACCCGGCTCTGCCTGGAGGCCCTGGAGGGTCTGGCGGCTTCCGGATCGGGGCTGGCGGGGCTGCGGGTGGCCGATCTGGGCAGCGGCAGCGGCGTCCTGGCTCTGGCCGCCCTGCGGCTGGGGGCGGCCTCGGTGCTGGCCAGCGACACCGATCCCCTGGCGGTGCGGGCCAGCGGCGACAACGCCCGTCTCAACGGGCTGTCGCTGACGGTGGCCCAGGGCTCGGTAGAGGCGCTGGCGGAGCTGCTGGCCGGGCGACCCGCCGATCTGCTGCTCTGCAACATCCTGGCGCCGGTGATCGAGGCCCTGGCTCCGGCCTTCCACCAGGTGCTGGCGGCCGATGGCCTGGGGCTGCTGAGCGGTCTGCTGGTGGATCAGGCGCCGTCGCTGATCCGGGCGCTGGCGGCGGCCGGCTGGCACGGTGAGCTGACGGCCTCCCAGGAGCCCTGGGGGCTGATGACGATCCGGCGGAACGGGACTGTTACATAAGGCACACTGATCAGTGCCCTGGCTTTGATTGGCCTTCCCGGCCTGCCGGCCCCAGATCGACGGGAACGCCCCCTGTCGGATGTAGGAAGGGCGGGTCCTACAGGTCCCTGGCCACCGGGTCCCTGTGAGCCCCTATCTCTTCCATGGCTTCCTACAAGGTCACCCTCGTCAATGAGAGCGAAGGCCTCAACAAGACGATCGAGGTTCCTGATGACCAGTACATCCTCGACGCCGCTGAGGAGCAGGGCATTGATCTGCCCTACTCCTGTCGCGCCGGTGCCTGCTCCACCTGCGCCGGCAAGCTGACCTCCGGCACCGTCGACCAGTCCGATCAGAGCTTCCTGGACGACGACCAGATCGAAGCCGGTTTCGTGCTCACCTGCGTGGCTTACCCCACCTCCGACGTGACCATCAAGACCCACGCCGAAGAAGAGCTCTATTGAGCTCCCGGCCAGCTCTCGTCCGCTTCATCGGGTGCGGGTTGGCTCCTGCCAGCCCCCTTCAAAGCCTGGATGCGGTTGCTGGCTGTCTGCTCACCACAAGGCTGTCTGCTCACTAAAAGGCTGTCTGCTCACCACAAGGTTGGTGCCCTTCCGGCTCCGCCTTGCCTTCAACATCTCTTTCTGCCACCCTGCGGGGTGGCTTTTTTATGTCCGTCCAGGTGCATTCCGTGCTGGTTTCCGGCAGTGAGCACGCCAGTCCCGGCGGTCAGTACAGCTACCGCGTGCTTGGACCCTGCTGCCGCCTGTTCGATCGCGAAGAGCTGCCCTGGCCCTGCTGCCGGCTGGCCTGGCGCAGCAAGGAACCCAGCTGGCGGCGGGTGGGTCGCCGTTTCGTGGCCGATCTGGCCGCCCGACGCTGCCCCTCTTATGCCGTCGAGCTGCTCCAGCCCGGAGCCCGGCCCACCTGCACGGTGATCACCCTGTTTCCGCAGCGATTGGCGCCGGCCCTGCAGGAGTGGTGGTACAGCAAGCAGCCGGCCTCGATGGAGCCTGGCAATCGCTGGCCGCCTGAGTTGCCTGTGGTGGACTGAGCCTCAGGAGCCAGAGCTGATCATCCGGCGTCGGTGGCTCAGGAGTTGACGGGGATCCCTGTAGACCCGGATCCGTCTGCACCAACCCCGGGCAGCCCTGCACCGGGCGGCTCCCCAGAGGCGCACACCCTGGTGCCATTGTCCAGGACGCCCGAAGTTGGCAAGGGGCTCATCCGCAGCTGCTCTGGGGTGGCTCTTGCACCCGAGCCAACCGTGCGTGGCAAGCGTGACCAAGCTGGCGGCGATCGAAGCTCCCGATCAGCTGCGACTGTTGGCGGCTGCCGCGGGCACAAAAAAGGCCCTCCTGGGGAGGGCCTGGGGGGATCGAGCTGAGAGAAGCTGGAGGCTGCTGAAGCTTGTGGCCGGGCTGGGATCCGGGGACCCTGCACAAGGGGGCGCAGATGAGACGGTCAGGCCCGATCAGCCGATTCAGAAGTAAATCTTGCCGCCGCCCCACTGCTGGCCCTGCACCTTGGGGGCCACCAGGATGTAGCCGGCGATCAGGCGCAGATCGTTGTCGTCGAGGTTGCGCATCTGAACGAACACATCGCTGCTGCGCAGGCTGGGGTGCACATCCGAAATGCTGTATTCGCCGTCGTAGGAGGTGGGATCCTTGAGGTAGTCGACCAGCGAGTCGACCGAATCCCGCGGCGGGGTGGCCAGGGCCAGGGTCTCGGGGTCGAGGCCCACGTTCTGGTTGGTCTTGGTGATGCCACCGGCGTGGCAGGTGCCACAGCTGGTGTTGAACAGTTTGCGACCGGCTTTGACGTCCTTTTCGCTGAGGGTGACGAGGGTGCCATCGACGCTGGATGGCACGGTGAGCTGCTCACTGCTCCACTGGGCGGCGTTGGCAGGGCCAGCGAAACAGACCAGCAACGCCAGGGGCAGAATCAGCAGGATCCGGGCTGCGGCTCGAAGGGCGGAGCGAAGGAAGGGGGCCATGGAAGAAGCCGGTGAAATGGCGGTGAGACCGCGACTGAGACCTTGTATCACGGCCGATGGGTCCCCCGCTGGGGAATCACGCGAACTGTTGCAGGCTCAGCCCTGCTCGGGTGGTTCAGCCGCGACCACATCGATGCTGAGGAAATCCTTGGCCACCTGGGTCTCAGGGAAGATCATCCGTGCTTCGGCCACCAGGTCTTCGGGGGTCATGGCATTGCCGCTGATGTAACGCGGACTCAGATGGGTGAGCACCAGACGCTTGACCCCGGCCTCCAGGGCCGTCTGGGCGGCCATGGTGCTGGTGGAGTGCTGGCGCGCGATCGCCAGCTCCGCTTCGGCGTGGCAGAAGGTGGATTCGTGGATCAGCAGATCGGCGCCGCGGGCCAGTTCCACCGCCGCTTCGCTGAAGACGGTGTCGGTGCAGTAGACGACGCTGCATCCGGGTCTGGGCGGGCCGCAGAGAGCGTCGCCACGGATGATGCGGCCGTCGGCAAGGGTGACCGTGCGGCCGGCCTTGAGTTCGGCGTAGACCGGGCCGGGTGGGATGTCCAGCTGCCGGGCCATGGCGATGTCGAAGCGCCCCGGACGGGGCTTCTGATCCACCCGGTAGGCGTAGGCAGGCACCCGGTGGTTCAGGGGCGTGCAGCGCACCGTCAGGTCGTCGTCGTCGAGCACCAGGGCGCCGCTGTGGGCCGCATCCCTCACCCGGTGGGTGCGCAGCGGGTAGCCGATGCGGGTGGAGGAGGTGCGCAGCGCCCCATCGAGGTACTCGCGCAGCGGGTCGGGCCCGTAGAGATCCACCCCCTTGCTCGCCCCCGCCAGCCCCAGGCTCGCCAGCAGGCCGGGCAGCCCGAAGACATGGTCGCCATGCATGTGGGTGACGAAGATGCGCCGCAGCTGGGAGACCCGCAGATCACTGCGCAGAAATTGGTGCTGGGTGCCCTCGCCGCAGTCGAACAGCCACAGTTCTGCTCGCTGTGGCAGCCGCAGGGCCACGGCCGAAACGTTGCGCGCGCGCGTGGGAACGCCCGAGCTCGTGCCCAGAAAGGTGACCTGCACGGCCCGCTGCTTGCTGAGCCGCATGCTGCCACGTCGTCCGGGCGCGGCAGCATGCGGCGGTGGGTGAGGGTGGCCTGGCCATCCAGGGGCGGTCACAATGGGGAGCTCGTGCCGCCGCTGCCGGTTCTGAATGCCCTCCTCTGGCCCCCGGCGCCTCGGTGCATGCCTGGCGTTTCCCTGCCTGGTGGCGGCAGGTGCCGGTCTGCTGACGGCCGGGATGGGAGTGTCAGGGGCTCTGCCCCTGGCGTTGGCGGCTGTCGATCCCACGCCCCGGTCCGAGGCTGCGGCTGCGGCGTCGCCAGGGGCCGATGCTGAGGCCTCCCCCCTGGTGCGGGTGTTGATTCGTCAGCAGCCCACCCTGCTCCTGGCGGCAGCGGCCTCGCCGCTGAGGTTGGCCGATGGCCAGGGGCGCTCCCTGGGCCAGATCGCCGCTGAGCAACCCTTCCAGCTGCGGCAGGAGCAGGCCGGTCTGGTGGTGGTGATGCCCGGCGCTGCTGGCTCCGGTGAGTCCCTGGTGTCCGTGTCGGGCGATCTCTGGATCGTGCCTCTGCCGGCTCCGGGTCGCTCGTCCTTGTTGACGGTGGAAGGGCACCTCTATCGCGGCCGCCTGCAGGTCAGGGCCGGCGGCGACGGCCGGCTGCTGGTGATCAACCAGCTGCCGCTGGAGCGCTATCTGCAAAGCGTGGTGGGCAGTGAAATGCCGGCGACCTGGCCGCTGGCGGCCCTGCGGGCCCAGGCGGTCGCCGCCCGCACCTATGCCCTCAGCCAGTTGAAACCCACGGCCCCGTTCGATCTCCAGGCCACGGTGGCCAGCCAGGTGTATCGGGGGGTGGAGTCGGAAACGGACTCCACCCGCGCGGCGGTGGCCAGCACCCGCTCCGAGGTGCTGATGCAGGGCCGTTCCCTGATCAATGCCGTGTTTCACAGCAGCAGTGGCGGCAGCAGCACCGAGAACAGCGGCGACGTCTGGAGCCGGCAGTTCCCCTATCTGGTCAGCGTCGCCGATTTCGATCAGCGTTCGCCGATGCACCAGTGGCAGCAGCGCATCGAACCGGACGAGCTGCGCCGTGCCTTCCGCGAGACGGCCGGCGTCAGCCGTATCGATGTGCTCGCCGTCAGTCGTTCGGGGCGCATCCGCCGGGCCCGGGTGAGCGGACCCGCCGGCAGTCTGGAACTCAGTGGCGCCCAGTTGCGGCAGCGCCTGGGCTTGCGCAGCACCCTGGTGAAGGCGTTCCGGCTGGAGCCGGTGGCCCTGGATCGCTCGGAGCCGGAGAGGGGCGCCATCGGTCTGGAGCTGCTGGCGGCCAGTTCTGGAACGGGGCCTCGGGGCGTGCCCCAGACAGGAACCGCAGGTCCCCGGCGGGCAGCCAGCGATGTTGCTTCCGTACCAGCGGAGCCGAGCCTGGCGGAGGCCCTGCTCGATTCGGCCACGGGTGCGATCACCGGCTTGCTGGCCCCGCCGCCTTCGATTCCGGCTCCCGAGGCGGCCCCCTCGGGCCCGGGCGCTGGACCGGGCCCTCGCTCCACCGCACCAGCCACCGCCATCCCCCAACCGGCCCTGGAGCTGGTGGTTGAGGGGCGCGGTTTCGGCCATGGTGTCGGTATGAGCCAGTGGGGGGCCTATGCCATGGCCCTGCAGGGCCGCTCCTATGACCAGATCCTGCGGCACTACTACCGCGGGGTCGACCTGAAGCCCTACGTCAACCCTTGAGTCAGGAACCGATCGGCAGCGCTGCGTCCTCCAGGCTCGAGCTGATCGAGCTGAGCGATCCGATCGCCGTGGCCGACCACGTGGCGGCCTTGCTGCTCCATGAGCGCAGGCGGCGGCCGGAGCTGCCCCTGGGCCTGGCCACCGGGCGCACCATGGATCCGATCTACCTGGCTCTGGCCCGCCAGCTCAGCCTGTTGCCCTTCGCCGAAGGGGAGCGTCTGCGGGAGCGCTGGCTGAGTTTCAATCTCGACGAGTACGTGGGCCTCGCCGTCGACGACCCCCGCTGCTTCCGGTCGGCGATGACCGCCAGGTTGGTGGTGCCCCTAGGCCTCGATCCTGAGCGGGTGCGCCTGCCCGATGGCAGCGCCGCCGACCCCGACGCCGAAGCCGATCGCTATCGACGCGAGCTGGAGGCTGCCGGAGGCGTCGGGCTGCAGGTGCTGGGCCTCGGGCTCAATGGCCATGTGGGCTTCAACGAACCGCCCTGTGAGGCCGGCGTGCGTTGCCGCTGCGTCAACCTTTCGGCCTCGACAAGGGCGGCCAATGCCTCGGCCTTCGGGGGCAATCCGGAAGCGGTGCCGGCGCGGGCCATCACCCTGGGACTGCAGGAGATCCTGGCGGCCCGCAGCATTCTGTTGGTGGTGACGGGCGCGGCGAAGGCCGGGGTGTTGCGCTGGATTCTGCAGGGGCCTGCCACGGCGGAGCTGCCGGCCAGCTGGCTGCATCGCCATCCCCGGGTCCTGGTGGTCGCGGATCGGGCCGCTCTGGGCCGCGGCGAGCAGGGCTGATCGGAGGATTCAGAGCCGGATTCAGTCCTGGGGATGGCCCAGGACCGCTTCCAGCAGCGACTCATCGGCCTCCAGATTGGCTGTGACGCTGCGCACGTCCTCCAGTTCCTCCAACACATCCAACATGCGCAGACAGGCCCGCAGGCTCTCGGGATCGTCGATGCGGCAACCGCTGCCGGCCACCCAGCGATGCTCCCAGCTCTCGACGCTCAGGCCCTGGTGCCGCAGGCCATCCTGCAGGGCTTCCAGATCGGCGAAGTCGCCCTGGACCTCCAGGTGGTCCGCTTCGAGGCTGTAACTCAGCACGGCTGGTCCCCCCGCCTCCTCGAGGGCGAGCAGCCGTTCGAGCAGTTGCTCCTCATCCAGCTCCTGGGGCCGCAGCCGCACCAGGGAGCGTTGCTCGAAGAGGTAGCTGACGCAGCCGATTTCACCGAGATTGCCGCCGTTCTTGCCGAAGGCCAGTCGCAGTTCGGCTGCGGTGCGGTTGCGGTTGTCGGTGAAGGCCTCCACCAGCACCGCCACGCCGCCAGCTCCATAGCCCTCGTAACGCACCGCCTCGAAGCGTTCGGCTTCCCCGCCGCTCTGGCCCGAGCCCTTGCTGATCGCCCGGTCGATGTTGGCGTTCGGTACCCCGGCCGCCTTGGCCTTCTCGATGGCCGTGCGCAACTGGAAGTTGCCGGCCGGATCGGCACCGGCCCTGGCGGCCACCATGATTTCGCGGCCCAATCGGGTGAAGACGGCGCCCCGGCGGGCATCGACCACTGCCTTGGTGCGTTTGATCTGGGCCCATTTGCTGTGGCCGGCCATCGCGGTCAGGAGAGGCGGGGAACGGGGAGGGGGCCTGACGGTCCGTTGAAGCCGAACCGATGGCGCCGATGGTGGAAAGGGCTCCAGCAGGGGCGGTAGATCGGCTCCGGTTCAGCCGGCTGCCGCCAGGACAAGCCGCGGCTGCAGCAGCCCCTGGCCATCGGCCCGGGCAATGCCGGCGAGATGGCCATCCGGCGCCACCACGGCGATGGCCGTATGGGCGGGTCGCCACTCGCTGTCGATCAGGGCCCGGCCGCAGCGCCAGGAGGTCAGTTCGGCGTCACTCAGGGGGCGGCGGTCCAGGTGGCTCAGGGCTGCGAGCGGATCCAGCAGGGGCGGTGGCGGGGCCTGCTCCAGTCGCTCCAGACAGACGGCGTTGGTGAGCTCAAAGCCCAGGGCGGCGGTGCGCCGCAGCCGGGCCAGGGCACCACCGCAGCCGAGCCGTTCCCCCAGGTCCCGGGCCAGCGATCGGATGTAGGTGCCGGCGGAGCAGTCCACGGCCACTTCCAGTTCCGAGCGCTCGCCATCCCAGGCCAGCAGGTCCAGCCGGTGGATGGTGACGGGCCGCAGCGCCAGCTCCATCTGTTCGCCGCGGCGGGCGCGCACGTACGCCCGTTCTCCGTCCACATGCACCGCTGACACCTGCGGGGGCCGCTGCAGGATCTCTCCGCGGAAAGGGTTGAGGGCCATGTCAAGGGCCTGGTGATCCAGGGGCGGCACGGGGGCATGGCCCAACACCTCCCCCTCGAGATCATCCGTGCTGGTGGTCACCCCCAGCCGCACCACGCCCCGGTAGCTCTTGCCTTCGCTCAGGTAGGGCAACAGGCGGGTGGCCGGTCCGAGAGCAATCGGCAGTAGCCCGGTGACGGCGGGATCGAGGGTGCCGCCATGACCCACCCGCCGCAGGCCATAACAGCGCCTCACCCTGGCGACACAGGCATGGGAGGTGAGCCCGACCGGTTTGTCGAGAAGCAGAAAACCGCAGGGTCCTGAAGCGACCGCGCTGGCCGTGATGGCAGATGCCGTGGCCATGGGCTCGCTCCCGGATGCGCCTGCGGCTGTCAGCTCAGGGGTGCCGATGGCGGTGTCAAGGGCAGCCATGGAAGTGGCACCCCTGTCATGGCCAGCTATGGAAATGGCATCCATGTCGTAGGCAGCCTCACCAGCCGGCATGTCCGGGAGAGCAGGGTGGTGGGGCATCGCCGCCGGATCGCGGTTCAGGCGACGGCGACGTGGATGCGTTTGCGATTGCGCAGACCGCGCTTGATGCTCTCGAAGCTGACCACCCCATCGGTGAGGGCGAAGAGGGTGTCGTCGGAGCCGCGGCCGACATTGTTGCCAGGCAGCACGGAAGTTCCGCGCTGGCGGATCAGGATTGAGCCGGCGCTGACGGCTTCACCGCCGTAGGCCTTGACGCCGAGGCGCTTGGAGTTGGAGTCGCGACCGTTGCGCGTGGAGCCTGTGCCTTTCTTGTGGGCCATGGAGTGGGGGAAGCGAAGGGATGGGTTGACGGGGAGGGGACCGCCAGGAGCGGCTCGGGAGCGCTTCGGAGCTGCTCAGCTGATCGGCTTGCCGCCGACGGTGATCGACTGAACCATGACGCGGGTGAGCTCCTGGCGATGGCCGCTCTTGCGCCGCGTTTTTTTCTTGGGGCGCATTTTGTAGACGATGATCTTCGGCCCGCGGCGGTGGGCCATGACCTTCAGTTCCACCTTGGCGCCGCTGATGTAGGGCTGGCCGACCGTGGTGCCCTGGGCGTTCTTCACCAGCAGGACATTTTCAAGGATGACCGTCTCGCCCTCCTCGGCGGCGATGCGGTCGAGGTCGAGGTAGCGCTCGCTCTGGAGCCAGAACTGCTGGCCGGAGGCCTCAACGATGGCGTAGGCGCCTGTGGGGTCGTTGCCGGTGGCACTGGCGCCGGCGGGGCTGGTGGCGGTGGACTCGCTCATGGGCGTGGGGGCGTGGCCAGGCTGGCGTTCGGCAGAGGATGATCAGCGGATCCCTCGCCTGGTGCCATTGAGCCTGGGCTCACAGCAAACGGAAGACAAACAAAGAGTTTGCCTTCCCGGCCTGGCCTCCGTCAACATCAGGCTGTTCTGCGCTGCCGTCCCCGTCACGGCCCCCGACCCGAATCGATGCCTGAACCGGCTCTCACCATCGCCTGCCTGATCCGTGACCCGGCGCTGGCCGAGGTCTGCGGACGCTGGCTCAGCGCCAGCCGCTACCAGGTGGAGCGCTTTGATCCCGCGACCGATCCGGCCACGATCCTGGACCGCCGCCGGGAGGACTTTGACGCGGTGCTGCTGGAGAAGGGTTCGCTCAAGGGCGAGACCTATCAACAGCTCAATCAGCTGGGGCTGCTGCTGCCGGCGGTGGTGATCGGCGACGTGACCGGCCAGGTCGAGTACCACGACGCCGAGGTGCATCTGCCGGCGGATCAGCTGGAGCAGCTGGGTTACAGCCTTGACGCGGCGCTGTCGCGTTTTGTGCGCCGGGGCCTGCTCAGTGCCGCCAGCCTGCCCTTTGGCCGTGGCGAGGGCAACGCTGATCGCTGGAAGCTGGCCAATCGGCTCAAGGGGCGGCTGAGCTATCTGGGCATCTATTACAAGCGCGATCCGGATCGCTTTCTGCGCAATCTGCCTGCAGCGGAACGGGAGGAGCTGCTGCGATCGTTGACCCGCTCCTACCGTGATCTTCTGCTCAGCTACTTCCGCGATCCAGCTGCCGCCAACCAGGCGCTGGAAAGTTACGTGAATACGGCCTTCTTCATCGATCTGCCGATCACGCAAACGGTTGAGATTCATATGAACCTCATCGAAGGCTTCTGGAAGCAGCTCAAGCTGGAGGGCCATCAACAAGATTTCCTCCAGGATTACCGACTTGCCCTGCTGGATGTGATGGCCCATCTCTGCGAAATGTATCGACACTCCATCCCCCCCGATGCCCCCTTGGCCTTGACCCCAGCCAACTCCGATCCCCTCCGCTTGGCCACGTCGTCACGATTGGTGACGCCCCTGCGCTCCACCGAACTGCACTGACCATGACGACTCGCAAGACCTACATCCTGAAGCTTTACGTGGCAGGTAACACGCCCAATTCAATGCGGGCGCTGAAAACGCTGCGTAACATCCTGGAGACCGAGTTTCGTGGTGTCTATGCCCTCAAGGTCATCGACGTGCTCAAGAATCCTCAGCTGGCCGAGGAGGACAAGATTCTCGCGACTCCAACTCTGGCCAAGATCCTGCCGCCACCGGTGCGGCGCATCATCGGCGACCTCTCCGACCGGGAACGGGTGCTGATCGGGCTTGATCTCCTCTATGAGGAGCTGTTTGAGGATGACTATGGCCGCGAGGAGGAGCTCGCACCCCTCCAGCAGACTCTCGATCATCCGAGGCAAGCATTGGTTTCGGAGCCGGAGGTGGAATCCGACTCTCCCTGAAACCCAGCCACAAACGTCAGCTTCCCTTCCCTCCCATCCCTTCTTTCGCTGTTAAGCCACTCTTTCGATGTCGGATCAAATTCTCACCAGCACACCGCCGATGCAGGTGCAGAAGCTGCCCACGGGGATGGAGGGCTTTGACGATATCCTCCATGGTGGCCTGCCCATCGCTCGATCGACCCTGATCAGCGGCACTTCTGGCACCGGTAAGACTGTTTTCTCCCTGAACTTTCTTTATAACGGCATCCGCGATTTCAACGAGCCCGGCATTTTTGTCACCTTTGAGGAGTCGCCGCTTGATATCCTGCGCAACGCCGCCAGCTTTGGCTGGAATCTGCAGGAGATGGTGGAGCAGAATAAACTCTTCATCCTCGATGCTTCGCCGGATCCCGATGGCCAGGATGTGGCGGGCAGCTTTGATCTTTCCGGCTTGATCGAGCGTATCAATTACGCCATCCGCAAATACAAGGCCCGGCGCGTGGCGATCGACTCGATCACGGCGGTGTTCCAGCAATATGATGCCGTTTCTGTGGTGCGGCGTGAAATTTTTCGCCTGATCGCCCGACTCAAGGAGATCGGTGTCACCACGGTGATGACCACCGAGCGCATCGATGAATACGGTCCGATCGCTCGCTATGGCGTTGAGGAGTTTGTCTCCGACAACGTCGTCATCCTCCGCAATGTGCTCGAAGGTGAGCGGCGACGGCGCACGGTGGAGATCCTCAAGCTGCGTGGCACCACCCACATGAAGGGAGAATTCCCCTTCACCATGGGTGCCCACGGCGTCAGCATCTTTCCGCTCGGTGCCATGCGCCTCACCCAGCGCTCCTCCAATGTGCGGCTGAGTTCGGGCGTGCCGCGTCTTGATGAGATGTGCGGTGGCGGCTTCTTCAAGGATTCCATCATCCTGGCGACGGGGGCCACTGGCACCGGCAAAACCCTGCTGGTGTCCAAGTTTGTCGAGGATGCCTGTCGTAACCGGGAGCGGGCGATTCTGTTTGCCTATGAGGAATCAAGATCCCAGCTGCTCCGCAACGCCACCAGTTGGGGCATCGACTTTGAGCAGATGGAGCAGGATGGACTGCTGAAGATCATCTGTGCCTATCCCGAATCCACGGGTCTTGAGGATCATCTGCAGATCATCAAGACCGAGATCAGCCAGTTCAAGCCCACCCGCATGGCGATCGATTCCCTCAGTGCCCTGGCCAGGGGGGTGAGCCACAATGCCTTCCGCCAATTTGTGATCGGCGTGACGGGCTATGCCAAGCAGGAGGAGATTGCCGGCTTCTTCACGAACACCTCCGAGGAGTTCATGGGCAGCCACTCGATCACCGATTCCCACATCTCCACGATCACCGATACCATCCTGCTGCTCCAGTATGTGGAGATCCGGGGTGAGATGGCCCGGGCTCTGAATGTGTTCAAGATGCGCGGCTCCTGGCATGACAAGGGCATCCGTGAATTTGTGATCACCGGCAACGGCCCGGAGATCAAGGATTCTTTCTCCAACTTCGAGCGCATCATCAGTGGCGTGCCCCATCGCATCACCACCGATGAACGCGCTGATCTGGCCCGGATTGTGCGCAGTGTCGAGAGTGAGAGCCGGGAGTGAGAGCGGAGGAGTGCTCCCCGCTTTCTAAGCACTGATCAGCTCCAGGCTGTTGTATTCGCGCCGTTCGGCCTGCACCGCCAGCTCATCGGTGTCGGAGTGCTCCAAGGGCAGATCAAACCAGAAGGTGGTGCCCACTCCAGGCTCACTGGCCATGCGCACGCGGGTGCCGTGTTTGTCGAGGATGCCGCGCACGATCGAGAGGCCCAGGCCGGTGCCAGCCTCGGTGTGCACGGCGTTCTCCACTCGGAAGAAGCGATCAAAGATGCGCTCCTGGTCCGCCGGCGAAATGCCATAGCCCGTGTCGGCGATCTCGATGCGCAGCCTTGGCAGCGGTGAGGTGAGGGTGCAGTTGGGACTGTCGCCCGGGCCGGTGCTGGGGTCGAAGGGGCAGTGATCGGGCCAGGGGTAGGCGCGCAGGGTCAGAAGACCACCGCGGGGGGTGAACTTGAGGGCATTGCCCACCAGGTTGTCGAACACCTGAAGCAGCTGATCCCAGTTGCCCAGAACCCTGGGCAGTTGATCCTGGGCTTCGAACTGCAGCCGCACGCCCTTGTCCTCGGCATTGAGCCGGTAGGTGCGCAGGGTCTGCTCGATGGCAGGGGTGATCGGGATCGCCTCCAGGTCCCACACCTGCTCGGCCTCCAGCCGCGAGAGATCGAGCACGTCGTTGACCAGCCTGGTGAGGCGATCGGTCTCGGCATTGGCGATGCCGAGGAACTCCTTGGTCTGCTCCGGGCTGAGCTGGTCGCCGAGATCGTAGAGCGTTTCGACGTAGCTCTTGATGTTGAACAGCGGTGTGCGCAACTCATGGGAGACGTTGCTGATGAAACGGCTCTGGGCGGCATTGAGCTCCACCTCCCTCGTCAGGTCCTGGATCGTCATGGCAATGCCCTTGAGGCTCTCGCCACTGGCATCGCGCACCGATTGCAGCACGATTCGCAGGGTGCGGGCAGGTTCGCCGAAGCTGAAGCGCACGTCGGTGGTGTCCCGTTCATTGGCGATCAGGGCCAGCAGGGGGGAATGGAGTTCGATCGCCAGGCGATCGGGCAGTTCCTCCACCAGTTCATTGCCTTCGAGGTTGCGCCCTTCCCAGCGGAACAGGCGCCGAGCGGTGGGATTCACCAGCACGATGCGGCCGTCGGCGTCGAGCAGCACGGCCCCATCGGCCATGGTGGCGATCAGGGACTGCTGTTTGACCTGGGCAGCTGTGAGTTCTTCGATGTTGGCGGCCTTGTAGACCTCCAGCTGGGAAGCCATGGTGTTGAAGCCCTCGAGCAGCTCCCCCAGTTCGCCGCCCACCGGCAAGGCGATGCGGGTGGCGAAGTTGCCGCCAGCCACCTGGCGCACCCCCCGCAGCAGCTCCTTCACCGGCCGGATGATTGTCAGGGCGTTGAACACCGAGCCCAGGATCACCAGCACCCAGATCGAGATGAACACCGCCGTCGTCACCTCCCGGGTCAGGGCGGCACTGGCGATCATCGTCTCGTTGGGATTGATGCCCAGGGCCACCACCCCCAGATAGCGATCGGCGAACACGATCGGCACGAACACATCGGTGACCAGCCCGTCCGGGGTGAGGTGCTGGCGGATCAGGGGGTTGTCGGGACGGCGCTGCAGATCGGCGGGCAACTCGAGCCTGCGGCTGAGCAGCTCCTCGCCGTTGGCGGAGTTGCTGCTGCTGCCATTGCCCATCGGAATGCCGAGGTAGATGACCCCTTCGGCATCGGCGAAGACGATGTAGCGCAGGCTGCGGCTCGATCGCCAGAAGCGCTCCGCTACCGAGGCCAGCTCCCGGTCGTTGCCCTCCGCAACCAGGGGCGTCACGTTGGCCGACAGCAGCAATCCCAGATCGCGGGCATAGCGGGTGTCGCTCATCTGGGCATCGCGCTGAATGCCGTTGAGCGCGAAGAAGGTGATGCCGGTCATCAGCAGGCTCACCACCAGGGTGGCCACCGCCAGCAGCTTGGTCTGCAGGCTGAACTCGGCCCACCAGCGACCCAGCTTCAGCAGCCAGTCACGGCCCTGGCCCTTGGGTCCGGCCGGAGTTGGCCTGGCTGGCAGCGCCTCGGAAGGGCTCATGGCCGGGCGGCGGCGGCGAGCGCGGCAGCGCTCAGGTTACGACGCACCTGGTGGCCGATGTCGCGCCGATAGGTGATGCCCTCGAAGTGCACCCTGGCCAGCCCGTCGTAGGCGCGCTCGAAGGCCGTGTCGAAGTCGTCGGCCTGGGCCACCATCGCCAGCACCCGGCCGCCGGAGGTAAGGCAGCGGCCCTGCTCATCGAGGCGGCTGCCGGCATGGAACAGCTGACGATCCTCACTGGCCTCCAGCTCGCTGCTGATGACATCCCCGCTGCGTACGGTGCCTGGATAGCCCTCGGCCGCGGCGATCACACAGGCGCTGCAGCCCGGCAGGATGGACAGGAGCGGAGCCTGCTGCAGCTGGCCGCGGGCGCAGGCCAGCAGCACCCGGGCCAGCTCCGGTCCGAGCAACGGCATCAGGGTTTCACACTCGGGATCACCGAAGCGACAGTTGAACTCGATCACGCGCAGGCCGTTGGCGGTGAGCATCAGGCCGGCGTAGATCACGCCGCGGTAGTCGATGCCCCGGGCCCGCAGCGCCCTGAGGGTGGGCTCAAGCACCAGGCGCCGGGTCTCCTCCAGGCCGGCCGCATCCAGCAGCGGGGCGGGGGCGTAGGCCCCCATGCCGCCGGTGTTCGGGCCGGTGTCCCCTTCGCCGATGCGCTTGTGGTCCTGGGCGGGGGGCAGCAGCACCAGGTGCTCCCCGTCGGTGAGGGCGAACACCGACACTTCCGGGCCCTGCAGGGTTTCCTCGAGCACCAGGGAGCTGCCGGCGGCGCCGAAGCGACCGGCGAACACCTCGTGGATCGCCGTTCGCGCCTCCTCCAGCGTCGCGGCCACGGTGACGCCCTTGCCGGCGGCCAGGCCATCGGCCTTGACCACCAGTGGCCGGCCATGGGCCTGGAGGGCCTCCAGAGCCGTCTCCAGGTTGTCGGCGGGCCAGTGGCGTGCCGTAGGGACGCCGGCTTCCACCATCAGCGCCTTGGCCCACTGCTTGCTCGCTTCCAGCTGGGCCCCCGCCGCGCCCGGTCCGAAGACGGCCAGCCCCGCCTCGCGCAGACGATCGGCCAGCCCGGCTGCCAACGGGGCCTCAGGCCCGATCACGACCAGCTCGATGGCCAGCTCCTGGCAGGCGGCCAGCAAACCCGGCGTGTCGTTGTCGGCCAGGGGCAGGGGATGGCAGCCGGCGATGGCGGCCGAGCCGCCGTTGCCCGGTGCCAGCCAGATCCCCTCCACCCCCGGGCAGCGGGCCAGGGCCCAGGCCAGGGCGTTCTCGCGGCCGCCGCCTCCCACCACCAGGATGCGCCCCGGCGTGGGCAGCCCGCCGGGGGCCTCGGCGCTGGCGGGGGTGGCATGGGGAGCAGTCGCGGTGGTGGGGGCGCTGAACGGGCTCATGGAGGGGGACTCACCACGGGGAACGGGCCGGCCGGTGGCGCCGCCGGTAAGTTGAGCGGCGTGCCATCGATCCCGCCATTGTCCGTGACCGGCACCGCAGCTGTGGCACGGCGCCGCCGCCGGCCCGCCCCGGGGTTGAGTGCCCTGCTCCTCGTCCTCTGGTTGCCGGCCCTGTCCCAGGCGCCGCTGGGGGCCAGGGCCGCTGCTGCGGCCCAGCCGTCGGTCGCCACGGGAGCCGGCGCCACCGCTCCCTCGGGCTCCCCCGCCCCGGCCCCTCCCCCGGCCCAGCCCAGGACTCCAGCCGGGCCGGTGGCGGCGCCGGCCGCGATCGTCAGCCCTGCCGGGACGGGGACGGCGGTCCCGGCAGCGGCGCCGGTGCTCTCCACTGACGCCTTCACCAAGTTGATCGCCGGGGCCAGTCTCGAGACCCTCGATCCGCTCTGCCGCCAGCTGGCTGAAGCCAACGCCACCGCCAGGCTGCGCCTGGTGCGTCAGCGCCTGCTGACCATGCTTCCGGCCCCCCAGCCCCTGGCGGTGGTGCTGGCCAACGCCGATGTGTTGCTCAGCTGCCAGGCGCCCGCTGGGGCCCTGACGGTTCTCGATCGCTATGGCCCCGCCCCGGGTGCCGAGCAGGTGCAGTGGCTCACCCTGCAATGGCGGGCCGCCAATGCCGCCCTCGATCATCAACGAGCCGCTCTGGCGCTGGAGCGCCTCGCGGCCGAGCGCTATGGCCAGCTGGAGGCCCTGGCGCTGCCGATCCAGCGCCGCCCGGATGGCAGCGTCATCACCCGTTCTGCCCTCGAGGTGATGGCGGACCATCTGGAGTCCCTCGGCCAGCGCCGCACCGCCGGCCAGCTGCTGCTGCTCAGCCGCCAGCGCGATGCCGGCGCCGCCATCCGGCTGCAGCAGGCGATCCGGCTGTTGGCCGACCTGCCTCCCCAGGAGCTGGATGCCCTGCTGGAGCGGGCCCTGGAGCAGGCCGCGTCAGCCGGTGCCTGGAGTCTGGTTTCGGAGTTGCTGACCACCCAGGCGGCCCTGCCCGCCTCCGTGAGCGGTTCCCAGCGGGCGATCGAACGGCAGCTGCGGCTGACGCGCCGGCTGGACGATGCCTATGGCGAATGGCGGCTGCGGCGGCAGGATCCGGGCGCCGCAGCCCGTAGCCTCGAGCTGGAGCAGAAACTGCGTTCGCCCCGGGCTCCCGGGGGACACGCCGCCGATCTGCCCAAGCCAGGACCGGGCCCTGACGCCCCTGCCAATCCGGTGCCCGTGCCCACCTCAGCCCACTCCAAGTCCTCACCATGACCGCCGCAGCGATCGGAGCCCTCCTCTACGAAGGCAAGGCCAAACGGATCCACGCCACCGATCAGCAGGACCTGGTGGCGGTCGAATACAAGGACGACGCCACCGCCTTCAACGCCCTCAAGAAGGCCCAGCTGACGGGCAAGGGAGCGCTCAACTGCCGCATCTCGGCGCTGCTGTTCGAGTATCTGGAACGCGGCGGGATCGCCACCCACTACCTGGGTGTACGCGATGCGCTCTGGATGATGGTGCGGCCGGTGCGGGTGATTCCAGTGGAGGTGGTGGTGCGCAACATCGCCGCCGGCTCCCTCTGCCGCCAGATGCCGATTGCCGCCGGCAGCCGCCTGGAGCCCCCCCTGATCGATCTGTATTACAAAGACGACGCCCTCGGCGATCCGCTGCTGTCGGAGGCCCGCCTGGAGCGACTCGCGCTGGTCAGTCCCGAGGAGCTCAGCAGCATCCGGGCGCTGGCGCTGCGGGTCAACACCGCCCTGGGCGAGTTGTTCTCCCAGGTGGGCCTGGAGCTGGTGGATTTCAAGATCGAACTGGGCTTCACCAGCGCTGGGGAGTTGGTGGTGGCCGATGAGATCAGTCCCGACACCTGCCGGCTCTGGAACAAGGCGATCAGCGACAGTCAGGAGCGGATCCTGGACAAGGATCGCTTCCGCCAGGATCTCGGCGGCGTGGTCGAGGCCTACGGGGAGGTCCTCAAACGGGTCCAAGGGGTATGTCCGGAACCCCGGGTCTACGGGTAAGGTCGGCAAAATTTGCGGCCTGGCCGCGCTGCCCCCGATACCCATGCCAGGCCTTCGCCTCCGCAGGTCGCTTCTCTCCCCCAGCGTCGCCCTGCCGCTGCTCGCCGGAGCGATGCCCCTGGCGGCCCTGGTGCTGCTGGCTCCTGAACGGGCCAACGCTGCCCAGGAGGCAGGCGAGAAGGCGGCTCAGCAGATTGAAAGGGCCGCCCAGGCAGGGTCTTCACCACAGATCGCCCAGCCGTTCGCGGCCGTGGCGCACCCCCAGCCCGCGATTGCGGCTCCGTCTGCACTTCCCGTACAGGCGACGGCGCCCCCCGCTTCAGGCGCTGTTGCCGCCAGCCAGGTGGCCTCCAGGCCTGCACTCGCCCGTGGCACGGCCTCTGCCGCACCACCGCTGGCCAGTGCCCCCCCCAGCGACTCCGCAGCCGCCACGCCCACCCTGCTGGCCCAGGCCCCCGCTGGTGCTCCGGCGCCGGCGGCACCTGCAGCCCCGTCAGCGGAGCCGGCGGCCGATCCCCTGGTGCCTTCCGGCATGGGTCCGGCTCCGGCCAGCCCGCTCAATGCCGAGCCCGCTCCGGCGGCACCTGCCGCCCAGGCCAGCCAGGAGCCGCGGGTCCTGGTCAGTGAGGTGGTGATTGAGGGTCTCGATGGCCATCCCGAACGGGAGCGGCTCGAGCTGGCGGCCTACGGGGCGATGAATGTCACCCCCGGCACGGAGATCACCCGCAGCGAGCTGCGCACCGATCTCGCCGCGATCTATGCCACCGGCTGGTTTGCCGATGTGCGCATCGAGCCCGTGGATGGCCCCCTGGGGGTGCGGCTCAAGGTGCAGGTGGTTCCCAACCCTGTGCTCACCAAGATCAGCCTCAATCCCGCCGATGCCGAGGTGCCCAGGCAGGTGGTTCAGGACACCTTCGCCGCCGATCTGGGCCGGACCCTCAATCTCAACACCCTGCAGACCCGCATGCAGGAGTTGCAGAAGTGGTATGGGGATCAGGGCTATTCCCTGGCTCGGGTGACCGGGCCCAGCCGCATCAGCCCCGACGGCGACGTGGAACTGGTGATCCGCCAGGGGATCGTCGAGGGGGTGGAGGTGCAGTTCATCAACAAGGAGGCCTCGACCACCAATGACAAGGGCCAGCCGATCCGCGGCAAGACCAAGCCCTGGGTGATCACCCGGGAGATCTCGCTCAAGCCCGGCCAGGTGTTCAACCGCCGCAACCTGGAGGAAGATCTCAAGCGCCTCTACGGCACCGGTCTGTTCAGTGATGTCAAGGTCACCCTGCGACCCGTGCCGGACAATCCGGGACGGATCACGATCGTGCTCGGCATCGTCGAACAGTCGACCGGCTCCCTCTCCGGCGGCCTTGGCTACAGCCAGAGCCAGGGGGTGTTCGGCCAGGTTCAGATTCAGGACAGCAACCTGCTCGGCCGCGCCTGGGATCTGTCCACCAGCTTCACCTATGGCCAGTTCGGTGGCCTGGTGGATCTCACCTTCACCGATCCCTGGATCAAGGGGGATCGCTATCGCACGGCCTTCCGGGCCAAGGCATTCGTCAGCCGCGATGTCCCCCAGATTTTCCAGAGCCAGAACAACGGCAATATCCTGACGGCCGGTGATTTTTATCAACCGTCAGGGGTCACGTTGGCTTATAATATTAACAACAACAATAATCCTCTGGGTAAGACTTTTGGTTCGATTCAGGAGGCTATCGATAGTGCCGGCGACCTGAGTTGGTTTGACTACGTTGGTAATTCGGTTGTCATTCAGAGGGTTGGCGGCAATCTTCAGTTTGTGAGGCCGCTCAACGGCGGCAACCCCTTCAAGCGGGCCCCCTGGAGCCTCGTGCTGGGGCTGAGTGGCCAGGAAGCCACGCCGATGGATTTCGCTGGTACCTCAAGCCGCTACGGCGTTTCCAGTAATGATTTCAACAACAACGGCAGTCAGGTCCCGACCGGTTCGGTGATCTGCCTGGCCTACAACTGCGCCACCCACAACCAGCTGTTCGGCGTCCGCATTGCGGCGACGATGAACAATCTCAATGACCCCCGCAATCCCACCAAGGGCAACTTCCTCAGCCTTGGCACCGAGCAGTTCATCTCGGTGGGCCCCGATTCGCCCACCTTCAATCGCCTGCGCGGCAGTTACACCCATTACATCCCCGTCAACTGGCTGAAGCTCTACAAGGGTTGTAAGCCCAAGGCTGGCGAAGTCGCCGATTGCAAGCAGGCCCTCGCCTTCCAGGTGTCCGCCGGCAGTGTCATCGGCGATCTGCCTCCCTTTGAGGCCTTCTGCCTCGGTGGCGGCAACTCCGTCCGCGGTTATTACGACTGCGACCTGGGGGTGGGACGCAACTTCGGCGAGGCCACGATCGAATATCGCTTCCCGATCTTCAGCATGATCAGCGGCGAGCTGTTCGTCGATGGCGGCACCACCTTCGGCAGCCAGGCCAACGTGCCCGGCAATCCCGGCGGCCTGCTCGGCAAGCCCGGCGAAGGCTTCTCGGTGGGTACGGGCCTGATCGTCACCACCCCGGTGGGGCCGCTGCGTCTGGAGGTGGCCAGCCAGGATCTCACTGGCAACTGGCGCTTCAACCTCGGCGTCGGCTGGAAGTTCTGATGGGTCCCTGGCCAAGCGATTACAGCCAGGCCTGGACCCTGGTCAGCGCCGTCGAGCGCGATGGCGTCGCCCTTCATGGCGGCGAGCGCACCCGGGTGAGGCTGCTCGGCAGTGAGGCTCCCGGATACTGGGTCGGCTGGCTCGATGCCCCTGAGCTGCCGCTGCAGCGGTTGGTGCCCGGCCAGGTCAGCGACACCCAGCTGTGCACGGCCCTGCGGCTGGGTGAGCGGCGCCTGGCCACGGTCGAACATCTGCTGGCGGCCCTGGCCGGCTGTGGCGTCAGCCAGGCCCGGATCCTGGTGGAGGGGGACGAGATTCCCCTGCTCGATGGCTCGGCCCTGCCCTGGGTGGAGGCGATCGCCGAGGCCGGACTGCGCTGCCTCGGCCCGCGCCAGTCAGCGCCGCCGCTGGCCGAACCGATCGTGCTGCGCCAGGGGTTGAGTTTCATCACGGCCCTGTCCGCCGAGGCCTTGCTGATCGGCGCCGCCATCGAGTTCCCCCAAGCGGCCATCGGCCGCCAGCTGTACTCCCTGGCCCTGACCCCCGAGAGCTTCGTGCGGGAGATCGCCCCTGCCCGCACCTTCGGCTTCCGCGATCAGGTGGAGGCCCTGCGCAGCGCTGGTCTGATCCGGGGCGGCGCTCTCGACAACGCCCTGGTCTGTGATGGCGAGAGCTGGCTCAATCCGCCCCTGCGCTTCGCCGATGAACCGGTCCGCCATAAGCTCTTGGACTTGTTGGGAGATCTGGCCCTGGCGGGTTTGCCGCAGGCCCAGGTCTTCGCTTATCGCGGCTCCCACGGCCTGCACACTGCCCTGGCTGCGGCCCTCAGCTCCGCCAGCGACCGAGTTCTCCCCGCGCCTGTCTGATCACGCTCTTGAACGTCACCACCACCGCCACCACCGCCCCCGCCGGCTCCGATGCCCCCGCGGACTCCGGCGCCCAGGACGGGACAGCCGCCCCCTCAGGTTCGGCGCCCGCCGTTCCACCCGGCGCGGCTGAGCCGCCTGCAGACCCTGCCGCGACCGGCATGGCTGTGGATCCCTTTTCCCTTGCCGCAGCAGGTCCTGCCGCTGAGCCGGTTGTGCTGGCCTGCGAGCAGATCCTCAATCTTCTGCCCCATCGCTACCCCTTCGCCCTGGTGGATCGGGTGGTGGCCTACGAGCCCGGCCGTCTGGCGGTGGCGATCAAGAATGTCAGTTTGAATGAGCCCCAGTTCCAGGGCCACTTCCCCGGACGGCCGCTGATGCCCGGGGTGCTGATTGTCGAAGCGATGGCCCAGGTGGGGGGCCTGATCGTTACCCAGATGCCGGATCTGCCCAAGGGGTTGTTCGTCTTTGCCGGCATCGATGGCGTGCGCTTCCGACGGCCGGTGGTGCCCGGCGACCAGCTGCGCATCACCTGTGAGCTGCTCAGCCTCAAGCGCAAACGCTTCGGCAAGGTTCGCGCCCAGGCCACCGTGGCCGGGGAGCTCGTCTGTTCGGGCGAGCTGATGTTCTCATTGGTGGACTGAACCGATGACCAGCGCAGCCATGGCCCCATCGGTGCATCCCACGGCAGTGGTCGATCCCCGCTCAAGGATCGGCAGCGGTGTCGACATCGGCCCCTATGCCGTCATCGGTCCCGAGGTGGAGATCGGTGCTGGCAGCCGCATCGGGCCCCATGTGGTGATCGACGGACGGGTGCGGCTGGGCAGTGGCAACCGCATCTTTCCGGGAGCCTGCATCGGCCTCGAGCCCCAGGATCTCAAGTACGGCGGCGCCCCCACCGAGGTGGTGATCGGCGATGACAACACCATCCGCGAGTGCGTCACCATCAACCGCGCCACCCACGAGGGCGAACAGACGCGGCTGGGCAGCGGCAATCTGCTGATGGCCTACTGCCATATCGGCCATAACTGCCATCTCGGCGATCGCATCGTCATCGCCAACGGTGTGGCGGTGGCCGGCCATGTGGTGATCGGCGATCGGGCCGTGATCGGCGGCGTGCTCGGCATCCACCAGTTCGTCCACATCGGCACCCTTGCCATGGTGGGTGGCATGAGTCGCATCGATCGCGATGTGCCGCCCTTCACGATGATCGAGGGGCACCCGGGTCGGATCCGCGGTCTCAATCGCATCGGGTTGCGCCGCAGCGGCATGGCCGATCAGGACGACGGCGCCCAGTTGCGCCAGCTTCAGGAGGTGTGGGCGCTCCTCTACCGCAGTGATCTGGTGCTGGCCGATGCCCTGCGCTCGGCGCGTCAGTTGCCGCTGCTGCCGGCCGCCGATGAGCTCTGCCGTTTCCTCGAGGCGTCCGTGGGACCGGGACGACGGGGACCGCTGCCGGCCCAGCGCTGATGGTGCGCCTGCTGGTGAGCACCGGTGAGGTGTCCGGGGATCTGCAGGGTGGCCTGCTGATTCGTGCCCTGCACGAGGAAGCGGCCGCGCGCCAGCTGGTTCTGGAGGTGGTGGCCCTCGGCGGCGATCGCATGCGCCAGGCCGGTGCCGAGCTGCTGGCCGACACCGTGAGCATGGGGGCCATCGGCCTGCTGGAGGCCCTGCCCCTCGTGCTTCCCACCCTGAAGCTGCAGGCCCGGCTGCGGCGCTGGCTGGAGCACCATCCTCCCGACGGGGCGGTGCTGATCGATTACATGGGGGCCAACGTCAACCTGGGCCTGCGCCTGCGGCGCCGCTATCCCCAGCTGCCGATCCTCTACTACATCGCTCCCCAGGAGTGGGCCTGGCGCCTGGGCGATGGTGGCACCACCCGGCTGATCGGTTTCACCGATCGGATCCTGGCGATCTTTCCGGAGGAGGCGCGCTTCTACGGATCCCATGGTGCGGCCGTCACCTGGGTGGGCCATCCCCTGATCGACACCCTCGGCCAGATGCCCTCGCGCCAGGAGGCCCGCGCCCAGCTGAATCTGGATCCGGATCAGCCCGTGCTGCTGTTGCTGCCCGCCTCCCGCCGCCAGGAATTGCGCTATCTGCTGCCCCCGATGGCGGCGGCGGCAGCCGAGTTGCAGCGGCGCCATCCACGGATGCAGGTGCTGGTGCCGGCTGGACAGGCGGGCTTTGAGCCGCTGCTGGAGGCCGCCCTCAAGCGGGCCGGGGTGCGGGCCCGGGTGATCGCCGATGCGGCGGCCGATGGCCAGTGGCCCCAGCTGTGTGCGGCCGCCGATGTGGCCCTCACCAAGTCCGGCACGGCCAATCTGCAGCTGGCCCTGCGGGGGGTGCCCCAGGTCACCGGCTACCGCGTCAGCCGGCCCACGGCCTTCGTGGCCCGCCGTCTGCTGCGCTTCAACGTGGCCCATATCTCTCCGGTCAATCTGATCCTGGAGGAGCGCCTGGTGCCGGAACTGCTCCAGGACGGGCTCACCACGGCGGCGATCGTCGCGGCGGTGGAGCCCCTGCTCGCGGTCGATGGGGTTGCTGTTCGTACCATGCGCGAGGGCTATCAGCGTCTGCGCCTCAGGCTCGGGGAACCCGGCGTCACCCGACGTGCGGCAGCCGCGATTCTGGATCAGGTGCAGGCGTCAGCTGTGGCCCTCCCTGCCGCTTCCTGCGTCTGATGCGTCTGTTCGCCCTGCTGCTGAGCCTGCTCCTGGTGCTGGCGGGGCCCATGGCGCCCGCCCAGGCCGCCACCGAGGAGGCGGTGCTGGCGGGGGGCTGCTTCTGGTGCATGGAGCACGACCTTGAAGATCTGGCCGGGGTGCTGGATGTGGAGAGCGGCTACAGCGGCGGCAAGCTCGCCAACCCCAGCTACCGGCAGGTCTCCTCGGAAACCACGGGCCATCAGGAGTCGGTGCGGGTGCGCTTCGACAACACCAGGATCCGCTACGACACCCTGCTGCGGGCCTACTGGCGCAACATCGATCCCTTGGATGGCAAGGGCCAGTTCTGCGACAGGGGCGATTCCTATCGACCGGTGATCTTCACCACCAATGCCAATCAGGCTGTGGAGGCCCGCAACAGCCTGCTGGCCGCCGCTCGCGAACTCGGCAGGCCGGCCTCCGCGATCAAGGTCTCGATCAAGCCGCTCACCCGCTTCTGGCCCGCGGAGCTGTACCACCAGAACTACGGCAGGCTCAACAATCTCCGCTATCGCTACTACCGTTTCGCCTGTGGTCGCGATCGTCGCCTGGACACGGTCTGGGGGGCGAAGGCCCGCAGCTCGGATCGCTGGAAAGGCGGCTGACCAGCCGGGCCGATCAGCGGCAAATCTCAGGCGTTTGCTGCTGCGGTGACTGGAAATTGTTGTCCGACGCGGATCTGCATCCTGCTGGATCCCAGCTGAGCCAGTTAAATTCTGAGTTCTGATCGCCTGACTGTGCATGTATCTGCTGACCATCCGTGACGGTCTGCAGACCCGCCACATCGGGCCCTACGCGAGTCCCGGCCAGGCGGCCGATGACCTCGATGGCTTGCTGGCCCAGTGCGGTGAACGGGCCCACTGGCAGATCCATGAACTGGAAGCTCCTGGCCGCCTCGTCGGTGATGGGAAGCCGGTGATGACCGCCGCCTGATCCGCTTCAGGGCTGGGTGCGCCTCAGGTTCGATCGCTTTTCGGGTAGCCGCGCAGCAGGCCACTTTCGATCATCAGCCCCACTCCGGCAGTGATCAGCACCAGGCCCAGGGTGCCGTACCAGAACCAGGGGCCGGCCTGGGGCAGGGGCAGGCCCGAGCCATTGCTGATGGCCAGATGCGACCAGGTCTGGATGCCTTTGCGGATCACAGCCTCGCCGAAGAGGCAAAGCCCGGCTGGCAGGAGCAGAACCCCCAGCTGGGCTTTGACATACCAGCGGATCTTCTGGACGGCCATGGTTCCGTTGGTCGCTGGAACCAAACCTAGGCCGGTGCCCCTCCCGCGATCCAGTTCACCAGAGTCTGGACGCCGAAGCCGGTGGCACCGGCCGGATCCTGACCCCGTCCTTTCTCACTCCAGACCGTGCCGGCGATGTCGAGGTGAGCCCAGGGGATCCCCTTGGTCACGAAATCCTGAAGGAACAGGGCCGCGGTGATCGATCCGCCCGGACGGGGACCGGTGTTCTTCATGTCCGCCAGGGTGCTTTTGAGCCCCGAGCGGTAGCTGGCCTGCAGCGGCATGCGCCAGAGGGCTTCACCGCCCATGCGCGCTCCGGAGAGCAGGCCGTCGGCGAGCACGTCACTGGTGCTCCAGAGGCCGGCGATCTCTTCGCCCAGGGCGATCACGCAGGCGCCGGTGAGGGTGGCCAGGTCGACGATCGCGTCCGGTTCCAGCTGGCAGGCGTACACCAGGGCATCGGCCAGGGTGAGCCGGCCTTCGGCATCGGTGTTGTTGATTTCGATCGTGGTGCCGTTTGAGGCGGTGAGGATGTCGCCCGGGTGCACGGCACCGCCGCTGATCATGTTCTCGCAGCTGGCCACGATCACGTGCACCTCGACCCCTTCGGGCCTGCGCTGGCCGATGGCCCGGGCCGCGCCGAGCACGGCGGCGCTGCCCCCCATGTCGTACTTCATCATCTCGATCTGGCCGCCGGCCGTCTTGAGGTTGTAGCCGCCGGAGTCGAAGGTGAGCCCCTTGCCGACCAGCACCACCCGCCGCTTCACCTCACCGGCAGGGCGATAGGTGAGATGGATGAACTTCGGCTCCAGGTCGGAGCCCTGGGCCACCGCCAGATAGGCCCCCATGCCGAGGGCCTCACAGTCGGCGCGTTCCAGCACCTTGAGCTCCAGACCGAAACCCTGGGCAATGGCCGCGGCGATGTCGGCCAGGGCGGCCGGTGTGGCCACATTCGGCGGTGCGGCCACCAGCTGGCGGGCCAGTTCGACGCCGCCGCAGATGGCATCCAGGTGGGCCAGTCCCTCCCAGCCCTCTTCGGCCAGGCCCAGCAGGCTCACCTCCTCGGGCAGGTTCTGGGGCTCAGCCTCGCTCTTGAAGCGGTGGTCCACATAGAGCCCCAACCGGGTCGCCTCGGCCATGGCGGCGGCGGCGGCGGCGGTGCCCAGGGCCTCCACCGGCATCAGCAGTCCCAGCTGGCGCGTGCCCAGCTTGGCGCTGCTGCGGGCGACGTTGGCGCAGGCCTGACGCAGGCCGCTGAGGTGGAACTCAGCGGCCTCGCCCAGGCCCACCACGAGCAGGTGGGCGGGCGTCTGCCCCAGCCGTTCGATGCCGAGCAGTTCGCCCGGCTTGGCCTTGAAGCGCCTCAACTCCAGCAGGTCCGTCAGGGCGTCGCCGAACAGCTCCGCGAGCTGACGGCGGCCTGGATGGTCGGCGTCGCTGAACAGGCCCACCGCCAGGGTGTCTCCGCTCCAGTTCTCGAGGGGATGGCCGCCGGGGGCCACACAGCGGAAGTCCATGAATCCTGCACGGGGCTGAGCTGGGATCGTAGCGATGGCCGGCCGGCTGCCCTGGCCCGGCCAGCTCAGCTGGGATCAGCGGTGAAGGGGGTGGCCCAGCGCTCCCGGGTTTCCTTGTTGAACGGTGGCAGCCAGTGGCGGATCAGGAGCTGCTCCAGCCGGCGGCGGCCACGGCTGTCGCTGGGCACATCACACCAGAAACGGATGCTCAAGCTGGTGGCCAGCTCCGCCAGGCCCAGGGCCTCGCTGTAGGCCGCCAGGTAGTTCTTGCAGTCGTGATCCCCTTTCCAGCGGCGGTCAGCACAGCCGGTTTCACCCACATACAGCAGCAGGGGAGAGGCGGAATCGGCGGGGCGATCCATCACCAGATAGATGGCGGCACCCTGCTGGGGAGCACTGGGCCAACGCCAGAAGGCCAGGCTCTGGGCCCGCAGCTCGAGGGGATTGAGCCGGCTGGCCAGCTCGCTCGCAGCGGCTTCGCCAGCGCCGCCGCCCACAGCGCCAGCCATGTCCGTCGCCGCGAACAGCACGCCCTGGCTCGCTCCGGCGGCCAGGGCGGCCCCGGGGCCCGAGGCCGCCCTGGTGAACAGGGGAGCCTGGTGCGCCAGCAGCCGCTTCTGCCAGCTGAGCAGCTGCCGGCGCAGCAGCGGTGGTGGCAGTGGCGCTGGGCCGGCACCGTCGCCGGCCGCCGCGAACAGATTGCCCTGGCGCCCCGGTGGGGTGGTCATGGATCAGGACGAACGGCCGGGGGCAGCACGGGACCGGCCGGGGCGCTCTGGAAGGCCACCCGGCCGATCCAGGCTTCCACGATCGCGGCGCTCAGCTGCAGTCGCTGCTGCAGATCGGCCAGATCGCTGAAGGGGCGGCGGGCCCGCTCCCGCAGCAGCCGGGCCACATCCTCCGCCTTGATGGCGGGCAGCCGTTCCAGCTCCCTGGCGCCGGCCTGATTGACGGCGATCGCCTCGCAGGGACCGGCGGCCGGCGGGGCCGTTCCGTACCAGCGGAACTCCAGCAGCGGCTGCCAGCCCTTCAGTTCGGCTTCGCTCAGGGCCAGCAGGCGCTGCAGATCCTCGAGGCCGCTCAGCTGCACGCCGCCGGCCTGCAGCCGCAGCAGCAGATCCACCTGCTCAAGGCGGCAGCCCGGCAGCCGCAGCCAGTCGGCGGCGGTGGCGCGGTTGACATCGAGGCGCCAACCCAGGGCGGCAGCGTGGCGCACTTCGTCGGCGCTGTTGAGGCGACGGCCCGGATCGTGGGCGAGTTTCAGCGCCAGCAGATCCCGTTCGATGGCGTCGTCGTGGCCCATGGCGAGGGCGCTCCCTTGGCCGGTCACGGGATTCGGACGGCTGGCGCCAGCCATCGCCCCGATCGCGTCAGCGGCCTGGGGAGAACGGGTGGGCGACCGATCCGGCCTCGGCAGCTGACCACTGGCGATCAGCAGCTGACGGGCGAGGGGATCCAGCCAGTGCCGCTGGGCCATGCCGGCTTGTACCGCGCAGAGAACGGCACTGAACGTAGCGGTGTTCTCGGGCATCGGGCCAGTCGATCAGGCTGGGTCTGAGGCCGATCACGGCGGCGTGCCTGCGGCCGCGGGGCTGAAGTCCGGCGAGCCGGATGGGGACATTGGACGGTGTCGTGGGAGATCAGCAGCTGTCGGGCCTCGTCACCGTTGCTGCCGCTGGTGGCCGGCCTGGCCAGCACCTCCGTTCCCCGGGCCGTGAGCCCCCTGCACGCCATCGCCGCCGCCCGTTCCGGTGGAGCCAGCGATGCCCAGCAAACCGGCCAGCTCCCGCTCGATCTCGATGGCCGCCTCCCCACAGCGTGCGGATCGCCGCCGATGCCTGCCCATGCCCTGGAGGATT
Organism: Synechococcaceae cyanobacterium; assembly: GCA_947378425.1. Taxonomy (GTDB): domain Bacteria; phylum Cyanobacteriota; class Cyanobacteriia; order PCC-6307; family Cyanobiaceae; genus Cyanobium. The sequence goes on from CANCJV010000025.1 coordinate 58,497, forward strand.
CCAGCTGCACCCCATGGCAGCGGTCCTCCATCTCCCGCTGCAGGCGACTGCGCCCGGGCTCCGTGACGCTTGATCCTCATGACCGGCTCGATGCCGCACCCGGCTTCGAGCCGGTCCCCGGTGAACAGGACATCCGCTTGCAGCGTCCGCCCCAGCTCCGCTCCCACCGCTTTGGTGGTGGCGCCGCTGAGGATGCAGGTCATGGCTGCGCAGATCGTCAGCGCGCTCCAGGGCCAGCAGGGGTGGAAAATCCAGGGTCAGTGATTCGGCGGGGGGGGCG
>CANCJV010000026.1 GCA_947378425.1 Synechococcaceae cyanobacterium
CCCTGGTTAAGAAGCTGATCAGCCGTTCTCAGCTTGCGGATGATCTGTTCGGGGCTGTGGCGTTTGCGTTTCATGGGGCTTCTCCTGGCCAAGTCTGGCCGATAGGGAAGCTCTCATAAGGACTGGTTCAGTTTTTGGGGCCCACGTCACTGAAACCTGAGCACGAAATCGTGGGGACTTGAGAGAGTTCAGGACAACAGGACGTTGCCAAAGTTGCAGAAAGCCTGATCTGCTTGCTATCGAGAGCGCTGTGGCGGTGTCGCAGCACCAGAGCGATGGCCCTTGGGCCTGGTTCCATCGGGGCTGTGGCTGGAACACTTGGCCATGGCAACACAATCACCTAGGACCCGGAGTCGATGGACGGCGGCCTTGCGTGGCGTCGTCTGACTGCGGCGATCGACGCCCTCAGATTCCTGCTCCTGACGGTTCTCAAGCAGAGCAGTCAAGACATCGCAGGATTGGAGCTGTGATCCAAAGCCCTGACGGAGGATCATCGCTGGCCACCACAGTCAGTACGCTCAAAACTCGGCCCGGCAGGATTCCTGCAAGCCTGGTGTCGACCTGTGAATCAACCTGCTCTGGCAGTCCTGCGATGGCATGGATTGGCAACAGGCATGGCCCTGGGTGGGCCTGGCCAAGTGATCAGCCTGGCCAGGATCTGGCTTGCTCAGCCGCCGCTGCCAGCCCTGGGACCTGGCAGCGATTGACCGATCCCGTTCACTCCTCGTCGTCACTGCCCACAGGCACCAGGCGGATCTGCTTGCGACCCAGCTTGATCTCGAACTCGTCGCCGGGCTGGAGATCCAGCATGGCGGTGTAGGCCTTGCCCACCAGCAGATTGCCGTTGCCCTGCACGGTGGCGAAGTAGCTGAGCTTGCGCCCGCCTTTACCGACCGACTTGCCACCGGCATCGCTGAGGCTGACCCCCTTGGCCTCAAGCAGCGCCTCATAAAAAGCGGTGAAATTCAGCCGCTCCGCACCATCCTTCTTGACACTCACGTAGCCAGAGCCACGCACCAGGTCGGATTTGGAGACATCGCCCAACTCCTTAACCTTGGCCAGCAGATCAGAGCCTGTCAACATGATGCAATGGAAGTAACAACCAAGCACAACCTTACAGCCTGATCCGCAACTTGCCACCCCCGGTACTGGCCAACCTCCCAGGCTGGTCAGCCGAACTCCTCAGAGGTTGCCTGGATTAAGTGACAGCCTGCCCCGCTGCAACAACAGGACGCCGGTGGGGCAGATTGCCGAAATGCTCCCGGGCGATGGCCAGCAGCTCGTCATCACTGAGGCCGCCGTCATCAAGAGTTTCGATCCCCACAATCCGATCCAGGAGATCGCGATGATGGTTCTCCAGGTGGTGAAGCATCAATTGGCGCATGTCGTTGGCACCACGGCCATGACCAAGCAGCAGCACGACGTCGGCATCGGCGATGGCTGCGGCGATGCGTGACAGGTAATCGTGATCAATGGGTGCTCTCTGACCAGCCTGATCCCGATCATGGCGATGGCTGAGGTTCTGATCGGTGCCCCAGATGCCATGGGGCTTGAGTACGGCGTGCTCGACCGCTTCCCCCTCCAGGAGAAACGCATCGGTGTGGCGATGGTCGAGATGCAGGATCAGGCGACGAGCCTGATCGCCCCTGGGGGACGTGGCATCAGCTTCGGGATGGTCAGGGGTGACGCCGGCCTCCTGGAGCAGGTGGCGCAGTCGCATCACAGCGTCCGCATCCAGATCGGGATGCCGCAGTCCACAGCCAGCGTGGATCCAGGTTTCCTGGCCTGCGGGCATCTGCAGGCGCAGGCGCCGGTCACCCAGCTCGGTGACGCTCGCCCCGAGGGAGCGCAACAGGGCCTCGACCTTCGCCACCCGAACTCCGTGCTGGAGAGGATGGGCGTAGAGAGCCTGCAGCGTGCGCAGATGGTGGCGTTTCATGGCGAACGAGTCCCTGTCACAAGGTCTGATTTGACCCTATCGAAAGTGGGACAGGTTGCTATCAAGGCCTTCACGATCCAAGACCTGATAGCTGTACGGAAACCCGTCGTCCCTCACTCAATCTTCACCACATCGACCCTGCCAAGCCCGAGGTGGTTCAGCTCGCCTGCGGCCCGCAGGGCGGCGTCGTGGGTATGAAAGAAATAGGCGCGATCCAGCTCCGCCACATCCAGCAGACTCTGATCCTCCGCCGCAATGGCGATGTAGGCACCGCCAACGATTCGCCGCAGCACATAGCGCTCTGCCTGAGTGCACTCCAACGGGTGGGCTGGATCGGTTTCAGGGGCCCAGAAATGCATGGGGTCTCAGCCGGGTGCTCTCCAGAGCGCGGCCTTCAACGGTAAGCCGGGCAGGCGCTGGACGCAGCGGAAGCTCAGGAATCTGATGACCGTTCAAACGGCATCAACCTCAGACGAGCCTCGGCTCCAGCGCCCAGCCTCAAGCCACTCAACCGGTTCAGGGCTTGGTCGCCGATGACTCTGGTTGAAACCAGGGACGCCATCCTGGAAGGGATTGGCGAAATAGCGATCAGGCCCTCAGTGCATTGAGGCTGGCCTCAGAAATCAGCATCACCGAATTCGTCGTCGTAGCCCGCATAAGGATCGAATTCGCTCCAACCGGGGCTGGCGTTCTGCAGCAACCCGTACTGGGCATCTTTGTCATTCATGTAGGTGTTGCCCGTGGGCACCGTGTCGCAGGTGATCGAACCGTCCGGGCTATTGACGCAGTTCTCGAACTGAATGCCAGCCCGAGCAGCCCCCGGACCTGCCAGCAGCAGCAACAGGATCGTCAGCAGAACTCCCGGCTGGGCAGGCTGAAGCAGTCGCTGGGTCATGGAGAGGGGAGGGAGGCCTGCTGGGATGATGGCAAGGCTTTCAGCACTGCAGGGATGTACACCGACTGGACCGCCGTGATCCTGCTGCTGCTGACGGCAGCGCCCCTGGCGGCGGTGGTCGCCACCACAGCCTTTTTCATCCTGCGGCAGAAGCGGAAGCAGCAACGCTGATCCTGGGCACGAACAGGGTGTCCAGGGATGGCTGCAGCAGCTGGCCCTGGCCGAGGCATTCCAGGCAGGTGCGGTAGCGCTGATCTCCGAGACGCAGCATGCCGCTGCCGCCGCAGCGGCTGCAGGCGGGCACCCCACGGGTGCCGCCAGGCACGCTGCCACTGCTGTTGAGGTTGTTGCTGTTGGCGAGCCCAGGGGATTGGGAACTGGTCATCGGGAGCGAGGGCTGAACGGCCGTGTTTCGTTCTCCACACTGTGGCGGGAAAACCACGTCAGGATCCCGAAACCTTCCTTAAGCCTCGACAGGTCGCTCTCCCTGGGGAATAGCGGTCAGCGGCCCTCAACCATGGCCAGCAGATCAGGCAGCTGCAGCTGCTGGAGAAGCTCCTGGGCGCTCAGACGGCTGCCGGCTGGCACCAGGCCCAGACTGGCGGCCAGCAGCCCAATCACTGCCGCTCCATCGCCAACGCACTGGCGGAGCCCTTCAAGGCCTTCGGCACCGTCGCGCTTGCTGAGGCGCTGCCCCTGGGCATCACGCCAGAGCGGCACATGCCAGTAGAGCGGTGGCGGCGCCCCCAGGGACGCCATCACCGCCACCTGGGGCCCGGTGGAGGCCCAGAGATCCTCCCCCCGCACCACGGCCGTGATCCCCAGGCTCAGCTCATCCACCGCCGTGGCCAGGTGATAGGCCACCATCCCATCGGCTCGCCGCAGCACCACATCGCCCACCTCGCTGGCGGCCTCGAGACAGCCGTGCCGGGCTGAATCCTCCGGCCAGCTCAGGGCGGCATCCGCCATTCGCAGGCGCCAACTGGGAAGCCGCCCCTGGCGTGGCCCCCAGCCCAGGCCCCCCTGGCGGCAGAAGCCCGGATAGACCGTCAGTGCACCGTGGGGCGCCGAGATGTCGGCCAGCAACCTGCGGCTGCAGCCACACGGATAAAGGCTGCCGCAGCGGCGCAGCGACGACAGGACGCTGGCGTACAGCCCCCGCCGCTGGCTCTGGAAAACCACCGGGCCATCCCAGGCAAGACCCAGCCAGCGCAGATCCGCCAGGATCTGATCGCCTGCGCCCGGGCGGTTGCGAGGCTGATCCAGGTCATCGATGCGCAGCAGCCATTCGCCGCCCTGGAGCCGGGCATGCAGCCAGCTCAGCAGCGCCGTCCGCAGATTGCCCCGGTGCAGAGCGCCGCTGGGGGACGGGGCAAAGCGACCGCGATAACCCTGCTGACGCCGGACCAGGCCCGCCTCGAGCAGGGCCTGCAGATGCTGGGGCAGGGTCACCGGGATCACCTCCTGCAGCGGCTGGAAACGGCCGGCGTGTGTGGATGGCTTCCAATCTGGGTCTGATCCCGCCGGAGGAGCATGAAAAAAGCGGTCCCGCATGGGACCGCCAGGACGGATCAGCCTGTTCAGCGGCGAATCCAACCCCAGGCTTCAGCCCTGGACCCGGTCCTTGAACAGCTTGCCGGCTGTGAAGGCGGGGACTCGCTTGGCGGGAATCGCAATTTTTTCACCGGTCTTGGGGTTGAGACCCTGGCGCTCGGAGCGATCACGGGGTTCGAAGGAACCGAAGCCCAGGATTGAGACCTTTTTGCCTTCCACCACCGAATCGATGATGGTTTCGATGGCTGCGTCGACCACGAGGGAGACGTCGGTTTTGGTGAGCTCGGTGCGGGCGGCAACGAGGTTGACGAGATCAGCTTTGTTCATTGGTCGGAAGTGCCTCCGGTCGTGCGGGGGGTATCGGGAGTGGTGTCGGGGGTGCGGCGGCCGCTGGGCAGCGGTTCGGAGAGGCCCCCGACCGCCCGTTGGATTCAGCGCGCCAATCGTATGAAGGTTGCCGCTGAGCTGCAACACCAGAAACCGCTGATCGCAATGGTTCTGGCCTTCAGCTCCGTCGGCGGGGAGCCAGAACACCCCCCGCAGGTCGCCGATCCGATCAGCTTGACAACCCCGGATCCGGATCCTGAAGGGCCAGGACCAGATCGAGGCCGGCCAGCTGGGCCGCCCCGGAGCGCACCAGTTTCTCGCCCTGCAGCGCCCCCAGACCGGCGCCACTGGCGATCCAATCCGGGCAGCCCGAAGGCAGCCATTGGCGCAGTTGTTCAACGCTGCGCAGCTGGCGGGACCAGTGAAAACAGCTGCGCCGCCGCAACGGAGCCAGGCGCTGGGGGGCCAGCGGCACCAGCAGCCGTCCGCAGAACAGCCCATCGAGCGGCGCGCCGTCCGCCGAGCTGTCAGCCGTGCCTGCAGGCTCGGCCCCGGACCCAGCTGTGGCGCCCGGGCCGTCGAGGTGCACATGCACCACGCAGGAGCCCGGGCTCGGTCCCGGAGTCCACAGCAGGCGCACGCCCTTGAGCAGCTCGAATCTGTCTGCAAAACTGGTGAGCAAAGCCACACCGGGCAGAAGGTAGGCCTCCTGCTCCTGGACCAGCACCGGCCAGCCCAGGGCCTCCTGCCAGCGCCGGCAGCGCCCATGGCCATCGCGACCGGTGAGCACGATCCAGCCGCTGCGCTGACGGCAGCGCTGCTGCAGCATCTCCAGGTTGGCCCTGGTGAAGGCGGGGACGTCGATCAGCAGATCGCCGTCGCCGACCTCGCACAGCCAGGAGCTGCCGCCCTGGGTATCGCGGTTGGGTGCAAACAGCCAGAGCCCCGCCTGCACGCTCTGGGGGGGGCGTCCTTCCTCTGGGTCCGAGCCGATCACGAGGTCCTCTGGGAATCTCCCATTGAACCCAGCCAGCAGCTGGGACGAATGGAGCGGGGCGAATGGAGCGGAGCGCAATCGGGGCGTGGGCCTAGCCTGGGCGGATTCTCTTTCGCGCCCAGTGTCGCCGACCCGGATCGGACACCCCTGGCCACTGGGGGCATCGACCACCGCCAACGGCGTCAATTTCTCCGTCGTTGCCCCGCTGGCCACGCGGCTGGACCTGCTGCTGTTCGCCCATGGCCAGGCCAGCGAGCCTGAGCGGGTGATTGAACTGGATCTGAAGCACCGCTCCGGCGACTACTGGCACGTGGAAGTGGAGGGCGTCGGCATCGGCTGCTGCTACGGCTATCGGGCCTTCGGCCCGCTGCAGAGCGGCAGCCACGGCTTCAATCCCTCCAAGGTTCTGCTCGATCCCTGCGCCAGGGCGATCGCCGGCTGGAACGTCTACCAACGGGGGGCGGCTGTCGGGGCCGTGCCCAATACCTCCTGCTGCCTCAAGGGGGTGGTGACCGAACGGGATCGCTTTGACTTCGCCAGCGCCCCCAGGCCTCGCCATCGCTGGCAGAAGAGCGTCATCTACGAACTGCATGTGGGCGGCTTCACCCAGGGCCCGGGCTGCAAGGTCAGCCCGGAGCGCCAGGGCACCCTGCTGGGCCTGATCGAGATGCTGCCCGCCCTTCAGGAGCTGGGGGTGACGGCGATCGAGCTGCTGCCGGTGATGGCCTTCGATCCCCAGGATGCCCCCGCCGGTCGTTTCAACCACTGGGGCTACAGCCCCCTGAGCTGGATGGCGCCCCATCCGGGCTACCTGGTCAGCGATGACCCCCTGCAGGGCCGCCATGAGGTGCGGCAGCTGGTCGCGGCCTGCCACCGCGCCGGCCTGGAGGTGCTGCTCGATGTCGTCTACAACCACACCACCGAGGGCAACCAGGCTGGCCCCACCCTCAGCTGGCGCGGCTTTGGTGATTCCCTCTACTACCACCAGAACAGCCGCGGCGACTACCTGGATGTCAGTGGCTGCGGCAACAGCATCGCCGCCAACCGCCCCTTGGTGCGTCACCTGATTCTCGAGTCCCTGCGCTGCTGGGCCGTGGAGCTGGGCATCGACGGCTTCCGATTCGATCTGGGCATCGCCCTGAGCCGTGGCGAGGAACTGGCCCCCCTGGAGAGTCCGCCGCTGTTCGAATCGATGGAGGCCGAACCGGAGTTGAGCGATCTCAAGCTGGTGAGCGAGCCCTGGGACTGTGGCGGCCTCTACCGGCTGGCGGACTTCCCGGCCCAGCGAGTGGCGAGCTGGAACGGTCGCTTCCGTGACGATCTGCGCCGCTTCTGGAAAGGGGACGACCGCAGCGTCTGGCCCGTCGGCCAGCGGCTTTCGGGCAATCCCGATTTCTTCGGAGGTCAGCCGGCGCCGATGGGCCGCACGATCACCTTCCTGACCGCCCACGACGGCTTCACCCTGGCCGATCTGGTCAGCTTCGACCGCAAGCACAACCTCGCCAACGGCGAGAACGACCGCGACGGCGACAATCACAACAACAGCTGGAACCACGGCGTTGAGGGCCCCACCACCGATCCGGCGGTGAACGCTCTGCGAGATCGTCAGATCCGCAATCTGCTCAGTTCGCTGCTGCTGGCTCCCGGGGTGCCGATGCTGCTGATGGGCGATGAGGTGCGGCGCAGCCAGGGGGGCAACAACAACACCTGGTGCCAGAACAACCCACTGGGCTGGATGCACTGGCAACCCGATGAGCGCGATCTCGACCTGCGCCGCTTCGTGCAGCGCCTGATCGCCCTGCGCCAGCAGCTGGCCAGCCTGATCAACCCGGAGCACACCGTGCCGGACACCCCCCAGCGCCGCGGCGGCGAACAGGGTCAGCTCTGGCGCGAATGGCACGGCGTGGAGCGCCACAAGCCCGACTGGGCCAGCTGGTCCCACTGCCTGGCCTGGAGCCTGCAAGACGCCCAGCACGGCCCCCTGATCTGGTGTGGCATGAACGCCTTCTACAAGGCCATGCACTTCGACCTGCCAACCGCCCCCGGTGGTTGGTGGCGCCTGATCGACACGGCCCTGCCGGCGGGCGACGACCTGCCCCAGAATCCCGAACCATGGCTGCCGGCGGGCATACCTCTGGAAAGCCGCAGCCTGATTCTGATGGTGGCGGCCCCCTTGGCCGGGACCATCAGCCTGCCGGCCTGAAGCTTTGGGGGGAGCCCACCCGCCGATGGGCCTCTCCAGCGCCGACACGCTCGCCCCGAAGCTTGACTCGGCAACGGCCTGGAGTAGCCGCTGCCAGCGGCTGGCCGTGGTGCTGGTCGAGGCAGGCCGGGTCGCGCCCGGGCTGCGAGTCGATGGGGCTGGCCTGCTGCAGTCCCAGTGGTGGCCACTGCCCGCCGCCGAAGATCGCCCCTGGCTGGAGGCCCTGCTCGCGGCCGACGATCTCCCCAGCCAGCAGCACCTCAGTGAGGCCCTCGCCGAGGCGGTCGATCGCTGCGTGCGCCAGCGGCTGCAGGACGCGGCCGCTGGCGCCCCCCCGCCCCGGGCCCCAGGGCAGCGCCAGAAGCTGCCGGAGGCCTGGCTCGCGGCCCTGACCAGCATTGATCCCGCCTTGCCAACGGGCGGCGATCCCAGCGCCGCGGCCGGCCTGCTTGAGAAGCTTGACGCCTGGGTGCGCCAGGGGATGGCGGCCAGCGGCGATCTGCAGCTCTGCCTGCGCTGCCATGAACCGGCCGATGCTCGACGCCGCCGCTGGACCGTGGAACTGTTGCTGCGGCCGGCCGCCGATCCCAGCCTGCTGGTGCCCCTGGCCGACTTCTGGACCGGCCGGAGTCCCTTTCCCGCCAGTGCCTTCGAGGCGGTGCTGGGCCAGCTGGGCCTGCTGGCGCGCCTGGCCCCGGAACTGGATCAGCTGTTGGAGCAGCAGGCCCCGGCCTCCCTGGAGCTGGACGAGCGGGCCCTGGTGCTCCTGGTGACCCAGCACGCCGGACGCCTGGGCGACGCCGGCTTCGCCCTGCTGCTGCCGAGCGGCCTGCGCCAGGGCCAGCGACTGGGCCTGCGGGCCCGCACCCTGGGCTCCGCGCCGGGCAAACGCGGACGAGCGGCCCCCTCCGCTGGCGGCGCCGGCCTGGATCTGTCGGCCCTGTTCCATTTCGAGTGGCAGGCGGTGCTGGGCGATCGGCCTCTCAGCGCCGCCGAACTCGAGAGCCTGCAGCGGGCCGCCGCCCTGAAGCGGCCGCTGGTGCGCCTGCGGGGCCAGTGGACCCTGCTCGATGACGTCGCCGTCGCCGGGCTGCTGCGACTGGCGGGCCAGCAGGCCCAAGCCAGCGGCGCCGCCTTGCTGCGCGGCGGCCTCGGCCTGGAACGGCTGGGCCTGCCGCCGGAGCTGGAGCTGGCCGGGGTTGGTGATTGCGGTGCGCTGGGGACCCTGCTGGCGGGAGATCTGCACCAGCGGGCCGAGGCCCTGCCCACACCGGAAGCCTTCGTGGGCGAGCTGCGGCCGTATCAGCAGCGAGGACTGGGCTGGCTGGTGTTCCTGGGGCAACTGGGGCTGGGGGCCTGCCTGGCCGACGACATGGGCCTGGGAAAAACCGCCCAGCTGATCGCCTCGCTGCTGGCCGATCCACTCACGGCGCCGACTCTGGTGGTGGCGCCGGTGACCCTGCTGGGCAACTGGCAGCGGGAGCTGGAGCGCTTTGCGCCGGGGCTGGCGGTGGCCCTGCACCACGGCCCGGAGCGGCCCCGCAGCGCCGCCGCCCTGAAGCGGGCGGTGCAAGCCCTCGGTCCCGGGGGAGTTCTGCTCAGCAGCTATGGGGTGCTCAGCCGCGACGCCGCTCTGCTGGGGTCCCAGCGCTGGGGCCGGCTGGTGTTCGACGAAGCCCAGCAGCTCAAGAACCCCTACACGGCCATGAGCCAGGCCGCCGCCTCCCTGGCCGGCGAGCGCCGCATTGCCCTCACCGGCACGCCGGTGGAGAACCGCCTCAATGAACTCTGGGCCCTGCTGCACCTGCTCAACCCCGGCCTGCTGGGCAGCCTGGGCCAGTTCCGCCAGCGCTTCGCCATTCCGATCGAACGCGATCGCGACGCCGCCGCGGCCGAGCGGCTGCGGCGGCTCACGGCCCCGTTCCTGCTGCGACGCCTCAAGAGCGATCGCTCGGTCCTGCCCGACCTGCCGGAGAAGATCGTGCAGACCGAGCTCTGCCGGCTCAGCGAGGAACAGGCCACCCTCTATCAGGCCGTGGCCGATGAGCTGCTCGAGCAGGCCGAGGCCAGCGAGGGCATCGAACGCCAGAGTCTGGTGCTGGCCGGCCTCACCCGACTGAAGCAGGTGTGCAACCACCCCGCCCACTACCTCGACGACGGCAGCGATCTGGCGGGCCGCTCCGGCAAGCTGGCTCGCTGCGAGGAGGTGCTGGGTGCCATCCTTGAGGCCGGCGAAAAGGTGTTGCTGTTCACCCAGTACACCGCCTGGGGTGAACGGCTGGCAGCTCACCTGGCCCGCCGCTGCGGCCGTGAGCCCCTCTGGCTGCATGGCGGCCTGGCCCGCGCCAGGCGGGACGAGCTGGTGCTGCGCTTCGCCGAGGACGAGGGCCCGCCGATCTTCCTGCTATCGCTGAAAGCCGGTGGCACGGGCCTGAATCTCACGGCCGCCTCCCACGTGATCCACTACGACCTCTGGTGGAATCCGGCGGTGGAAGATCAGGCCACCGACCGGGCCCATCGCCTCGGCCAGCAGCGCAGCGTGCATGTGCACCGCCTGGTGTGCGGCGGCACGGTGGAAGAGGGCATCGATGCCCTGATCGCCGGCAAACGGGATCTGGCCGAACGGGTGGTGGCCAGCGGTGAGCAGGCCCTCAGCAATCTCTCCAGCGAAGAGTTGCGGCAGCTGATCCGCCTGCGCGGCCCGCAGGAGAAACCATGAGCACGGCCAGGCGCAGGCGGGGCGAACCCCTGGCCTGTCAGTGGTGGTCGCAGCGGTTCACCGCGGTGCTGGAGGGCTATGGACTGGGGCCGCGGCTGGAGCGGGGCCGCCGCTACGCCCGCGGCGGGCGGGTGCAGGACCTGGTGGTGAAGGCGGGCCGACTGGAAGCCCGGGTGCAGGGTTCACGGGCGACGCCCTACCGGGTGACCATCCGCAGCGAGACGCCCGGCAAGGAGCAGTGGCGCGCCCTGGAGACGGCGTTGGCCACGCGGCTGGGCTGGGCGGCGCGGCTGCTGGCCGGGGAGGTACCCACGGATCTGGAGGCGGCCTTCGCCGAAGCCGGTGTGGCCCTGTTCCCGCGCCGCTGGGATGACCTGAAGGTTCGCTGTGGCTGCCCGGACGATGCCGAGCCCTGCAAACACATCGCCGCCGTGCTCTATGTGTTCGCCCAGCAGCTCGATGAGGATCCCTGGCTGCTGCTGGCCTGGCACGGCCGCGAGCGTCAGGCGCTGCTGCAGGGGCTGCGGCAGGGTGCAGCCGCGGGCGCCGGCATTGCCCCCGAAGCCCAGGCCCTGCCGCCCTGGTGGCCACCGGGATTGCGGGCCCGGCCCGACCCCCGCTGCCAGCCGCCCGATCCCCTGCCCCCCGATCCGCCGGAGCGGACCCTGCAACGCCTCGGCCCTCTGGCCTTGCCCGAAGGGCCGGCGGATCTCGAGCAACGCCTGGCAGCCCTGTACCGACAATGGCTCGGGCTGGAATGACCCAGCGGCAACCCGCTGCGCCGGCTGGCAACAGCCGCCAGAGCCTGCACGGATCGCCCGGCAGCACCAGCCCCATCCCAACCAGAGCTGTCCCGCTCCTGCGGAGACAACCGGGGCTTGCGGCCAGCGCCCAATCTTCCTCTGACGTTGCCCACTGACGCCATGGCCGCCAAGCGCACCCTCAACGCCAGCAACCTGGAAGCCCTCGGTGCCACCGCCCTCGCCGAGCTGTTGATCGAGGTGAGCAGTGGCAATGCCGTGATCCAGAGGCGCCTGCGCCTGGCTCTGGCCACGGCCGCAGGGATCGACGACGCCACCCAGGAAGTGCGCAAGCGCCTGACCGCCATCGCCCGCTCCACCACCTTTGTGGATTCCCGCAAACGCAAGGCGCTGGTGGCCGATCTCGAGGCCCAGCAGCAGGCGATCCTCGGACCGATCGCCAGCGCCGATCCGGCCCAGGCCTATCTGCTGCTGGTGCGCTTCCTGGAGCTGGCCTGGGGGGTGATGGAGCGCAGCTCCGACAGCACCGGCACCGTGGTGGGCCTGTTCGAGCGGGCGGCGGCGGACCTGGGGCCCCTTGCCCTGGCGGCGAAGGTGCAGCCCCAGGCCCTTGCTGAGCAGGTGGCCGATCTGCTCGCGGAGAACGGCTACGGCCCGTTCGATCAGCTCATCCCCGCCACGAAGCAGGCCCTGGGCGAAGAAGGACTGCAGCACCTGGAGCGCACCTTCCGCGAGCGCGGCGGCCCGGATGCCTCCCACAGCCTGCGGCAGATCGCCACATGCCGCGGTGATCTGGACGCCTACCTGGCCCAGTTCAACGACTCCCAGCTCAGCTGGCCGAACACCGCCGCCGAGGTGGCGTTGCAGCTGCTGGCGGCCGGCCGGGCCGAGCAGGCCCTCGCCACCCTCGAGCGGGCCGCCAGGGGAGCCGCCAGCTGGCATGCGCCCGAATGGGACGATGCCCACATCGCCGTACTGGAGGCCCTCGGCCGCAGCGAGGAGGCCCAGAAGGAGCGCTGGTGCTGCTTCGCCAAGCTGCTCTCGATTCCCCATCTGCGCGATTACCTCAAGCGGCTCGATAACTTCGAGGATGTGGAGGCCGAAGCGAAGGCCTTCCAGCTGGCGGAGGCCCACACCCTGCCGCTGCTGACGTTGCAGTTCCTGGTGGGCTGGGGAGCCCTGCCCAGGGCCGCCCGCTTCGTGATCGAGAACTGGGAGCAGTGGAACGGCGAGGCCCATGCGGTGTATGGCCCGGCTGCCGAGCGCCTCAGCGCCGATCACCCCGTGGCCGCCTCGCTGCTGCTGCGGGCGATGGTGGTGGATGCCCTCAAGATGGGCAAGGCCAAGCGCTTTCGCCACGCCGCCGAGCACCTGCGCACCTGCGAGTCGCTCGATTGCCGCATTGAGGACTGGCAGGGCGTGATGCCCCACTCCGAGTTTGCGGGCCGGCTGCGGGAGAGTTTCGCGGGCAAGTGGAGCTTCTGGACGCTGCTGGAGCGCTGAGCCTCAGTCCCGGGATCGGGAGGAGCCTGGCAGGCCCGGAATCCGTCAGCTTGCCAGTCAAGGAACGCAGGCTCGAACAGGTGGCTGCCCTCCCATCCGAGCTGGGCCAGCTGCGGCTGCAGCTGGCCGCTTCAGCGCCAGGGTCGCCCTGTCATGGCCCTGAAGAAGCCCCCTGCCGAAGGGTGCTGGGTAAAAAAAAGGAAGCGGGCGGCGGGAATCGAACCCGCATCATCAGCTTGGAAGGCTGAGGTTTTACCACTAAACTACGCCCGCACCAGTACAAATGTCCGCCCCGAAGAGCTGGCAGCTGGGATGGTGATCGCCCCGATTCGGAGCTCCCCGGACAGAACGTCCGGTGCCTGACCCTTGGGCCAAGGCTGCAGCATTATGACCTCCGCCGGCACGCCCCAGCCTTGCCTCCCTCCTTCCCCCAGGCTCCAGCGCCCAGCAATCGCAGTGGCAGCGAGGCCTACGTCGATCCGGCCGATGGGGCACCGGGCCCGCGCCGACGCATGCTCTGGGCCTACGGCATGGGCGATGCCGGCACCGGCATGGCCGCCTCCCTGATCGGCTTTTATCTGTTCATCTTCTACACCTCGGCCGTGGGCATGCCGCCCTGGATGGCCGGCCTGGTGTTGATGCTGTCCCGCCTCTGGGATGCCGTCAACGATCCGATCGTCGGCTGGCTGAGTGACAAGACCAAGACTCCCTGGGGCCCACGCCTTCCCTGGATCGTCGGCAGTGCGGTGCCCCTGGGCTTCGCCATGGCGCTGATGTGGTGGCTGCCTCCCGGTGGCCTGTGGGTGAAGTTCGCGATCTTCCTGCTGATCTCGATCGTGGCCAACAGCCTCTACACCGGGGTCAACCTGCCCTACGCAGCCCTGGCGGCCGAGCTCACCACCAGTGTCTCCCTGCGCACCCGGCTCAATACAGCCCGCTTCACCGGCTCGATCATCGCCACCCTGGTGGGGGCGTTGCTGGGTGGCCTGCTGCTGCAGAACCATGCCGATCCGGCCAGCTACTGGCGCGTCGGCGTGCTCTCCGGGGTGATCATCACCGTCGCCACCTTGCTCTGCAGCTGGGGCCTGGCCCCCCTGGCCAGAAACTGCCAGACCCCCACCAGCGAACGCGGCAGCACCCGCCGCCTGCTCAGGCGGGTGCGCAACAACGGCCGCTTCCTGATGGTGCTGGGCCTCTACCTGCTGCTGTGGTGCGCCCTGCAGTTGATGCAGACCGCCGCCCTGATCTATCTGCCGGTGGTGATGCACCTGCCGGAAAGCTGGAGCAACTGGATCCTGATGCCCTTCATCCTCAGCAGCCTGGGGGGACTGTGGATCTGGAATCTGGTCTCCCAGCGCCTGGGCCGCATCCGCGCCCTGCATTGGGGCTCAACGCTGTGGATGGCCGGCTGCCTGGCAGCCATGATGCTGCCACCACTCGATGCCGCCGTGCATCCCACCGGCTCCCTCGCCAACGGGGTGAGGCTGATCCTGCTGGTGATGACGATCGTGATTTCCGGTCTCGGCGCCGCCACCGCCTATCTGATCCCCTGGTCCCTGTTGCCGGATGCCATCGACGTCGATCCAGAAAAACCCGCCGGACAGTACAGCGCCTGGATGGTGTTCACCCAGAAGATCTGCATTAGCTTCGCCCTCTTCTTCTTCGGCAACCTGATGAGCCTGAGTGGATACCAGGCCAGGCTGGAGATCGTGCAACCCACCAGCGCCCTGGTGGCGATCCGGCTCTGCATGGGCCTGATACCCGCTCTGCTGATCGCCCTAGGGCTGATCGTGATGCGGCGCTGGCCGGAACGGGGCCTGCATCAGCTGCGGGCCGGAGCCCAGCCATGAGGGCACCCCGCTGGCTGCAGCGTCTGGGCAGCAGCCTGATGATCGGCGGCCAGGCCGTCAGTGCCATCGCCCGCGGCCGCATCGGCGTCAACGATCTGTTGCAGGAATTGCTGGAGGCCGGCCCCGGCAGCTTTCTGATCGTGCTGATCACCGGCTTGGCGGCCGGCACGGTGTTCAACATCCAGGTGGCGGCTGAACTGTCCAAACAGGGGGCGAATGCAGCGATCGGCGGCCTGCTGGCGCTTGGTCTGGCGCGCGAGATCGCACCCCTGCTCACCGCCACCCTGCTCACCGGCAAGGTGGCCACCGCCTATGCGGCCCAGCTCGGAACCATGAAGGTGACCGAGCAGATCGACGCGATCACGATGCTGCGCACCGACCCGGTGGAATATCTGGTGGTGCCCAGGGTGCTGGCGATGGTGGTGATGTCACCGGTGCAGTGCCTGCTGTTCTTCTGGGTGGCGATCTGGTCGGGCCAGATGAGCAGCACCATCCTCTACAGCGTGCCGCCGGCGGTGTTCTGGAACTCGGTGCGCACCTGGATGGAGCCCAATGACCTGCCCTCGATGATGCTCAAGGCCCTGGTCTTCGGCCTGCTGATCGCCGTCCTGGCCTGCGGCTGGGGCCTGACCACCCGCGGCGGTCCCAAGGAGGTGGGCACCAGCACCACCGGCGCCGTGGTGATGATCCTGGTGACCGTGGCCCTGGTGGATGTGGTGCTCACCCAGGTGCTGTTCGGCAAGTGAAACCGGCGCGATCCACCCCTGGAGCCAGGAGGGGAACCATGCCTCTGGCGGCCCCTCCATTCTGCTTGGATCAGTTCCGGCAACGTCACCGCTGAACACTCCGCGCTGGCACGCCTGCTGGCCAGCGCACCACCGCCAGCGGGCCCCATCCGGAGCTGGGGCCCGCTGGCGGTGGCGGGAGAGCTGCTGCTGATCCCTCGCCTGCGGGTGGTCGGCCAGCGCCACCTCCTTCGTCGCCAACGTCCCACAGGACTCAATTCCCCGGACCCTTGCCTGGTGTTGGCACGGCCAAGGGCTTTGGCGCGGCCACGACCTTCGGCTTCAGCCGCCGGCTGCGCAACCCCACGCAGCCGGCGGCGCCCTGGCCTGAAACCTGACCATTCTGGGCGCCTTGTCACCGCTGGGCCAGCTACGCCTGACACCTGAGCAAGCCTGATTCCGCCAGAGCCATCGGCCCCAGCGGCGGCCTCTTGTTGTAGATCAGGTCCTGTCGATCAGACACAAGCCGTGGCCACCAACGACCAAGCCGGGTCTCCAGACGAACTGCCAACCACTCCAGCGGATTCGGAACCGGCCTCCTCGGCGGCCGAGGCTGTCGCCACCAGCGCTGTGAGCGTCGACGTCAGCCTGGAGCCCCGCTTCTGGGTGCCCCTGGGCGTGACCCTGCTGGGGCCCGCTTGCCTGGTGGTCTCTCCCCTGTGGAGTGGCGTGCGCTGGCTCACCCTGGCCCTGGTGCTGTTCGGCGGCTTTCTGCTGCTTCAGGCCCGCACGCTGCGGCTGGAGTTCGCCTCGGCAGATCTGGTGGTCTGGCGAGGCGCGAAGGAGATCCGTCGCTTCCCCTATGCCAGCTGGATCAGCTGGACGCTGTTCTGGCCGCCGTTGCCGGTGCTGTTCTATTTCAGGGAAGAGCGCAGCATCCATTTCCTGCCGGTACTGTTCGACGCCAGCAGCCTGCGCCAGCAACTGCAGCTGCGCCTGAGCCATCTGGCCCCTGCCCCGACGCCATGACCGACCAGCCCACCGGCCCGATTCCTGCGTCCGTCCCCCCCGATCACCAGCCTGGCGCTGCAGATTGGGGGCTCGGGGACCCAGTGCCGCAGGCCGGCCCAGAGCCAACCATCCGCGATTGGCCGGCTGGTCAGGACGGCCCCATGGCTGCGGCGGGCCCACCGGCCCAGCCGGAGCTCCCGGCAGAAGCCCAGCCGCCTGCTGGGAGCGAGCCGACGGACAGCGGCTATGCAACAGCGCAAGCTTGGCCGACAGCGTCAGGCGAACCCCTGGACCTGGCCGAGCTCCCCGTCGCAGCTGAGCTGCCAGCCCCGCTCTCAAGCCCGACGGCGCCGACAGCTGCCTCGGCCGAGGCTCGTGACACCCTGCTGGAGCTGGCCCTGCGTGAGCTCCAGCAACGACGCCAGGCCCTGGAGCAGGAGATCGCCGTCCTGGAGCAGCGTCGTGATCAGATCCAGAAGCAGATCGCCAGCAGCTTCAGCGGCCAGTCCGATGGCATCGCCCGCCGCGTCAAGGGCTTCCAGGAGTACCTGGTGGGGGCCCTGCAGGATCTGGCGGTGGCGGCCGACCAGATCGAGCTGGTGGCCCAGCCGGTCGTGGTGCAGCCCTCGCCCCTGGATCGGCAGACGGTGGCCAGTGCCCCGGCGGCCCCGCCGCCAGCCGCCGCCGGCCTGTTCAGTCAGGACGAGGCCCTGATCCGCACCTTGTTGAAGACCTACGGCGGCCAGCCGGATTTCTACGCTGACCCCTGGAAACTGCGGCGCACCCTGGAGCCCGCCGGAGCCGCCCTGCTGGAGGACTGGTTTCTGAACCAGGGCGGCCGCGGTGCCCAGCCCAGCAGCGGCAGCCGCAATCGCAACGTGCTGATCGCCGCCGCCGCCATCGCCATCCTGGGGGAGCTCTACGGCGATCGTTTCCAGACCCTGGTGCTCGCCGGCCAGCCGGAGCGGCTGGGGGAATGGCGCCGCGGCCTGCAGGATTGCCTCGGTCTCAGCCGCGACGACTTCGGCCCCAGCAGCGGCATCGTGCTGTTCGAGCGCTCCGAGGCCGTGATCGAGCGGGCCGATCGGCTCGAGGAACGGGGCGAGTTGCCCTTCATCGTCATGGATGCCGCTGAGCGAGTGGTGGACATCCCCCTGCTGCAGTTCCCCCTCTGGCTGGCCTTCGCCGCCGGGCCCGATGAGATCGGACTCGAGGAGGATCTCTACTGAGCCAGGCAGCGAGGCCGCAGGGCTCGCGGGAAGCCGCCAGGGGTGACGAGCCTGGCCCCCAGGTGCGCTCCTGCCCCTGAGCGAGGCCTGGGGGGCATGCCGCTCCCAGCGCCAGGACTCTCACTCATCCCTGAAACCGGCAGGAAAGGCAAGGCCGCCGAGCAACCGCTCAAGCGGGCCCTGAGGCAAGCTGAAGCCCGGATGGACGCTTCCAGGTCAACCAGCCCGGGCCGGCTCACCCAAGGCTCGAGCGGCCGACGCCTGGGCCATTGACCCCAGAGCTGTTGGCCCCATCCTCCCTTCCCACGCCTGCTCACCGCCTGCCCATGCTGCTGAATCTGTTCGTGCTGGTGGCCGGCTATCTGCTCGGCTCGATTCCCTCGGGCTGGCTGGCAGGCCACTGGCTGGCCGGCATCGACATCCGCCAACAGGGCTCGGGCTCCACCGGGGCCACCAACGTGCTGCGGGTGCTGGGCAAGGGTCCGGCCCTGGCGGTGTTCGTGGTCGACGTGTTCAAGGGCAGCCTGGCGGTGCTGCTGGCCAAGGCCCTGCTGCAACCCCTCGGCTTTGACGCCGGCAGCGACGGGTGGGTGGTGGCCGCAGGCCTGGCGGCCCTGGCGGGTCACATCTGGCCGCTGTGGCTGGGCTGGAAGGGCGGCAAGGCGGTGGCCACGGGCCTGGGGATGCTGCTGGGTCTGACCTGGCCCGTCGGCCTGGCCTGTTTCGGCATCTTCCTGACGGTGCTCAGCTTCAGCCGCATCGTTTCGCTCTCCAGCGTGGTGGCGGCCCTGGCCCTGCCGGCGCTGATGCTGGCCTGGTTCGGCAGCGGCGGCCTGCGGCCCGCCTACTTGGTGCTGGCGGTGCTCACCACAGTGCTGGTGGTCTGGCGCCATCGCAGCAACCTGGAGCGCGTTCTGGCCGGCCAGGAGCCCCGGCTTGGGGCCGCCAAGGCTGCCGCCCGCAAGGACCTGGATCCCCCTGCCGCGGCCTAAGCCAGCTCGCGGCTGCGATCGGCGGCGGCCAGAACCGCCTCGATCAGGGCCGAGCGCAGGCCGGCCCGCTCCAGTTCCCGCAGTCCGGCGATCGTGGTGCCGGCCGGACTGGTGACCATGTCCTTGAGCTGGCCGGGATGGAGTTCCCGCTCATGCAGCAGGGCGGCGGTACCCGCCAGGGTGCGATGGGCCAGGTGCTGGGCCAGATGCCTGGGCAGACCAGCTGCCACGGCACCATCGGCCATGGCCTCGGCCACCAGGGCCACGAAGGCGGGCCCGGAGGAGGTGAGGGCCAGGAAGGCATCCAGCTGGGCTTCCGGCAGCTCCAGCACCTCGCCCACCCGACCGAACAGCAGCCGCACCCACTCCCGCTGCTTGAGGCTGATGTCCTGACCCCAGGCCAGGCCGGTGAGCCCCGCCCGCACCAGACAGGGGGTGTTGGGCACAGCCCGCACGATCCGGCAGCTGGGGAACAGGCGCTGCAGCCGGGCCAGGGTCACGCCGGCCAGCACCGAGATCAGCAGCTGAGGGCTTGGCCCCTCAACGGCGGCACCCAGGGTCTGAGCGACGCCATCCAGTTGCTGGGGCTTGACCGCCAGCAGCAGCACCGGGGCCCGCCAGGCCTGCAGCGGATCGGTGCTCACCGCCAGCTGATGGGCCTGGCGCAGCCGCTCGGCCGAGGCTTCGCTGGACACCACGCCGCATAGACGCCGGGGATCGATCAGCCCGGCTTCAATCAGGGGAAACACCAGGGCCTGGGCCATGCGACCCAGGCCAATGACACCGAGATCGACTGTGCCGACAGCCTCGCAGCCGGCCTCGTCAGGGGCGATCGTGTTCCGGTCGTCAGACCAGATCATCCTTGCGGCCCCAGGCGGGACTCGGGGCGGCTTCCTGGGGCTCGGACGAGATGCGGCTGGCGGTGATGGTGGGGGAGGCGGCCTCCTCGCCACCGGCGGTGGTGACGGTGACACAGCTGGGAGCGAACAGGAAGATGCTCTCGCCCACCCGCTCCTGATGCCCGTCGATGGCAAAGGTGCCACCGGCAACGAAGTCGACGGCCCGCTGGGCCTGGTCGGGCTCCATCATCGTGAGGTTGAGGATCATCGTCTTGCGCTCCCGCAGGGCCTGGATGGCGCGGGGCATTTCATCGAAGCTGCGCGGCTCCATCAGGCAGACCTCCACCGCCGAAGTGGAGATGCCAGGCATGCCGATGACGTTGGTGCCCGCAAAGGGGTCATCGCTGCCGAAGGGCTCACTCAGGGCCAGGGCACTGCTGCCACTGGTGCTGCCGAAGCTGCGCGTGCTGGGGGCGGGCTCGCCAACATCACCGGGGTCGTAGTCGAGCTCGTCGTCGTATTCGCCATCGAGATAGTCATCTCCTGAGACGACGGCACGCAGACGGGAAAACAACGACACAGCTAGCCTCGGAGGAATGCTTCAGACCTGAATAGCGTCCCACGGGAGCGGTGGCAACCTCTCAGACGGTGTTCGTCCGCGTTTCTGGCCCCAGGGGAGCCCCTGCCCCTGGCAGCACGCCGAACAACGTGGTACCGAGCCGCACCCAGGTGCTGCCGGCGGCCACCGCCTCGGGCCAGTCGCCACTCATGCCCATCGACAGCTGCTCCAGGCCGAGCTCGGCCGCCAGATCAGCGCAGTCCTGAAACAGGCTGCGGCGCTCCTGGGGCGTCAGGCCCCTGGGGGCGATCGTCATCAGCCCCACGGGGCGCAACGGCGCCAGGCCAGCCAGCTCCGGCCAGGCCTGGCGGAACTCCGCGGCGCTGAAGCCGGTCTTGGCGGGATCGGGGCGCAGCTTCAACTGAAACAGAATCGCCGGTGCCAGTCCCTCCTCAGCGGCAATCCGCTGCAGGCGTCTGGCCAGCTCGAGGCTGTCGACGGAGTGAATGGTGCCGAAATGACGCAGAACCCCCCGGGCTTTGTTGGCCTGCAGCCGACCGATGAAATGCCAGTCGAGGGGACCGAGATCGGTGAGCTGCTCCTGCTTGACCTGGGCCTCCTGCAGCCGGCTTTCGCCGAAACTGCGCTGTCCGAGGGCCACCGCCTCGCGGATGGCCGCAGCGTCCTGGCCCTTGCTCACAGCCAGCAGGCGGGTGGTGGGGGGCAGCTGAGTGCCCAGTTCAGCCAGACGGGCGGCCAGGGCCCCACGCTCCATCAGATGAAGGTCTGGTTGAAGAGCTGCCGCCAGCGCTCCAGCTCCTGGGGGCCTTCGCGGCGGGCACGGACCAGATTCTGTTCGGCGAAATGGCGAGCATCCATCTGTGGAATCACCTCGAACATGGCACCGCGACTCTGGAGCGTGACCAGAAAGAAAATCCGCTGGGCATAGAGGGTGGCGAAAAGATCTTTGCTCTCCGCAACGGGGGCAACCCGATAGAGCATCCCGAAGGTCGGGTGATTCAGATAACGCTCAGAACTCACATCGCCGATCAAACTGCCCCCATTCAACCCCACCGTGCTCAGGGCAGGCCTCCAGCGGCGCGAACCTCCACGGTGACGCTCCTAGGCAGCGCCGATCCGGATCCGCAAGCCCACCAGCAGCAGCAGAGCTGCGGCCGCCAGCAGGGTCGGCAGCGTCGCGATCGGCGCGGGCTGATGCAGGTTCTCCGGCGCCAGCCAGCGGCCGCCGCGGGCCATCAGCGCCTCCGCCCCCTGCTCCGAGCGCAACAGCACATTGGCCAGCAGGCGCTCCCCCACAGCCAGAGCCAGCCCCAGGCCCGTCTTCCAGCCCAGGGCCTTGAAATTGACGGCACGGGTGGCCAGAGAGCGCAGCAGGTTCTGGAACTCCTCCTGCACCAGCGGCAGGAAGCGCAAGGCCAGCAGCAAGGTGAAGCCGAGCCGCTCGACCGGCAGCCCCAGGCGCCCCAGGGGGACCAGCCACCAGTCGATGGCCCAGACCAGGGCCTCGGGGGAGGTGCTCAGCAGCAGCAGATTGGCGCTGTGAATCAGGGTGAACAACACCGTGGCACTGTTGAGGCCCAGTTGGGCCGACTTTCGAGTCACCACCAGGGGACCGAGTTGCAGGGGGCCGAGCTGCAACGGCCCCCAGTGCACCAGCTCCCAGGAGAGGCCGAGGCGCTCGGGTACAGGGCCGCCCGACTCAGGCGCCGGGGCGAGGCGCAGCTCGCCTGGGGGCCGCTGCAGGCTGGAGGAGGAGGCCTCGCCGGCCGGCAAGGTGGAGGAGAGCAGGCCCACCAGCACCGCCAGGGCCAGCCATACCAGCAGACTGCGTCCCCACAGACGCAGCGGCAGGCCGCTGGCGAAGGTGATCAGCAGCAGCAGGCCCACCAGCGACAGGCGCCAGATCGGACCCGCCAGGATCGGGGTCACCAGGAAGGCCAGGGTCCAGGCCAACTTCAGGCGCGGATCGAGCCGCTGCAGCCAGCTGGCCGCACCGCTGTCACTGGTGTCGACGTACTGACCGATCGGCAGCTGGCGCAGCCAGTCCATCAGCGAGGCTCCCGAGCCATGGCCTCAGCGGCTGCGGGCCTGGGAGCGGGCCAGCTCCTTCTCGGCGTCCCGTTGCTGCTTGCCGCGCCAGAAGAGCCGCAGCGGCGAGCCTTCGAAGCCCAGACCCTCGCGGATCTGGCGTTCGACATAGCGCCGGTAGGTTTCGCCGAACAGCTTGGGATCATTGACGAACAGGGTGAAGCTGGGCGGCCGCGTCGCCACCTGGGTGCCGTAATAGATGCGCCCCTGGCGACCGCCGCGGGTGGTGGGCGGTGAGCGCCAGCGCAGGGCCTCCTCCAGCACTTCATTCACCACCGAGGTGGTGACGCGGCGGCGATGCTGCTCCACCGCCAACTTGGCCAGGGGGAAGATCGCCGTGACCCGCTGCCCGGAGAGGGCCGAGGTGAACAGCATCGCCGCCCAGTCGAGGAAGTAGAGCTTGGCCCGCAGCTCCTTCTCCATCGCCGAGAGGGTGTGGCTGTCCTTCTCGATGGCGTCCCACTTGTTGACCACCACCACACAGGCACGGCCCTCCTCCTCAATGCGACCGGCCAGGCGCTGATCCTGTTCGGTGACGCCATCGAGGGCATCGATCACCAGCACACAGACATCACTGCGCTCGATCGCCTTGAAGCTGCGGTTGATGCCGAAGTATTCCGGGCCGTAGTCGACGCTGCGGCGGCGGCGGATACCGGCGGTGTCGAGCAGCTTCCAGGTGTGGCCCTCGCGCTCGATCGTGGTGTCGATCGTGTCGCGGGTGGTGCCGCGGATCGGGCTGACGATCGCCCGGTTCTCGCCGCAGATGGCATTGAGCAGGCTGGATTTGCCCACATTGGGCCGGCCGATGATCGCCAGCTGGATCGGCGGCTCGCTCTCCACCTCCGGGGTGGCGGGCAGGAAGCTCACCACCTTGTCGAGCAGTTCGCCGGTGCCGGCACCGTGGATGGCCGAGATCGGGAACGGTTCCCCCAGGCCCAGGGTCCAGAAGTCAGCGGCCATGGCCAGGCCCTGATCGGGCGATTCGCACTTGTTCACCGCCAGCAGCACCGGCACGCCCTGGCCGCGCAGCCATTCGGCGATCGAGGCATCGGCGGCGGTGTGTCCCTGCTGGCCGTCAACGATCACCACTGCCACGGCCGCCTCGGCCAGGGCGAGGTTGGCCTGCTCGCGGATCTCCGGCAGGAACTCGCTGTCGTCGTCGAACACCAGACCACCGGTGTCCACCACCCGGAAGGTGCGGTCGCCCCAGTAGCCCTCCTGGTAGGTGCGGTCCCGGGTGACACCGGGCTGGTCGTGCACGATCGCCTCACGGCTGCGGCACAGACGATTGACCAGCGTGGACTTGCCCACGTTGGGGCGCCCGATGATCGCAACGACAGGTAGCGCCAAAACGCTTTATTCCTTCTACGTAACACCTCGTAAGACCCTACCGCCCTGTGGCCACTCAACCCACCGGCGGATCCCCCGGATGACCGGCCACCGGATCGGCCGGAGCGTCCAGCAGGGGTGGCAGCGGTCCGGTTGCGGCCAGGGGCTCGCCGCGGCCGGCCAGGTGGGCCAGCAGCCAGTTCACCGCCGTGGCCCGGCGGGTGCGCCGCGGGTAGAGCTCGGCGATGCTGTAGCCGGCGAAGCCCAGCTGCTGCTTGAGCAGCTGCTTGTGCTCCCGGGGGATCGAGCGGGTCAGGGCGACGCTGGCGGGCCGCTCGGCGATGACCTCGGGGGCGATCGGGAAGGACTCCCGCCAGGACGCCTCCGTCGCCGGGCCCGCGCTCCAGGGGCCGGAGCCAGCGGGCTCGTATCCCAGGCGCGGCCAGATCAGTTCACACACGAAGCGATCGCTGGTGCGATCCGCCAGCACCGCCTCCAGCAACGCCCGGCTCAGGGGGAAGGGATCAGCTGCTGGGGCGGCTTCCACGGGTGCTGGGCCTGGGAGTGCCGCCATCGTCGCCCATCCGGTGGAACACCCGGACCCCTGCCATCCAGGCGCCAGCCTGCCGGGGACGCCGAGGCCGGGGTTGAGGTGCTCCTGGCCGGGCTCGACGCTGCGCCAGTCCTGGACATGGCCGGGCAGGAGGACCGGATGGAGCAGAAAGGTGGTCGACGTTCCCCGGTTGAAGTTCCCGGCTTGACGTTCGCCATCGGTGTGATCCCAACGATCCAGAAGCACTCGCCTGCGTGGGGCTGTTTCCCTCTGGCTGCCTGGGCATGGAGCCTGCCCTCGCCCTGCATCCCGCGGTGATGCCCTCGCAGGAATACCCACGCATGGCCGCATGGGTTCCGGCGGCGCCCAGGTCAGGAACACCCGCCAACGGTTTCCGCCACGCCTGCGGAAGTCCAGGACAGGGCTTGCGGAGAGGGCACCTTCACACGGTTGCCAGCGACACCGTTGCCAGCGACGTCGCCCCCGGTGCCTGGGGGCTCCACAGGGGCGCTCGCCATTGATGAGGTCCATGGCGCCACAGGGGCCGCCGCCGGAGGAGCGGCCGAGGTGAGGAGCGGGAGACAATGGATGACGATGGTCGCCACTCCCCCCCGCCAGCCACCCACCAGCCCCGCTGCTGCGGCTGGAGGCACGCCGCTGGCGTGCTCTCAGGAACCGGAGGCGGCCGGGCTGTTCCCGCGGCCGCTGCGGCTGGCGGGCCATGGACTGGAGCGCACCCTGAGCTGCCGGGTGCTGCAGTCGCCGCTGGCGGGGGTGAGTGATCGCATCTTCCGGGCCCTGGTGCGGCGCTGGGCCCCCGAGGCCCTGCTCTACACCGAGATGGTCAACGCCACCAGCCTGGAACTGGGCCACGGGCGGCTCAAGCTGGAGGATCTGGCCACGGAGGACGGCCCGATCGCCGTGCAGCTGTTCGACCACCGGCCGGCGGCGATGGCGGAGGCGGCGCGGCGGGCCGAGGCGGCCGGCGCCTTCCTGATCGACATCAACATGGGCTGCCCGGTGCGCAAGATCGCCCGCAAGGGCGGCGGCAGCGGCCTGATCCGGGAACCGGAGCTGGCGGCGCGCATCGTCGAGGCCGTCGCGGCCGCCGTCGCGATTCCCGTCACGGTCAAGACGCGCCTGGGCTGGTGCAGCCGCGGCGATCACGACAGCAGCAACAGCTCCGGCCAGGCCTGCGAGCCCGCAACCGCCACCACCGCCGCGGCCGTGCACTGGTGCCGCCAGCTCGAGCAGGCCGGCGCCCGACTGCTCACCCTGCATGGCCGCAGCCGCGAGCAGGGCTTCAGCGGCTCGGCCGACTGGCAGGCGATCGCGGCGGTCAAGCGCAGCCTGACGATCCCGCTGATCGCCAACGGTGATGTGACCGGCCCCGACGCCGCCCGGCGCTGCCTGCGGCAGACCGGCGCCGATGGCGTGATGGTCGGACGGGGCACGATGGGTGCCCCCTGGCTGGTGGGGCAGATCGCCGCCGCCCTCGAGGGCCGGCCCGTGCCGCCCACGCCGGGGCCCGCGGAGCGCCTGGCCCTGGCGGCGGAGCACCTCCAGGCCCTGGTGGCCAGCCGGGGCGAGCGGGGCCTGCTGATCGCCCGCAAGCACATGGGCTGGACCTGCCAGGGCTTTGCCGGCGCCCCCCAGCTGCGCCACGGCCTGATGCGGGCCGCCACGCCGGCCGAAGCGATGGAGCTGCTGAACCGGGCCGCCGCGGCCCTGCCCTAACCCAGCAAGCCCTGGGTGAGCAGGTCACGGGTGCCGGTGATCGCCTGCACCGCCAGCAGCACCGCCATCAGGAAGGCGGCGCTGACATGGAGCCTGCGCAGCCGCGGCCGCTGCTGGATCTCCGGCCAGGCGGCCATGGTGAACAGCAGCAGCCCTACCAGCAGCGAACCGCTCCAGTAATGGGAGCGCCAGAAATCAGCGCCGAAGGGGTTGTCGCTGAGGTGCCACACCTCCGGTTGCCCCCCCAAAGCCAGCAGGGCGGCCCAGCAGAGCAGGGCGAAGCTGGCCCGCAGGGCGGGCTGCCTGACCCGCCAGAGGGCCAGGCAGCTGCCGAGAGCTCCGGCCCCCACCAGCAACAGCAGGGGGTAGCGCAAGGGTCCGGCCGCCGGCGCCAGGGAGCCGGCCTGGGGATCGGGACAGACACTCAGAAACGACCAGAGGATCGCCACCAGCACCAGAACCACCACGCCGGTGGTGACCCAGCGGCCATGGTCGACATGCTCGGTGCCCACCGTGGGCGGCAGGGGATTGATGTCGAGCCGGCGCTCCCGCACCAGGATGCCCAGGCGGATCGTGGCGCCCACCACCGGGTAGACGAACAGGATCATCAGCACCGGATGCAGCAGGGCCAACCAGTCGAGCGGCGCCATCGCATCGATCGGATCCATGGCTCAGCTGGCGGCAGCGGTCATGGAAGCACCGCGGGCCACCCCTGCCGCACCAGCAGCAGCGAGAAGTAGGGGTGCTCCTTGGCCGCCACGACGGCGGCGGGCCCCAGCAATTGATCGGGCCAGCCCACCCGCTGGGCGAACAGGGCCTGATCCAACAGGCCCCGGTCCTCGAGGATCGGACGCACCCAGGCCCAGCGATGGCCGAGCTTGAGCAGGCCAAGCACCCAGCGCTCTCTGGCGGCCAGGGCCAGCAGCGCCTCCAGGTCCTCGGGGTCTTCAGGGGTGGGTCGGATCAACAGCCCCTCCTGCTGCATCGCCAGGGGGAAAGCCCCGGCGGCGGCGGCGGCGGCCACGGCGCTGATGCCCGGCAGCAGGCGCAGCGGGCAACCGGGATGGCGCTGCTTCAGGGCCAGCAGCACGTAACTGCCCGTGGCGAACAGGGAGACGTCCCCCTCACACAGCAACACCACGGCCCGGCCGGCGGCCACCTCGGCGGCGAGCCGATCAGCGGCGGCCAGCCAGGCCTGACGGCGGGGTTCGGCCTCGGCCACCATCGGAAACAGCAGGGGCAGCTGCTCCTGCTCGGGCCGGATCCAGGCAGCGGCGATCGTGAAGGCCATGCCGGCGGCCCCCTCGCGAGCAACCGGATAGGCCACCAGATCCGCCGCGGCGATGGCCCGCACCGCCGCCACGGTGAGCAGGTCGGGATCCCCCGGCCCCACCCCCACCAGAGTGAGGCCGGGGCCGGGTGACAGGGGCGGGACAGTCAGGAGCGTGGAAGACAGCGGCGTTGAAGACAGCGGCGTTGAAGGAAGTGGCGTGGAAGAGAGTGGGGAGGGAAAGGACGGCAGGGTCAGGGGAGGAAGCGCCGGCGGGCGGGCGGCCTGGGCCATCGTTTCTAGGCTGCCGGAAACCGCCCCGGACCTGGTTCGATGAGCCTGCTTGCCATCTACGCCGACGACTGCAGCTCCCCCAGGCTGATCAGCCAGGACGGCGAGCTGATCCAGCGGGAGCTCGGGGCCCGGGGCATCCGCTTTGAACGCTGGTCCGCCCGCATCGATCTGGGGGCCGACGCGGCCAGCGAGACGATCCTGGCCGCCTACGCCGCCGAGATCGCCCGGGTCCAGGCCGACGGCGGCTACGGCACCGTCGACGTGATCCGCCTGGGCCCGGACCATCCAGAGCGGGAGGCCCTGCGCCGCAAATTCCTGGCCGAACACACCCACGCCGAAGCGGAGGTGCGCTTCTTCGTCGAGGGCCGCGGCCTGTTCTGCCTGCACCTGGGCCAGGAGGTGCTGCAGGTGATCTGCGAGCGCCATGACTGGATCAGCCTGCCTGCCGGCACCCGCCACTGGTTTGATATGGGGCCGGAGCCCCGCTTCTGCGCCCTGCGCTTCTTCAACAACGCCGAGGGCTGGGTGGCCCGGTTCAGCGGCGATGCCATCGCCGATCGCTACCCGATGCTGGATGCCCTGCTGGCGGGAACCCCCTGAGTCCGGCTGGCTGAACAATCCTGAATAAATAACTTGCCGGTGGGAGCGTGTTGCCCGCAGGCCGTTCCGAGCAGAAGAAAACTATTCGCTCCAAGCCAACGCCCGGTGAGGCCTAGGAATGTCGCGATAGCAATCGCACTTCAGTGAGGCCAATCGCTTGAGATCGATTGCAGTAGTGCTGATCTTGACGAATCCACACGCCAAGACCTATTCGCTGCATGCTCAGTCCGATTCGGGCCTGAGTTCCGGTTGCGGTGGCCAAGGCCTCGATTCAGCCCGGGGATCGATGCCCAACAGACTCCTGGCCGGCTGTTCTGGTCCATCGGCATGACGGGGGCGATCACCAAGCCCTGGATGAGCCGGCTGGATCATCCAGGGCAGCGGCCAGGCTGCATGGGTACGGCTCCCGAGGCGCTGGTGCTCAGGCCGGAGGTTTCACAGCCGGGCAGGGGTTGGGGCCGAACATGCCGGTGAGCTTCTGGGTACCCATGGCAAAGACCTGCTTGGCCTGGGCCGCCCCACCACTGGCGGCCGCCTCGCTGAGCTTGCTGGCAAAGGTGGTGCAGGCCTGCTGCTGCTCGGCGCTGGGCTTGGCTGAGGGAGAAAGGGCTGCTGGTGCCGTGGCTGCTGGAACATTGGCTGCAGGAGCAATGCCGGCGGGGGCCGTGGCTGCGGGGGCGACAGGACGGACAACCACCGGCGGACCGGCGGAGGCAGCAGCCAGGGGCACAGGGATCTCCGGACACGGGTTCTCGCCGAACTTCGCCACCAGGGCCAGGACACCCTGCTGATAGATCTGTTGTGCCATCGCCGGATTAGCGCTGGCTTCCTTGAGCTTGCCGGCAAACGTCTCGCAGGCCTTGCGTTCCTGATAGCGCCGCGCCAGGGGTCCGGCCTGACTTGGGGCGGGGAACAGCCAGGGGCCCAACAGCAGGGGCAGCAGCCAGGCTCCAGCCCCGCTGGTGATGACCCAGGCGTTGCTGCGGCGGCGATTCGGAGCGTTGCCGGGCTCCGTCATCGCCTGCTTGGTCGATGCATCCATGAGGTGAAAGTTGCGAGAGGACAGCGAAGCAAGGTACGGGTACGGACGGACAAGCCTGACCAGGCCAGGCTCGCCATGGCCGCCGCCCTCATGTCAGGACCAATCCGTAGCTCTCGTGGTCGGCGGGGTGGTGCAGTCCCAGGCGCTGGCGCCATTCCTGCACCGGCCAGTCCCACCCCTCCTCCCAGCGCGCCGTGCAGAAGGGGGCTGCGGTGAAGCCGATGGTGTGGCCTTGGCTGATGGCCCGGCTCATGGCCGGATAGCGCGGCAGCTGGAGCCGGTAGATCGACAACTGGACGGCATGGTTCAGGGAGACGTAAGCGGGAAAGCCGATCTGGGAGGCCGTGATCGCCAGCACACCACTCTCGCCCTCCTCGCTGGTGCCGAAACCACTGACCACATGGTGGATGTCATGGGTGGTGACAATCCTCTGGGTCAGCCAGCGATCCGGGGTATCGACCGGCCGAGGGCGGAAAAACTCAGGGTCGTAGTTAAAGCCCCGGATCAAGGTGGCATACCCATGGCCCAGGCTGCCCGGGGCCATTCGGCCCAGGCGCTCCAGGTCCGGCTGAATCGGCGGATAGCGCTCGTCCATCATCTCAGCCCCGCCGGGCAGGGCGCGGAAACGGGCGATGCACTGCTCCATCTGGGGGGTATCCAGAAAGCTGTCCACCAGGTCGGCGATCTTGTCCAGAGAGCCACCGCTGCGGCCCACGGCCGCCAGATGGCCCAACTGGCGCAGGGCCTGCAGCGATTGCTGGAAGCGTTCCATCAGGAGAGCGACTGGGGGGTTGTGGATCAGGAGCCTGGGCCATAGGCCACGGTGCAGGCGGCATCGAGCAGCACAGCGCGCACGCCGATGGCCGCCAGCCCATCCACCAGGCCCATCTGGCAATCACCCGTGGCCGTGAGCGCCAGTCCGGCATTGAGGTAGGTGAAGCGCACCCGGCTGTTGGGAAGGCCTGCCACGGAGGCGTAATTGAGCTGATACGGGGTGCCGGGAACCACGATCACAGCCGACGATGTGGCCACCGAGGCATTGACCGCCGCCGTGATCGCCGCCGTGCTGGCCACACCGGCCGCAGCAGCCCAGGCCAGCGGGGTGGCGCCATACCAGCCGTAACCCCAGGGGCGGGCCGCCCAGTAACCGCCACCATTCCAGGCCGGGTGATACACGGCGGCGCCATAGGCAGCAGCCGGGGCCCGGGTCAGACCAGGACCGGGGGCACCCCAGCCGGCCCCCGGGCGCACGCCGGCACCGGAGTAGGGCCCGCCGACGCCGCCGTAACCAACACCGGGCCGGCCCACACCAACGCCGGCCCGGCCGACGCCCGCACCGGGAGCGACGCCGAGCCCGGAAGCGGGGCCGCCGATCCCGCCCGGATTGGGACGGGCCTCAGCACCCAGGGGCAAAAGAGGCAGACAGAACAAGACCAGCCCAGCAGGGGCAAGCCGGGTGAGGAATCTGGAGATCGTCATGGGGCTTTCACGTTCGGACAGGTGGCGCCATTGAAATGGCTGGCGATGAGCTGATTACCTTCGCTGTAAATCGTCTGGGCCTGAGCGATGTTGCCGGCAGCGACGGCGACCTGAAGCTTGGCGGCAAAACGGGCGCAGGCCTGGTCCGCAGTCATGGGCATGGTCATGGGCGCTGTCATGTCCATGGCCCCGACTCGCGCTGGCGCCATGGACAGAGCAGCGGCTGCGGTCAGGAAAATCGCCAGGGGCTTCATGGAGTGCGGGAGTCGGATGGGATCGATGCAGAAGAGTTGGTTTCCAACCATCTCCTGCAGTGTCGCCATTCTGCCAGCGCTGACCAAGCGCCCGGGAGCATCCGCCATCGCTCCATTCCCAGTTGGGGAGGGTGCACTCGCCGCAACCGGTACGGATTGCGGCATCCTTCCAGGAGCAATCGGCAACGCCCAGGGCGAGCCTTGCCGCCAGCTTGCTTTCCATGAAGCAGCAACAAATACCGGCGAATCTCCCTGCCATACTGTGACAACGACACGCAGCAAAGGCAAACGCTCAGCAACCATACCTTGGGTGAAAATCCGGTGATCAATAGCTGACGACATGCCCAAGGCAAGCGGCAACAACCGAGAACCTTCTTTGCCAACAAGCAGCAGTCGTTGACGCGACAACGCAACCGCCAAGCTCCAGAGCCAGGGACGCTGTCAACAGATCAAACCAGAGAGCTCTTCAAGACAATCAACCTTGCGGGATTCCTACCAGAACCCCAAAGCGCCCCATCCAACCAGCCCAGATTCACAGCAACAACCAAAACCATCATGACCACCACAAGCACATCCCACCCCATGCAGAAAACCATGACGACCAATCACCAACCGATCTGGCCTGGCGGCACTTATCACAACGCCACACCCGCTCTTGAACCCTCCCTGATTGAACAGGCAGTGAAGTGCTCGGGCCAGAATGTCAAGCGCACCTGCGCCTCACATCTGCATCGCCTTCATGCAAATCTGTCCCAGGAGCAACTTCTGAACCTGATCTGCCAGGATTGCCCGGCAAGGCTTTACTTCGCCAGCCAGGCTCAAGCCAAGGAAAGGCCCAGTGACAAGCCAGCACTGATGACCAGTGCGGAGCTCCCAATCTCCAGCCAGTCAAGCGAGGCATTGAAACAGGCTCAAAAGACCAGGTCCTGATGCGTCATCAGCCTTTTCAGAACCCGTGGCCGAGAGGGGCAGGGCACCTAAGACGTTCAATGGCGCACTTGATGACCCGGAACGCTCCGCCCATCCCGGATCAGTCCCAGCCAGGTCTTTGATCACATCCTGGGTACACGGCAGTCCTTTGGCAGCACTCCCCACCATGGAGCGAACTGGGTCAACACGATGGCTCTTGGCGCCTCAGTGACATGACCACACGATCATTCAGGTCAATGGCAACAGCCATCCTCAAACAGCCTGAATGCCCATACCGAGAAACCCGGCCAGCGACTTGGCATACAGGGCAGCGCTACTGGCTGCATCGGCTGGTTTACCATACAAAAAACCCTGCAGATAGTGACAGCCAAGCCGTCGCAGAATCTCGGCCTGATCAGCAGTCTCCACGCCTTCAGCCACCACCTCAATCCCCAGGGAACGGGCCATACGAATCACCGTCTCGACGATCACTTCGTCCTCCTGGTCGTGACCCAGACCATCGACGAAACTGCGATCAATCTTGAGGATACCAACGGGGAATCGCCTCAGATAGCGAAGGGATGAATAACCCGTGCCAAAATCATCGACTGCCAACCGAATGCCAAGCGTCTTGAGTTCGGCGATATTGGTGAAAGCCGAGGCCACATCCTCCACCAAGGTGGTTTCGGTGATCTCCAGAAACAACTGTTCACTGGGAAAATCCGAACTGGCGAGCGCCTCTCGCACCCTCTGCAACAGCAGAGGATCCGCCAGGCTGGTCGCCGAAATATTCACCGACAATCGGGGCAGCAGGCCATCGCGCGACCCGCTCCAGCCACCGATCTGCAGGCAGGCATCTTTGAGCACAACGGCATCGAGCTCCCGTAACAACCCCGCCTCCTCGGCGATGGTGATGAAGACGGCGGGTGCCACCACCCCTCTCTGCGGATGCTCCCAGCGGGCCAGGGCCTCAAAACCCACCACCGTGCCATGGACGCTTGAGATGATCGGCTGGAACCAGGCCCTGATCTGGCCAGCCACCAGCCCAGCTCGCAATTCCTCCTCAATGCGTGCTCTTACCTGCAGTTGCTCACGCAAGCTGGAATCGAAGCAAGCAAAGCGACCCGTTCCCCGCTGCTTGACGCTGTACATCGCCAGATCCGCATTGGCCAGCAGCGTCTCAGGGTCATCGCCGGCCTCGGCAATCGCGATGCCGATCGAGCCCGAAGATGGCACGGCTCGCCCCTGGACCTGCAGGGGCCGCTGCAGCTGCTCGAGGATGCGGTCCGCCAGGGACAGGGCATCGGCCTGTTCCCGCACCTCCGCCACCACCACGAATTCATCTCCGGAGATGCGGCCCACCAGATCCCCTTCCCGCACCAGGGCGCTCAGACGTTGGCCCACCTGACGCAACACCTCGTCACCGGCGGTATGGCCGTGCAGATCGTTGATCTGTTTGAAGCGATCGAGATCAATGAACAACACCGCCGTCTGGCGATCGGAGGAAAAAGGCGGGGCCAGTCTGGCCGCCAGATGGGCCAGCAACAGCCGCCGATTGGGCAAGCCGGTCAGGTGATCACAGGTGGCCTCGTGAATCGCCTGCTCCTTGGCAACCTGTTCAGCCCGCAGCGCCTCCTGTTCAGCCTTCACCGCCGACAGCACCTGGGTGCTGAGCTGGATACAGCGGCCCATCCCCCGCAGCAGGGCCCGCTCCTCAAGGTCAAAGCCTTCGCGGAAGCGCCCGACAACCAGCAGCTCCCCATTGTTCAAGGGTGCCCAGAAGAGGTGCAGCAGACCGCTCTCCAGCTGCAACTCTGTCTCGGCGGTGGCGGCAATCGCCTGCAGCGCCGACTTCTCGTGATGGTTCAGGCCGCTGCAGAGTTCGAAGTCATCACCCTGCAGGATGGCCATCACCTCGGCATCAACCGACTCCCCAACCCTGCTCACCACATCGCGCAACGCCGTGGGGCTCTCCAGCGTGAAGGCGGCCAGAACCTCCGAAAGCAGATGCAGCGACCAGGGCGCCGAGCTCATGCAAGCGCCAGGGCCACCACGGTCTGGTTGTGCAGACCTCCGGAACCCTCGGTGCGGGCAATCTCGCCGTAGGTGTAGAAGCCGCCAACCGACACCCCCTCCTTGATCGTGGGCAGCCGCAGACTTTGATCCAACAGACCCGCCTGATCCAGCAGGGATTTGCGGGCCACACACTCCAGCAACATGAAGCCACGAGCCGGCATGCCATCCAGTGACTTCTCGGCCAAGGCACAGACATCGGCGGTCGCCTCCAGAACCGAATGGCAGCTCCCCTTCATCAGGTAAGCCATCGCTCCCTGGGGCACCTCCGCAAAAATCGTCAGGGTACGTTTGTCATAATCCGCGCCATAGACATAGCGGATTTCGGTTCGATTGCGACGGGCGATACCAATCGGCCGTGTGTGTGCGAAGGAGAAAAAGGTCTTCGGATCCTGGCGAACCTCCTCAGGGGCTTCATAGGCGTCCAGATAGACATCGAGAGCTGGCCGGTCATCGAGGCTGATCAAGGTGGTGCCACGGCTGCCAGTGACCAGCATCGGTTCACTGAGGGGCTCCCAGCCGTGCGCGATGCCAATGGCCATGGGCGAATCGGAGGTGATCGCCGCCGCCACGACGGCATTGGTCAGCAGATCACCCTCATGAATCTGGCGGGTGGACTGCAAAGCCATGTCATCTCCGGCGCATCCGCCCATCAGTGGAACCTGAGCTCCGCAGGCATCGTAGGCGCCGCGCACCACTTCCATCTGGTCGCCACAGAGGCCATCGGCCAACAGGAACAGAATCGTGTGCTGTTTGCGTTCAAGCTGGTCAATGCACTGGGCCGCCTCAAAGGCGGCGTCGCGCAGCCCCCTCTGGGCATCGCCCTGGCCAAAACCAGTGGTGACCGCGAAACCTTCGCCGCCCAGGGCCCAGATCAACAGGCCACCCGAGAGTGCGTGGTCGCGAATCAGTTCACCGGCGGTGGAGCAGCCGATCACGTCGCCATCACCCAGGACCTGCTTGACCCGGCGGGAGATCGCGGTCAGGTCATGGGCTGGAGAGCAGAAAATGATCGCCAGGCGGGGAGTTCCCATCGCCAGAACCGGTGCCAGGGCCTCATGAACGGCCCTCTCGGGGTCTTGATCGGTGGACGTGCCGACCCGAATCCAGCGATGGCGCTCCGAGTCTCGATCCATGGCACCAGGGTCAGCAGCGACAACGCTGGAGCTTTGATCAACAGAAAGCATGCCCGGGCTCGCCCAGAGGTGACGGTCAGCCTGACGGAAAGGGGCCAAGTCCGCGCGGATGAACAAACGAAAAGTTAATGACAGCGGACCCGGGCCGATCCGGCGGGGCCCTTGCGGATCGGTCGCAACCAGCAGAGGTCTGCTCTGGGCACAAGGAGTAAACCACACTAAAACCAACACCAAGGGCCGCCAAGCGTGGCTTCAATCGACCCAATTCACGGCGATTGTCAGTACTTGAACAGCACCCGACATCAGGCATTCAGCCCCTCGTGAAAAGCCGCGGCAGCAGAGAGGCGTCGAGACAGATTCAATCGATTGAGTCCAATTCAACCGCAGGGGAAGGTGAAATGGTCTCCCCGACAAGCACTCCCGCATCCGTCAGCAAGGCCGTTCACAGCCGTGGCGATCCCCCAGAGATCAATCCTGAAGTGATCGGGCAGCCACGCCAAATCAAGTCCACAGCCTCCAGCCATCAGCCCCAAGCCCCTGTCGCACAAGCCACCATCAGACGACGAGGCAAGCCAAGCCACCAGCAGCAGCCACAGGAAATCAAACTGGACAGATGTACCGACAAAAATCACAACGTAAATGAAGCCAACTCAGCCACAAGCAGATATGCATCAAAATCACGACCATCCCAGCCGTGCAGTGTCTCCATGATGAATTCTGTCCAGTACCCATACCTGCAAGCTGTTGAATCCATCGCTTCAGCTCCAGGCGTGCTTGCCCCAGCCCTGGGTGCCCGAGATCCCCAAGCTGCTGCTTGAGAGTGCCTGCGATGTGCTGTTCCATCTCGTTGGCGGCCGACTGGACTGGATCTCCGATTCGATTGAAGCCCTGCTGGGCTGGCGCCCTGAGGAGCTGCGCAATCAGTCCCTCGACCAACTCGCTCCCCCGGGCGATCCCGACGCCCTGCAGGCGTTGGTGGTGGCTGCAGCCGCCGGCAGGCTGGCGGAAGCCGACACCCGACTGAAGCACCGCGATGGTGACTGGCGCTGGGCCCATATCTCCCTGGCCCCCCACAGTGATCCGGCCGTCGAAGCCGGGGCCATCGGCTGGATACGGGACATCCACAGCCAGATGGAGCGTCACCAGAGGCAGGAGGCCAGCTTCCGATCCCTGGCCGAATCGGAGGCCCGCTACCGCCTGGTGGCTGAGCATGCCTCGGATGTGGTGTTTCAGGCCGATCCCAGCGGCATACCCACCTGGTTCTCCGCCTCGCTCACGGCGCTGACGGGCTGGCAGCCCGAGGAGTTGATCGGCCGCCCCTTCGAACAGCTGGTCCACCCCGATCACCGCCTGCGCCATCGCGCCGCCATGGCGGCCCTGCGGAGCGGCAGTCATCAGCAATGGGAGCTGAAGGTGCTCTGCAAGGACGGCCACGACACCTGGATCGCTGTCAACGTGCGCCAGCTGAATGCTGCTGACGGAACCACGATCGGCCTGGTGGGGAGCTGGCGGGACATCCAGCGGGATGTTGAGACGCGGGAGATATTGGCGCAGGCTCGCCGCAAACAACTTGAATCCGAAGCACTGCTGCGCCAGGTGGAGGAGCAAGCAGCGATCGGCTTCGGCCTGATCTCAGCAGCAGATGGGCGGTTGATCAAAGTCAATCCAGCGATCTGCAACATGCTCGGGCGTGATGAGCGCACACTCCTGCAGAGGA
The DNA here is from genome assembly GCA_947378425.1 of Synechococcaceae cyanobacterium. Lineage (GTDB taxonomy): Bacteria > Cyanobacteriota > Cyanobacteriia > PCC-6307 > Cyanobiaceae > Cyanobium. The sequence goes on from CANCJV010000026.1 coordinate 36,606, forward strand.
CCTGGGCTGATTTAACGCACCCGGAAGATCGCGATCAGGAGACTGGACTTATCGAAGACATGAAAGCCAATCTGATTCCCTCCTACCGGTTGATCAAGCGCTTTATCAGGCCCAATGGCGAGACGGCCTGGGGCGACGTCTCGATCTCCTGCATCCGCAACAACGATGAGTCAGTACGACTATTCATTGCCCAGCTTATCGACATCACCGAGCAAAAAGAAGCTTCACTTCAGACCACAAAGAAACAGATGCTTCTCAATACAATCCTCAACCATATCGACGCCCACGTCTACGTGAAAGACAGGGCCGGACGTTATCTCTACACCAATCGCCAAGTTGCAGCCAGGATGGGCCTCCCGGACGAGGACATCCTGGGCAAGACCGACGCAGAGCTGGGACCAGCCGATGACGTCGGCGCGATTGCCGCAGCCGATCAGGAGCTGTTCCGTTCTCACGCCTCGACGAGCCGCGAAGAGGTGATCGTTTCACCCTCCGGGGAAGAGCGCATCTTGCTGTCTAAAACAATGATTCTGCCGCGTCTCGGTGAAGCTGAATGCTTGCTTGGCTTTGCGACCGACATCACGGCTCACAAACGCGCCGAAGCAGTCCTGCGTGACTCGGAGCAGCACTTTCGCCTGCTCGCCGAAAACTCCTGTGACGTGATGCTGTTACTGGCCGCTGACGGCCGCATCAGCTGGGTTTCGACTGCCCTTGAGCAGACCCTGGGCTGGCAGCCTGAAGACTGGATCGGACGCTCCGGCGCCGAGGTTCTCAGCCAACAGGCCGAAACACCCCATCCGCCACAACCCTGGGAACGGATTTGCCATGGAGATGCCATCGTCGTCCGCGGGCAGGTGCTGGCCAAAGACGGTCAGCTTCACTGGATTGAGACCCATGCCAGCCCTTATCGCAATGACAGCGGTCAGTTCTCAGGCAGCGTGGCCAGCTTCCGGGTGATTGATGACGAAATAGCAACCGAAGCGGCACGGCGCTGCAGTGAAGAGCGCCATCGCCTGCTGGCGGACAATGCCAATGACGTGATCTGGACGATGGAACTCGATGGCAATTTGAGCTATATCAGCCCAGCGGTGGAAAAACTTCGGGGCTTTACAGCCGAAGAAGCCCTGGGCCAGACCATCGAGCAGATTATGACATCGAAATCCAAAGCCCATTGGAAAGAGTACATCAATGGACTACAGATCGCCATGGCCAGGGGTGAACAGCCAGGCAATTTTCATGCAGAGCTGGAGTACCACCGCAAAGACGGCAAGACCACCTGGTGTGAGGTGCTGGCCATTCCCCTGCTTGATCAAAGGGGCCAGTTCGTGCAGCTGCTTGGCATGAGTCGCGACATCCAGGAACGGAAGCTTCATGAGCTGGAGCTGCAACAGGCGCGCGACCAGGCCCAGGCTGCCCAGCTTGCCTTGCTGGAGGCCAACAGAAAACTGCAGAAACTGGCCACCACGGATTCACTGACGGGTATTTCAAATCGCCGCACCCTTGAGGCAAAGCTGAATGAAGAAATCGCTCGTTCCCATCGCTACGGAAGTCAACTGACCCTGGTGATGTTCGACATTGACCACTTCAAAACGATCAACGACACCTATGGCCACCAGGTCGGTGATGAGGTCCTGGTGCAGATCTGCCAGCGCATCAGCCGGCAACTGCGCATGACGGACAGCCTGGCCCGCTGGGGCGGCGAGGAATTCATGGTGCTGATGCCCCAATGTCGCGGCGACAAGGGCCGGCAGCTCGCCGAAAAACTCAGGGCCCTGATTGCCAACCAGCCCATTGGACCGGTGCCGACCGTCAGCGCCAGCTTCGGCGTGGCCCAGCTCCTCAATGCCGAGGATCGCGATCATCTGCTGCAGCGCCTGGACGAGGCCCTGTATCAAGCCAAGGGAATGGGACGAAACCGAGTCTCCTGCGCCGAAGCCACGGTTAACAGTTCTTCACATTAGGTTGGGCCGATCCTCTGGCAGGTTCGGCAGCGTGCTGTTCTCCCTCCTTTACACGGTCAGCTTTGCTGTGATCCTCTGCGGAGCCTTTGCCTTGATGCGCCAGGGATTCGGTGCCCAGAACAGCCCGCCCGCCGCCAGGGCCAGCAGGCATCCTGAGGCCCCGAAGCACGGCGAATCCGTCATGTACGTGGACCTGAGCCGCGAACGTCTCGAGCAGCTCTATCAACAGCCTTCCTGAGCTCATCGGCAACTGATCCGCGCGCTGAGACTGCATGTCTTGGCTTCTTCCCCCTCTCGGCTGATGCAAACCTGAACCAGAGGCACAAAAAAGCGCCGCCTCAGCGACGCTTTTCTCCCTTGGCCCATCGACAGGAGCGTCGCTGGCCCCAACCACACTATTCACTCGGGGGCCAACAGCTCAGTCACCAATTCCTGACAATTTCCGCGCTTAATGCATAGATTTGAGTGCCAATGTTGCGTTTGACGACTGAACGCGTCGAAACGTCTGGAGTCGATGTCCATCCTTGCCCGCCAGTCCCGGGAAGCCCTAGGACAGGAAGCGCTGAGACGGAGATCCCCATGGCAGGGCGATTGGTCAAACTTCCAGCAGCTGCGACAGCACAGATCTCCGACACAGGCAACATCAACGCAGCGGAGCAAGACTGTTGCAACTCAGCAAGCGACTGTCTTCTGCTGGTTGGCAAAGCGCTGGATTTTTTCTGCCTCCATTTTCGCCAGCCCTTGCCGTTGGCAGAGTTGGCCTGGGGCCTCGGGGTCAGCGAACGTCGCCTTTTGTTCTGTTTTGATCGGGCCCGTGGCATGACCCCGAGCCAGGCGCTGCTGGAATTTCGTCTGAACCGTTTGTTTCTGACGATCCGGGACTATCCCGACCAAAGCCTGCGACGCTCGATTCGTGAATGCGGCCTGGGCCATACCGGCCACATCATCGAGTTGTTTGAAACCAGCTTCGGCATCGCGATGACCCTATTTCTGCTCACCTGCAGACGGGCCCAGGAGGATCGGTCCTTCCGCCGCCAACACCCTCTGCGCCATCAACTCGTGCTTCCCTGCCGGTAGGGCCCCTGCAGGCCTCATCCCCCATGCTCCGCCAAGGTCGTGTCACCGAGGACGATCACACAGTGGAGCCTCGCCCGGCAGCATGGACAACCATCCCATCCTCATGTTGCTTCCCAATCCCCTCTGTCCCCTGAGCGCCGCCAAAATTGCTGGCTTGCAGGCCACCGTGCTGCTGTTGCTGGGCCTGTTGATCAAGTCCAGGATCCAGATCAAAGCGTTCTCGGCACTGGGACTGTTTTTGCTGCTGCTCCAGACCCTGGTCTTCCTGGCCGCCGGTGGCGCCCTGGGGCTGGGGGCAATGGCCGCCCTGGCCTATGGTTTGAAGCGGTACCAGGCAGCGGCTTGAGCCAGCCGAGGGCCGCCAGAAGTCGGCCCCACCAACCCTGACCCGCTCGACAGAGCCAGGCCTCCAGGTTGCTCAGAGGCCCAGCGATCGAGGCCGAGTACCCGAGGGGGCATGAATCCCTGCTGCCGTTGAGGTCAGAACGGTCCCATCGCCATCCAGCAGAGAAGCGCTGCACCTCCGCGTCCTGACAAAGTTGGCCATGATCACCCAGATCGCTCCGTGACGGGGCGTGCTGCCACCGGCCAGCCGTTCCCCCACGTCGAGATCAAGGGATGGCTGCGGCTGCTCCCTGATCGGCGGAACTTTCTGGGCAATCAAGAACTGGGTTGGCGGCTCGGCACGCCAGGGTGAGTGAATCAGGCGGGTTGTCCAGGGATCCGAGGCCAGCGCACATCAGCAGCAGATCGGGCCAGAGCCCGACCCGGCTCAGGCGAGCGCCTCACACCCGGTTGCTGAGGCCCAGACCGGTCAAGCCGTTCAATCCGGCACTCCGAGCGACACCCGTTCAACGCGCTGAACCCATGACAACAGCAGGGCTGCAGCCCTGGAGGTGAGGTGTTAAGGCAAGCCTGATCTGACCGGGGCAGCCCTGAGCAGCGGCTCCCTCCCCTCGCCGAGGGGGGCAGTCCCCAGCACGAACCAGCGCCATCTGGCACACCTCCGAGACGGATACCACCCAGCCCGGGAGGGAGCGCACCGCGTTAGGTTTTGTACCGAATCCATCGCAGGCGCGCCAATGTTCACCCTTGACAGGGCCACACGGATTTTTCCCGAAACCCAGTCGGCTGACGTCGTGCCGGCGCTCACGGCCCGCTACAACCTACTCAGTGCCGAAGATCAACTCGCCTTGATCTGGTATGCCTACCTTGAGATGGGCAAAACAATCACGATTGCGGCCCCGGGTGCCGCTCGCATGCAGTTCGCCGAACCGATGCTGAACCGCATCCGCGGCATGAACTTCGCCGAACAGAGCCAGGTGATGTGCGATCTGGCCAATCACGCCGACACCGAACTGGCCCGCTGGTATGCCTCCTGGTCCGTGAACATCAAGCTGGGCTTCTGGTACAAGCTCGGCGAATGGATGGAGCAGGGCATCGTGGCCCCGATTCCTGCCGGCTACCAGCTCTCGGCGAATGCCGCTGCCGTGCTCGAATCGCTGAAGACTATCGACAAAGGGCAGCAGATCACCGTGCTGCGCAACTTTGTCGTCGACATGGGCTTCGATCCTGGCAAGAGCGCCGGCGTCGAACGGGTGAGTGAGCCCGTGATTCCCCCCACGGCTCCCGAAGAGCGCAGCAGTGTCGTGATCGAAGGCGTCGAAAACGCCACGGTGATCGAGTACATGAACCTGCTCAATGCCAACGATTTCGACAACCTCATTGAGCTGTTCCTGCCCGACGGGGCCCTGCAACCCCCCTTCCAGCGGCCGATTGTGGGCAGAGACGCCGTGCTGCGCTTCTTCCGCGAAGACTGCCAGAATCTCAAGCTGCTGCCCGATCGGGGCGTCACCGAACCTTCCGATGGCGGCTTCACCCAGATCAAGGTGACCGGCAAGGTGCAGACCCCCTGGTTCGGCGCCGGTGTCGGTATGAATGTGGCCTGGCGCTTCCTGCTCGATCCCCAGGGCAAGATCTACTTCGTGGCCATCGATCTGCTGGCTTCTCCCGCTGAGCTGCTCAAGTTCGCCCGTTGATCGTCTGTTCCTGCCAGCCAGTTACGCCACTGCAGCCACAGTCCCCCCTTCGGGGGCTGTGGCTTTCTCTTGGCATCATCGGAGCCTGGGGCGCCAGCCTGCTGCTGCTGCTCCTTGATGGCGGCTGCCAACCGCCGACACTGCTGGCCCTGGCGGTGCTGATTCGAGCGTTTCTGCAGACGGGGCTGTTCATCGTTGCCCATGACGCCATGCACGGCTCGCTGCTGCCCGATTCGCAACACTGGAACGATCGGCTCGGCCGACTGGCCCTGGGACTTTATGCCTTTCTGCCCTGGGAACGCTGTCACCGCCACCACCTGAGCCACCACCTCGCCCCCGCCAGCCCCCACGACCCGGATTATCACGATGGTCATAACCGCGGGGCTGTGGCCTGGTACCTGAGCTTCATGGCGAAGTACCTCACGCCCTCCCAGATGACCGGACTGCTCAGCTGCTGGCTGGTCAGCGCCCTGCTTCTGCAGGCGCTGACCAGCCACCCATGGGCCAACCTGGCGCTGTTCTGGATCCTGCCGCTCCTGCTGAGCTCGCTGCAGCTGTTTGTGTTCGGCACCTACCTGCCCCACCGCGAAGGAGCTGGAGCGGCTGGCGATCGTCATCAGGCCCGCAGCCTGGCACTGCCGCAGGGCCTGTCCTTGCTGGCCTGCTACCACTTCGGCTACCACTGGGAGCATCACGAATCTCCGGAGCTGCCCTGGTTCCAGCTGCCCCAGCGGCGACGCTTCATCACAGATCACCGGCAAGACCCGGCTGAGCTCGCACTGCCGCACGCCAGCCGATAGCTTCATTGGAGAAGCTTGAGGCCGATGGAAACCGAAGTGGCCGGCTGGACACTTGAAGAGCAAGGCGTGGCCCAGGCCGTCTTTGAGCGTGCCTTGACCCGGGATATGGAGACGTTGATCGGCGATCTACGCAGCCGAACGGAAACTCTAGGCAAACCCGAGGATGTCTGGAAGCTGCACGATTTCCTCAGCATCCGGCGTCATGAAATCGAAGGGCGATTCGATTTTCGGCTGCCTGGATTGCTATTTGTCTTCGCCGACTTCGTCAAGGACGGGTTGGTGAGTTTCGAAGAGTTGGAGGGCCTCTCCGCCGACAAGTTGGCCAAGATCAGCGCCATGGCGCGGATGTGAGGTTTACGGAGTTACATTGGCGCTGACTGTGGTTCAGGCAGGGATTCCAGAGAGGAAGCCGCTCCAGCAGCCAAGGTCAAGAGGAAATCAGTCCCTGCCAGGGTGTCATCCCAGGTGATGGGGCTTGCGGTGCTGTAAGTCCACGCCACTGACTGAAGACTGATGCAGCTTCAATGATTGGGGCACTCAAAGGGCTGCGTTCGGTGCACTGGGCCCTGTGAGAATTGACCAGATCCAGCACAGCAGTGGAGACGCTATGCAGTCAGCGGTGACAATTGCGTTCCAGCGGCGAACGATTGTCTCCCTCCACTGAAATTGCTCCTGAAGGAAAGAGCCATCGAGGCGATCGATTATGGGGCCCTAACTGCAAGAGCCCAGAGTGAGAATCACGCCGACCCTTGTTCTGAACGGTGCATCGATATTCAGACAATGTACAGACTGCACCCCTGGATGACTCCAGGGGCAACTCGATGGAATGCCAACGGCGAAGCTGCAGCGATCGCACAGGTTCCAGCCAATGACTGTTTCCACCCAGCTCATGATGGATGTCAACACATCGATCAATCGCTGCGCTCTCCCTGCTGTCCGCCCCTGTGCGCAAGGCAAGCTTCTCAACGGAACAGCCAGGGCACCAGCATCAACACCACTCCGATCCCCAGCTGGGGCCAGACGCCGCCGACGAAGTAGGGGAACACCATCAGCAGCAGCCCGCAGGCCAACGCCACAACACGTCCGTTTTTGCGTCCATAGACGAAATATCCCAGCCCGATCGAGCCCATGATCATCCCCACGAACAGCTCCCCCGGGGTGGGCACGGCGCAGCGGCGGCAACTCACCCCTTCTAAGCGGAATCACGACCCCGACCAGCGCAGTACCTGCCTGCCTTCACACCCCCCCTGCCATCAAGTCCCCAACCAACCCCTCCAGCAGGCCCCCTGTTCAGCGCCGAGCCGAGCTCAGCTGTGAAACCGCGGATCGCTCCAGAGCGTCGCCAGCAGCTCCGCTTCCAGTGCCGACAACTGCCGCAGCCGCTCCACCAACACCGGCCGCGAAAACCGTTCCTCCGCCAGCAGCCAGTAGAGGCCGAAATGGCGGGCCTCACTGGCCAGCAGCTCGCTGTAGAGCGCCCGTAGCTCAGGGTCGGGGCTGTGGGCCGCCAGCAGGGCCATGCGCTCGTGGCTGCGGGCCTCGATCAGGCCGGCCACCAGAAAGCTGTCGAGCATGCGCTCCGGTTCCTGGCGCCGCACCTGCCGGGCCAGGCCCCCGCCGTAGGGGGGCGCCGCCAAGGGGCGCAAGGCGATGCAGCGCCGCTGCAGCAACTGCAGCACCAGCTCGAAATGCTCCAGCTCCTCGCGGGCCAGGGGGCTGAGCACGGCCCCCAGACCCTCATCGGAGGGGTAGCGGAACATCAATTGCAGGGCCACACCTGCCGCTTTGCGCTCGCAGTGAGCATGGTCGATCAACACCAGCTCGGCATGGGCGATGGCCTGCTGCAGCCAGGCCTCACTGCTGGGGGTCGCCAGCCATTTCACCCGTGCGACCGAACTGGCGGGCGCAGCCCGGGGGCACGGGAGCGGGGCCGTTGAAGGGAAGGGCGGCGGATCCGACAGAGCGACCGAGATGGGCTCGGGCCCAGGCTCAGACCGCAAAGGTGCAGGGGATGGCCCAGCTGCAGCCGACGGCCCGATGGCCTGGAGCCGCATGCCTGAATCGCTCAGCCTTCCTGGGGAGGGCGCAGAGGGAGTCCCCGGTTGGGAAAGCTCCTGAGCCTGGCGGCCGGCGCTCATGGCCGTGCCCGCAGCTGCTGCACGAGCCCCTGCAGGGCCAGGCTGTAGCTGCCGGCGCCGAAGCCGCAGATCACCCCCAGCGCCTTGTCGGCCAGCAGCGAGCGATGGCGGAAGGATTCACGGGCATGGGTGTTGCTGAGGTGCAGTTCCACGAACGGGATCGCCACTGCCAGCAGGGCATCCCGGATCGCGACGGAGGTGTGGGTGTAGGCGGCCGCATTGATCAAGATGCCGTCGATGCCACCCCCTGCCGCCTGCTGGATGCGGTCCACCAGGGCTCCCTCGTGGTTGCTCTGGAAGCTGGCCAATTCCACCCCCAGCTCGCTCGCCTGAACCACCAGGCCCGCATCGATTTCGGCCAGGGTGCTGGAGCCGTACAACCCAGGCTCCCGCTGACCCAGCAGGTTGAGGTTCGGTCCGTGGAGCACGAGCAGCTGCATGGGGAGGGATCGTCGGCTGGTAAGTTCTGAGGGTGTGGTTCGGGTCGGTGCCCGAGTGGTTAATGGGGGCGGACTGTAAATCCGCTGGCTCTGCCTACGTTGGTTCAAATCCAACCCGGCCCACCTTTCCACATGCCCTTGTAGCTCAGCGGTAGAGCACTCCCTTGGTAAGGGAGAGGTCACGAGTTCAAGTCTCGTCAAGGGCTTTTTCCTCCCAATCCAGGCTTCAGGACCCTGTGGACCCCGGATGCTGTTCATTCCTGGCGAGCGGCGGCCCTGTCCGTGTGACGCAGCCGGGATGTGACCGTGCCCACCAAGGCTGAAACTCCCATGCGGATGGTCGACCCGCCATCCACCACTGCCACCCGCAACGAACCGGCGCCTAGGGTCGCCGTCCTAGCCCTCCAGGTGATGGTCGCCCGGCTGCTGTTCCTCGCCGTGCTGCTCCTCGCGGTGCCGTCCGCACCCGTCCAGGCCCTGCCCACCGACAGCAAGATTCTGGAGATCTGCCTGCTGACACCGGTGGCCCGGGCGGAGACCGGCGGGCTCATCCGGGCTGTCATCCCCGTGGCCGAGCCAACGATCTTTGCCCGGGGTCAATTTGAAGCCATCCGCCTTGAGCAGGGTGGAAAGCTGCTCTGGAGCCGCCAGGCCAGCGCCATCGAACCCATCGCAGGGCCCATCGCCTGGCCCCTGCCAGCCCTGCGCCCCGGCGAGCGACTGTGGCTGCGCCTGAGGCCCCTCGGTGCCGGTCCGGCTGACTTCGCCAGCATCGAACTGATCGGCGGCAGCGCCGCCACCATGGAGAAGGGAGCACGGTTGCGGCGCTCGCTCGGCCGTGATCCAGCAGCCTGGCTTCGTTCGGTGCAGGCAGCGCTGCAGGGCTCCCGGCCTGAGGAAGCCCTGGCCCTGCTGTTCGACTTCCGCGGCCCCGCGAGTCCGGAGCTGGATGCTCTGCGACAACAGGTTCACGACCAGGCCTGCGGCTCCGCCATCGTGGATCCAGATCCGGCCTCCAGATGACCAGTCCCCAGGCGCCAGCAGCCCCGATCCTGCCCGTATCGATCGCCACCATGCGCGAACCCGTCAGCCGAGGCAGCACCCGCAGCCTGGCCTGGCGGCTTGAGCAGCTGGATCGCCTCAGGGCCCTGCTTGAGGCGGCTGAGAAGCCCCTGCTGGAGGCACTGGCCCTGGATCTGGGCAAGCCGCCGGTGGAGGCTGCCTATGAGCTGATCGGCGTCGGCCAGGAGCTGCGGGTCGCCCGCCGCCAGCTCAAGCGCTGGATGCGGCCCAGCTCCATCGGCCTGCCGATCTGGGCCTGGCCAGCGAGCGCCAGGCTGCGAAGCGAACCCCTTGGCTGCGTTCTGATCATCGGCCCCTGGAACTACCCCTTCCAGCTCTGCCTGATTCCCCTGGTGAGCGCCCTGGCCGCCGGCAACACCGCCGTGATCAAGCCATCCGAACACACCCCCCACACCGCGGCCCTGATTGGAAGCCTGGTGCAACGGCACTTCCCGGCCGAGACGGTGCAGGTGGTGGAGGGCGATGGATCGATCGCCGCCCGGCTTCTGCAGGAGCGCTTCGACCACATCTTCTTCACCGGTGGAGCCCGGGTGGGTCGCTTGGTGCTGGCCGCCGCCGCCCCCCATCTGACGCCTGTGACCCTGGAACTGGGGGGCAAGAGTCCAGCCATCGTGCTGGACGACGCCGATATCCCCACCAGCGCCCGCCGCCTGGCCTGGGGCAAGAGCCTCAATGCCGGCCAGACCTGCATCGCGCCGGACCATCTGCTGGTGACCCCGGCCCAGCGACAGCCCCTGGTGAAGGCCATCGCCCAGGCGTGGAGTGAGTTCCTCGGCGACGATCCCCTGGCCAGTGATGACCTGGCGTGCATTGTCAACGCGGCCCAGTTCGAGCGGCTGGAGACCCTGCTGGCGGGCGCCCGCCAGCGGGGCCAGGTGCTGGTGGGGGGCCGCAGTGATCCGGCACGGCGCCGCATCGAGCCCACCCTGCTGGCCGTCGATGACCCCGACCATGACCCCTTGATGCAGGAGGAGCTGTTCGGTCCCTTGCTGCCCCTGATCGTGGTGCCCAATCTGCAGGAGGCCCTGAAGCGGGTGCGGCGCGGCAGCAAACCCCTCACCCTTTATCTCTTCGGCGGTGATCACAGAGCTCGCCAGCAGCTGCTCGATCAGACCAGCTCGGGCAGCGTCTGCTTCAACGACGTGGTGCTGCAGGGCGGCCTGCCCCAGCTGCCCTTCGGCGGCGTTGGCGAAAGCGGCATGGGCACCTACCACGGGAAAGCCGGCTTCCTGACCTTCTCGCATCAGCGCAGCGTGCTCCAGCGCAGCTTCCGGCTCGATGTGCCGCTCCGGTACCCCCCCTACGCAGGCAAACTGGCTCTGATCCAGCGGCTGCTGGGCTGAAACGTTCAGCCCCATCACCGGAAAGGATTCGGGAAGGGGACTGGATCCCAGCCGGAATGCTCCTTATGGTGCCGCCAGACTCCCATCCCTAGCGCCCATGCGTCGCTCTCTCGTCGCCCTGGCCCTTGCCCTGGTGTTGCCCCTGCCGGTTCTGGCCGGTCAGGTGACCGTCAAGGAGGGTGAAACCCTCTCGGAAATCGCCGATCGCTACGGCCTGAGTGTCAATCAGTTGATGAAGCTCAACGGCCTCAACAACGCTGATCATGTGGAAACCGGCCAGACCATCAGCGTGCCGGGAGGTTCGGCAGGCCGCTCAGGCTCCCGCGGCAGTGGCGTCCGAGCCTCCGGCCGGGTGACCGTCCAGGACGGCGACACCCTCTCGGAAATCGCCGATCGCCATGGCATGAGCCTCAACCAGTTGATGAAGCTCAATGGCCTCAACCAGGCCGATCATGTGGAAACGGGCCAGACGCTGCTGGTGAACAGTCCCAGCAAGTCCGCCGCCAGTGGCTCCGGTTTCCGCAAAGGGGCCAGCGAGCATGTGGTGCGCTCGGGCGAAAGTCTTTCGGCGATCGCCGATGGCTACGGCATCGGCATCAACAAGCTGATCGCCATCAACGGCATCAGCGACCCTGACCATGTGGAAGCGGGCACCCGCCTGAAACTCAAAAGCAACCCGCCGGTGATCAAGCCCGCCAGCCCCAAGGCTGCAGCCCGCAAACCTGCCACCGCCCAGCCCGTGATCCAGCCGGTGGCGGCCAGACCCGTGCCCCCCAGGCCCCGGCCCGCCGCCAACGTGGCCAAACCGGTGCAAACGGCGGCCGTGTCGACCCCGACACCGGTTGTCTCGACTCCTGCCAGGGTTGCGTCAACCCCAACGCCGGTTGTGCCGAGCCCTGCCACGGTCGCTTCAACCCCGGCCCCGGTTGTCTCGATGCCAGCCACGGTTGCGTCAACCACAACTCCGGTTGCTTCCACCCAAGCACCGGTTGTCTCCATGCCAGCTCGGGTTGTCTCAACGCCAGCCACGGTTGCTTCAACCCCAGTTCCGGTTGCTTCAACCCCCACCCCAATGGTCTCGACCCCAGCCCGAGCCGCCGCCGTGACGGGAGTCAGATCCCAGCCCAGCCCAGAAACCAAGCCCAGCACCATCACCCCAACGACCCCGCGCAGCACAGCGTTCAACATCAACACGCGCCCCACCACGACCACCACCGCGAGGGTTGAAGGCGTCCAGCCGATGGATAACACGTTGATCGCCACGGCCAGCACCACCAGTCGGACGGCGATCAGCGGTCGCCAGGCCGTCGACCCCAGCGCCACCAACGTCATCACCAGGCCCATCAGGGCGGCCGTGACCCGGCCGACCGTCACCAGCAGGCCCGTGGCCACCGTGGCCACCGCCACCCGCCCCGCCACAGCTGGCATGCCAGCAGCCTCCGGCAAGCCTGACTGGCGCACCTATGGCCCCCTCCAGGTCGACTGGACCGGTTGGCAGCCGATGGGCGGCAGCATGGTGGCTCCGACGCTCAACGCCCAGGGCCAATCGCTGTACCTGGCGATCAACTGCGGGGCACGCAAGCTCAATGCCACCACCCAGGCCGGTGATTGGAAAACCTGGGATGACCCCAAGTCCGACTTCGAACTGCAACTGGTCAACGACTACTGCCGCCGCCGCGGCTGAGCGGCAGTCAACGCTGATCCGGCGGGCAGCGAATCAGCCGGCCCAGCGCAGGGGCCACGGATCCTTCAGGTAATGGCGGCCGGTGGAGCGCAACCAGAGCCGTTGAGCACCGTCGTCGCTCTCGCTGATCAGTTCCTCCTGAACCAGGCGCCGCGCCAACCAACCCCACGGCTCTTCCCCATCGGAGCCATGGGCTGTCGACAGTTCGTCCACCAGGGCCCGCAGATCCCGGCCGCTGCGCTCCTCCAAAGAGGCCAGCACCAACCCCGCCTGCTCGGACCAGTCGCGGCGAGGTCGCTCTGCGCGGCAGAGATCGCAGCGGCCGCAAGGGGCCTCCAGTTCACCCACCGCCAGGAGCAGCGCCTGCTCACGGCAACCGTCCCCCTCGGCCACCGCCTCCATGCGCCGAAGCTGCTTCTGGGCCAGTTCCAGCCGCTGCTGTTCCTGGCGGCGCTGGCTCTCGCTGAGCTGCTGCACGGCCGCACGCATCGCCCAGCCAAGGCTGACGCGATCAGCCGGATCGAACAGCACCAAACAGCTGGCCGGACGGCCATCCCGGCCAGCCCGGCCCGATTCCTGCAGGTATCCCTCCGGGCTGGCGGGCAGATCGAGGTGCAGCACCAGGCCCACATCCGCACGGTCCACTCCCATGCCGAAGGCCACGGTGGCCACCAGCACCGGCGACGGATGGTTCTGAAAATGCTCGAGTGCCAGCTGGCGGCTGGGAGGATCCATGCCGGCGTGATAAGCGATCGCCGGCACCCCGGCCCGATCGAGGCGAGCGGCCCACTGGTCCACCGAGCGGCGCGTACGGGCATAGATCAGCACCGCCCCCCGAGCAGCAGCCACGGCCTCCAGCACCTCGCCGAGGGGATCGGGCGGCCGCAGGCGCATCGTGTACTCCAGGTTCTGGCGGCGCGCCGAGCGCACCTGAACCAGCGGCCGACGCAGCTGCAGCAGCCGGATCACATCCGCCCTCACCCGGGGGGCAGCGGTGGCGCTGAGCGCCACCAGGGGCACACCGGGGCAGAGGCTGCGCAACTGGCCCAGGCGCCGGTAGTCGGGGCGGAAATCATGGCCCCAGGCGCTGATGCAATGGGCCTCGTCCACGGCCAGGGCCACCACCTGACCTGCTTCCAGCACGTCCTCGAGCAACTGACGGGTGGCCTCCACCTGCAAGCGCTCAGGCGCCAGGTAGAGCAGCCGCAGGCGGTTCTGTCGCAGCCGCTCCAGCAACGCTCGCCGCTCGGAGAACTCCAGCCCCCGATGCAGGCAGGCGGCGGCGATGCCGCGCGCCTGAAGTTGGCTCACCTGATCCTGCATCAGGGCCACCAGCGGCGAGATCACCAGCACCAGGCCTTCGCGCACGAGGGCAGGCAGCTGATAGCAGAGGGATTTGCCGGCACCGGTGGGCAGCACCGCCAGACAGTCCCGCCCCGCCAACAACGCCTCCACCACCGGCCGCTGACCTGGCCGGAACTCATCCCAGCCGAAGTGGCGCTTGAGGGCGGCGGCGAGCGGATCCGATGCCAACCTCACCCCATCGGTGGTGCCGCCCGACCATAGCCCGCACCAGATCTGGAGCGCAGCCAGGCTGCCAGCGGCCCAGGCTCAGATCAAGGTTGGTGGTTCCAGCTGGTCCGGGGCTTCTTCCACCAGCTGCAGCCGCACGCGCTTGCCGCCGGAAAGTTCTCCCAGGGACACCCGCATGGTGGGACCGCTGAGGGTCTGCAGCGCGGTCAGCACATCGCGCAGATGGGGCGTGCTGCTGCCGCTTTCCACCCACAGCCGCTCCTGCAGGCCGCCCAGCCGGCGCCAGCTGGTGTGCAGCTTGAGCACGGCGCTTTCCACTTGCTGGGCCTGATAGACCGCATCGGACAGGAGGCCGAGGGCATCGAGGCGCTGGGCCTCCTGGATCGCCTTATCGAGATCGAGATCGCCGTTCTGAAACGCGCGCACCGCCAGGCCTGATTCGCTGGTCTTGCTCAACCAGCGGGCAGTCATGGTGACGTCCTTGACCCGCTCCAGCTCTGGCTCGTCGCGCAACACCCGGCGCAGATCCTCCTGCTGGCCCTCGGGCAGCTTGGCCAACTCCTTCACCAGGGGGGCCACGACACGGGGCGGCAACAGATTGTCCGCCGTGCGCTGGCGGATCTCCTCGGGCAACAGGGGGCTGGTGGCGGCGGTGAACTCGTCGGTCAGACGCCGCACCTGCTTGCGGGTGATCTGTTGGCCGTCGTTGGCGGCCTCACCGATCATCTGCTGCACCTCGGGGTCAGCCTGAGCCGTCTCGAGAAAGGCGCGCTTGGAGAATTGGTTGACGCTGTCCAGCTCCAGCACCCCGTCGCCGAGCATGCGATCGGCGGACTCAGCGAGCTGGATCAGCGTGTAGGCACGGGTTTTGCTGATCTCCCGCTCCCGCAGCCATTGCAGGAAGCCGGTGCCCCTGCCCTCGCCACCGCGCTTCTCCCGATCGCGCACGGCCACCAGAATGCGACCCCGCCAGATCTCGGTCTGCAGGTCAAAGCGATCGCAGACGGCCCAGGCCTCCTCGAGACGGGCCAGAAACTCCAGGTTACTGATGGTGTCACTGTCGGGATCGGGAAGCTCGAGATCGAGCACCGGCGCCTCGTTCTGACTCATGGGGGCGACGCCGAAGGCGACAGAAACAGCAACAGGCCGATGCTGCCACGCAGGCCCCACCGATCCGGCGGCGACGAATCGTGACACCTGGGCGACCTGAGCCCAGCGCCGCAGGTAGGGTCTCAGCGAATGCCACCCGATCCCTCTCCAGCAGCGATGGCCATCTCCCGCGGCGACAAAGTACGTATCAAGCGTCCCGAGTCCTACTGGTTCAACGAAGTCGGCACCGTGGCCACCGTTGACAGCTCAGGTATCCGTTACCCCGTCGTCGTGCGCTTTGAGAAGGTGAACTACAACGGCTACAGCGGCTCCGAGGGCGGCATCAACACCAACAACTTCGCCGAAGCTGAGCTCGAAAAGGCCTGAAGCTCGCTGAGCAGCAGTCCCACCAATCCCCGTCCAGCGAACCTGGTGACGGTGACTGGCAAAATGAACCCAGATCTCTCACCAGCGAGAGATCTGGGATTTTTTGATGTGCCTGCCTGGATCCTGTGCCGGAGCTGCCTGAAGTCGAAACCGTGCGACGGGGCCTGGAGCAACGCACCACGGGCATGACCATCGCTCGCGTTGAAGTGCTGCGCCCGCGAGCCATCGCCGCTCCAGCAGATCCCGAGCTCTTCGCCCTGGCCCTGAAGGACACCCAGCTCGGCCGATGGCGGCGGCGAGGGAAGTATCTCCTGGCGGATCTTCACCATGGCGCCGAAGCCGCTGGCCAGTGGGGGGTGCACCTGCGCATGACCGGTCAATTCCTCTGGCTGGAGACCGATCAACCCCCATGCCGACACACCCGGGTGAGGATCTGGTCAGCCCAAGGCCAGGAACTGCGATTCGTCGACACCCGCAGCTTCGGACAGATGTGGTGGGTACCCCAGGGCCACGCCACCGAAGCCGTGATCAAGGGCCTGAGCAAGCTCGGCCCGGAACCCTTCAGCCAGGATTTCAACGCCAAGCATCTGCAACAGCGGTTGAAGGATTCGAAACGCCCCATCAAGAATGCCCTTCTGGACCAGGGCCTGGTGGCCGGAGTCGGCAACATCTATGCCGATGAATCTTTGTTCGGCGCCGGGATTCGCCCCCACACCCCCAGCCAGCAGCTCGGGCTCAACCGACTGGAAGCGTTGCGCCAGGCCCTGATTGAGGTGCTGGAGATCAGCATCGGAGCGGGGGGCACCACCTTCAGCGACTTCCGTGATCTCACCGGAACCAATGGCAACTACGGCGGCGTGACTTGGGTCTACCGCCGCTCCGGCCAGGCCTGCAGGCGCTGTGGCACAACCATCCAACGCGACCGGCTGGGAGGTCGCAGCAGCCACTGGTGTCCGACCTGTCAGACCTGAACCGTCATCGCCCAGACTGAATGGCACGAACCCGGAGGTCGAACACCATGCTGGACAGCGACCTCGCCTCGAGACTCTGCGACGCCATGGCGGACATCCATCGGCGCGGCTGGTGTGATGGCACCGGTGGCAACTTCAGCTGCGTGCTCAGCCGGGAGCCTCTGCGATTACTGATGGCGCCCAGTGGCGTGGACAAGGGCAGCGTTGAACCGCAGGATCTGATTCAGGTGGATCGCCAGGGGACGGTGCTGCAAGGTAGCGGCAAGGCCAGCGCCGAGACCAGGCTGCACATCACCATCGTCGAGGCGACATCAGCCGGAGCCGTCCTCCACACCCACTCCCAGGCCGCCACCCTGCTGTCCCGCTACGCCAGGGTGCTCCACCAGCATGGGCGGCAAGAGCCCGCTGGCATGGAAGACGAGGATGGATCGGTACGCCATCTGCTGATCGGAGGACTGGAAATGCTGAAGGGGCTCGAAGGCATCCACAGCCATCACGAGGAGATTGCCCTGCCGGTATTGGCCAACGATCAGGACCTGGTAAGACTCAGTGAGCGCGCCAGCTCCCATCTGCCAAACGCTCCCTATGGCCTGCTGATCTGTGGTCACGGCCTTTACGCCTGGGGGGATGATCTGAAGATCGCCCGACGCCATCTGGAGATACTGGAGTTCCTGCTGGAGCAATACTGGCGTCAGCTTCTGCTGGTGGCCGCCACGGGAGCCGGAGCCCTGCCATGAACGAGCCGATCACGCATGTGTTGCTGGATATCGAGGGAACAACCTGTCCGGTGTCATTCGTCAGCGACACCCTGTTTCCCTATGCGGCCCGGGAGCTGGGACCCTATCTGCTGCGCCGCAGAGACGATGATCAAGTCCAGGCTCTGGTGGAGGCGGTGATGGAAGCCTGGAAACTGGATCCCGCCCCCGTGGCTCAGCAACTACTCAACAGCGCCCGAGAGCGCAGCAGTAAGCGGGCGGAGATTGAAGCAACAGCAGGATCGGCGATACCCCATCTGAACTGTGAACTGATTGTGCCTTACCTGCAATGGCTGATTGCTGTAGATCGCAAATTCACACCACTGAAGGAGCTGCAGGGACTGGTGTGGCACGAAGGCTATACGCGGGGAGAGCTCATCGGCACACTGTTTGAGGAGGTGCCAGACACGTTGAAGCAATGGCACCAGCAAGGGCTAGTGTTGGGTGTCTACTCCTCCGGCTCAGTAGCTGCCCAGAAACTGCTCTATGGGCATAGCCAAGCAGGAGACTTATGCCCTTTATTCAGCCACTGGTTCGACACCCATATCGGCAGCAAACAGGACGCCAATAGTTACAAGTGCATCTGCGAAGCCATGGAAGCAAAGCCGGAACAGGTGCTATTTGTCAGTGATTCTGAAACGGAGTTACAAGCAGCCTCAGCCGCAAATCTCCAGCTTGCGTACAGCAATCGCCAAGATCACCAATCCTCCCGGGAGCCAGCGATCATCGAACAAACAATGCGCATCAAGGGGGTACGGCACATCAATAACCTGGCACAGATCCAACCAGGAACTCATTGAAACTCCGCATTAACGCCCCCGTTCAAGTCCGACCCTGATCAAAGCCGGAGTCGCAGCTGGGCGGCGTCAACCGCACATCACGGTCGGTCACGGGCCCATGACATCGCCTCGCTTGCCCCATCGCTGAGCACCGATGCCCCGCCCCAAGGACGACAAGCTCC
>CANCJV010000027.1 GCA_947378425.1 Synechococcaceae cyanobacterium
CGAGCCGGTCATGGTGGGGATCGGGATCGGCCAGCAGCGCCCCACAGGCGACCAGTTCCTGGAGGGCCGCCTCGTCCTGGCAGCCGTGACGGCGCAGGGCGGCGGCCACCTCGAGGCTCACGGGCCGCTCCACCTGATAGTTGGCACCGCTGACGCTGGGACCAAGGGCCACCAGCAGCTCGGCAGGATTGGATCCGGCGGCGACCAGGTGTGCCATCGCCTCTGGCAGGATGCGGCCGGCAACTCCGCGCCAGCCCGCATGGCAGGCTGCCACCCGGCCGCTGCGGGGGTCGGCCAGCAGCACGGGGGTGCAGTCGGCACCACACACCCACAGACTCTGACCACCGCCATCACTGACCAGCCCATCAGCTTCGGGCCAGGGTTCGCTGCTGGCCTCGGAGGCGGCGAGCACCAAGGCACTGTGAATCTGGCGGGTCCGATGGACGCTGATGCCGGCACTCAGATAGCCGGCCAGCTCACCGGGGCCGCGGCCCTGCCACTGACGGGTGAAAAAGCCATGCTCAAAGGCCGCCAGTTGATCGGCCTGGAGGTAATGGCCCCCGTAGGTGCCGATCCAGGTCCAGCCGGGCAGATCATTGAAATCGGCATCCGGTCGATCAAAGGGAGCCTCCAGGGCCTCAGCCATCGGGTAGGTCCCGCAACAGCCAGAAGCCATCGAGCCGCTGGGCCCCATCGGCGCTCTGGACGGCGATGAACTGCAAGCCGGCGGCGCTCTCCCTGGCGGCGGCGAAGGCGCCGGCAGCAGCGCTGGCCTCCTCGGCGGGCAGACTTGCCAGCAGCCAACGATCTTCGAGGCCCGCTTCGAGCACCAGTTGCTCGCCATCCAGCTCGAGGCGGACCGGCTCCAGGCCCGCCAACCAGCCGGCAATCGCCAGCGCCCGGGTGCGGCTGAACAGGCGAATCCCGGGGATCGGCGTGCTCGGATCGATCACCGCTGGCAGGTTCACCAGGCCGGCAAAGCCGATCTCCCAGTCGGCAGCCTCAGAGAGGGCGCCAAACGGCAAGGTGGCCCAGCTCCAGCGATCGCCCCGCACCGCCTCCGGCAACGGCACCGAAACCGGCCGAATCGCCTGGGGAGGTGGTGCGAGCGGGCCCGCCAGATAGCCCGGTTCGCCGGGATAGACCTGCAGCTGCCGCTGTTGCAGCCATTCCACCAGGCTGTAGCAGCGCCGACTGGGCACCAGCTCCAGTCCCAGTCCCTCGGCGGCCCGCTGTACCATGGTGCGCATCGATCCCCGACAGCAGCGGATCCGGCGGGGATGGCCGTAGCCACGGGAGCTGGCCTCAGCCAGGGCCGCTTCGATGGCCTCCTTCAGCCAGATGGAGTTGACACTGGCGGCAGGGCAGAGGCGTACCCAGCGAAAGGGTTCGGCGGGCCCCTGGTCTGAGCCCAGGGGGTTGGGGGTGGCGCAGATCAGCAGCTCCCAGCGCTTTTTACCGTCGGGCTCGAGGATCGGCCGTGAGTAGTAATCGAGCTCCCAGTCCGCACCGGCAGCTTCTTGAGGGTCCAAGGCGAGCGAACCCTCGACATCGGGGGGGCCATCCACACGAATCGGGCTCATCCCGCCGCCTGCTCCTGCTGACGTAGCAGGGAGCGGGCCCGGTTGGCCCGATCGGTCGCCTCGGCCATCACCTGCTCCTTGGCGATCAGCAGTTCACCGGGCTGGTTTTCCAGCAGGGCGGTGTTGAGGGCGATGCGGCCGCGGCCAGGGTCGAGATCGGTGATCAGGGCCTTGAGGCGTTCGCCCGGCTCGAACGCTTCGCGCAGATCCCGCAGGGCGCCGCCGGTGACACAGGAGTGGTGCAGCAGGCCGCTGACGCCACCGAGGTCAATGAAGAAGCCATAGGGCTTCAGTGACACCACCTGACCTTCCACCAACTGCCCCACCTCCAGCTCGGCAAACCGGGCGGCGCTGGCCGCCCGCTTCTCGGAGAGCACCAGTTTGTGGGTCTCGATGTTCACCTCCAGGAAGGTGACGGCCAGGGTCTTGCCCACCAGGGCCTCGTGGTTCTCGCCCTCGTTGAGCTGGGAGCGGGGAATGAAGCCCCTCAGGCCTTCGAGATCACAGGTGACACCGCCGCGGTTGAAGCCACTGACCTTGACCTGGACCACCTTGCCGTCCTTCTCCAGCTGGCGCACCTTCTCCCAGCTCTGGCGCAGGGCCAGGGCACGGGCGCTGATCGTGACCATGCCATCGGCGTTCTGCTCGCGGGTGACCAGCACCTCGACTTCCAGCCCCCGGGGGAAGCGCTCCTTGAGGTTGGTGATCACCCCCAGGCCGCATTCGCTCTTGGGCATGAAGCCGGGGGCCTTGCCGCCGATATCGACATAAACGCCATCGCTCTCGACACCGATGACGCTGCCGCGCACCACTTCGCCGGTGGTGCCCACAGGCTCGTTCTGATCGAGGGCCGCCAGGAAGGCCTCCTCATTGAAGTCAAAATCGTCGACGGTGCGGGCAGCGACGGTCGGGGAAGCCGAAGCCGGCGCGGCCTGGCGCTTGGCTGAGCCTGAAGTCTTGCCGCGACGCTCATCCGGACCGAGCAGGTCCGCCATGGTCATCCCCTCCATCGAGCCCAGATCGAAGAGCTCGTCGTCGGAGACGCTGCGGTCAGGGCCTGGGGAAACCGGGGAGGGAGCAGCAGGGGCACCGGCGCGGACGACCGGCACCACGGGTCTGGGCGCTGCGACCGCAGGGGCGGGGGGGGGCTCAGCGGAACGGACGGCCAGCACGTCCTCTTTTTTGATCATCAGCACCTGGGGGGGCTTGCGGGGGGCCTTGGGGGCCGGGCGCTGGCCAGGGTTCAGGGGCTGACGCGACGCGGGATTGCCGGATCCGGCCATGACCTCTGAGTGCTGCGGCCCCACACTGTACGAATCGAAGCCTGTCCGGCCACACGCCATCCCCGATCTGCCGCCATGACCGAGCTCCAGCGCCGGCTTGAGACCATGACCTGGCCGGAGCTGCAGCGCCAGGCCGCCCGAGCCGGCAGCACGGTGATCTGGCCCTTCGGGGCTTTCGAGCAGCACGGCCACCATCTGCCGTTGAGCACCGATGCCCTGTTTGCCGATCGCCTCACCGATGCGGTGCTCGCCCGCCTGGATCCAGCCCTGCCGATCTGGCGATTACCTCTGCAGAGCCTGGGCTTCTCACCGGAACACCAGGGTTTCGCCGGCACCCTCAGCCTGAGTGCGGAGCTGCTGATTGCCCTGGTGGTGCAGGTGGGCCGTCAGCTGGAGCAGGCTGGCTTTCAGCGCCTGGTGCTGCTCAATGGCCACGGCGGCCAGATCGGCCTGTTGGAAGTCGCAGGTAGGACCCTGCGTGCCCAGCACCCTGGCCTGGCCGTTCTGCCCTGCTTTCTCTGGCGTGGACCCGAAGGCATCGGTGAGCTGATTCCGGAGCCGGAGCGCAGTCAGGGGCTCCATGCCGGCCTGGCTGAAACCAGCCTGATGCTGCACCTGGCACCGGAGCTGGTCGGTTCGCAGCGACCCAGCGATGGACCCATCGCCTCCAATCCAGCGGAGGACCCTGGTGGCGCTGGGCCGAACTCCACGGCCCCGGCAGCCCGAGGGGCCGCAGGCCTCGCGCCGGAGGGCTGGAGCCTGGAGGGCGAGGCCCCCTGCTGCTGGATCACCAGTGAGTTCAGCTCCAGCGGAGTGATCGGCAGTGCCGAGGGCGCCAGTCCTGAACTGGGTGAACTTCTCCATCAACGGTTGGTCGAGGGCTGGCGGCGACGCCTGGAGTCCTTGCTGCTCAGTGACTGGCCACCGACCGCCGGCGCAGGGTGATTACAGTCGCCCCAGACGTTGATCGCGGTTGCCATGCCGACCATTGAATCCCCGACAGCTGCCGGAAGCACCAGCGATGCCGCGAGCAGCCGGGATCTCGCTGCGGCCCAGGCAACTGCGGCAGGCAGCGAAGCAGCACTGCCCGATTTCACCAGCGCCACCTACAAGGACGCCTACAGCCGCATCAACGCGATCGTGATCGAGGGTGAACAGGAAGCCCACGACAACTACATCTCCCTCGGCACCCTGATTCCCGACCAGGCCGACGAGCTGGCGCGCCTGGCCCGCATGGAGCTCAAGCACATGAAGGGCTTCACCGCCTGCGCCGCCAACCTGGGGGTCGAAGCGGACATGCCCTTCGCCCGGGAATTCTTCACGCCGCTGCGGGACAACTTCCAGGCGGGTCTGCGCGACGGCAAGGTCGTCACCTGCCTGCTGATCCAGTCCCTGCTGATCGAAGCCTTCGCGATCGCCGCCTACCACATCTACATCCCGGTTGCCGATCCGTTCGCCCGCAGGATCACCGAGGCGGTGGTCAAGGACGAGTACACCCATCTCAACTACGGCCAGGAGTGGTTGAAGGCCAACTTCGAGGCCAGCCGCGCCGAGCTGGAGCAGGCCAATCGCGACAACCTGCCCCATGTGCGCCGCATGCTCGAAGGAGTGGCTGCGGATGCGGCGGTGCTGCAGATGGAGAAGGAGGACCTGATCGAGGATTTCCTGATCGCCTACCAGGAAGCCCTCACCGAGATCGGCTTCAGCACCCGCGAAATCGCCCGCATGGCGGCGGCGGCGCTGGTCGGCTGAGGCCGCCAGGCCACCACGGCGAGCCATGGCAGGATGTGACGCCGGCGACACTTTCGGTCGGCCAGCCTCCCCTGCCTCTCCGCCCGCATGTTCGGCCTGATCGGTCACTCCACCAGCTTTGCCGCCGCCTGCGATCTGGCCGAGCGGCTCGGCTACCCGGAGTATGCCCAGGGCGACCTGGACATGTGGTGCAGCGCCCCGCCCCAGCTGGTGGAGCGCTTCAGCGTCACCAGTGCCACCGGTCAGACCATCGAGGGCGCCTACATCGACTCGGTGTTCGTGCCCGAGATGCTGCGCCGCTTCAAGACGGCGAAGCGCAAGGTGCTCAACGCCATGGAGCTTGCCCAGAAGAGCGGCCTCAACATCAGCGCCCTGGGGGGATTCACCTCGATCATCTTCGAGGACATGAACCTGCTCAAGGAGCAACAGGTGCGTGCCACCACCCTCGACTGGCAGCGTTTCACCACCGGCAACACCCACACTGCCTGGGTGATCTGCCGCCAGGTCGAAGTCAACGCCCCCAGGGTCGGCATTGACCTCAGCAAGGCCAGCGTGGCCGTGGTCGGCGCCACCGGCGACATCGGCAGCGCCGTCTGCCGCTGGCTCAGCCAGCGCACCGGTGTCGGTGAACTGTTGCTGGTGGCCCGCAAGGAGCAGCCCCTGCGCGATCTGCAGAGCGACCTCGGCTGCGGCCGCATCCTGGCCCTCGATGATGCCCTGCACCAGGCCGATGTGGTGGTCTGGGTGGCGAGCCTGCCCGAAAGCCTCAGCATCGACCCGGCGACCTTGCGCAAGCCCTGCCTGATGATCGATGGCGGCTATCCCAAGAATCTCGACAGCAAGGCCAGCGGTGAAGGCATCCACGTGCTCAAGGGGGGCATCGTCGAGTTCCACCGCGACATCGACTGGCAGGTGGTGGCTCTCGCCGCCGACATGGCCAGACCGCAGCGCCAGATGTTCGCCTGCTTCGCCGAGGCGATGCTGCTCGACTTTGAAGCGCTTCACACCAACTTCAGCTGGGGGCGGAACCACATCACGCTCGAAAAGATGGAGTTGATCGGCGCCGCCTCCCTGCGCCATGGTTTCGAGGCCTTGGGTCTGGAAACCGCCGTCACCACCGCCTGACACCCACCGCACCCCATGGCCCGCCGCGCCCTGCTGGATTTTGAAAAGCCTCTGGTGGAACTGGAGCAGCAGATCGAACAGATCCGCCAGCTCGCCCGGGACTCGGAGGTGGATGTCAGCCAACAGCTGCTCCAGCTTGAAACCCTGGCCAGCCGGCGCCGCGAAGAAATCTTCAGCGCCCTGACGCCGTCCCAGAAAATTCAGGTGGCCCGCCATCCTCAGCGGCCCAGCACGCTCGATTACATCCAGCTGATCTCCGATTCCTGGATCGAGCTGCACGGCGATCGCCGTGGTTCCGATGACAAGGCGATGGTGGGTGGCGTGGGGCGCATCGGCGAACAGCCCGTGGTGATGCTCGGCCAGCAGAAGGGCCGAGACACCAAGGAGAACGTGGCCCGCAACTTCGGCATGGCTTCCCCCGGCGGTTATCGCAAGGCGATGCGGCTGATGGAGCACGCCGATCGCTTCCGGCTGCCGATCATCAGCTTCATCGACACCCCCGGTGCCTATGCCGGTGTCCTGGCCGAAGAGCAGGGCCAGGGCGAAGCGATCGCCGTCAACCTGCGCGAGATGTTCCGGCTGCGGGTGCCGATCATCGCCACGGTGATCGGCGAAGGGGGCTCCGGTGGAGCCCTGGGTATCGGCGTCGCTGACCGGCTGCTGATGTTCGAGCACAGCGTCTACACCGTGGCCAGCCCGGAGGCCTGCGCTTCGATCCTCTGGCGCGATGCCGCCAAGGCGCCCGCTGCGGCTGAAGCCCTCAAGATCACCGGAGCGGATCTGCTGCAGCTCGGGGTGATTGACAGCGTGCTGCGCGAACCGGCCGGGGGCAATCATTGGGCCCCCCTGGAGGCAGCCGCCACCCTGCGCAGCGCCCTTATCGAGAACCTCCTGGAACTGCAGGCCCTGGGCGAACGGGAGCTGTGCGAGCAGCGCTATGCCAAGTTCCGGCGAATGGGGCGCTTTCTCGATGCAGGCACGCCAGAAGGGGCCAGGATTGCTTAAGGTTTTCTTCCACGTTGTGATTCCTTGCCCGTTGCCCTGATTACCGGCTCCTCCAGCGGTATCGGCGCCGCCGCCGCTCGCCGTTTTGCCGCCGCAGGCTTCGACCTGCTGTTGCTGGCCCGCTCCCACGGCGCCATGGAGTCCCTGGCCGCCGACCTGCGTCCGGCCCATCACCGCCGCGTTGAAACCGCCGCCATCGATCTGGGCGATCCGGCCGTCATTGCCCCCGGAATCGCCGAACTCTGCGGTCGGGGCCTGGTGCCCTCCGTGCTGATCAACAACGCCGGCACCGCCTGGACCGGCCCCCTGGCGGACATGCCGCTGGATCACTGGCAGAGGCTGTTCCAGCTGAACATCA
This sequence comes from Synechococcaceae cyanobacterium, assembly GCA_947378425.1. Taxonomy (GTDB): domain Bacteria; phylum Cyanobacteriota; class Cyanobacteriia; order PCC-6307; family Cyanobiaceae; genus Cyanobium. The sequence goes on from CANCJV010000027.1 coordinate 7,107, forward strand.
CCAGCGTCTTCCAGATCTGCCAGGCGCTGGTGCCGCTGATGCGTGCCCGGGAGCACAACGGTCAGCGCAGTGGCGGTGGCCTGATCATCAATGTCAGCAGCCACGCCGCCCGCAACGCCTTCCCGGACTGGGGGGCGTACAGCGCCAGCAAGGCGGCCCTGCAAACCTTCAGCCGTTGCCTGGCGGCGGAAGAACGGCAGCACGATATCCGCGTCAGCACCCTCACCCTGGGTTCGGTGAATACATCCCTGTGGGACAGCAAAACCGTCCACAGCAGCTTCGACCGCCGTGCCATGCTGAGCGCCGATCAGGCGGCAGAGGCTTTGCTGGTACTGGCGCAACAACCCCCCAGCCAGGTTGTGGAAGATTTAACCCTGATGCCGGCAGCCGGCGCCTTCTGAAGACACCATGACATCCACCCTTCCTTCCAATCTCAGCAGCAGTAAGACCAACACGGAGTCGCTGAAGCTGCCCATCAGCATTCGTCTGCGTCAACGGCTTGAGGAAAGTGGCATCCCTTTCCTCGCCAACGACAACATTTCTGATGTCTTGCGCGATGGCGATCTCGAACAACTTGAGATTGAGGTGGCCGGCAAAATCAGGGAGCTGCTACGCAGTCTGGTCATCGATATCGACAACGATCACAATACCGAAGAAACGGCCGAACGTGTGGCCCGGATGTACCTGCATGAGGTCTTCAAAGGCCGTTATCACTGCCAGCCCAAGATCGCCAGCTTCCCCAATGTCAAAAAGCTCGATGAGATCTACACTGTCGGACCGATATCCATCCGCTCCGCCTGTTCCCATCATCTGGTGCCGATCCTTGGCTCCTGCTGGATCGGGATCAAACCCGGCGATCGGGTGATTGGTCTGTCTAAATTCTCCCGGGTGGCGGACTGGGTCTTCTCCAGGCCCCACATCCAGGAAGAGGCTGTGATCATTCTGGCCGATGAGATCGAGCGACTCTGCGCTCCGCAAGGTCTGGCGATCCTGGTCAAAGCCCAGCATTACTGCATGAAGTGGCGTGGCGTCAAAGAGCCCCAGACCAGCATGGTGAACTCGGTGGTCCGCGGAGACTTCCGCCACGATCCCAGCCTCAAGCAGGAATTCTTCGAGCTGGTGAGACAGCAGGAATCGCTCCTGATTCCCTGAGCTGCGCCTACAGGATTCGTCGGCTTGCCCGATCAGCTGGCTGCGCTGAATCAGCTGATCGGTAACGGTTGTTTTCAGCCCCATCTGAGCCGTACGCCGGCACTGATCCCACCGGCCGATAGCAACTGATTTTTGTCTGGATTAACCACAACCCAGGAATTTGAGCCTCTCTGCTTTGTGAGCGGTAGCTGCTGGAACGATCTGGGGGATTGAACAAACCCATCCTCTTTGGTCAGCCGCTCAACGCGACTTTGACTTAACTTCTGTGCCGCTCAGTCCATGGAGGCCCTGCCTCTGGTCGCGAGGCTCAAGTCCGTCTCTGGGGGCAACGCACCCCCGGTGAGCACCCCCCTGATCCCGTTGATGGCGCTGCTCCAGCAGGACATCAAGGGGTCATTTTTGCCTGCACCGGTCCGACCGGTGCAGAGGCGGCGCGCTGACTACCACCTCCGGGTGCGGGCACGGCCACAACCACCATCACCCGGGCGTTGGCATCGGCGGCCTGGAGCCGGTAGCTGGGACCTGAAGCCCCCACGATCAACAGCCAGCGGCTGTCTTTGGCGGTACGGCGATACCAGTGAAAGGCACCCGGAGGCAGGGAGGCCAGGGCATCGGCACGGATCACGGCCCGCAGCAGGTTCCCCTCGCTGGCCTGCCCCTGCAGCTCCAGGTGCTGCAGTCCGGCGATCGTCTGCTCGACAGCCCCCTCCAACTTCTGATCCGCGGCAATCGTCCCTTCCAGGATGCGGATCTGCTGCTGTGGATCGGCGGTGACTCCCGGCACGCATTGCAGCGTGCCCTCGATGAGCTGGCAGCCCACCAGATCCTGGGCCCGCCCTGGCGCCAGGCCAGCCCCGGGCGCCAGCAGCAGGGGCGCGACAAGCAGGGGCGAGAGCAGAACCGGCGACAGCAGCGCCGCCAGGGACCGCCCCGGAATCAGGCTCCGACCGCCTGGGGCGAGAGCGCGACGAACGGCAGAGAGGGAGGCCAAAGCGGATCGCCCAGAGGATTCGACCATGATCCTGCCTGGCTGGAGGCAGATGCTCGATCGTTCATGGGCTGCTGCCGCCGCCGCAGAGAAGCTCGTTGCGCCATCGCGTCACCCCCGATCCCCGCGCTGGACAGGGTTCGCGGCGATCGATGCGGAGGTTGAGCGCAGAGTTGGGGCAGGATCAGCCCAGGGTCCGGGACGACGGCCTGCCGATGGCCGCCAGCAGCTGGGCCACCCGATCGAGATCTTTCTCGCCGGGACTGGTCTCGACACCACTGGAGGCATCGAGGCCATCGGGACGCACATGCTCCAGCAGATCCGCCACGGTCTCGGGCCGGATTCCCCCCGCCAGCCACCAGGGCAGGGGCGGCTGGAAGTCGCTGAGCCAGTCGAGGGGCAGGCTGTGACCGGTGCCCCCCAGTTGATCGGGCATCCAGGCATCCAGGAGCAGGGCATCGACGACCTCGCTGTAGGCCTGGGACCGTTCCAGATCCTGGCGCGAGCGAATGCGAAGAGCTTTCCAGACCGTCACGCCCAGCTGGGAGCGCAGCTCCTGGCAGCGAGCGGGGCTCTCCTCGCCATGGAGCTGGAGCACCTGATGGCCTCGCCCGGCGGCGAGCTGCTCAAGCTCCCCGTCGGCCGGATCGGCCACCACCAGAACCCCCTGGCAGCCGGGGAAGCTGGCGGTGGCTGCCGCAAACAGCTCCTGACGCCGATCCGCCGCCAGGAAGCGGGGCGAGGCGGCAACACCAATCACGCCGATCGCATCGACGCCAAGGGCTGCCATGGCGGCGGCCTGGGCGGGATGGCGCAGGCCGCAGATCTTGAGCGCAGGCTGGGGCAAACGACCAGGGCCGGTGGTGCCTTTCTAGGATCAGCCCTACACCGCTCCAGGTGATTCCTGGGGCCCCGTCGCACCGGTGCCCGTGGGAGAAGGCTGGCAACTGCTCAAAATTCGCGGTATCCCCCTGCGGATCCACCCCACCTGGTTCGTGATCCTGTTCGTGGCCACGGTGGCCTTTGAGCAGCACTACCGGCTCAGCCTGGTGGGCCAGGCGTCTCCGGGGCTGCTCTGGGCCGTCGCCCTGATCACAGCTGTGATGCTCTTTGTTTCTGTGCTGCTGCACGAACTGGGCCACTCCCTGGTGGCCCTGGCCCAGGGGGTACAGGTGCGCAGCATCACCCTGTTCCTGCTTGGTGGCGTCGCCAGCGTCGAGCGGGAGTGTTCCACCGCCCGGGGGGCGCTGCTGGTGGCCGCAGCGGGACCGGCGGTCAGCCTGGTGCTGGCGATCGGCCTGCTCTCCCTGGGGCATCCGGCTTCCCACCTCTCGCCGGTGCTCGGCGAGATGGTGAATCAACTCGGTGCCCTCAACCTGGTCTTGGCCCTGTTCAATCTGCTGCCCGGCCTGCCCCTCGATGGCGGCCTGATCGTCAAGGCATTGGTCTGGCAGATCACCGGCAGTCAACGGCGCGGCCTGGAGGTCGCCAACGCCTGTGGACGGCTGCTGGCCTACGGGGCGATCTTCCTCGGCAGCATGCTGCTGCTGAGGGGCAGCGGACTGGCCGGGGCCTGGCTGATGCTGCTCGGCTGGTTCGGCCTGGGGGCGGCCCGCAATCAGCAGCAGGTTCTCCAGGTGCAGAAGGCCCTCAAGGACATCCAGGTCAAGGATGTGGCTCAACGCCGCTATCGGGTGCTGGAGGCCTCCACCAGCCTGCGCCAGTTGAGCCGCCTGCGCCTCGACGACGCCACCAGCATCACCGACCCTCCAGTTGACGAAGTCCCCCTGAGCCGCCAGTCCGACAAGCCGAGCCTGGGGAGCATCGGCGACAGCTTTGCCGCCAATGGGGTCCTGCCGGCGGCTGGAACCGATCTTCCCGACTGGATCCTGGTCTGTGATCGCGGCCGCTGGCGCGGGCTGATCGACGATGCGCCATTGCGGGATCTGCCCGTCCAGCGCTGGGACAGCGAACGGGTGGGCGATCATCTGCGACCTCTCAGCAGCCTGGCCTCGATCCCTGAATCGGCACCGCTGTGGCAGGCGGCCCTGGCGTTGGAGCACAGCCAGAGGCTGCTTGTCCTCAGCCCGGCCGGCCTGCCTTGCGGCACGATTGAGCGGCCTGAGCTGGGGGAAGCGGTGCTGCGGCGCCTCGGCCTGCGCCTGCCCGCTCCCCTGCTGGCCAACGCCCGGCGTCAGAGCGGCTACCCCCTCGGGCTGGCCCTGGGTCAGATCGCCAAGGGGATGGTGGGAACCGGTGAAGTCGCGCCTGCTTCGATGAACAATGTCGGTGCCGCGGGCGGTGGCCCCGCTGCTCAGCGGCCCGGGGCCGATCAGGGCTAGTTCAGGCCATCAGCCTGATCCGGCGACAGCCGATAACGCGCCTCCCTGGTGCCGATGGCCTGCCAGTCCCGTGGCCCCAGTTCGAGGCTCTGCCAAGGGATGGTGGCGCTAAAAGGCAGATGCTGCTGGGCGGAACGCCTCAACACCAGCTCCAGCTCCTGGGCGCTGATCGGCAGGGGAGGCAGCGCTGGTGGCGCCGAGCCGAACACCTGCCACCAGAGCCCCGCGGGCGGATCGATCAGGATGCTCCCGTGCTGCAACAGGTGCCCTCGGCGCCAGAGCTGGGCACTGCCGATCCGCTTGGCGCCGCAGGGGTGGATCAGATCGGCGGCCGTGCTGGTCTCAAAGCAACCGACAGCCTGGTGGCTCGCTGGAGCGCTGCCAAAGTCAAGGGGCAGTCCGATGGCGGCGAAACCCTGCCGCAACCAGTCGCAGGCCCGTTCATAGGCCTGGCGGCGACGGCTCGGCGCCGCCGGCCAGATGAGGGCATAGGTGAGTTCGGCGGCATGGAGCACGGCGCGACCTCCAGTGGGACGCCGCACCAGCTGCAACTGCCCTTCGGCCGCCAGATGGCGCCAGTGCGGCTCGATCCGATGCTGGTGGAAGCCGAGTGACAGGGTGGGCCTGGACCAGCGGTAAAAGCGCAGGACTGGTGCCGCAGCCACCCGAGGGTCCAGAGAGTGCTCCAGAAGCCAGGCGTCGATCGCCATCTGGCGGCAACCCTCGAGCTCCAGGGTGGGGATCAGGCGCAGCCCACAGGTCGTCTCCATCGGCAGCACCGGTGATCGGGCGATCAAGGCGGCGACAGGGCCTCCCAGAACCCCGCATCGAGCTCAAAACCGAGCACGGCAGCCATCTGGCTGAGGCTGCCGCGGCAACTGAGCCCTTCGCGTCGGGCGAGATGGTCCAGCAGAAACAGCCGGTGCGTGATCCACAGCTCCAGGCTCTCGGGCGTGAACCGAATGCCTTCGGTGCGGCTGAAGCCATGGGGCAGCAGCATCGCCACATGGCGCGTGAGCTGGCCGCTGCTGCGCTCCAGCAGCAGCGGTAACCAGGGCAGCAGGGCATCGGCCCGAAGGCTCCACAGCCGCACTTCAGCGATCTCCGAGAGTTCGCGGGGATCCTCCGGCTGGCGCGGCCATTCCAATGCCAGGGAGAGGCTGCCGCTGCGCTCCAACAGCTCAGGCAGGGACCATTGCACCAGGTCCCCCAAGGGCGTGAGATCGAGCCGGCGGATCGCCTCCGCACTGATCGCAAGCGGCCCGGATGGAGTGGGGGGAGGTGAGGCCATCAAGAGCTGTGACAGGGCAGTGCCGCAGGCTGGACCGTAGCCCGTCGAACCCGAAGAATGGGGCGATCGCATTCCCCCCGGACGTCCATGATCAACCAACTTGAAGTGCTGATCGCTCTGATCGTGGCCGCCCACGCCGGTGTTCTGGCCGTGCGCCTCAGCTTCAGCCTGTACAAGGCCTGAAGCCTTTGTGGCTTTCCCTTGGCAAGCGCCAGTGGGCCTGCTACAAGCAGTCAATCCGACGCCCAACTTCGGTGCCCGTCTCCCCCAGCAGCCCGTCCCGCCGCTCCACCGGCCGCCACCGGCAGTCCAACGATGACACCCAGGCTCGTGCTGCTGTAGGTCATCCCCCGCTGCAGGATGTCGGCCCAGCTGCGCAGCGCCTGGGCAAAGCCAGCCCCGCCATTCGCAAGCCCACCCTGGCGGTCTTTGCCGCTGATGGTGAGTTGATCGCCCTGTCGAACGAACGGCGCGAGCTGCTGTGCAGCGTCATCGGGTTGGGTGTGAAGTTGGGCCTGGTCGCCGTGGCGGCCGTCAGTCTGTTTCGACTTTCGGCGGCCTACCAGCAGCGCATGGATCGCCAAGGGGAGATCTCCGCGGTCCTTGAGCTGGAAACCGCGAAGCTGATCAAGTCCCGCGAGCGTTTTGATCAGTTGTTCACCGTATCGGGCGAGCAGCAGCTGATCCGCGAGCAGAGCCAGTGGATCGCCCCCAACAGGTTGCGGGTGGTCTGGCAGCCGGGTGGCTCATTTCCATCTGTTGAAACCGCCAGCGCCCGTCCCAGCAAGCCGCTGACCCGTCCCTAGGTTGGATCGCCAATCCGCTTCCACTCCTGGACGTCATGGTTTCTGTCTCCGGTGACGCTGCCCGCGACAACGTCGCCAAATCCGGTGGGTCGCCTGGAACCCCGGGCACGGTACTGATCACCGGCGCCTCCTCCGGGGTGGGACTGTTTGCCGCCAAGGCCCTCGTCGACCGGGGCTGGCACGTGGTGATGGCCTGCCGTGACATCGACAAGGCCCGCCGCGCCCAGGCCGCCCTCGCCATCCCCGACCAGGCCGTCACCCATCTGCAGGTGGACCTGGGTGATCTGGAGAGCGTGGACAGGCTGGTGGCCAGCTTCCATGCCAGCGGCAGACCGCTGGATGCCCTGGTGATCAATGCTGCGGTCTATCTGCCCCGGCTCAAGCATCCGGAACGGTCACCCCAGGGCTATGAAATCTCGATGGCCACCAATCATTTCGGCCATTTCCTGCTGATCCACCGGCTGCTCGACGATCTCAAAAAATCGTCCCACCCTTCCCGCCGGGTCGTGATTCTCGGCACCGTGACCGCCAACTCCAAGGAACTTGGCGGCAAGATCCCGATCCCCGCCCCCGCAGACCTGGGAGACCTCTCGGGCTTCGCCGCCGGCTTCAAGGCACCGATCGCGATGGCCGACGGCAGGACCTTCAAACCCGGCAAGGCTTACAAAGACAGCAAGCTCTGCAACATGATCACCACCCAGGAGCTGCATCGCCGGCTGCATGCCAGCACCGGCATCGTCTTCACCTCCCTCTATCCGGGCTGTGTGGCCGACTCGCCGTTGTTCCGCAACACTCCTGCCGCCTTCCGCACGATCTTCCCCTGGTTCCAGAAGAACATCACCGGCGGCTATGTCAGCCAGGCCCTGGCCGGCGAACGGGTGGCCGATGTGGTCACCGATCCCGCCTTCGCTGTCTCCGGGGTCCACTGGAGCTGGGGCAACCGGCAGAGCAAAGGCGGCAAGCAGTTCAGCCAGGAGCTCTCCGACCAAGCCAGCAATCCCGAGACCGCCCGCCGCATGTGGGAGCTCACCAGTCAGCTGGTTGGCCTCGAGGGCAACTGAATCCGCTTCTGGGGCCCGAGCCAGCGGCTGATCAGACCGCTCAGAGACCTGGCTCGACAGAGTGGGGACCTTGCTGGTGTCTGAGTCGGGCCTGGGCTGCCCCATGCAGCCCCGCCTCTGCCGACCAGAGAGTGAAGGGGAAGCTGAGATCCTTTGAATCACGGCGCTGGTGAAGCCCAGCGGCAGATTTCAGCTTTCATGCTGCACGTCTCGACACCTGGTCTGATGAATAGAATGTAATCAGAGGCAGGTTGCTGATCTGCATCGCTGTCACACTATCCCAGCCAAATCCTGCGACAAATGCTATTCCTGAGCTGCACAATCTGGCTCGGCCCTGCGCCAGCAGGCGAGCCTGATGGCCAGCCGGGATTCACCGGCCTGCCTGCTTCTGATCGCCACTCCGCCGGGAACAGTTCGTCAGCGGCCATGGTGTCGAAATCGCTCCCATGATGGCCGGGCTAACAGGCGTCTGGAACGTCTGATCCCTTGATCAACTCGGCAGCTCCTGGTTCCTCTGGCAATCCGTGCCTTTCTGTGCATTTTCTCTGGCAGTGCTGGCCCGACTCCGGCTGATCCTGCTAGCAAGAGTCAAGCTGTGCTGTCTGCCCCGATGACCCGCTTGCTGCGCTGGGGGATTGGCCTGTTGTTGATCGCCAGCCTCCTCTTCGCCGCCTTCTTCCTGCTGCCGTTTCGCTCCTGGTTGCCGGGCGGCACCGTGGCCGATGTGGCGACGGCTGAGGTGGTCAATGGCTCCACCTTCAATCGACTGTTTCCCAGACCCGAACCGGGCGAACAGCTGGTCTTCACCCAGGAGAAACGCGGCTTCAGCGAAGCGCGGCTCAAGCAGGGGCAGTCGATCAAGGCCTTGCTGGCCATCTCCGACACCACCACCGCCCCGGAGGCCCGCAGCAAGTTCGAGGCCAGCTCCCAGCAGCTGCAGGGATGGCCCCTGGTGGAACAGGGCAACCAGGCCAGTGCCTTGTTGGTGGCCGAGCGCTTTCAGGTGAAGGTGATCGGCCAGGGCGCAGGCCTGGACGCCGAGCAGCGGCATGAACTGATCGGCGCCTTTGATCTCGATGGTCTGGCCGCCCTCAAGCCAGCCAGAGCCGCACGATCGCCCAAGGCCCTGGCTCCGGGGAGCCGGCAGCCCGTGAAGATCCCCGTCTCCGCTTCCCAGAAGCAGGCGGCCGAAGCCGTTCCCACCGTCCTGGAGCCCGCCGCATGAGCACCGTTCTCGAACGCCTTGATCGTCTGCCACGGCGCAATCTCACCGTGCTGGCGCTGAAGGGGATCAGCACCCTGGTGCCCGGGGGCTGGCACAACACCACGAGTGCCAACGAATTGATCAGTTCGGTGCTGGGCAGCAGCGATCCTGTGCTGATCGCCCAGGTTCGAGCCCGGGCCGATGTTCTCAGCCGGGCACGCCACGAGGGCTACAGCCGGGCCATGAGCCTCTATGACGCCGTCAATCGATCGCAGAAGGCGGCCGGGGGCCTGAGGCTTCTGGCCAATGTGGGTGCCGTGCTGCCACTGGTGAAGCGGGCGGCCAACCTGACCCCGACCAGTGAGACCCTTCAGGCCGTGGATCTCAGCCTCAAGGTGGCGGCGGAGATGCTCGCCTTCACCCAGGTGAATGGCCTGCCTGGCGACAGCTTTGCCGAGTTCGGGGCTTCCCTCGGCGAGTATGCCGGCGAAGCTCAGGTGCGCATGGCGGCGCTGATCTGTTTCGATGCCCTGCTGCCCCTGGGGGATCAGGCCCTGCAGCGGCTCGATGGCCTGCTCGGCCGGGTAGGGCAGCAGGAGCTGCGCCTCTCGCCGGCCTACGCCGGCATGGCGGCGATGATCCCTGGCCGGGGAGATGAAGCTCACCTGGGCTTTCTCAGGCGGGGAGTGGACCAGTGGCTGGGCTGGGCTGGTGGCTTCGTCGGCAATCTGGGGCTGAGCGGCCAGAAGGCGGTGCATGCCCTAGAGAGCACACTGGGCCCCTGGCAGGGGGGCATGGAACAGCTCGCCACTTTCCTCGATGCCTTCACCGACACCTACCAGCACACCGGTGTGCAGGCCATCGCCAGGAGGCTGGTGGAGCGGGCCGCCGCCGAGATCTAATAGCGAAGCCAGGATGGTGGCTCGTGCCTCAGCCGCAGCAGCCAGCAGCAGCACAGTGATCAGGTTCGGCGCCACGGGCTGATTCTGTGGCCTCGGCTCTGTCGGTGTCGGGCTGCGACTCTGCTGGGCTGCTTCCTCCAGCCCGGCAGATTCGCAGTCGTCGTGAGTGTGGCCGGCCGCTCTGGGGCCGCCGAGCTGTTCGGCCAGCGCCGCAGGCTCAATCGAAACCGAGCAGGTCGAAGATCTCGCGATCCTTGAGGGACACGGCCTCCAGCGGTTCGACGTTCTCGATCATCCGGCGCGCCAGATTCAGGTATTCCTGCTGCACGGCCTCCACTTCGGGTGTGGCCTCCATCTCAAAGATGGTGCATTTCTTGAGACGGGATTTTCGAATCGCGTCCACCGTCTTGAAGTGGGCCATGGTGCGCAGGCCGGTGCGGGCATTGAACTTGTCGATCTCGTCGGTCTCCTCGGAGCGGTTGGCGATCACGCCACCGAGGCGCACTTTGTAATTCTTGGCCTTGGCATTGATGGCCTGCATGATCCGATTCATGGCGAAGATCGAATCGAAGTCGTTCGCCGTCACGATCAGGCAGTAGTCGGCATGTTGCAGCGGTGCCGCAAAGCCACCACACACCACGTCACCCAGGACATCGAAGATGACCACATCGGTGTCCTCCAGCAGATGGTGCTCTTTCAGCAACTTCACCGTCTGGCCGGTGACATAGCCGCCACAGCCGGTGCCGGCCGGCGGGCCGCCGGATTCGACGCACATGACACCGTTATATCCTTCAAAGACGAAGTCTTCAGGCTTCAGTTCTTCGGTGTGGAAGTCCACGGTTTCGAGGATGTCGATGACCGTGGGCACCATGCGCTTGGTGAGCGTGAAGGTGCTGTCGTGTTTGGGATCGCAACCGATCTGCAAGACCCGTTTGCCCAGCTTCGAGAAGGCGGCCGAGAGGTTGGAGGAGGTGGTGGATTTGCCGATCCCACCTTTGCCGTACACGGCGATGACCAGGGCGCCCTCAGCAATCGCCATGGAAGGATCCTGATGGACCTGGAGGCTGCCTTCACCGTCCTCACGGCTATCAGTGGCGAGCGGGGGATTGAGGGTGCTGGTCATGGGAAAAGAAGGAGAAGGGATGACATCACAACGGCTGAGGGACGACCATCAGCTCCAAGCCTGACCAGTCAGGGACAGGAGTGTCGGGTGGACATGCAAACCGACACATTTTCGCGAACGGCTCCAGGCAGCCACGGATTCCTGCTCACCTGAAAGGCCGCTTGTTCGAAGCCGAACCCTGGGCTTTGACTTGAGGTAAAAATACTCATGTCCTGGGCTCAGTGGCTGAAGTGGGCCTTGGCGTCGTAGAGGGTTTCGGCATCAATCAAGCCAATGCCCCGTTCGCGGGCAAAGCTCTCGGTGTTGCGCCGCACCTTGCTGCGCACAAAGAAGGGAATTTTGTGTAACTCCGCTTCCCCGTCCGTACTCCAGCGGGGCTCAACCGCGCCGGCGGGCGGTGCCTCCAGGGTGGCGGTGGCCGTGGCGGCACCGGCGGTAGCTGGGGCCGCCGCCAGTACCGCCTCAGGGGCCGACGACGTGACCAGCGGCAGCGCCCCATGGCCCTGATGCACAGGGTCGGCGGCTGGGGTCATTGATGGGGCGCCATCCCCGAGGTGGCTGCGATGGCCGTCGATGAACTCGAAATCGTGGCGGAACATGCCGATCAGGTGTTCCTCCAGGCCCATCATCAAGGGGTGCACCCAGCTGTCGAAGATCACATTCGCCCCCTCCCAGCCCATCTGCGGCGCATAGCGGGCCGGGACGTCCTGGACGTGCAGGGGGGTGCTGATCACGGCGCAGGGCACGCCGAGGCGCTTGGCGCTGTGGCGTTCCATCTGGGTGCCCAGCACCAGCTCCGGCGCTGCCTCGGCCATCGCCTTCTCCACCGCGAGGTAGTCGTCGGTGATCAGGGCCTCCAGCCCCAGCGCCTTGGCCGCAGCCCGCACCTCGCGCGCCTGTTCACGGCTGTAGCTGCCCAGGCCGACCACCTCAAAGCCCAGCTCCTTGCTGGCGATGCGGGCGGCGGCCACCGCATGGGTGGCATCGCCGAAGATGAACACCCGCTTGCCGGTGAGGTAAGTCGAGTCGACGGAGCGGGAGTACCAGGGAAGCCTGGAGCCCGATGGGGCCGTTGCCGGCAGGCCTGGAGCCGCCCCGCCGTTGCTGACGGCGCCATCGGCGCTTGTGATCCCCAGCAGCGTGGTGATCTCCTGCAGGAAGGCCTCCGTCGCGCCGATGCCGATCGGCACGGTGCGCACCACCGGCATGCCGAAGCTGCGCTCCAGCCAGGAGCAGACCGAATCCGCCACCTCCGGATAGAGACAGACGTTGGCATCGGCACTGGGGAGCCGCAGCAGATCGGCGGGACGGGCGCCCAGGGGCGCCACCACAGCTACATCAATGCCGTGCTCCTGAAGCAGGCCGGTGACTTCTCTGACGTCGTCGCGGCAGCGGAAGCCCAGCAAGGTGGGCCCGAGCAGATTCACCCGCGGCCGCCGGCCCTCCTGCTGCCAGCGCTGCGGTGATGGCTTCGGCGTACCCGGCGGTGGCACCTGGGACTTCAGCAGTCCCCTCACCAGCTGGTAGAAGGTTTCGGCCGCCCCCCAGTTCTCCTTTTTCGAGTAGGCCGGCAGCTCCAGGCTCACCATCGGGATGCCGCCCAGATCCATGCCCGCCGCCAGGGCGCCGGGTTGATCCTGGATGAGTTCGGCGGTGCAGCTCTCGCCCACCAGCAGGGCCTCGGGCTGGAAGCGCTGCACCGCGTCGGCGATCGTGCGCTTGACCAGTTCGGCGGTGTCACCGCCGAGATCGCGGGCCTGGAAGGTGGTGTAGGTGACCGGCGGCCGGCGATCCCGCCGCTCGATCATCGTGAACAGCAGGTCGGCGTAGGTGTCGCCTTGTGGTGCGTGCAGCACGTAGTGCACCCCCTCCATCGAGGCGGCGATGCGCATCGCACCGACGTGGGGCGGGCCTTCGTAGGTCCAGAGCGTCAGTTCCATGGGGTGGAGCGAGGAAACAGGGAACGGGGGAAAGCTGAAGAGGCCCGGCGTCGGAGCCAATCCAGGGGCTGTACCGGGGCTGACAGGCAGCGCAGGAGGGCGTTCGTACGGCTGCGGTGGCAGGTCTGGACCTGGCCCCGGCCGGTTCAGGAGAAGGCCAGCAGCTGGCGTCGGCGCAGGGGACGGGCGAACAGTTCGGCCAGATCTCCCGCTTGGTCGCAGCCGTGGATGGGACTGAACACGAGCTCGATCGACCACTTGGTGGCAATGCCCTCGGCCTCCAGCGGATTCGCCAGCCCCAGGCCACAGACCACCAGGTCCGGTCGGGCGGCCCGCACGCGCTCCAGCTGGCGCTCGACGTCCTGGCCCTCGCTGAGCTGAGTGCCAGAGGGCAGCAGGGCCAGCTCCTGGGCCATCAACGGACGATCCAGGTAGGGGGTGCCCACCTCCACCAGTTCCATGCCGCACTCCCGGGACAGGAAGCGGGCCAGGGGGATCTCCATCTGGGAATCGGGCATCAGGAACAGCCGCTTGCCCTCCAGCACCTGGCGATGGGGTGCCAGGGCCCGGCGGCCCCGCTCCACCAGGGGATCGAGCACCTGGGCCACCAGAGCCGGATCGACTCCGAAGGCCGCTGCCGCCGCTGCCATCCAGGCGCGGCTGCCCTCGACACCGAAGGGATAGGGAGCCTGGATCAGTTCAGCGCCGCGGGAGACCAACGCCCGTGAGGTGCCACTGAGAAAGGGCTGGGCCAGTAGCACCTTGGTGCCCTTGCCCACGGCCGGCAGCTCGGTGGAGCGCCTCGGCGGCAGGCTGCGCACCGCCTCGATGCCCATCTTGGCGAACAGGGCGACAAAGCGATCCTCCACCGCATCGGCCAGGGTGCCGACGATCAGCAGCTGGGGCTCGTCGCTGCTGGGCATCAGCGGCAGCAAGGACAGCAGGGCGTTGTCTTCCCCCTGGGTGAAGGTGGTTTCGATGCCACTGCCTGAATAGTTCAACACGCGCACCCGGCCGTTGAACTGGCTGGTGAGCCGTTCGGCCGCCCGCGAGAGATCGAGCTTGATCACCTCACTGGGGCAGGAGCCCACCAGAAACAGGGTGCGGATCTCGGGGCGGCGTGCCAGCAGATCGCGCACGAGGCGATCGAGCTCGTCGTTGGCATCGGCCAGACCGGCCAGATCCCGTTCCCCCAGGATCGCGGTGCCGAAACGCGGCTCAGCGAAGATCATCACCCCGGCGGCCGACTGAACCAGGTGGGCGCAGGTGCGCGACCCCACCACCAGGAAAAAGGCATCGGGCATGCGCCGATGCAGCCAGACAATCGATGTCAGGCCACAGAAGACTTCCCGCTGGCCACTCTGTTTGAGCAGCTCGGGGTTGAGCAGCTCAGGGGAAGCCGGAGCCGCATCAGCGACGGACACGCCCATGGAAGGGGCACTCCCGAATAGATCGCCTAAGGACTAGCGAGGCCGGAGCCGCTGCCGAAGGACTGCGTTACATCTGTTCGGGATTGCGGCCTGGAGGTCACCATTCCGGCACAGGAGACCGCTTCAGAGGCGCCGGCGGAAACCTTCGCTGAAGCCCGTCGAGGCCCGCTCAGCCGATTCGGCGGCGCGGCTGAGCTTCCAGACATTGCGGCTCACCCGCCGGGCCACCAGGCCGCCCCGTTCGATCACGGCGGCACCGGGGCGGGCGCCGAGCAGCTGGCTCACCTCGGCGGTGCTCAGGGGGGCGCCGGTCTGCAGGGCCAGCTGGGTGAGTTCGAGCCGTTGGCGCAGGCCCGTCAGATCAGCCTGACCACCGTCCTCGTCGTCGTTCCAGATCCAGGGCAGGTCCTGGCCGGCGGCAGCCATCTTGCGCATCAGCCCAAGGCCGATGAAGGCCAGCGCCTGTTCAGGCTTGATCCCCTGCTCCTCCGCCTCGGCCATCCAATCGGGCCAGCGAGCGCGGTTGCCATCGGCGGAGACCGCCTCGGTGGCCGCTCGCCCCATGGGACGAGCGGCATCGGGACTGACTGACCGGGAAGCTTCAGCGGAACGTCGGCTGGCCATGGCGATCGCGTTGAGGTTGGCCGGACGCTACCGGCTGCATCAGGCGCCGCAAGGTCCCTGAAGGGCCGCTCCAGCTGGTTCAACCGCGGTGCAGCCAGCCTGTAGTACCGGCCGAACCAGCCCGCCAGCGCAGCATCGCCGGGGTCGCCAGCAACAGGTGGTTCGGGTTCGATCCTCCCGGCGAACGAGCCCGGTCGTTGAGCGAGATCCGTCGCAGAGAGAGCAAGCGAGAGCGGCGGGGTTCCAGCCGCTGCCATCGAGAGGGCCCTGAAGGTGACACCTGGTGCCGGACGTCGGCAGCGTGCCATCGGCGGCGGTGATCGCTTTGATCGCGACTCCTGATCGCCAGGCTGGGGCCAGGGCCACCGGATCAGGGGTCTTGTCAGGAGTTCGGGATCGTCTCACCGTTAGGATCCGCATCAACTTCATGGCGCCGTCAGCCCTGGTCTGGGCTCAGGCGTCGTGCCCACTCTGCGAGGTGGCGCGACGGCGCCCTGATGGACTCCAGGTTTTCCCGCTCTCTCTCCAGCGACGACCGTGCCATCAGCCGGCGCCGTGGAACGCTGCGGGTCGGCGGTACCGAGATCACCGGCAGCGCCGGGATCGGCGATCGCGACGGCGCCAGCTGTGTGATCACCACCGACAGCGAAGGACGGCGCATCGCCCGCCAGTCGAGCCACGTGCAGTCGATCGAGCTGCGCACTTATGTCTTTCTCGATTCGCTCCAGCCCCAGCTCGCGGCCTACATGGGCACCGTTTCCCAGGGCTTTCTGCCGATTCCCGGCGATGCCTGCCTGTGGCTGGAAGTGTCGCCGGGCATGGCCGTGCACCGGGTCACCGACATCGCCCTCAAGGCCAGCACGGTGCGCCTCGGCCAGATGGTGGTGGAGCGGGCCTTCGGCTCGATCGCCATGTACCACCGCGACCAGAGCAACGTGCTCCACTCCGGTGAGGTGGTGCTGGAGGCGATCGGCAGCAGCGTTGATCGCCGCAGCCGCTGTGAGGTGACCTGGACGGAGATCATCCGCGCCATCACCCCGGACCACGCCGTGCTGATCAATCGCCTCAATCGCCGCGGTTCAATGATTCAGGCGGGTATGAGCATGTTCATCCTCGAGACCGAGCCCGCCGGCTACGTGCTGATGGCTGCCAACGAGGCCGAGAAGTCGTCGAACATCACGGTGGTGGATGTCAAAGCCGTGGGTGCCTTCGGCCGTCTCACCCTGGCCGGCAAGGAGGGCGATGTGGAGGAGGCTGCCTCGGCTGCCATGCGGGCCGTGGCTCACATCAACGGTTGAACGGCTGGCAGAGGTCTGCGTCGCAGCGTCAACAACCCCGGACGTTTCCGAGCATCCGTTCTGCCTAAGCGGGGCTGGCCTGACGGGGACGATTCGGCCAGAGCCCTCCAACCCGCTGAGGATCCGGCGAAAACAGTCCAGCTCGATTATCTCCAGAGCGATTCAGGCCAGCCCCAGCCGCCGCCGCAGCCCCGGAGCCAGAGCCGCTGCCGCCTTGCCTCGACTGCCCAGGCGGCTGCGCTTGTAGTCACCCATCTCGGCGTAGCTGGCGCCGGCCTCGCGAACGTAGAAGATCGGGTCGTAGCCAGGGCCATGGCCCCTTGGTTCCCGCAGGATCAGGCCGCGGCAGATCCCCTGGGCCTCCAGCACCGTGGTACCCGTGGGATCAGCCAGGGCCATGGCGCTGATGAACTGGCCGCCGCGATAGAGCGAATCCCCCAGCTCGTGCAGCAGCCGGTGGATGCGTTCGTGGTCGGTGGGGCCATAGCGGGCCGAGAAGATGCCGGGTCGGCCGCCGAGAGCATCCACCTCCAGACCGGAGTCGTCGGCCAGGGCCCAGTGGCCCGTCAGCGAGGCCACTGCTTCCGCCTTGAGACGGGCGTTGGCGGCGTAGCTGTCGCCCGTTTCCTCGATCTCCAGGCCGCGGGGCTGGGCGCGCACCTCAAGCTCGACCGCCGCCAGCATGGCGCCGATCTCGGCCACCTTGTGGGGATTGCCACTGGCGATGACGAGCACGGTCTGGGACGGGCTGGGCAAGGAGCCTGGAGCGCGGTGGACGGGCCTGCCAAGGCTGAAGGACGGACAGCACCTTCCCCGGAAGCAGGAGCTCATTGTGTCGCACCACCAGCTGGGGCCAGCCTTGCGCCGGCCCGGGTCGCTGTCAGGCGATCCGAAGGGCCGCGATCGTGAGCGCGGGCCGCAGCCGAAGCTGCAACTATGCCGAAGCTGCCGCGATCGCCAGGTCTCCCCCATCCAGCGGCTAGGCCAATCCAGTGGCAAGAGCAATGCTGAGAGCGATCCAACCTGGGGGGGCGATCAAGCCAGCGGCCGGCCTTTTCCCCGGGGTCGGAGCTGCAGCCACACGCTTGGCAGCAGCAGCGATCCGAGCCGAAGGGGTGAGGCAGGACGGGTTGAACATTCCACCCCCGGAAAAGCTCCAGGGAACCTGCCTCGCGCCAATGTTAAGCAATTCCAGCGAACCTCAGCCGCAGCGTCGGTCAAGTTTGAGCGGCCCCTGACGCCCTCAGGGGCGAGTCGCCCCTAAGTTGCTGCAACCCTGGGCCCGCAATGGGATGCAGTCGAGCCTGATCCTCCAGAACCTTGTTTCAGCACCGGTTCTGTTCTTTTTTCTCGGCGTTCTCGCCGTGCTGGTCGGCTCGGATCTGGAGATCCCTTCGCCGCTGCCGAAGCTGTTCTCGCTTTACCTGCTGCTGGCGATCGGCTTCAAGGGGGGGCTGGAGCTGGCCCAGAGCGGCCTGGGCAGCCAGGTGCTGCTGACGATCGGCGCCGCCATTGTGATGTCGCTGCTGGTACCGATCAGCAGCTTCCTGATCCTGCGCACCCGCATGGATCCGTACAACGCGGCGGCGATTGCCGCCTCCTACGGATCGATCAGTGCCGTCACCTTCATCACGGCTCAGAACTTTCTGAACGTGCTCCATCTGGATTTCGATGGCTTCATGGTGGCGGCCCTGGCACTGATGGAGTCGCCGGCGATCGTGGTCGGTGTGCTATTGGCCAAGCTGGGGACCCAGACCCTCGAAGCCCAGCATGGGGCTAAGGCCGGTGGCTTGCGCTGGCGGGAAGTGCTGCAGGAAGCCTTCCTGAACGGCTCGGTGTTTCTGCTGATCGGCAGCCTGGTGATCGGCTACCTGGTCACCAGCTTCTCGCCGGCGGGCCTGGCAAAGATGGAGCCCTTCACTGACAAGTTGTTCTACGGAGCCCTGTGCTTTTTCCTGCTGGACATGGGGATCGTGGCCGCCCAGAGGCTGCGGGATCTGCGCCGCGCCGGTCCCTTCCTGGTCGGCTTCGCCGTGCTGGCGCCGCTGCTTCACGCCAGCGCCGGTCTGGCGATCTCGTTGCTGTTGGGCCTCAATCAGGGGGACAGCCTGCTGTTCATGGTGCTCTGCGCCAGCGCCTCCTACATCGCCGTACCGGCGGCCATGCGCATGACCGTGCCCCAGGCCAACCCGAGCCTCTACATCTCCTCGGCCCTGGGGGTGACGTTCCCGTTCAATGTGGTCGTCGGCATCCCGCTGTACATGTCCATGATCCAGCGTTTTGTTCCCGTTGGCTGAGGCCGGCGCGAGCCAGCCGAGCCTGAGGTCGCCCTCCGGGACCCCTGTCCCACCCCATCCCTGCCGTCCCTGCCCCCATGAAACGGATCGACCTGTTCCTGAGCGAACGTGAAGTCAACAAGGTCTGCAAGGCGATCAGCAAGGCCGGCGTGCCCGGCTACTCGGTGATCCGCCACGTCACCGGCATGGGCCTGGCCGGAGAGATCTCCGAAGCCATGGACTTCAGCGGCCTGGGGGCCAACGCCCATGTGATCGTGTTCTGCGAACCCACCCTGGTGCCGGCCGTGCGGGCCGCCCTCCGACCCCTTTTCGATGTCTACGGGGGCGTGGGCTTCGTCTCAGAGGCCGACCCCCTCTGAGCAGCCCTGAACTCCGTTCCAGAGCCAATTCGCTCCTTTAACCGAAACAGCCTGCGATAACAGCAATGTGAGCGGTCGCCGACCAAGCATTGCTTACGTTTTGTTTCTCACTGATCAGCTGGGCTTATCTCCGAAACCGGAAACCTTGATGGGGCCAGCGGTCGAAATGGCTTGACGGGGGGTCGGGCGGCCGATCAGGGTTGCGAACGAACATTCCACCCCCCTCCTCCAGGAGCAGGTAATGGCAAACGAAACCATGGGCATCGCCCTCGGCATGATTGAGACCCGCGGCCTCGTCCCCGCGATCGAAGCCGCCGATGCCATGACGAAGGCAGCCGAAGTGCGCCTGATCGGTCGTGAGTTCGTCGGTGGCGGCTACGTCACCGTGCTCGTCCGCGGCGAAACCGGCGCCGTCAACGCCGCCGTTCGCGCCGGTGCCGATGCCTGCGAGCGCGTCGGTGACGGCCTGGTCGCTGCCCACATCATCGCCCGCCCCCACCGCGAAGTCGAGCCCGCTCTGACCAGCAGCTTCGGCATCGGGTCCAAGGACTGAGCGGTTCGCGCCCTCAGCGCCCAACCCTCTGACTTCCCCACCGACCCAACCACAGAATCCCCATGAGCAAGAAGTACGACGCCGGGGTCAAGGAGTACCGCGACACGTATTGGACTCCTGATTACGTCCCCCTCGACACCGACCTGCTGGCCTGCTTCAAGTGCACCGGCCAGGAAGGTGTGCCCAAGGAAGAAGTTGCCGCAGCCGTGGCCGCTGAATCCTCTACCGGCACCTGGTCCACTGTGTGGTCCGAGCTCCTCACCGATCTCGACTTCTACAAGGGCCGTTGCTACCGCATCGAAGATGTTCCCGGTGACAAGGAATCCTTCTATGCCTTCATCGCCTATCCCCTCGACCTGTTCGAAGAAGGCTCGATCACCAACGTCCTGACCTCCCTGGTCGGCAACGTGTTCGGCTTCAAGGCCCTGCGCCACCTGCGCCTGGAAGACATCCGCTTCCCGATGGCGTTCATCAAGACCTGCCCCGGCCCGCCGAACGGCATCTGCGTCGAGCGCGACCGGATGAACAAGTACGGCCGTCCCCTGCTGGGTTGCACCATCAAGCCGAAGCTCGGCCTGAGCGGCAAGAACTACGGCCGGGTGGTGTACGAGTGCCTCCGCGGCGGTCTGGACTTCACCAAGGACGACGAGAACATCAACTCCCAGCCTTTCCAGCGCTGGCAGAACCGCTTTGAGTTCGTCGCCGAAGCTGTGCAACTCGCCCAGGAAGAAACCGGCGAGAAGAAGGGTCACTACCTCAATTGCACCGCCAACACTCCTGAAGAGATGTATGAGCGGGCCGAGTTCGCCAAGGAACTCGGACAGCCGATCATCATGCACGACTACATCACCGGTGGCTTCACCGCCAACACCGGTCTGTCGAAGTGGTGCCGCAAGAACGGCATGCTGCTCCACATCCACCGCGCCATGCACGCGGTGATCGACCGCCATCCCAAGCACGGCATCCACTTCCGGGTGCTGGCCAAGTGCCTGCGCCTCTCCGGTGGTGACCAGCTGCACACCGGCACCGTGGTCGGCAAGCTCGAAGGTGATCGTCAGACCACCCTGGGCTACATCGACCAGCTGCGCGAATCCTTCGTTCCCGAAGATCGCAGCCGCGGCAACTTCTTCGATCAGGACTGGGGTTCCATGCCCGGCGTGTTCGCCGTCGCCTCCGGCGGTATCCACGTGTGGCACATGCCCGCCCTGGTTGCCATTTTCGGCGACGACTCCGTGCTCCAGTTCGGTGGTGGCACCCACGGTCACCCCTGGGGTTCCGCAGCCGGTGCCGCCGCTAACCGCGTCGCGCTGGAAGCCTGCGTCAAGGCCCGCAATGCCGGTCGCGAGATCGAGAAGGAAGGCCGCGACATCCTGCTCGAAGCCGCCAAGCACAGCCCTGAGCTGGCCATCGCCCTGGAAACCTGGAAGGAAATCAAGTTCGAGTTCGACACCGTCGACAAACTCGACGTCCAGTGATCGTCGGCTCCTGATCGGTCGGGAACGGTTCCTGCCTGCATCGGGCCAGGGTCCGTTCCCCCGATCCCAAGCTTTGACAACCCAGCACCAACCCCTTCACCACAAGGATCCCCATGCCCTTCAAGAGCACCGTGGGTGACTATCAAACAGTCGCCACCCTGGAGACGTTCGGCTTCCTGCCGCCGTTCACCCAGGACGAGATCTATGACCAGATCGCTTACATCATTGCCCAGGGCTGGAGCCCCCTGGTCGAGCACGTTCATCCCAGCCGCTCGATGTCGACCTACTGGTCGTACTGGAAGCTGCCGTTCTTCGGTGAGAAGGACCTGGGCGTGATTGTCAGCGAGCTTGAGGCTTGCCACCGCGCCTACCCAGACCACCACGTGCGTCTGGTCGGCTACGACGCCTACACCCAGAGCCAGGGTTCCTGCTTCGTCGTCTTCGAAGGTCGCTGAATTTCAGCGACCTGAACCATGGAAGAACCCGCATCATCCCGGGTTCTTCCACTTCAATCCCCATGGTGGTGGACCTGCGTGTTCCCTGCCGATGGGCACCGGTTGTGCTGAATCACCGAACCTGAGAGTTTGGAGGGATTTTTTGCACACACCTCTGCCTTCATCACATTCATTCATCGGACGGATATGGCCAGCCCCTCGAGTCGTGAAGCAGCTCTGGAACGCCGCAAGGCCCTCACCAGTGGCGGCAAGAAATCCGCTGGCCGCTATACCTCCGGCCCCAACCGTGTGCGCACGGCTGAGGACGCGCGCCCAACCCGGACCAACTCACCCCTGGCTGCCCCTGCGGCGGTGAGCAGTCCACCCGCCAGCAGCGCAGCGACTCCAAGCCGTTCGGCCCGGGCCTCGCGGGCGTTGGGCTCCAGTGCGCCTTCTCGCCCGGCCGCCTCGCCCATCACCACCCGTTCGACGCCACGGCCGATCGCCAATCCCAGCCGGGAACTGGTGCTGGCCCGCCGTGAAGCCCTGTCCCGCCGCGGCAAGCGCGCCGACACCTCCCGCGATCGCACCCGCAACGAAGAAAAGAAAGCCACAGCCGCAGCAGCAGCTGCCAGTGCCAGCGCCGCTCCGGCCAAGGAGCACAAGTGCAACTGCCAGGAGAAGAAGCCTCTGGCTACCCTGAGCGCACCCTCCAGGACCAGCTCCTCCCGCGGCCCGGACCTGAGTGCCTCCCTGGCCAACCGCAACGGCGGTCGTTCCTCGACCCCCAAGCGCACCGCCCAGCACAACCCCAGCCGCGCCTTGGTGCTCGCCCGCCGCGAGGCTCTCTCGAAGCGCGGGAAGTCGGCCAACACCTCCACCAACAGCGCCGCCGCCACCGTGGCGCGCCAGGGCAATCCCGACATGAACAGCCGGGAACTGGCCCAGAAGGTGCGGGAACTCAAGTGCAAGGTGGGTTCCGCCGGCAGTTCCCGCAGTGGCGGCACCCGACCCAGCGGCCCCAATCGCCACGGTTCGAAGCAAGCCGCCGTTGCTGAAGCCAGCCTGAAAGTGGGCGTCAGTGAAACCCTCGCCGGTCAGATCGTCACCGGCACTCAGGCCAATCGCTCCACCAAGACCACCGGCAACGAGGCGGCCACCTGCCGCACCATCACTGGGACCGAATATCTGGGAGCCGAGGTCTTTCAGACCTTCTGCCAGGGTCAGGGTGCCAGCCGTCAGCCGGACAAGGTGCGCGTCAGTGCCACCAGCCATGGCAACCGGGTCACCGGCAACGAAGTGGGTCGCTCCGAGAAGGTCACCGGCGACGAACCCGGCACCTGCAAGACGATCACCGGCACCGAATACATCTCGGCTAACCAGTCCAACATCTTCTGCGGCAGCTCCACCGCCAGCACCGCCCCCGCCCCCCGCAAGGTCGGTCTCTCCCAGACCCAGGCGGGTCATACCGTCTCCGGCGTGATTGTCGGCCGCTCCGAGAAGGTCACCGGCGACGAACCCGGCTCCGGCCGCCAGCTCACCGGCAATCAATATGTCAACAATCCCAACCTGGACTCCAGTCGGGCTCCGGCAAAGGTGGCCAGTCTTCAGACCTTGAGGGGAACCGGCATCACCGGCACCCACGTGGGCCGCAGCGACCAGGTGACCGGCGATGAACCCGGCACCTGCAAGATCATCACCGGCGATGAGTACATCGGCAGCCAGCAGTACGACCGCTTCTGTGGTGGTCGTCCGGCACCGGAGGCGGCCAAGGTCGGCTTCAGTGTCACCAACCGCCAGCAGGTGGTGAGCGGCACCCGCACCGGCCGCTCCGACAAGGTCACCGGCGATGAGCCCGGCACCTGCAAGATCGTCACCGGCACCCCTTATGTCGGCTTTGAGGAAGCCAGCAACTGGTGCAGCAGCGAACAGGTGGCTGCGGTACGTCAGCGCACACCGAGGCGCATGGGCAGCGTGATGAGCGGCATCCAGCCCGGCATCGGCGGTGTGATGACCGGTGCTCAGCGTGGTGCCTGCGAAGACATCAGCGGCACCCCCTATGTGGGCCCTGACCAGCTGGCAGAGGCCTGCGGCGCCGCTCTGCCGACCGACGCCGATTTTCCCCGCCCCCTCGGCGGCCAGCCCTGGGAGCAGTTCAGCGTCCAGTCCCCGGCCGGGGTGGCCCACAGCACCCGTGAGCGCAAGGGTGGCGTGACCGGTTCCAACTACGAACAGAGCAGTCGCGTCACCGGCCCCTTCGCCATGGCCGACGACAAGATCACCGGCACGGAACATTTCCGTTTCGACCGTGGAAGCCGTCAACTGAGCCGTGGCCCGATCCAGCCGATCGCCACGGCTTCGCTCACCGCAGCTCCGGTCAGCGTCGATGAGGATGCCCGGCCCGTCTCCCGGGTCACCGGTGAAGGCATCTCCGCTGGCCTCAAGATCACCGGTGATGACTGGGATCGGGGTGAGCGGGTGACCGGCACCGAAGGTGTTTCCGCCCGCAACCGCAACCCCAGCCGCCACGGCACCAGGAAGGCCATGCCTGGTCTCGAGCCCAAGCGCAATGAGGCTGTACCCACCCCGGTCAGCCGTGTGACCGGAGGTAGTGGCAACACCCAGGCCGGTTCCCTGATCACCGTCTCCGGCGGCGCCCGAGGCTGATCCAGCGATGCCCCGACGTCCGGAATCACGCGAACGCCTCCTCTCGGGCACGGCCCTGCGCCGTCGCCCGGGGCAGGCGACCCCCGAGGCCGAGCCCAGCTCCACTTCAGCCGATGCCGGAGCGGAGAGCCTCCCTGCGGCCAGGGGCACCGCCGCCCGCCGCAGTCGCGCCCTCAAGCTCACCGAACAGCCCCAGACCAGACCGACGGGAAATCGGCGGCGCGCTGCCCAGAAGGACCTCCCCAGCACCTCCACCCGGACCCTTTCCCCCCCGATCAGCGTTCCCGTCAGCGCCAACGGGGCGAGCGGCCGCCAGAGGGGGGTGAGATCCGCCGGTGAGGCTGCGGATGCACCACGGGCACGAGCCATGGCAGGAGGTGGCGCCGCTGCCCATCCCCTGGGCGACCAGGCCACCAATGCCGCCCTGCGCTCCTACGACCTCCAGGTCAAGGAGTCGTTCGATCGCATTGTGCCGCTGCTCAAGCAGCTCTCGGCCCTGCAGCACGAGGATGATTTCGTTGAGCGTGCCCAGCAGCTGGCCAGCAGCTGTCTCGGTTACACCCTGCCCCTGCCGATCCTGGAGCAGGCCTGGGTGAGTCAGCTGGACATGCGCACCCTGTTTGCCTGGTGCGTGTTCGAAACCTACGAACTGACCAGTGCCAGCTTTTTCGAGGACGATCCCCTCGGCGGCAAGGCCGGCAGCCCGGCGGCCCTCGCCTTCGATGCCTTCCTGCTGGAGTGCGGCTTTCATCTGCTCGATGTCACCCCCTGCGCCGATGGTCGCCTGGCCCACGCGATCGCCTATGCCCTGCGCCTGCCCTTCAGCTCCGTGCGCCGCCGTCCCCATGCCGGCGCCCTGTTCGATGTCGAGAACACGGTGAACCGCTGGGTCAAGACTGAACATCGCCGTTACCGCGAGGGGCTGCCCAACCCGGCCCACGCGGACACCCGCTACCTGAAGGTGGTTCTGTATCACTTCAGTTCCCTGGATCCGAGCCATGAGGGTTGCGCCGCCCATGGCAGTGATGACGCCCTGGCGGCGTCCTGCGGCCTGTCCCGACTGCGCGACTTCCAGACGGCGGTGGAAAACAGCTTCTGCTGCGGGGCGTCCGTTGACCTGCTGCTCCTCGGCATCGACACCGATACCGATGCCATCCGCGTGCACGTGCCAGGACTCGATGGCAGCACCAACCTGGACAGCTGGCTGGATGCCTGCGACGTCTACGCCGCCACCGCCCAGCTCTCGCCCGCCGAGGGGCGCAAACGCATCACCGCCCTGGTGCAAGCGGCCGCCGCCAGCACCCCCGATCCAGGCATGGTGCGTCTGATTGCCCGGCTGCTGGAGCACAACCTGGCTCAGATCGACTATGTGCGGGCCTATCACGACGGTCATTACGGTGACGCCAGCCATGCCGAACGCTTCATCGGTGTCGGCATCGGCTTCAAGGAGATTCACCTTCGCAATCTCACCTATTTCGCCTACATGGACACCGTCGAAGAGGGCGCGCCAGACCTCGATGTCGGCATCAAGATCTTCAGCGGTCTGAATGTGTCGCGTGGTCTGCCGGTGCCGGTGGTGGCGCGCTTCGACTATCACGGCCAGGTTCCCGGTGCCCGGGAGCGGGCGGTGGGCCACGCCCGACGGGTTCAGGCGGCGATCGAAGGCCGCTACCCCGAACTGGTGCAGCAGGGTCTGCTCCATACCCTGCTCACCATCCGCGACCTGGACCGGCATGTGCCGGCCGAGGCCGTCGGCTCCAGCATCAGCTTCGCAACCCCGGGAGGACACTGACATGCTGATCTGCAAGGTGGTCAAACCCCTGGTCTCCACGAACCGCATTCCTGACTTCGAGCACAAGCATCTGCAGGTGGTGCTCGATGGCAGCACCCAGAAAGTCGCCGTGGATGCGGTGGGCTGCATTCCTGGCGATTGGGTGATCTGCGTCGGCAGTTCCGCTGCCCGCGAAGCCGCCGGCAGCAAGTCCTACCCCAGTGATCTGACGATCGTCGGCATCATTGACCACTGGGATCCCGATGCCGGCAAGGTGCCTGCGGCATCCGGAGGTGGCTGATGGAAATCATGCAGGTCACCGGTTCCCTGGTCTGCACCCAACGGGTGTCGGGACTGGCTCACTCCAACCTGCGCATTCTGCGCAACGTCAAGGGCAAACTCAGCGTTGCCGTTGACCCGGTGGGGGCCTCCACCGGCAACTGGGTGTTCACCGCCAGTGGCTCGGCCGCCCGCTTTGCCTGCGGTGACCCCGAAGTCCAGACCGATCTGACGATCGGCGGCATCATCGACTTCTGGGAACCGGACGGGTGAGCTCCCTGCTCCGCCCGCCCTTGGCGTGCAGGGCCTTCCCCTTTCAGTCCTGTTCCTCCCTCCCACCTGAACGATGGCCAGCCGCACCTCCCGAACTCGATCCTCCGCCAAGGCAGGCGGTTCCAGACAGGCTGTCCCGGAAGCTGCGGCGTCCAAACCCGCAGACGCCGGCAACCAGGTGGCAGGAGCTGATGTGATCACCCCCAAGCCGGCGGCAGCGGCGCCGCCGCCGGCTGCCACCACCTCTGCAGCGGTGACGGCCGCTGTCGAGCAGCCGCCAGCCGCTGTGACCACCCCAGCGGTGGCTGCACCGGCTGTGCCTGTCCAGGCCAGCCCGGCCACTCCGGTGGCTGCGGTGGCCAAGGTGCTGCCGGCGGTCGCCGCCAGCCGCCAGACCCCAGCCTCCCGTCCGGCTCAGGCCGGGCGTCGAGCGGCCCCGGCAAGCCGGCCGGCGGCCCGCAGTGCGCCGGCCTCCACCGGCCGCCGCGGCTCCGGTGCTTCCACTCCACCTCCATCCCCTTCCCCCCAATCCACCTCCATGGCACCTTCCGTACAGGGCATCGCCCTCGGCATGATCGAAACCCGTGGTCTGGTGCCGGCGATCGAAGCGGCCGACGCCATGACCAAGGCAGCTGAAGTCACTCTGGTGGCCCGCGAATTCGTCGGCGGCGGCTACGTCACCGTCATGGTGCGCGGTGAAACCGGTGCGGTGAACGCCGCCGTTCGCGCTGGCGCCGATGCCTGCGAACGCGTTGGCGACGGACTGGTGGCCGCCCACATCATTGCCCGCCCCCACGGCGAAGTGGAGCCCGCCATCGCCGCCAGCGGCGTCATCCGCCGTCTCTGATGGCCATGGCTGCCGTGCATCCGCGGATCCTGGGATTTCTGGGCCGGGCTCTGAGCCTGGAGTTCTCCGCCGTGCAGCAGTACATGACCCAGGCCTCCCTGGTGGAGCTCTGGGGCGACGGGGATGCGGCAGCGCGCTTCCGCCAGCACACCGTCGAAGAGTTGCGCCATGGCGAGCGGCTTGTGCAGCGCATGCTGGCTCTGGGGGTGGCACCTGCCTCCTCCCAGTTGCGGCCGGTGCAACATGCCGCCGATCTGGTCGGTCTGCTGAGCCTCAACGGGGTTCTGGAACAGGACCTGATCCAGCTCTATGGCGATGCCGTGCGCTTCTGCCTGCTGGTCGGCGACGCTGAGAATGCCGACTTCTTCCGTTCCCTGTGGAACGAAGAGCAACAGCACGGCCAGGAGCTGGCCACCTGGCTGCAGAGCCTGCGCAGCAGCGGCCCCGACCGCGATCAATGGGCCCGCTTCTGAGGGGCTGGCTTCGCTGAGCTCGATCGGCTCCGGACCAGCCACCCCCGCAGCCCAGGCTTCGGCTTGAACGCTGCGGTGGCTTCGACTGACTACAGTCGCGCGCCGAGCGACTGCCTTTTCCGGCCCCCGGGGCCGCCCCCATGCCCTTGCAAGACGCCCTCCCCCTGCCGATCCAGCTGGCCTGGCTGATTCCTCTCTACGGATTCAGCGGCATGGTGCTGTCCCTTCCCTGGGCCACCGGCTGGATCAAGCGCAACGGACCCCGTCCTGCCGCCTATCTCAACCTGCTGGTCACCCTGATCGCCGTTCTTCACGGCAGCCTGGTGATCCGGGACGTGCTCAGCCTGGGCCCCCAGCATCTCGACATCCCCTGGTTCCAGGCCGCGGATCTGGATCTGCGCATCGGCTTCGACCTGACGCTGACCAACCTGGCGGCGCTGGAGCTGGTCACCTTCATGAGCCTGATCGGCCAGGTGTTCGCCCTGGGCTATCTCGATAAGGAGTGGTCCCTGGCGCGCTTCTACGCCCTGGTGGGCTTTTTTGAGGGTGCCATGGCCGGCGTGGTGTTGAGCAGCAATCTGTTCATGAGTTATTTCCTGCTGGAGATGCTCACCCTCTCCACGTATCTGCTGGTGGGCTTCTGGTATGCCCAGCCGCTGGTTGTCACCGCCGCCCGCGATGCCTTCCTGACCAAGCGGGTCGGCGACGTGCTGCTGCTGATGGGGGTGGTGGCCCTGTCGGCCTGGGCTGGCTCGATGGAGTTCGACGACCTCTACGTCTGGGCGGCCCAGAGCCCGCTCTCACCCCTGGCAGCCAGCCTGCTGGGCCTGGGGCTGATCGCCGGACCGATGGGCAAGTGCGCTCAGTTTCCGATGCACCTCTGGCTTGATGAGGCCATGGAGGGCCCGAATCCGGCTTCGATCCTGCGCAACTCGGTGGTGGTCACCTGTGGCGCCGTGGTGCTGCTGAAGCTGATGCCCGTGGTTCGGGTGTCGCCGCTGGCCACCACCGTGCTGCTGGCGGTGGGCACCATCAGCGCCCTGGGCGGTGCCCTGGTGGCGATCGCCCAGGTGGACCTCAAGCGGGCGTTTTCGTACTCCACCACCTCTTACCTGGGCCTGGTGTTCATCGCCATCGCCTTTGAACAGCCGTTGCTGGCCCTGCTGCTGCTGTTCACCCATGGTCTGGCCAAAGCCCTGCTGTTCATGAGCGTGGGCAGCGTCATCGCCACCACCAACTGCCAGGACCTGACCGAACTGGGCGGCCTGGGCCGGCGCATGCCCGCCACCACCACGGCTTTTCTGGTCGCTGGCGCCGGGCTCACCGGCATCCTGCCCCTGGGCTTCTTCTGGGGCTATGGGCTATTGGTGCAGACCCTCCTCCGCCAGGCGCCGCTGCTGGCCGCGATCGTGCTGCTCACCAATGGCCTGACGGCCCTCAATCTGGTGCGGGTGTTCCGCCAGGTGTTCCTCGACGTCTCCCATCCCAAGACTCGCCGGGCCCCGGAGGTGAACTGGCTGATGGCCCTGCCGATGGTGAGCCTGTCGGTGCTGGTGCTGTTGACGCCACTGGGGATCCAGCGGATCGACACGCTTCACGGCCTCACCGACTTTGCACCGCTGACCACCGTGCTGGTGGTGGCCAGTGGCTCGATCGGGCTGCTGGCGGGCTGCCTGATCCGCCTCGACAAGTTCTGGTCCCGTTCGGTGATCAAACCGCTGAGGGCCGTGCAGGATCTGCTCGCCTACGACTTCTACACCGATCGCATCTACAGGGCCACGATCGTGGCTTTCATCGCCGGCCTGGCCTCCCTGACCAACAGCGTCGATCGGGTGCTGGTCAACGGACTGGTCAACCGCATCGGCAGCGCCTCGCTGGCCAGCGCCGAAAGCCTCAAATTCGGGGTCAGCGGCCAGCTCCAGAGCTATGTGCTCACGGTGCTGCTGGCGATCGTGCTGTTGCTGGGCAGCCTCTCCTGGTTCCACGGATGAAGGCACTCCAATGCTGAGCACACTTCTGCTGATCCCTTTCCTCGGGGCCTTTCTGCTGCTGTTCTGGCCGGGCCAACCGGTGCCCGGACGGATGCGGGTGGTGACGATCGTGGTGTTGGCTCTGCAGCTGGCCTGGAGCCTGCGGGTGCTGCTGGCCTTCGATCCCGCCGATGGCGGCATGCAGCTGCAGGAATCCTTCGCCTGGGTCAGCATCATCGGCCTCGATTATCGCCTCGGTATCGACGGCCTGTCGTTGCCCCTGGTGCTGATCAATGCGGGCCTGACCCTGGTCTCAGCCGTCTGCACCCGCGACATCAGCCAGCGGCCCCGCATCTATTTCGCCCTGCTGCTGTTGATCAGCGGCGCGGTCAATGGCGCCTTCCTGGCCGAGAACCTGCTGCTGTTCTTTCTCTTCTATGAGCTCGAGCTGGTGCCCCTGTGGTTGCTGATCTCGATCTGGGGCGGCACGGAGCGGGCCTACGCAGCCACCAAATTCCTGATCTTCACGGCTGTCTCCGGGGTGCTGATTCTTGGCGCCTTTCTCGGGCTGGCCCTGCTGACCGGCACCGTTGATTTCAGCCTGACGCCGGTGCTGAGCGAGCGTCTCGCCATGGGCAGCCAGCTGCTGTTGCTGGGGGCCCTGTTGATCGGCTTCGGCATCAAGATTCCGTTGGTGCCCTTCCACACCTGGTTGCCCGATGCCCACACCCAGGCGTCGACGCCGGTATCGGTGCTGCTGGCTGGGGTGCTGCTGAAACTGGGCACCTACGGACTGTTGCGCTTTTGCCTGGGCCTGTTCCCCGAGGCCTGGGCCCTGCTGGCGCCATGGCTGGCGGGCTGGGCGGCGGTGTCGGTGCTCTACGGCTCCCTGGCGGCGATCGCCCAGCGCGACATGAAGCGGATGGTGGCCTACAGCTCCGTCGGCCACATGGGCTACATCCTGTTGGCGGCGGCGGCGGCCACGCCGGTCAGCCTGCTGGGGGCCGTGTTCCAGATGGTCAGCCACGGCCTGATCTCGGCCCTGTTGTTTCTGCTGGTGGGCATCGTCTACCGCAAGACCGGCACCCGTGATCTCGAGGTGCTGCGCGGCCTGCTCAACCCCGAGCGCGGCCTGCCCTTCACCGGCACGTTGATGATTCTGGGGGTGATGGCTAGCGCCGGTCTGCCCGGGATGGCCGGCTTCATCTCCGAGTTCCTGGTGTTCCGCGGCAGCCTTGAGGCCTTCCCTTTGGCCACGCTCCTCTGCATGGTCGGATCTGGCCTGACGGCGGTCTATTTCCTGCTGCTGGTGAACCGCGCCTTCTTCGGCCGCATGGCGATCACCCCTGCCAGCGAGGATCCGGTGGCGGATGCCAGGCTCGACATCCGCCTGGCGGCGGTGGCGCCGCGGGAGACGATTCCGGCCATGGCCCTGGCGGTCGGCGTCGTGGCGATCGGCCTGATCCCCACCTGGCTGGGCCGCATCAGTGAGGCGGCCAGCACCACCATGGCGCGGCTGCCGGGCTTGCTGGCCAATCTCCAGAGCGGAGGCCTGGGCTGATGCCGATCATTTCCGCCGATCTCACCCACGCCGGCGGCAGGCCCACGGCCGCCGAACTTGAAGCCCGGTTGCTGGCAGGCCAGACCCTGCTGGCCGAGACGCCCAACCATGTGATGCAGGTGGTGGATGTGCTCGAGAGCTATGGCGAGGTGCTCGATGCCTACAGCACCAACCTCATCTATCAGGCCGAACAGCAGTTCCTCAATCCGCTGCCCGCCTTTCGCTACCTCGACGGCGACCTCAGCCTTGGCAAGATCTGGCGCCATCTGATCCACGACCGCATCAACTTCGAATACGCCGAGTACTGCCAGAAGTCGATGTTCTGGCATGGCACCGGCGGTCTCGACAGCTACCTGGATTCCGAGGCCTTCCGCGCCAGCTGCGCCGCCATCATCGGTCGCAAGACCGGCCGCGATCCCCTGCTGGCCCTGCTCCATCCGGTGTTCCCCGATTTTCTGCTGGAGTTGATCCGCTCCGCCGCCACCACCCATGCCCTGGGGCAGTTCTGGCGGGTGATGAGTGATCTGTTCCTCGATCTGGCCCGGGCTGAAAAGGACGGCCGCGTCAGCACGGTGGCGGCGGTGGTCGAGTTCCTGCGCCAGGGCCTGGTGGCCGCCGCCGCCAATCCGATCACCTATGCGGTGGAGGTGGCGGGCGAACGCTTCTGGGTGCTGCCGCCGCAAGCCGGCCTCACCTTCCTCGCCGATGTGGCGGTGCCCTACGTCGAGGCGGTGTTCCTGCGGGGCATGCCCTTTCTGGGCACGGTCTCGTTCAACGCCCAGGCCCAGCAGGTGTCGCCGGACCAGAGCACCTTCGCCTACGGCGCCCTGTTCGCCGACCCCCTGCCCACCATGGGCTCGGGCATCCCCCCCAGTCTGCTGATGCAGGACATGTACCGCCATCTGCCGCAGCGCCTGCATCAGTGGTATCTGCAGACCTCGCGCGGTGAAGGGGACGTGCGGGTGAAGATCTGCCTCAGTTTTCAGAAGTCGATGTTCTGTGTCACCAACGCCGCCATTGCCGGCACCTTCCCCCAGCCGCTGGATCATGCCGATACGGCGGCCCAGACTGCCAATCGCGCCTACGCCGCCAGCTGGGCGGCTCGGCTGAGCCACGCCCGCACCGATTGCCTGGACGCCTGTGATCTCTGAAGAGCGGCCGGGGGCGTAAGGTCGAAACCATGGATCAGCCCTGGACACAACGGGCGCGGCCCGACCGGCTGGAACGCCGGATTGAATTCGACGACTACGAGACCACCCGCACCTTCCTGGAGCGCCTCAATGGGCTGTCGGAAGCGCAGGGTCGCTTTCCGGACATCAGTTTCGGCCGCACCTACGTGAACCTCACCCTGCGGCCCGAGCAGGAGGACGGCGCGATTGCAGCTGCTGACACCACCTTCGCGGCAGCCATTGATGGGCTCCTCTGAGCAGCGGCAAACCAGCCAGCAGCA
The DNA here is from genome assembly GCA_947378425.1 of Synechococcaceae cyanobacterium. Lineage (GTDB taxonomy): Bacteria > Cyanobacteriota > Cyanobacteriia > PCC-6307 > Cyanobiaceae > Cyanobium. The sequence continues at coordinate 39,677 of CANCJV010000027.1, forward strand.
GGAGCCGGCCCCCGAGGGGAGCAGCCAGGACCACCCACAGGAGAGCCGTATTGATCTGCACTCCAGCATCCATGCCGCCGGCATCGAAACCGTGCTCGAACAGCTGGACCGGGAGCTGATCGGGCTGCGGCCGGTGAAGGCTCGGATCCGCGAGATCGCCGCCCTGCTGGTGGTCAATCGGGCCCGGCTGCAGGTGGGGCTCGACACCGCTCCGCCCAGCCTGCACATGTCCTTCACCGGACACCCCGGCACCGGGAAGACGACCGTGGCCGAGCGGATGTCCAAGATCCTGCATGGCCTCGGCTACGTGCGTAAGGGCCATGTGGTGACCGCCACCCGCGACGACCTGGTGGGGCAGTACATCGGCCACACCGCTCCGAAAACGCGGGAGATGCTCAAAAAAGCGATGGGCGGCGTGCTGTTCATCGATGAGGCCTATTACCTCTACAAACCGGAGAACGAGCGCGACTACGGCGCCGAAGCGATTGAGATCCTGCTGCAGGTGATGGAGACCAACCGTGACGACCTGGTGGTGATCTTCGCTGGCTACAAGGAGCGCATGGATATTTTCTACCAGTCCAATCCCGGCCTCTCCTCCCGCGTGGCCAACCACATTGATTTTCCTGACTATTCGGCGGCTGAACTGTTGGCGATCGCTCGGCTGATTCTGGCGGGTGAGAACTACCGCTTCAGCGAGGAGGCCCAACTGGTGTTTGCCGATTACATCCATCGCCGCATGCAGCTGCCCTTCTTCGCCAACGCCCGCTCGATCCGCAATGCCATCGACCGGGCCCGCATGCGCCAGGCCAACCGCCTCTACAACCGCAGTGGCGGCACCGTCTCTCGCCTGGAACTGATGACGATCGAAGCCGACGACATCACCGCCAGCCGGGTCTTCCAGGGGGAAGTGGAGGGACTCGACCCCAGCACCCCCTTGACCACGAGCTGAGCAGCTCACCGAGCTCCTGAGGCCTCTCAGCGTCGTTTGCGCGAATCAATCTGCAGAAGATCGCGCACCTTCTGCACCTGACGTGAGAGATCGGGATCGCTGCTGAGTCGCTTCTCCACCTGCTCGACGGCGTACATCACCGTGGAGTGGTCCTTGCCGCCGAAGGCCTCGCCGATCCGCGGCAGCGACAGCTTGGTGTTCTGTCGCATCAGGTACATCCCCACCTGACGGGCCTGGCTGACCGCCCGCTTGCGGCTGGGGGAGAGCATCTCGTCGATGCGCACGTCGAACACCTCCGACACCTTGTCGAGCACCTGCTGGGGGGTCACCTCGACGTCGTTGCCGACCGGATCGAGCATCGGCGCCACCGATTCCACCGTCATCGGCAGGCCCGTGATCGAGGCGAAGGCCACAGCGCGGGTGAGGGCGCCTTCGAGTTCGCGGATGTTGGAGGTGAAGCGCCCGGCGATGTAATGAATCAGCTCCCGCGGCAGTGCCATCTGCTCGGTCTCCGCCTTCTTGTGCAGAATCGCCATGCGGGTTTCCAGGTCCGGTGCCTGGATGTCGGCGATCAATCCCATCGAGAAGCGGGAAATCAGCCGCTCCTGCAGCCTCGGGATCTGGCTGGGCGGGCGGTCGCTGGTGATCACGATCTGGCGGCCGGCCTCGTGCAGGGCATTGAACGTGTGGAAAAACTCCTCCTGGGTGTACTCCTTGCCCTCGATGAATTGGATGTCGTCCACCAGGATCAGATCGGCGGCCCGGTAGCGATCGCGGAACGACTGCATGGCGTCCTTGCGAATCGCCTGGATCAGGTCGTTGGTGAAGGTTTCCGTGGAGACATAGAACACCCGCGCCTCGGGATCGATCTCCTGGCGGTAATGGCCGATCGCCTGCATCAGGTGGGTCTTGCCGAGGCCGACGCCACCGCAGATGAACAGCGGATTGAATTCGCGGCCCGGCGCTTCGGCCACCGCCAGGGCCGCCGCATGGGCCATGCGGCTGTTGGCCCCGACGACGAAGCGGTTGAACACATAGCGGGGGTTGAGGTTGAGCACCACCCGTGGCGGCCGGCCATTGCCGCTCTCCTGGCGGCGCTGGCCGTCGCCGCCGTCGGCCGGGTTGCGCGGCGGAAGGTCGGCAATCTCCCCCGCCGGCAGCGGCCCGGAGCCCCCCCCAGGGGCAGGAGACTGTTCCTCGGCGAACGCCACCTCCACCCGCACGGCATGACCGGCCATCTCCGCAGCGACCGCCTCGATCTTGGCCAGGTAGTTCTTGCGCAGCCAGCTGCTGGCGAAGCTGTTGGGGGCCAGTACCCGCAACACGCCGTTCTCGTAGCTGTCGCAGCGGGCCGGCCGGATCCAGGTCTCGAACGTCGGCTTGCTCAGATTGGCCTGGAGCGCCTGCTGGATCCGGTGCCAGAGCTCGTCCCCCTGATGCACCGTCTGCCCTTGCGCCACGGCCTGAATATACGCAGCTTCCGAGCGCCGCGAGGTCTTTAATGAACCCTCCTCTCCCTTCCCGCCCCCCAACCGCTTCGATGGCCCACCCCCAACTGGTTTCTGCCCCCCGGCTCGCCGCCCGTCCGGGGGCCTGGCTGGCCCTGGTCCTGGGTGGCCTGCTGTCGGGCTGCTCGCTGGCGCCGTCCTTCCCGAACCTGGGGCGGGAAGCCCAGCCGAGTCGGCTGCGGGAAACGCCGGTGAGCCCGCTGTTGCCCAGTGGCGGCAACGTGATCGTCAAGGCGGTGGAGAAGACCGGGCCTGCCGTGGTGCGGATTGACACCGTCAAGCGCCTGGTCAACCCCATGGCGGGTCTGTTCGGCCGCGGGCCGGAGATTCAGCAGCAGCAGGGCCAGGGATCGGGCTTCATCATCGAGGCCGATGGCATCGTGCTCACCAACGCCCATGTGGTGGAAGGCGCCAATGAGGTGAGCGTCACCCTGCCCGATGGCCGCAGCTTCACCGGCAAGGTGCTGGGGGCCGACCCGCTCACCGATGTGGCTGTGGTCAAGGTGGTCAGCTCCAATCTGCCGGTGGCTCCCCTGGGGGATTCGGCCAAGGTGCGGCCGGGGGAATGGGCGATCGCCATCGGCAACCCCCTCGGCCTCGACAACACAGTCACCGCCGGGATCATCAGCGCCATCCAGCGCACCAATGCGGTGGGAGAGGGCCAGCGGGTGCCCTACCTGCAGACCGACGCTGCCGTCAATCCCGGCAACAGCGGCGGTCCGTTGATCAACGATCGCGGCCAGGTGATCGGCATCAACACCGCCATCCGCCAGGCCCCGGGAGCCGGCCTCAGCTTCGCGATCCCGATCAACACCGCCCGCCAGATCGCCGAGCAGATCCTGGCCCGCGGCTATGCCAGCCACCCCTACATCGGCGTGCGGCTGCAGGCCCTCACCCCCCAGCTGGCCCGGGAGATCAATGCCACCACCAACGCCTGCCGTCTTCCGGAAGTCAACGGCGTGGTGGTGGTTGATGTCATGCGGAGCAGCCCGGCCGAGAGGGGCGGTCTCAAGCCCTGTGATCTGATCGAGAAGGTGGCCGGCAACACGGTGCGCAATCCCTCGGAGGTGCAGCTCGATGTCGATGGCGGACGGGTGAACCGCCCCCTGGAGTTGACCGTGCGCCGCGACGGCAACCAGCAGAACCTGACCGTGCAGCCGGTGGAACTGCCCCACCAGAGTTGAACGTCCCCGATGGTGCGCCGCTGCGATCAGCGCCCGGCTCAGGACCCGGTGCCGCATGGCAACGGCCTGATGCCCCCTACCGCCGTGACGGTCAATTGGTGGTGATGGCCCGCTGGCCGGCCCCGGGGCGCTGCAAGCGACGCCTCGCCGCCAGCATCGGAATGCGGCGAGCGGCGTTGATCCAGGCCCGGCTCAGCGCCCATGTCCTGCAGGTGGCCCGGATCGCTGCGGCCGGCCAGGGGCTGGAGCTGGTGCTGGCTGTGAGCGGCCTGGCCGATCGGGCCGCCAGGCGCTGGGGGGGCGAGCTGGGGGCGGCTCGAACCGTGCTGCAGGGGGAGGGGCGCCTGGGGGTTCGGCTGCAACGGCAGCTGATCCGGGCGCGGCGCGAGGGGGCCCGGCGGGTGATCCTGATCGGCAGTGACCTGCCGGATCTGGCCAGCCCCGACCTGATCGAGGCTTTCCGGTTGCTGGAGCAGCAGCCGCTGGTGCTCGGACCGGCCTGCGATGGCGGCTACTGGCTGATCGGTCTGGCTGGCTCCTGGCCGACCCTGTTCGCCGGCGCCGGCCAGGCCATCGGCTGGGGTGGGGATCAGGTACTGGCCCAGACCCTGGCGGCCGCCGCGGCCCTGGGACTGGAGCCCCAGCTGCTGCCGCAACGGGCCGATCTGGATCGGGGCGTGGATCTTCGGCGCTGGCGTTGAACCTTGAGCTGCACCCCTGCCCCTGAAGCGTTCACGGCGAGGCCCGCCACGGCTGGCTCCACGGCGGCTTGCACGCTGGTGCCCACGCCGATGGCCCCGTCCTCACCGGGACCGCCCCCCCCACCGTCAGCCGTTCTGGCGCCCCTGGACGTCGTCATCGCCGTTCGCAACGAGGCCCGGGGCCTGCCGCCCCTGCTGGCCGACCTGGCCAGGGCGCCCCGTGGCCTGGTGCGGGATGTGCTGGTGATCGACGGCGGCAGCAGGGATGGCAGCCAGCGGCTGGCCCGGCTGGCGGGGGCCAGGCTGCATGCGGCCGAAGCGGGGCGGGGCCTGCAGCTGGTCCAGGGGGTCGCCGCCAGTGGCGCCCCCTGGTTGCTGCTGCTCCATGGCGATGCCCGATTGCCACCTGACTGGTCTGAGCTGGTGGCCGCAGCCATCGCGGCCGGAGCGGACACGGCCTGGGCCTTCCGGCTGGCCATCGCCGGCGGCGATCCCCGGCTGCAGCTGGTGGCCTGGGCGGCGAACGGGCGCAGCCGCTGGCGCCAGCTGCCCTACGGCGACCAGGGCCTGCTGCTGGCCCGCAGCCTCCACGACGCGGCCGGCGGCATCGCCCCCCTGCCGTTGATGGAAGATCTGGAGTTCCTGCTGCGGCTGCGGCGCCACGGGGCCATCCGGCTGCTGGATGGGGCCCTGCGCGTCCAGGACCGGCGCTGGCGAGCCCTGGGGGTGTGGCGCACCACCTGGATCAACGCCCGCCTGCGCCGCCGCTGGCGGCGGGGCGTGGATCCCCAGGTACTCGCCGCGCAGTATTACGGTCGCGGTGGCGGTTGAGCGCCGCGGCTTCGCCTGCACGGTGCCATCGCCTGCACGGCGCGATCGGTTGCACGGTTCGATCAGTGGCCGTTCGGGCGGAACCAGAGACGGGCGGAACCGGTGGCTGGCGGAACAGCGGCGGACTCAGGGTCTCCAGCGCCTTGGGGGAGCAAGGGATGGTGCCGCGGCACGCCCCTCAGGCCTTTGCTTCACTGGGGTTCTGGCCCTGCTGGGATGGGGTGCGGGGCCATCGCCCGGAGCCAGCGGCCTTCAGGGGGCGTACCAGAAGGCGCAGCGACGCTGCAGCGGTTCAAGTTGCCAGCCCTGGGCCTCGTAGAAGCCCACCACCTCCGGATCGGCAAACAGGCTGACCCGATCGACTCCCATGGCCCGTAACTCTTCGAGCAGATAATGCATGATCTGCTTGCCCAGGCCGGCCCCCTGGTACAGGGGATGGACCGCCAGATCCCAGACGGTGGCATCGACCACCCCGTCGCCGGTGCAGCGGGCAAAGCCGACCAGCTTGGGAACACGCTCGTCATGGCGCCAGAGCCCCACCTGCAGCAGGCTGTGCTGCAGCGCCTTGCGCACCCGCCTGAGCGGGCGACGACTCCAGCCGACGGCATCACAGAGGGCCTCGAGTTCGATCAGATCGATCTCCCGCTCCAGGCTCAGCACCAGGCTGAGTTCGGCCTTGATCGTGGGGCAGAGCCGATGGGCCCCGCCATAGAGATGCCGCAGCAACTCGGGGCTGTGCAGTCGGGGGGTCTGCGTCAAGGGGAATGGCGCTGGGGGCACGTCATCGGATAAGCAGTCTGACGATCCTGCCGGAAAGGGGAGGATCTGGGGCAGCGTGAAGCGGCGAAGCTTGAGGAGCGCAGCCGGAACGGCTGCCCGCTGAACCGCCTCAACTTGCCACGCCTCCACTCTCCCTTTCCGTCCACATGTCTCCGACCCGCCTGCCGACCTCGCCCTGACAGCCGCGAGCCCACCCGCCCCCATGGCCAGCATCACCGCCAGCCCACTCCCGGATGGCCCTGGAGACAGCGCCACTGAGGTGGACGGGAACGACAACGGTGCCGCGCCGGTCAGCTCACCCCGGAGCAGCAGTCCCCAGGTTGAACAACGACAGGAGAGCCAATCCGGGAACAGGGGCTCCCAGCACGATGACCCCGACAACCGTGACCTGCTGCTCGTCGCCGTGCACGGCTGGCTGTTGTCCGGGCGGCTGTGGGCACCGCTGGCCGCCGAACTGGCCCCCCTGCGGCAACTCTGGTGCCCGGATCTGCCCGGATTCGGCCAGCGGCCCCGGCCCAGGGGCCTGCAGAGCAGCCTGGCCAGTTACGGCCGCTGGCTGGCGGAGGCGGTGCGCGAACGGGCCGCCGGCCGGCCGGTGGTGCTGATCAGCCATTCTCTGGGCGGCAGCATCGCCCTGCACAGCGCCAGGCACCTCGGCAGCCAGCTGCAGGGACTGGTGCAGATCGCCGCCGGTGGTGGCATCTACCAGCCCCGCCCCTTCGCCCTGCTGCGCCGGGTCGGTGCCACCGTTGTGCAGTGGCGCCCGCTCTGGCTGGCGGACCTGCCGGGCACCGAGGCGATCCGCTCGCCCTTGCGCGCCGAAGCCCGCGCCGCCCAGGGGCTGCTGGCCTGCAGCACCAACCGGGGGGCCGTGCGCCAGCTGCCGCTGCTGACCAGCCAGCTGGCCGTGCCCAGTCTCTGGATCAGCGGCAGCCGCGATCGGGTGATGGAACCCCGCTATGTGCGCCATCTGGCCAGCTTCGCGCCCTTGCATCGGCTGGAAATGCTGGAGGGGGCCGGCCATCTGCCGATGCAACAGTGCCCCCAGGATCTGGCCCAGCTGATCGAGGCGTGGCTGCAGGAGCAGGTTCCGTTCAACGGCGCCTTCCCCTGCGCGACACCGGTTGCTCCCGCTGCTGCTGCCGGTGCCGCTGGGAACGACCGGCCCAACAGAGCCAGTGGCTGTGCAGCGGCGAACGAAGACAGCATGGCTTGACTTGATCACCCAATGAAGCTCCGCGATGTTCACTGGTGTGCTCGGAGCTTGTTCAGCACAAGCCCGATCCAGGCAGGGTATCGGTGTGAGATTGACCCCACGGAGTCGGCTGCCTCATCAAGAGGCTTGATCAGGCAGCGGCTCGGGACTCTCTGGATCAGGCCCCCCGTGCTGCTGGGTGGCAGGGATGAGCCAGGGCTCAGAGCGACGCCAGCCCTTTTTCCTGAAGGTCCGCCAGTTCGGCGTACAGCCCGCCGGCGGCCCGTAACTGCCGATGGGTGCCCTGCTCGATCAGGCGTCCACGCCGCAGCACCAGGATGCGATCGGCCGCTTCGACGGTGGCCAGACGATGGGCGATCACCACGGCGGTGCGCTCGTGCAGCAGCCGATCGAGATCGTGCTGCAGGGTGGCCTCGGTGGAGGGATCCATGAAGGCGGTGGCCTCATCCATCACCAGCACCGAAGGGTCGCGGATCGCCACCCGCGCCACCGCCAGCAGTTGGCGCTCTCCTGAGGAGAGATTGCCGCCGCGCTCGCGCAGCTGGCTGTCGAGGCCGGCGTCGAGGCGCTGCAGCAACGGATCCAAGCCCAGGTCGTGGCACAGCTTCGCCAGCTCCTGATCACTGATCTCGGCATCGAGGCGCAGGTTCTCGGCCACATTGCCGCTGAACAGGAAGGTGTCCTGCAGCACCACCCCCAACCGTTGGCGCAGGGTGGCGATCGGCAGCTCGCGGATGTCGATCCCATCGAGCAGGATCCTGCCTCGCTGGGGTTCATAGAGGCGGCAGAGCAGTCGGATCACGGTGGTCTTACCGGAGCCGGTGGGGCCGACCAGGGCGACGTGCTCGCCGGGGGCGATCTCGAAAGAGAGATCTTCGAGGATCGGATCGTCGCTGCGGTAGGCAAAGCTGACGTTCTCGAAGCTGACGGCCCCCGGGCTGCGCCGTTGTTCACCACTCAGCAAGGCCGCCGCGGAGCGGCGCTGGGGCGGCAGCTCCTGGATCTCGATCGGCTCTTCCAGCAGTTCGCCGATGCGCTCCACCGCCGTCAGGCCACCCTGGATCTGGGTGAAGCGCTCCGCCAGCTGGCGCAGGGGATCGAACAGGCGCTGGGAAAACAGGATGAAGGTGGTGAGCGTGCCCAGATCGATCAGTCGGCTGGTGACCATCCAGCCCCCCAGGGCCAGCACCACGGCCACGGCCCCGAGGGCCACCCATTCGATGAAGGCGGAGATGGCGCTGTCGTACAGGATCGTGCCGGTGACCGCCTGGCGATAGGCGTCATTGGTGCGGGCAAAGCGGGCGCTGTTGGTGGCCTCGCGCCGATACATCTGCACCACCTCCAGGCCCTGGAGGTTTTCCTGCAGGTCGGCGTTGAGCTGACCCAGCTCTTCGCGCACCCGGTAGTTGGCCAGCCGGTAGCGCTTCTGAAGCCACAGGATGCCCCAGGTGACCGGCACCTGGGTGAACAGCAGCAACAGGCCCAGGCGCCATTCGATGCTGATCATCGTGATCGCGATCACCAGCAGCGACACCAGGTCAGCCAGCACCCCCACCGCCCCACTGCCGAACACCTCAGCCAGCGCCTCGACATCACTGGTCAGGCGGGTGAGCAGCTTGCCGACGGGGGTGCGGTCGTGGAAGCGCAGGGACAGCTGCATCGCGTGGCGGAACAGATCCGTGCGGATGCGGGCGGTGAGCCGCTGGCCGACCACCTGCACGTTGTAGATCTGCGTGCCCTGCAGGGCCAGGCGCACCAGCACCGCCAGCAACAACAGGCCGACCAGCAGCCGCAGCGCCTCGGCCGTGGCCATGCCCCGGAGCCAGGGCAACACCGAAGGCTCGTGGCGCAACACCGAAATCGCCTGGCCCACCAGCACCGGCTGGATGGCCCCGGCAAAGGCCAGCGGTACCAGCAGCACCAGCGAGAGCAGCAGCCGGCGACGATCGCGACCCAGATAGGGCAGAAGGCGCTGCAGCCTGATGCGATCAAGGGAGGCCATCAGGAGATCAGCCCGGCCGGCTGGATCAGGCCGTTGGGCGCTGTGGCCCCGGCCTGAACTCCGGTCCCGGCTGTGCTGACGGCGCCGAGCCGCTCGACGATCGAGCGCAGGCGGCCGCCATCGATGCGCAGGGCCAGGGGATGACCGATCAGACGGGCGGTGCTGTGGAACAAATCCTCTATCGCCACCAGGCCGTTGTCACGCAGGGTGCGCCCGGTGGCGACCAGATCGACGATGGCTTCCGAGATGCCCGTGAGCGGGCCCAGCTCCACCGAGCCGGTGAGATGAATCAGCTCCACCGGCAGATCGAGGGCCTCGAAATAGTCCTGGGCGCAGCGGGTGAATTTGCTGGCGACGCGGCAATGGGCCGGCAGATCGAGGCCGCGGCGATAGCCGCTGCTGGCCTTGACGGCCACGGCCATGCGACAGCCGCCGAAGCCGAGATCCAGCAACTGGGCCACCGGCAGTCGGTGCTCCCGCAGCACGTCGTAGCCGACGACACCGAGCTGGGCCTGGCCGTAGGCCACGTACACCGGCACATCGGCGTTGCGCACCAACAGGGCCCGGGCGTTGCCACAGGCACTGGGCACCATCAGCAGGCGGTTGTCGGGATCGAGCAGGGTTGAAAAATCCAGACCGGCCGCGGCGAATCGACGGACCGAATCCTTGAGCAGGGCCCCCTTGGCCAGGGCAACGGTGATGACCGGCTCGGAGGCAGCGGTGATCATGGGAACGGTGCCGCAAACCGGACTTTAACGATGCCAGTGAACCCGAAGTCGGCCGCGCCCCTGGAGCTGGCCCTCATCCCGGTGCTACAGGACAACTATGTGGCGGTGCTCTGGCGCGACGGCCTGGCCGCCGTGGTCGATCCGGCCGTGGCCGAGCCGGTGATCGCCTGGCTGGAACAGCGCCACCTCACCCTGGTGGCGGTGCTGCAGACCCACCACCACAGCGATCACATCGGCGGAACCCCGGCCTTGCTGCGCCGCTGGCCCACGGCTGAGGTGGTGGCCAGCGGCGCCGACCGGGAGCGGATTCCCTTCCAGACCCGGAGCGTGGCCGAAGGGGATCACTTCAACCTGCTGGGGCGCACTGTGGAGGTGCTGGAGGTGCCAGGTCACACCCGCTGCCATCTCGCTTATCACCTGCCGGCCCAGGCGGGCGAAGGTGCCGAGCTGTTCTGCGGCGACACCCTGTTCGCCGGTGGCTGCGGCCGCCTGTTCGAAGGCACGCCCGAGCAGATGCATCAGGCGCTGCAACGGCTCACGGCCTTCGACCCGAGCACCCGGGTCTGGTGCGCCCACGAGTACACCGAGAGCAATCTGCGCTGGGCCGCGGCTGAGGCCCCTGACAATGCCGCGATCGCGGCACGGCTGGCGGCGGTGCGCCAGCTTCGGGCAAGCGGTGAAGCGACGATCCCCAGCACTGTCGCCCAGGAGCGGGCCACCAACTTGTTCGTACTCAGTCCTGACGCCATCGAGCTGGCCCGACTGCGGGCCAGCAAGAACACCTACAGGGGGTGAGAGCGGGCGAGCATTCGTACGGGATGGGCACCTGGGTAGAGCAGGGCCCGTTGCCCCGGACGGACCCGCAGGTCGCAGACGAGGCCAGGGGGGTGATCCTGCTCCAGCGGTAGCCGCAGCCGCAGCGAGATGGCGCCGCAGGCGACCCGGTAGAGCCAGCCATGGCCCAGGAATTCCCTCCCCAGCACCCGGCAGCGGCCATCGGCCTGGGGCAGCAGCTCCAGGCCATCGGCCGACAGCAGCAGCTGCAACTCGTCGCTGGCCGAAGGCTCGAGGACGTCCGACGAGTCCGCAGGAGAGGCGATCGGGTGGGCGCTGGACGCCGTGGTGTTGCCCCCGGAGCCGGCCTGCGCTGCCGTGGACTCAAGGACGAATGGGCCCAGCTCGCTGAGCAGGCGATCGCCCTGGCGCTGAACCGGCAGCAGATTGGCCTGCAACACGAACCGCCCCACGAAGGCCGTGGCCGGCCGTCGCACCAGCTCCAGGGGGGTGGAGCACTGATCCAGCTGGCCGTCACGCAACACCGCCACCCGATCGCAGATCGCCATCGCCTCTTCGGGATCGTGGGTGACCATCAGGGCACTGGCGCCGCATTCAGCCAGGACCGCCGGCAGCTCGCTGCGCAGGCGCAGACGCACCTCCACATCGAGATTGGAAAAGGGCTCATCGAGCAGCAACACCGAATTGCCAGGGGCCAGGGCGCGGGCCAGGGCCAGCCGTTGCCGCTGGCCGCCCGAGAGTTCATGGGGAAAACGGCTCTCCAGACCCGTCAGGCCCAGCAACTCCAACAGCCAGCCAGGCCTGTTGTGGTCGTCGCCTGGTTTGAGCCCAAAGCAGACATTGGCCCAGGCATCGAGATGGGGGAACAGGGCGTAGTCCTGAAACACCATGCCGATGCCGCGGCGCTCCGGAGCCAGCCAGCGCTGCTCACCCGCCACCTCGCGGCCATGGATCCGCACCGTTCCCCGCGACGGTCGCTCGAAACCGGCGATCAGGCGCAGCAGGGTGGTCTTGCCGCAGCCCGAAGGTCCGAGCAGACCGATCAGTTCCCCCGGCGCCAGGCTCAGATCCAGGCCGCACAAGGTCCAGGAGCCTGGGGCGGAGGTGGGATAGCGATGCCAGAGATCGCGCAGCACCACCGGATCGCCGTCGGCCAGGGCCGTAGGGACGGTGGAGGAAGCGAGGGGCATGAACAGGCGCTGGGGTAGTGACCGGAGCGGACATAGGCTCGCCAGGTCATCTTCCATTGTCATGAGCAGCCAGCCGATGGCCGTCAACACCGATGCCGCACCGGCACCGGTGGGGCCTTACAACCAGGCGGTCAGGGCCGGCGATGTCCTCTATTGCTCCGGTCAGATCGCCCTGGATCCGGCCACCGGAACGATGGTGGGAGCTGGAGACGTGGAGGCCGAAACCCAGCAGGTGCTGCGCAACCTGTTGGCGGTGCTGAAGGCGGCCGGGATCGGCCCCCAACAGGTGGTGCGCACCACGGTGTTTCTGCTTGATCTGGCCGACTTCGCCCGGGTGAATGACCTCTATGGCGAGGTGTTCGGCGCAGGAGTCGCTCCCGCCCGGGCCTGTGTGCAGGTGGCGGCGCTGCCGAAGGGGGCGCGGGTCGAGATCGATGCCATCGCCGTGCTCGATTGAACCAGCCCGCTCACCATGGCCGCACCTAGGCACCTGTGCCGAGAAGAGCTGCCCGGATCATCCACAACCTGACGAGCCGACCATCCGGGTAGTCCAAGCCCTCATGCATCGTGGCAGCCAGGGGAACCTGCTCACTCAGTCGGGCCATCCCAGGATGGTGATCGAGGCCCATGAGCTCCCCATCCCCCAGCACACACACACATCCGGCTGGCGCTGGAGTTACTTTTGGACGCCAGCGATGCCGGCAGGACCGACACGACTGGGGGGCTGCTGAAGCTGTCAGCGAAGCCAACCACGAATCTCTACAGGGCGTTGGTTCCAACACTCGATGAGCATCCACTGATCAACCAGCTTCACAACTGTGCCCCGGTGGCAACCGAGGCAACTTTGCGTCAATCTGGCCCGTGCAGCGAGCCTCCATGGAAACCCCCTTCGGCAACTGGCTCCCCGAGGTGACCGTGATGACCCCGGCCCGGTTCGAAGACGCCATGACAGCCGTGCAGGCGGTGCAGCAACTGAAGACGGTCGTGTTGCATCTGGGGGCGATGGAGCCTGATGAGGCCCAGCGCACGATCGACTTTGTCTCCGGAGGGGTCTATGCCATGGATGGACAGTCGGAGCGGCTGGCAGACACGGTGTTCCTGTTCGCCCCATCCCTGGTGAGAATCAGCCACGACGACGGGCGAGACGGTAACGAGCCCAGCTGAGGCCATGTTGGTGGGGGTCGATGGCTGCAGGGCCGGCTGGCTGGCCGTGACGGCCGGCATACGAGGCACGGAAGTGCATGACCAGCTTCACCAAGAGGCCACCGGTCTGGTTTCCCAGTCAGACTGGCGGCTAATGGCCATCGATATCCCGATCGGCCTGCCCGAACGCGGCAGCCGGGCTTGTGATCAGGAGGCGCGCAGCCTGCTGGGGGCTCGCCGCAGCAGTGTCTTTCCCGCTCCGATCCGAGCCGTGTTGGAGGCCAGAGATCATCAGGAGGCCTGCAGGATCTCGCGCCAACTGCAAGGCAAGGGAATCAGCGTTCAGAGCTTCAACATCCTGGCCAAGATCCGCAGCATCGATGCGGTGCTGCAGGCCGATTCCGCCCTGGCTCATCGGATCCACGAGGTCCATCCCGAGCTGATTTTTCAGCAGTGGAATGGCGGCAGGCCAATGGAGCACGGCAAAAAGACAGCCCAAGGCAGGCAGGAGCGGCTGCAGCTGGTGGAAGTGGAGTTCCCGGGGGCCTGGTCAACGATCCGCCATCGCCATCGCCGCAGCGCCGTAGCCGATGACGACATTCTCGATGCCCTGGCGGCCCTGCACACGGCCCGACGCCTGCAACAAGGACAGTCCCTGCAGCTGCCTTCCCAGCCTCCGATCGAGATCGATGCCTGCGGCCTGCCGATGAGGATCTCCGCTTAGCCACACCCAACACGCCACCCTCTAGAGTCAGTCCTTCGGGGCGTGGCGCAGCTTGGTAGCGCGGGTGCTTTGGGAGCACTAGGTCGCAGGTTCGAATCCTGTCGCCCCGATTGACTTTTCAGGGATTGGCCGAGGGGCATGTGAGCAAATAGGTGAGCAAATCACCGGTTTGCTCGCCGACCTCCTGGACCATGGGGACGCGTCCATGAGCAGCCCTGGCTCGGACCCAGCCCTCTGCTTGGTCTGCTTGAGGGGCTGGCTGGCATTGGGCCTGGCAGCAAGCGATTGGCCCAGGCGCCAGTCCCACACTCAGATCCTGAGATGCAGGACATGGCAACAGCCGATCCGGCTGGTTGGGGAGCGCGCCCGTCCGGTGGGCCGCTAAGAGGGCAAGTCCCACGGGCCTAGAGATCGAGGCCGAGCAGGCAGGGCCGTTAGTCGCGACGCCACCCAAAGCAGAGCGCTGATCGGAAACCCAGGGGTTCTTTGCTCACTCAAGTGAGCAAAGAACCCCCTTACTGCCGGAGATTGCGCCGGCTCCAGCCGGTGATGGTGGCTTCCACGTTCTCCAGGTGCCACTGCAGGGGCCCCTTGCCCTGGGTGCAGCCCCAGCGGCGGAAGTGCTTGCCGGGCTGCAAGACCCCCCGCAGTCGGAGCTGCCGGAGGGTTTCGCGGCTGATGCCGAGCCATTCGCAGACTTCGGCTGTGGTGATCCAAGCCCGCTGCCGCGTCGCACAGCCTGAGTCGTTCATCTCTCCCCCCTCAGCACCGGCAACACCGCCGGATCCAGAGCGGACGTCCTTTTCATGGCAGGAACGGCGAGGGGACCTCGACGCGATCCCGAGACGCAATGGCTGCAAGGCGCAGGGACCCTGGGGCCGCGGCGAGTGGTGCATTCGCCGTCGGGTTGTTCTCCGGAACGACCAGCTGCCTTAGCGGTGCAGGCCCTGGCCCTTGGCCGGCGAGCACCAGCAGGATCGTG
>CANCJV010000028.1 GCA_947378425.1 Synechococcaceae cyanobacterium
TTGAGAGCTGGCCGTTATGGTGTTTTCGGTACATCTGCAGCGTTCAGCAGTTGTAGCAATCGTTAATTGCTCTGTACGCGGCCAGTTTAACGGGTTTCGATCGCTGAAACAAGTTGCGCTGCAGTCGATCTGGCTTTTTCAGGAGTCCCGATTTAAAGCGGTGCCATCTTTCCTGAATGTGGAGGCACCGCCATGAGGCGCTACCACCGAAGAAAGCCAGCAAAACCAAAAGGAGTCATATCAGTTGAGTAGGCTGCATACCCCTCCCTTGAAATAAAGTTGCCGGCCATGCACCTTGAGCCCCATCCGCTATCTAATTCTCCCCAATAACTTTCTAATGCTTGTTTTCATTGATTCGAGGGCCCCAAAGTGCTCTCTGTCGTCGCTTAACACTGGAGTGGGAATTGATTCGGACAGGGGAACTATCCCCAGGCTAACCAAGTAATCGATTGATTGAAAGTTTCCAAAGCTTCTAAGTTCTCGAACGGTAACCCCTTTTTTGTTCAACAGATGTCTGTATTCTGATGCTAGATCGATATCGTGTGCGCGCGCAATGTCTGTCAGCCATTTTGATGTTTGGTCCCACCAGAGGCGGCCAACTTCATTATTCATTCTTACGCTTTCCTGTCCTCCGTGCTGCCGAATCAGAACACTTGGTATTCGATCCATGATTACAGATCCTTTGGTGCTGAGCATGGTGGCTATGATCCGATCTGTGTCAAAAGGGTTGTCACCAAGTTCCTCGATGCATTCAGCCCAAGCCGCACGCTTCACGATAATTGACGAAAAATGACAGGTTGTAGATATAAGATTCGCTATCAGCATTTGCTGAAGTTGGAAGATCCATCGGTCATCGGCAGGTGTCTCATCCGTTGCGAACCACATGTTAAACTGGCCAAATAGTTGCTTCAAAAAATGATCTTCACCTTCAGTCCATGCGCACGCTCCATAGCTTGCAACCACATCCTGTGCCATTGAAAACGAATTTATGCCTCGCTCTATGTGATTCTCGGTCCACCAGTCGTCATCGAAGAGCATTGCAAAGCTGTCTTCTTTGACGTGTTGTAAATGTCCTTTTGCAAGATGGTACCCTGGCGTGATTGGAATGTCATTGAATATATAGTTGATCGGAAGCATTGTAAACTCGTTGCACACAGACTCTGATTGTCTGTCTGCGCCATTTTCAACAACGCAAACTTCTGAAATCTGGCTTAGTGCGCTTTGATTTGCGATTGACTTCAGTGCAGTTCTCAGCATATCTGGGCGTTTGCATGTAGGGAGGAGAACTGAAAGTTTCAAGGCTACATTCTTCATTTTACTTGAACCAATCTAGCATATATTGCTAGCTTGGGTGTAGTACTGTCTTGGTCCCGCATGTGTCGCTCCAGCCTTCGCGCACACCTAGGCCGATCTCCTGCCCAAGTCCATGCCCGCTGAGCAGTTGAAGCACTGGCCATTTTCTTCTCCGACGTCTTCAATTTTTTTGCATTGAAGCATCCCAACCACTGTCTTTGAATAACTTAACTTGGGGCATTTAGGTGGCCCAATGACGTTGCGAACGCCATCTCTTGCGCGAGTCTGATAGCGTAAAATGCTTTTTATAGCCATCAAAACCTGGCCTGACTTTGCAGAGTATTTTAACAATGATGCTTTGCTCTTGTTTCGGCTGGCTCTGAGGTGGATGGCTTTTATTGGACAGATTCGGCCCCTGACATCGTTAACTCCGGGCGGGAGGAACAGGGTTTCGTCTCAGTGTAGACCTCATGGGGAGTTTTGCCTCCCAGGGAGTTGTGTGGTCTTACATGGCCATACCTCCAATAGAAGCGGGCCAGGCTGATCTCGGCTTCCCAGCCATCGCCATAGGCACGGAGGTAGACCTCCTCATATTTAACGGTGCGCCAGAGCCTCTCCACCAGGATGTTGTCAAAGCACCGCCCCCTGCCTGACCAGCTGATCTTGATCTCTTCTGCCTTGAGCTGCGCCCCGAAGTCTCCAGAGGTGAATTGACACCCCTGATCCGAGTGAAAGATCTGTGGCTTGCGGCCACTGGCCAGAGCCATCTCCAGGGCCTCCAGGCAAAACTCCGTGTCAAGGCTGTTGGAGAGTTTCCAGCTGAGAACATGCCGTGAGAACAGATCGACAACGGCCACCAGGTACAGAAAGCCCTTCCGCAGCGGGATGTAGGTAATATCCGTCGCCCAGACCTGATCTGCGGCCGTGAGCTGCTGGAGGTCCACCAGGCAGGGAAAACGCTCGGATGGGCTACCAGGCACTGTCGTCCTTGGTCTCTGATAGATCGCCCGTAAACCCATGCGCCGCATGAGGTTTCGGACACGGTCACGGCTGATCGGGATACCGTCTCTGGCCAGATACTGCACCATCCGACGGCTGCCGGCGGTGGGATCCTCGAGATACAAGGAATCGATCCTGGCCATGATCCGCAGGGTGGATTCACTAACCGGCACGGGCTTGTAGTAGAGGGTCGATCGTGGCAGTCCGAGGAGCTCGCACTGGCGGCTGACCGTGAGCTCAGGGTGTTCATGATCGACAAGCTTGCGTAGTTCACGGGCATCAGAACAGTTGAGACTTTTTTCATCCACTCCAGCTCCATTTGGAGCTTGCCGATCTGCTGGAACAGCTCAGCTTCCTTGGCTTGGTTCTCTTCCTTGGCCTGCGTCTTGTTGCCACGGGTGAACAGGTCGCTCGCGCCATCCAGCAGCTGCTTCTTCCACTGGCTCACCTGGATCGGGTGCACCGCGTGGTCGGCGGCGATCTCCTGGAGCGTCTTGCGACCAGAGATCGCCTCCATGGCGACTCTGGCCTTGAACTCGGGGCTGTGGGTTCGGCGTTTGCTCATGGGTGGGAACCCCTTTCAGGGGTGGTGCCCCGCCTCACAGGTTAACGATGGACCCTGTCCAGAAAACCCAGACCACCTCACTCTTGCCTTGTCTATCATGTCGACATCTTGTTTGCTGCCACCGCAATCCCCGCTAATCCAATATGCATCTGATGATTGCGAATCGCTGCTTCCTCGTTCTTGCCTTTATGTATTAAATACGAATACAATGGCCAAGCTAGCAGTTTGGCAATTTTTCGTTTCCGTTCCCCCATGCTGCGATTGGTTAGCCATAGTCCGATTTGCTGGGCTAGGGAATGGTCCCAGCCACCTAATATCTGGATAGCCTGTACATGAAAGCTGGCTTCTTCCAAGTAGGCTCTTAAGGCAATCGGGGTAAATCGATGATAATCAAAAGGGAGTTCATGCATCGGCCATGAGAAGGGTACCGTGAGAAATAGCACGCCTCCAGGCTTGAGCACCCTGCGGATTTCATGCAGCACTTCTCCTGGTTTGTGAACGTGTTCCAGGACCTCTGTCATGAATACGGTGTCGATCGATTGAGAATCCAACGGGATATTTTCCCCATCCCAGGTTAGGTCTAGTTTGTGGCCTTGATGATATTCTGAGCTGGCAAAATCCAGTTTGATGTATTCGCTGACCTTGCCGCTTGCCATGATCAGTTCTTCGTAGGGTGAGCTGCCTGCGCCCACATCAAGTAGTTTGCCGTGGAACTGACCCTTGGCTTGCATCACGGCCTGAAGAATTGATGCTCTGACAAGATAAGTTTCATAATTGCCTATACAAGGAACAAGGCTGGTAAAAGCGTTTCCACTGTGATCGCGGAAAATCTGGTCTTTGCCTTGATTGATCAAAAGGGACTGTGCGGTGTGGATTGTTCGCTTCAGTTGCCAGGAAACTAGTTTTACTCTTCCAGCAATTTTGCCTGTCGATCGAATGCCTCGTGTGACTTTCTGGATTACTCCCTTTGGGAAGCCTCTTTTTTGTGCTTGAGAAACTGCCTTCGCCTGCTTTTCTGCTTCCCTTGCCCCGCTGGGCTGGATGATGCTGTAGGGGTATGGGATTGATTGTGTACTGGTTTTTGCTTGTTCCAGCCTATCGAGATATTCCGTGGCCATCATGGCCCAGGGCTTGGATTGATTTTCGGTATAGAGATGCGAATGGCATGAAACTACTGCAAGATCTTTTTTTGGAGGTAGCCCTGAGAAATGGGCTATCACCACTCTTTCCCCATTGAAGTAGGCGAGTCCATCCCGAATTTCTAGTTCGCCTTGATGAATATTCCAGTGCCCAAGATTGCAGGTTTCTTTGCTGAGAATTGCTGTTTCAGTCCGGAAGTATAGGTACATTAAGTTAAGCCATATCTGATCTACAAATTCAAAGTCAGGACAGTTTGGCAGGCCTGTGCCTTGTCGGTGGGCATATGCATGGCCATAGGCTTCTAGTCTTTCGCTTAGCCATTGGGAGGCTTGTTTCGCAGTTGCTGAGCGCTTCATGCCGACCACTCCCCCATTAAATAATCCACTTTTTAGGATATTCTCTTCGTGGGGGATTACCTGCTGGGTGCTGACAGGTTTGCTTGCGTGGGGGGTAAGGACAATGCAGCCTGAATCCAGTGCTTGCCAGACTGGGTCGAGCCTAGAGAGCACCCCGATATCTACATCGAGCATGATCCATTTCTCGAAACTGCGCTGAGTTGCTAGATAGTGATGAAAGCGTCCCCTTGTCACGCAGGCAAGCTCAAATGGTACATATTCTCTGGCTAGACGTAGGCGTTCTTCTCTTCCATAAATCATATCCCAGTATATCCACTCCGGTCCGTCTGGCAGGTCTTGAGATACGCAATCAGATTCGCCGATGATCAGGACAAGGTGGCTTGTGCCTGGATTGCTTTCTTTGATGTATGAATAGAGCGTTAGCGCTTGAGGGATGTAATTGGGCGTAATGATTGATGTAATCGCATGGGTCGCGGACGGCATAGTTTCTTGCCTGTGTGAGTTGGTTGGCGGCGGGCTCTTGGGCTGCTGGCTTGTGAGAATTTGTTGAATTTTGAACTGCTTCTTGTTTGTGGGCGGCGCGGTGGAGGCCGTTACTGTGTAGTTGTTGTTTGACTGTCCAATCTCAGTGTAATGTGTTGGTAGACATTCTCTCCACGATATCTTGCAATCCGAGGCTCGATTTCCAGCTCAGTTCTCTGGTAATCCTGCCGGGATCTATGGCTGAATAGCACAGGTCTGATGGTCGCATCAAGTCGCCATTGACCTCCAGTTGATCCTTCGGATCAAGGCCTGCGTGGTCAAACGCTGCATCAACAAACTCCCGCAGTGAATGCGACTTTCCTGAAGCAATCAGGTAATCCCTGGGCTTATGCGCCTGCAGCATCCTGTGCATTGCCTCCACATACTCCGGCGCCCACCCCCAGTCCCGCCAGATATCGAGATTGCCTAGTACCAGCTTTTCCTGCTTTCCCGCCGCAATCGCCTTCACTCCCTGGATGATCTTCTGGGTCACGAAGCGATTCGGTCTGAGCGGTGATTCGTGGTTCGCCAGGATGCCCGTGCAGGCGAACAACCCATAGGCTTCGCGGTAGTTCGCCACCTGCCAGTAGGCGGTCGCCTTGGCCACGGCATACGGGCTGCGCGGCTTGAAGGGGGTGTCTTCGTTGGCGGGTTCTCGGCCCGTATCGCCGAAGCATTCGGAGCTGCCGGCATTGAACAGCCGCACCGGCGCATTCAGGTAGCGGATCACCTCCAGCAGGTTGAGGGTGCCGCCGGCGATCGATTCCATGCACTCCACCGGCTGCTCAAATGACAGCCCCACGCTGGTCTGTCCAGCCAGGTTGTAGATCTCATCCGGCTGCACACCACTCACCACCTTGAGCACGCTGCGGAAGTCGTTCGGCGCCAGCGAGACCACCTCCACCGCTTCGCGCACGCGCAACCGCTCCAGCCGGCTGGTGTTGGCCATCTGGGCATCACGGCTGCTGCCCACCACCCGGTAGCCCTTGCCCAGGAGCAGATGGCTCAGATAGGCGCCGTCCTGTCCCGTGACCCCCAGGATCAGTGCCGTTTTCACCCCTTCCTCCGGTGCCTTCTGCTGAGCTCCATCATGGCTGCCTGGGCGTTCCTCGGATCCACGCATCCGCAATTCCACGGAAGCCATCCCTGCTGGTATGCACGTACCATCGCGGAACTGGTCCGGATCGGGCTCGCTACCGTGATTGCACAAGGCAACAGTCTCGCTACGCAGCAGTCATTCCCGTGGCTGGATCGTTCCGGCTTGGCGGCCTTGCTGGCTGGCACCTTGATCGTGTTGATCACGTTCTTCACCTCTTACAGCTATGTCGACATCCCCGCCCATGACAGCCTCCAGGTCAATCAGCAAATCGGAATTCCTCTCCTCCTTGCCGCCCTGGCGGCGCTTGTTGGCGAAGTTAAACTGGCATCCAACAGTCGATGCTCAGATCAACGCGATCGAATCGAGGAATGCATCCGAGCGACTGAGGATCGAAACCGCTCAGCTGAGGAACGAAACCACTCAGTTGAGGAACGAAACCGATCAGCTGAGGAGCGAAACCACTCAGCTCAAGAACGAAACCGAGCGAGTGAGGAACGAAACTTCGCTGCTGAAGATCGAGAACGCTCGGCTCGCCGCGCTCGAATCCAAGCTCGACTTGCTGCTGCTCAATGCCGATTCCTCCTCGCCGATTCCCCCCGCAACCGACTGCAACTGAGTGAGACCTTGGCCCTGCTTCTCGAGGATCTGGGCTTGTTCAGGTAAAGCCACGTTCAACCGCTCCCTCACCCCTCCCTCCGGTGCTTCTTGTAAAAGCGCATCACCGCCAGGGCCACGCTGCGGGGATCATGGCGCAGGGTTGCCGTGGGACGAGCTCCTTGCAGGGGGGCCCGCATCACCTCGTAGCCCTGGCTGGCCAGGGTGCGGGCGTCGCAGGTCACCGGTTCGGCTCCGCGCAGCCGATAGTTCGCGACCAGGGGGGATTCGCCCAGGTCCTCCTGGGCCAGCACACAGTTGAACAGTCGCTGCTCCACACCCAGGCTGGCGAGTTGGGCCTCAATCGCCCGCAGATGGCCGCCGACATCGAGGCCATCGGTCTCGCCCGGCTGGGTCATCAGGTTGCAGATGTACAGGCGTGGGGCCTTGCTGCGGCTGATGGCGCTGACCAGTTCCGGTACCAATAGATTGGGCAGCAGCGAGGTGTAGAGGCTGCCGGGCCCCAGCACGATCAGATCGGCATGGGCGATCGCTTCGAGGGCGCGGGGCAGGGCCGGCGGGCGTTCGGGGATGCAGCCGAGCCTCACGATCGGGCTGGTGGCCTTGCCGATCCGCGATTCGCCTTCGATGCGCTCGCCGTTTTCCAGTTCGGCCCACAGGCGCACATCCGCATTGGTGGCGGGCACCACCTGGCCCTGCACCGCCAGTACCCGGCTGCTGGCGGTGATCGCCGATTCCAGGCTGCCGGTGATGGCGGTGAGGGCCGTCAGGAATAGGTTGCCGAAGCTGTGACCCTCCAGGCCGGTGCCGGAGCGGAAGCGGTACTGGAACAACCGCGTCATCAGCGGCTCTTCGGTGGAGAGGGCTGCCAGGCAATTGCGGATGTCGCCGGGGGGCGCGACGCCGAACTCCCGCCGCAGCACGCCACTGCTGCCGCCGTCATCGGCGACGGTGACGATGGCGGTGAGGTTGGTGCTGTAGCGCTTCAGGCCCGAGAGCAGGGTGGAGAGGCCCGTGCCGCCGCCGATGGCCACGATCGCCGGGCCGCGGTTCAGTCGACGCTGGGCCAGCAGGGCATCCACCAGCACCGTGTCCTTCTCCGGAGCCAGGGCCTGCTGGATCGAGCCGAAGCTGCGGCTCTGGCCCAGCCAGATCAGGCCACCGCCGATCAGCAGCACCAGGGGGCCGGTGATGCTGCGGGGCAGCACCCGGGTGAGCTGGGCCAGGGCCCATTTGATCGTCTCCAGGCTCCAGTAGATCGGCTGCAGGTCGGCCCAGACCGCGGCGCCGAGCAGCAGGATCAACAGCCCCAGTCCGGAGGTGAACATCCAGCGCTTCACCACCAGCCCGGGCTGCAACCAGCGGGCGGCCCGGCGCGAACGGCTGACCAGGTCCTGGCGGCGCCGATCACCACGGCCGACCCAGCTCGGTCGTTCGGCCGGTCGCCTCAGGCGGGGAGGTTTGGCGCCGGAATGGCGGACGGCCAAGGGGGAAGCGCCGGGACGCGGCGGGGACATGGACGGACTGTACGAATGGAAACCCGTCAGGGAAATGGCAAGCCGGTGGGGGAAACGGATGGAGATCGCTGAAATGCGCAGGCGCAACGGCCAGGATGGGTCGGGAGGTCGGGCCTCCCTCCCGTTTCGTCCCCCGCTGCTCTTGGTTCCCAGTTCCGCCGATACCGCCCCGGGCGCCGCCGTGGCCCAGATGGAGAAGCTCACGGTGCGCTGGGGCAGCAAGCCGCCGGTGCTCGAGTCGGTCGATCTGGAGCTGTTTGCCGGCGAGCGCCTGGTGGTGATCGGCCCTTCCGGGGCCGGCAAGTCGACGATCCTGCGGCTGCTCTCCGGCCTGCTGCTGCCCTCGGCCGGCCGTCTGCGCATCCACGGGGACGAGCAGACCTACCTGCGCCTCGATCAGCGCCATCCCCCCGACGTGCGCCTGGTGTTCCAGAACCCGGCTCTGCTGGCCTCGCTGACGGTGCGGGAGAACGTCGGCTTTCTGCTCTATCGCTTCAGCCGCCTCAGTGATCGGGAGATTCGCGAGCGGGTGAGCCTGGCCCTGGAGGCCGTGGGGCTGGTGGGGATCGATGAGCTGCTGCCCGGCGAACTCAGCGGTGGCATGCAGAAGCGGGTCAGCTTCGCCCGGGCCCTGATCGATGATCCCGGCGCCGCCGGCGGTCGCGTGCCCCTGCTGTTGTTCGACGAGCCCACGGCCGGCCTCGATCCGGTGGCCTGCACCCGAGTGGAGGATCTGATCGTGCGCTCCACCGAGCTCACCAATGCCTCCTCGGTGGTGGTGAGCCACGTGATCAGCACGATCGAGCGCTGTGCCGAGCGGGTGATGCTCCTGTACGACGGCCATTTCCGCTGGAATGGCAGCCTCGAGGAGTTCCGGCTCACCACCAATCCCTACGTGGTGCAGTTCCGGAGCGGTAGTCTGCGCGGACCCATGCAGCCGGCGGAGCTCTGAGCCCATGCGCCGCAGTGTCCGCGAGGCTCTGGTCGGATTTTCATTGCTCGCTGCCGCAGGCAGCGCTTTCACCTTCTGGCTCTGGCTCAAGGGGGTGTCCCTGAGCCAGAGGACCTGGATCATGCATGTCAGCTTTGCCGATGCGGCGGGCCTGGCGGACCGCTCACCGGTGGTCTATCGCGGAGTGCTGGTCGGCAATGTCCGCAGGATCAAGGTCACGGACAAGGCGGTGCTGGCCGATCTGGAGATCAGTGATTCGAGCCTGCGGCTTCCGAGGCCGGTCGTGGCCAGGGTCGGGGCGGGCTCCCTGCTCGGCGGTGACGCCCAGGTGTCGCTGATGACCGGCGGCCAGCCCCTGCCCGCCAACACCCCTTCGCCGCGGGATCCCCACTGCAACAACAGCCGCATGGTCTGCCAGAACGGCCTGGTGCAGGGGGTGGCCTCGGCCACCCTCAACTCGGTGACCGAAACGGTGCAGAAGATGCTCAATCAGGCCGACAGCGAGAAGCTCGTCGCCAAGCTGGTGGCCGCCACCGTGAGCTTCCAGTCCACGGCGGATGAGACCAAGAAGCTCACGCTGGACGGTCAGGTGCTGGTGAAGAAGCTGAACCAGTCGCTCACCAACATCGATCCGATTCTCATTAACTTCAAGGCCGCCAGCCTCGACACCGCCAAGGCCACCCGGCACATCAACAATCTCACCGCCGCCCTCGACAACCCCAGAACCGTGGCCGATCTGCAGGCCACCCTCACCAATGCCAAGCAGCTCACCGATCGCTGGAGTGCGGTGGGGGGGGATGTGCGCAAGCTCACCGACGATCCCAAGTTCATGGACGGCATCCGCAGTGTCTCGGTGGGGCTCGGCAAGTTTTTCGGTGAGCTCTATCCAGCCCAGACCGAGGCCGCCAAAGAGCGGGACGATCGCCATCGCCAGGAGCGGCAGCAGGCTCATGACCAGCCCCCCTCCAGCCGCTTGGCGCCGCGCTCCAATGGCCCGGCTCCCGGTGGTTCCAATCCTTGATTGAGCTGGTCGGGCTGCATCAGCATGGGGCCGTTGGCCAGGTGTTTCTTTAGGGCTCTGGGCTGGGAGTGTCCTGGTTGGGCCCGGCCCCTCTTTGGATGAGCCTGGCTGCGTCGACTGGGGGCGCGTGATGCCTCCTCATCGGTGGACTGCAACAATGCAGGCCAAGGCGGAACGGCGTTGATGCAGGCGAAAACCATCGGAGGCTCTCCCAGTTACCCGCTTCCGTTGACCAGGTCCCCCTATCGACCGGAGATCGACGGCCTGCGGGCGTTGGCGTTGGTGGCGGTGATCATCAATCACTTCAAGAAGGACCTGCTGCCCAGCGGCTATCTGGGCGTGGATATCTTTTTGTGATCTCCGGCTCTGTGATTTGGTCATGCCAATCGAAGGGTACTGGTGATTGGCAACTCGTTTTCCACGGCCTTTGCCCATGCATTTGACAGGCTGGTGAGCCGTGATCACTGCGCTGTGACAATCACGTCATCCTGGGGCGCTTCACCGGTCAGAGAAATTCCAAGCCGCGGAGCATGGGACAAGGCAAACAATTGCTACTGGTCAAAGACAGTCCTAAGTCTTGCCGGAGAGCTCAGAAAAGGCGACTGGATCTTCCTGATCAGCGATGTGGCCGACTATCCCCCTAAGGAACAATCCGATGAAAGCAGGAAGACATTGGCAACTCTCAAGGATGGACTTCAGCGCCTGGCGACTGACTTCTCCGGGAGTGGTATTCGTGTCGCAGTCCTGCATGGCAATCCATTCGCGAGGGAGGCGAACTGCAAGCCCTTGAATGCCGTCAAGCAATGGTTCCAAATCTCGAGCAACGAATGCAGTCTTCCCGATCGCTCGGAATCCCTGCTTAGACGAAAGCCCCTTGACGACATACTTTTACAACTTGAAGGCCAAGATTGTATCAGGGTAGTCGACTTGTTTTCTGTTTTTTGCCCTTGCGACGAGTGTACGTGCAGCGCCGCCAACGGGAGCATTCTTTGCCGAGGCGAATTCTCTCACCCTTCAGTTGAAGCGGCTAAGTCGGCCTCTGATGCTCTCCGAAAGGTCCTTGCTGTTCGCCGGCACGGCTAGTTTTTGTCCGGGAACTCATGGTGCCAGGATTGGTGCTTCTCTGTCCTTTGTCCCCCATTCAACCCCCGCTCCGCCTCCTCGGCCAGCACGGTGCACCAGTGATCCACCTGCTGCTGCTCCGCCGCCTCCACCATCACCCGCAGTAACGGTTCGGTGCCGCTGGCGCGCACCAGCACCCGGCCGGATCCGGCCATGGCGGCTTCGGCCTGCTCGACGGCCTGGCGCAGGGATTCGCACTGGTGCCACTGGGTGCGCTTCTGGCGATCGGGCACGGTGATGTTGACCAGCTTCTGGGGATAGGAGGTCCAGCTGTCCTCCATCCAGCCGGCCAGATCCTGGCCGCGGCTGTGCACCAAGGTGGCCACCTGCAGGGCCGTGAGCAGTCCATCGCCGCTCATGCCGTGTTCGGCCGAGAGGATGTGTCCCGACTGTTCGCCGCCCAGGCTTGCCCCCAGCTCCTGCATCGCCGCATGCACGTATTGATCACCCACGGCGGTGCGCTCCAGCACACCGCCGCAGTCCGTCCAGGCCCGCTCGAAACCGAGATTGGACATCACCGTGGCGACGATGCGGTTGCCCGGCAGCGCTCCGGCCTGCTTCAGGGCTGAACCCCAGAGATAGAGAATCTGATCGCCATCGACGATGCGGCCGCGGCCATCCACCGCCAGCACGCGATCGGCATCGCCATCGAAGGCGAAGCCCAATGCCGCCTGGTGCTCCAGCACCGCCTGGCGCAGGGGCTCCAGATGGGTGCTGCCGCAGCCCTGATTGATGCGGGCTCCATCGGGTTGGCCGTGCAGCACGGTGAGATCGGCCCCCAGCTCCCGGAACACCGCTTCGCCGCAGGCTGTGGCCGACCCCCAGCAGAGGTCGAGCACCACCTTCACCCCATCAAGCCGGCGGCCCTGCGTGCTCTCCAGCAGTGAATCGCGATAGGCCTCCAGCAGATCGGGGCGCTGGTGGGCCGTGCCCTGGCCGTGGAAGGGGGGCGCCTGAGCCTCGCCCCGCAGCCCGGCCTCAATCGCTTGCTGCTGCTGTCGCTGCAACTTGGCGCCGCAGGCCCCGAACACCTTGATGCCGTTGTCGTGGGGGGGATTGTGGCTGGCGGAGACCATCAGGCCACCGGCAGCTCCCAGACGCCGGATCGTGCCCGGGATCGCCGGTGTGGGGCACAGGCCGAGCTGCCAGACCTCGCGACCGGCGGCCGTGAGCCCGGCCGTCAGGGCCGCCACCAGCATCGGCCCGCTGCTGCGTGAGTCCGTGCCGATCAGCACCGGCCCTGCCGCCGGCAGCACCAGACCGCACCAGTAGCCCACCTGCAGGGCCAGGGCCGGGGTCACCGCCGTGCCGACGCGGCCGCGGATGCCATCGGTGCCGAAGCCGGTCAAGCCCGCTCCGAGGCTGGCTCCGAGCGGCGAGGGGGCCGGTGCCTCGCTGCTGCTCTGGAGATCAGCGCTGGCGTCGACAGGCTCGTGGATTGTCCTGTGCAGCTGGCTGCTGCCGCTGCTGCTACTTCCCCCGTCGCGGCCCTTGCTCATCATCCGTCTTGATCCGACGATCGTGGCTGAAGGCTACGTGGAGTGATTCCAGGGCCCTTGCTTCACGCTGCTGGTGCGTCCCCCACCCCCAAGCTGGCGGTGCGACTGAACGGCAGGCAATATCAATAAGAATAACAAAGTGACGCTCGCCTATATTGCCGCACTCTTCGCTGTTAAATTTATCCCGTAATGTTTTGAGCGGCGTCTTGTGGGCAGGCGACAATTGATGCTTCTTGGTTTCGCCTTGGCGCTTTCCGGGGCCACGCTTGCTGGGGCTCCGGCCAGTGCTGGTGATCAATGCTCGCTAGCAACCATGAAGGGCGATTACTTGTATGCCCAGGATGGCATCATTTCAGGCAAGTCGGCCGATAAAAACCGGCTTTTTGCGCAGGCCGGTCGAGAGCATTTTGATGGCAGCGGTGGCATGTCTGGTGTGTACTCCGGCAACTTTAATGGCACTATCGTTCGTGGGAGCTATTCAGGCACCTATGCCATGAAGGCGGATTGCTCGGGGAGTGTGACATTTACGGATAATCTCAAGCAGGTTTCCCATTACGACGTCTATGCCACGCACGGTGGCGACGAATTTGTGTTTGTCCAGACCGATTCGAGTTCTGTGACGGCCGCCTATGAGCGGCGCAGGGTTGCCCCCTAGTCCAGGGCTGTCTCAAAGTCCGCCACAGACGCGCCTGTCAGGGGTGTCTGCATGGCTTGAGGTCGGCGCCCTCGCCTCCTGCTTGTGTTCGATACCGCTGCTGCAACCGAACCTGACCTGATCAGCCACCTGAAGGCTCTGCGCGCTTTGTCCCCCAGGTGGCCCTGCGCGTCCGGGAGCTGGGGGTGGCCATCGCCCAGATCTCCGATGACGACGGAGCCTCCCATGGGCGATCGGCACGCAAGGGCCGGCTGACCAGGCTGGATCTGGCGGGCGTGCTGATCCAGGCGGATGGCAAGCCGTTGCGACAACTCCACCGGTTCATCTCCACCCTGCGCACAAGCCTGAAAGCGTTGCTCCGCCTGGAGAGGCCGCCTTGGGCCTTTTCGAACGCATGGCACTGGGTTCGTGATGTGAAGCTCGGCGAGGATGCCCACTGCTGCAGCGAACGCAACGGCGTCCAGGTGCTGGCGCTCCTGCGCACCCTGGCTTTGAGCCTACTGGGCAGCAACGGTTTTCGTTTGATCCGGGAGGCACCAATTGCTGTGAGTCACGACATCACCCGGCCACTCGGCTGGACTGGTGCCTGCGAACGCCGACAGCGCGATCTGGCTTTCCGTCGGCCCGAGGGGGTGTCTCGCCAGGTGTCGCTGCTGGGACTGCGCCGGTGCCGCCCAACCCTTCCCGGCGACCACCGCCGTTGCTGTTCAGCGCCAGCGCCTGGGCCAGTACAGGCAGCCCAGCAGTGAGACCAGGGCCCAGAGCAGCAGCCCTCCCACACACCACCCCGGCAGCCACAGAAACGGCGGCCAGGGCCGCAGCAGGATCGCCAGGCCGGCCAGTGCCGCCAGCAGCAGGGCCCGGCGCCGCTGCTCCGCCCCGGGCAGGCTGCTGAGCAGGGGCGGCAGGGGCGGCAGCCGGGAGACCAGACGCTGCGGCAGGAACGGCAGGGGCACCGAGGCGGAGCAGGGCGTTGTCCAGAATGCTCGCCGACTGTCCGCCCCAGAGTGATTGACGCGCCTCTCCCTGCTGTTGGCCGTCTCTTGCCTGGGCACCGGGGCGGCCCTGCTGGGAGGCCGGGCGCTGCTGCAGGCTCTGCCCGCGCCCAGCCCCGACACCCCCGTCACCACTCTTGAGCGGCTCAGGCGCTGGGCCCCGGATCCGGCGACCAGGCGCGAAGCCAGCCTGCTGTTGGAGCGTCAACCCGAGGCGGCTGAGGATCCTGGCCGGCAGAGCCGCCTGCTGGCCGGCCAGGGCTGGGGCCCGGATCCCCTGGCCGCGGTGGTGCTCAAGCACCAGGCTCAGAGCGCCGAGGCCCTGGGTCAGCCCGCCCGGGCCCGCAGCCTGTGGCAGCAGCTGCTGCACCGCTTCCCCAGCGATGCCGCCAGTGCCGATGCCCTCTATGCCCTCGGTCGCCGGAACCCGCGGCTGCGCCAGCAGCTGCTCCAGCGCTTTCCCGCCCATCCGGCCGCTCTGGCGGCTGCCCTGGAAGCCGGCCCCGCCGCGGCGGCAGCCAGGGCCGGAGCGCTGCACCTGGCCCGCTGGGGTGCCCGTTGGCCCGGCGCCCAGGCGAAGATCGAAACCAGCTGCAAAGCCGCCCCCCCGCGGCCCAGTGCCGCGCAGCGCAGCCAGCTGGCGGCGGCCCTGGCCGAGCTGGGCGACCCCGAGGCCTCCCTCGCCTGCCTGGGGAAGGACGCCCAGCTGCCGCCCAGCGGCCAGCTGGCCCTGGCCCGACCCTGGCTGCAGGGAGATGAAACGCAACAGAACCGGGCCCTGAAGCTCCTGGTGGCGCTGGTGCACCAGTCGCCGGACAGCCCCGAAGCCGAGGAGGCCGTGCGGCTGCTCAGCCAGCAGGAAGGATCCGCCAGTGATGGCGCCCTGGGCCAGTTGCCCGATCGCTGGCTGGCCAGTGCCCCGGTGGCGGCCCACCGGGCCCTGGCGGTGGCTGGCGGCAGCGAGGCGAAAACGGCCGGCGACAGCCTCGCTGCCCTGCAGGTGCTGCGCCGCTGGCCGGAGGATCCCGCCAGCTGGGATCTTCAATGGGATCTCAGCCGCCGCCAGCTCTTGGCTGGCCAGTGGGGCGCGGTGCAGACCCTTCTGCAGGCCATCCCGGCGGAGCGACTGCCGCCTCCATTGGCGGCCCGGCAGCGCTTCTGGCTGGGCTATGCGCAGCGCCAGGCCGGTGAGGAAGCCGCGGCTCGGGCCAGCTGGGCAGAGCTGCTGCGGCGCAGCCCCGGCGGTTACTACGGCTGGCGAGCGGCGTTGCACCTGGACAAGGGTGAGCTGAAGCGGGAGAGCGGCGCGGCGGGCAGAGAGGCCTCCGCGAGCACCGGCTGGCAGCCCCTGGCCAGCGGTGATGCCGGCCTCGATCGGCTCTGGCGTCTGGATCAACGCACCGAGGCCTGGGAAAGCTGGCGCCTGCGCCGCGCCAACGTGCCGCCTGAGCAGAGTCCGGAGCTGCTGGTGGAGGGACGCCTGCGCCAGGGGGTGGGTGATGACTGGACCGGCCTGGCCCAACTCGATCGGGCGGCCCTGCGGCTGAAAGCCGACCAATGCCGGCTGCTGCCCCAGCTGGAGCGCAGCCTCCATCCGCCCCGCTTTGCGGCGATCTTCCGCCGGGCCGGTCGCCAGCAGAACCTTTCCATGGCCCTGCTTCAGGGGCTGACCAAACAGGAATCGCGCTTCACCCCGGCCGTGCGTTCGGCGGCGGGGGCCGTGGGTCTGATGCAGCTGATGCCCGACACCGCCTCCGAGCTGGCGGGACAACCCGTGAGCCCGGCGGAGTTGGTCGATCCCGCGCGCAATGTGGAGCTCGGCAGTCGCTATCTGCGGCGTCTGCTGCGGCAATGGCAGGAGGAGCCCATCCTGGCCGTCGCCAGCTACAACGCCGGTCCGGGAGCGGTGCAGCACTGGCGACCGGATCAGCTCCAACTCGCCCCCGAACTCTGGGTGGAAGCGATTCCCTATCCGGAAACGCGCCTCTATGTGAAGAAAGTGCTCGGCAATGCCTGGAGTTATCAGCAGCAGGAGCAGGGAATCGAGCCGAGCTGTTAGGGGGGCGGCGCCTTCGGAGCCTGGTTACGGAGCCGTTTGATGTGGGGGATCATCCGGTTGAGGGCTTCCTGGTTGTCGCTGGCCCTGCCCACCGCTCCTGGCGAATGGGACAGCGAAGCGCGAGCTGGCAGGGGTGACGGGCTGGTTGCCGCCGGAGCCGGGTTGCCGCCCGTCTGGGGGTGGGGTGACAGGGGTTGAAAGCGGGCTTCCAGGGTGCGTCCCAGCCCAGCCCCACCGAGCACCAGCAGGCTGAGCAGGCCAGCCAGCAGCAGGGGAGATGGCTGCACCCGGATGCGTGCCAGATCCAGCCTGGCGAGCAGCACCGAGGAGCCAAGAATCAGCACGTTGGAGAGCACATCCATGTGCAGCAGATAGAGCCCGCCGGTGATCACCAGCAACAGGGTGACCACCAGGCTCATCACCCGGCTGGCGGCCATCAGGCTCGAAACCTGGCGCAGCAGCAGATCGGGCATCGTGCAGGCCACCACCACCACCAGGGCCTGCAGGCATTCCGCCGACCAGATCAGGGTGCCCAGGGAGGCCAGCTTGCTGGCCTCGTCCGTGATCGGCCGGCTCCAATGCATGCCGAGATAGGTGCTGATCGCGAACAGCAGCAGCAGCATCGGGGCCTGCACGGGCAGGATCGTCAGGCGCAGAAGGGATTTCATCGCGTCTCCAGGACCAGATCGATGGCCTCCAGTGGGCAACTGGGTATGCACTGCTCACAGACCAGGCAGTGGGGAGCCTGGAAGGTGAGCCGAGCCGTCGGCCCATCAAAGCTCAGGGCGCCACTGGGGCAGACGCTGGAGCAGATGCCGCAGTCCACACAGAGCAGGGGATTGACGCGGATCTCGCCCGGCACCCGGTTCAGGGCCAAGCCCTGGCGCTCGAGCCAGAGCTCGGCCGCATCGAGTTCGTCGATGTCGCCGGAGAGCTCCACCACCATGGTGCCGCTCTGATTCGGCGCGATCTGGGCGCGCAGGATCTTGGCGGCGATGTCGAAATCGACGGCCAATCGGTAGGTGATCGGCTGATGCACCGCCTCGCGGGGGAAGTGGAGAGTGAGGCGCCGCTTCACGCATCCAGGCCCTGGGAGTTGAAGCTAGCAAGCACAATCCCAGTCCAGGTCTCACCAGGCTTGTCCAGCGGAGCCGCTGTCCCGGGGATGGGCTGTGGCGGGAGTCCTCCGCATCGGCCCGACGCTTCCCCGGCTCCCTTGGGCCCGCCCGCTCCCAGCTCCAGGGCTGCCAGAGTGCCTGCGGCCCGCCCGCTTGGCCCCCCATGCCTGCCAATCCGCCGGAAACTCCCACTGTCCGCTCTGATCCCACCAGCCCCCTCGGTCGGCGCGAGCGCATGCTGCTGGCGGCCGTGGCCGCGATCCTGGCCCTGCTGTTGCTGTGGATGCGGGGGGGGCTGAATCCCGCCGGCCAGCTGGAGCAGTTGGCGCGCCAATCGCCGCCGCTGCCGGTGGCCCTGGCCGATGGGCGCCCCACCCTGGTGGAGTTCTATGCCGATTGGTGTGAAGCCTGTCGCTCCATGGCTCCCGCCATGGAAAAACTGGAACAGCGGCATCGCGGCAGCCTTGATGTGGTGATGCTCAACGTGGACAATCCGCGCTGGCAGCCCGAAGTGGAGCGCTACGAGGTCAATGGCATTCCCCAGCTCGAGCTGTTCGATGCGGCCGGCCAACCGGTGGGGCGTTCCCTCGGGGCCCGCAGCGCCGGCGAGCTGGAGAGCCTGGTGGGCGCCCTGCTCAGCGACGCCCCCCTGCCCGCGCTGGCCGGCGTTGGAGCCACCAGCCGCCTCGGCAGCGAAGCGCAGGGCGGAGCCCCAGCCCCGGCCATGGCCAACCCCCGCAGTCACGGTTGAGACAGCCACTCTGAGGCAACCACTCTGAGGCAGCCAAGCCTGACGATCCGGCCGCCCCGGTCTCTGGGTCGCCCCCGCGACAGCTGATCCCACCCCGGCGATCCCAGATCACGAACCAGCCAGCTCGGTGCTGGGATCCGCCGGCACGGGCCACGATCCGGCTGCAACGCTCCTGCTCCACCGCTCTGCAGCCCAGCCTCCGGGCAGCAGAGCCGTTCGGCAGGACAGTCGTTCGCCAACACACCTGGTCGGCAACAGGGCCGTTCTGGCAACGCAGCCGTTCAGCCAACCAGCCGTGTGGCCTCCAGCAGCGGCGGCGGCCTGTTCCGTCAGCCCGCTGCCCGCTGCCGAGTTCATGGGGCCGCTCTCCCGGGACCAGGCTGGCGCCAGAATCCGAATCCGAACCTCACCGGCAATCCCGCCCGCTGACCGTCGCCCCCAGCCCCCTCTGCCATGGATCCCCGCTTCCGGGTCGCCCTGATCGCCGCCACCCCCAACCCGCAGCAATGCGTCTACGCGGGCATGCACCAGGACTACAGCGAGGGCTTCGTGGTGGCCGACCAGGCGGACTGGCCCGATGAGAGCCGCGCCGGTGCGATCTGCGTCAAGCGTTTGCTGGCCGGCGAGCGCGGCCACTACGGCCCCCTGGAACACGCCCAGATCGTGCTCAACGTCGGCTGGTTCCCCCATTCGGTGATGCAGCAGGCCCGCACCCACCGGGTGGGAGTCAGTTTCGACGTGCAGTCGATGCGCTACACCGGCGATCGCATCCGCAAGGCCGCAGACGGCGAACTGGAACTCGAGGAGGTGTTCTACCTGCGGCCGGTGGGTGATTACAGCGATCGCCAGGGCAAGAAGTATCACTACGGCGCCGATCAGCGGGCCATTGATCTGCAGCTCTGCCGTGCCGCCGCCGACCGCTACCGCGACCTGCTTGATGCCGGCTTCGCCGAGGAACATGCCCGCGGCATCCTGCCCTTCGACTACCGCCAGCATTTCGTGGTGAGTTTCACCTTGCGGGCCTTCCTGCACTTTCTCGATCTGCGCGCCAAGCTCGATGCTCAGCAGGAGATCCGCGAGCTCTGTGATCTGATGTGGCCCCATCTGCAGGCCTGGGTGCCCGAGTTCGCCGACTGGTACGAGAAGAGCCGCCTGCATCGCGCTCGCCTGGCGCCATGAAGCCCACCCCCCAGCTGCAGCGCCTGGCCGCCGACATGGTGGTGCTCTGCGCCGATCCCGGTGATGTGCCCTGTGCCCTGGATCTGCTCGCCGCCAGTTATGCCACCCCGGCGGCCGAGGCGGCCCGGGCCCGGCTCCTGGCCGACCCCGCCATCGCCCCGCTGATCGCCGAGCGCTACTGGGGCCCCTGGCCCGATCCGGCCAGCCTGGCGGCCCTGCCGGCGGGGAGCCTCGGCTATGCCTACGGCCACCTGCTGCTCGATCAGGGCCTCGAGCCCCTGCCCGCCCCGGTGCTGCCGCCGGGAGCCGATGGCGACACCACCTATCTGCAGCTGCGCATCCGCCACTGCCATGACGTCTGGCACGCCATCGCCGGCTGCCCCACCACCCTGGCCGGCGAAGCCGCCATGAACGGCCTCACCACCGAGCAACTGCGCTGGCCGGGCTGTGCCCTGTTGCTCGCCGCTGATCTGATCCATCGCGTCCACGACGACCTGGACCCGAGCGGCCCGGCCGGGGTGGATGTCGGCCGGGCGATCGCCTACGGGCTGGAACTGGGGGCCAGCACCAGCGCTCCACTGCTGGCCCAGCGCTGGGAGGAGGACTGGTCACGCCCCCTGGCCGAGTGGCGCGAGCAGCTGGGCCTGAGCGGCCTGATGGTGCGCAATCCCTTTGCTGCGGCGCAGGGCCAGCGGAGCTGAACGGGGCTGCCCCGGCAGTTCGGGGCGAAGGTCGTGGCAGCGGGGGGACGAGCGGCCCTGGTCCCCCCTGGCCAGCACCCCGTCAGATCACCGCCAGACCCCGAAGATCGCCGCCGTACCCCGTGATCTCCAGCAGCGCATCGGTCGAGGCCTGGAATCCGGCCACGCCATCGTTCAAGGCCACGAAGGTGCGGGTGGTTGGCCCAGAGCCGAAGCTGAAGGTGGCCGCCTGGTTGGCCAGGAAGCTGGTGGTGGTGAGCACGCTGGCCAGGCCTGTTTCGTTGAGAGCCGCCACCGAACCCAGCTTGGCCACCTGGGCGGCGGCCACCGCCGTCGGGCCATCGAGGCTGTCGACGCCGATGTTGAAATCGGTGAGGCGATCCATCCCCCCCAGCAGCGACTGCCCCAGGCTGGTCAGCCGGAACACGTCGGCGCCCGCGAGGCCCGTGAGCAGATCCGCGCCAGGGCCGGACTTGAGCAGATTGGCCGTGGCGTCGCCGCTCTGGTAGTTGGGATTGCCTGAGGTGGCCGCCAGCTGGGCGGCGCTGGTGGAGAACAGGGCCGGCCCCGTGAGTGTGCCGGTATCGCCCAGGCCCAGACCCTGGTTGGCGTTGAAGCCCACGGTCACCGAGGCTCCCGCCGCCAGGTTCGCGCCCCAGTCCTTGCCGCTCAGGGTGGAGCGATAGAGACCGCCCCCCAGATTCACCTGGCTCAACGTCGCTCCCCAGGGGGCGCCACTGAGCACATGGGTGGTGTCAAACGTCAGGCTCCAGCTACCGAGAGCCGTCGTTCCGGTGTTGGTCACCGTGATCTGGGCGGTGAGACCGTGGTACCAGACGGAGCCGGCCACGCTCACCTTCAGGAAGGGCGAGCTGGGGGTGGGCACGGCCGGCTTGATCGCCCCGCCGGCATCGAAGATCGGCTGATCCGGCGAGGGTGGGGTTGGCACGATCGCCGCAGGAATGGCCACGCTGCCGCTGGTGACGGTTTCGGCGAATCCCTGCAGATCCCGATAACTGAGCTGCAGCCTCAGGCTCTGGCCCTGCTGGGCCGTGCCTGGCAGGAAACTGGCGCCATTGGCCCCTGAGATCGCCTGCCAGGAGCCACTGCCGCTGGCCAGAGCCTGCCATTGATAGGCGAAGCTGCCATCGCCGTCGGGATCGACCTGGGTTTCGCTGGCGGTGAGCACCTGCCCCACAGCTCCCGAGCCGATCAGAGCAAAGACCGCCTGGCCATCATTGACGAAGGGAACGAGCTGTGAGGCCGTGAAGACGGTCTCCGAGAAATTGGCGGCATCGATGTAGGTGGCCTTCAGACGCACGCTCTTGCCTTCCTCCGCGTGGCTCAGCAGCAGGGACGGGGCATTGGTTCCCAGGGGGCTCCAGTTCTGGCCGCCATCGCCGGAGGCCTGCCACTGGTAGGTGACACCAGCGCTGCCCTGGCCATTGGGATCGTTGGCACTCTGGATCGCCGTCAGGGTCGCTCCAACGGCCGCCGTGCCGCCGATGGCAAAGCTGGCCGCGCCCAGATTCACCGGTGCAGGGGGTGGTGTGGGTGTCGGTGTGGGTGTTGGGGGTGGGGTTGGCGTGGTTGTCAGGGAATGAACGGTGATGCCGGGCAGCGCATCGAGCTCCGCGTCGGTGAGGGCGACACCGCCCTTGAGTTCAACGCTGCGGGCGAAGGCACCGGTCAGGCCGGCGTTGTAATCCAGTGCCACCTCATTGGAGACGTAATCACTGCGGACATCGCTGTAGGAGGTGTCATTGGCCTGGGTCGGCCCCCCCACCAGGGCGCCGAAATCAATGTGAGCATTGGGCAGCCCATTTCTGAAGCCATCCCAGCCCACTCCAGAGGCCTCACGGCTGTGGGGCTGTTGGGGGAAATTATTGCCATAGCCCACCAGGTAACTGGACTGGCGCGGGTTGGCACCGAGA
Source organism: Synechococcaceae cyanobacterium (assembly GCA_947378425.1). GTDB lineage: Bacteria > Cyanobacteriota > Cyanobacteriia > PCC-6307 > Cyanobiaceae > Cyanobium. The sequence continues at coordinate 22,093 of CANCJV010000028.1, forward strand.
ATGTAGTCCACGGTCTGCTGCGCCAGGGCGGTGTAGGTCCCATTGGGATCATTGACACTGCTGGCGTAGACATCCGCCAGGAAGGCTGTATTGGCGGCATAGCGAAGCGAGCCCCACTGGCTGATCCAGCGCAGACCGCCTGCCGTGATCGTGACACCATTGCCACCGGTCACCCAGTTATTCAGCCAGCCCTCCACCTGCTGTTTGATCGCCGTCGAACCAGTCTGCTGAGCCAGCAATATGGCTGTGGCATAGGAGCTGTCGTCCCAGTTCCCTGTCCAGCCCTTGTTCAGGCCGCCGATATTGGTGTTGTAGAGATTGAGCGCTTTGTTCAAATAAGCCGAGCCATCGCCTCCCTGGGCTTTCACCGCCTGGGCCAGCCACACGGCGCCATTGGCAAGCTCATCATAATAACCACTATAGGAATTATAAAATCCCTGCACTACGGGGATCGAGTCTGAATACTTGCCCCGATAGGTGTCGGCGAACTGGTACAGGGCAATGGCGCTATTCAGAAGCTTGTCGGCATAGGCAATATCACCGCTGCGGCGAAACAGAATCGAAGCTGAGGCCATGGCCGCGGCGCTGCCGCCGGCGACATCGGAGCCTGGCTTGCTGGCCGTCACCGCCATCGCCGGACGAAGGATGGTTTCGGTTTCAGCGGGTTGCCAGAGGGCGTGGTCGGCATCGGCATCGCCAACCTGGGCCACGAAAAAGGAGGTCTTGCCGGAGCTGTCCAGCACATTGCACTTGAGCAGATAGTCGGTGCCCCACTTCAGCGCCGCCAGTAGATCATCGTCCTGGCCTGAGGCGGCGTAGCCCTTGCCAAATTGCAACCCTCCCCAGGCGAGGTTGGTGAGACTGGATGCCAGTGGCAGGCCAAACTTTCCATAATCGCCGGCATCGTGATAGCCGCCGCTGAGATCCAGCTTCAGCCCTGCCTGGAGATTGGCGCTGGTGTTGGATCCGAAATAAACTCCATCCAGTCCATCATGGAGGCCGGAATCTCCTCGCCAGTCGATGCGATTGCTGGCTTCATCAAGATTGCCGGAACGCTGGCCCTCATAAAACAGAAACGATTTCTGCAGCGCCTCGGCGTAATTGGTGCCACCGCCCTTCACCGCAAACGAGCTGGGATTCACTTCGCCTGTTGCCGCGGGCGCTGGCGGTGTTGGCGTGGGGCTGGGGCTCGGAGGTGGCGTTGGGGTTGCCGTTGGCGCAGGCGACGCTGCCGCGCTCAGGACCGGCTTGGTGACGAACAGATCGGAGGCCTGGAGCGCGCCGCCGGCAGCGCCGGCGGGCCGGGTGGCCGTGAATCCGACGGTGACCGAGCCACCGGCCGCCAGGGCCGAACCCCAATCAATGCCGGTGAGCGTATAACCGTAATGACCGTCAGCCAGGGTGGTGACCGTGTAGGTCATCCCCCAGGGGACACCGCTGATCAGCACATCACTTTCAAAGGAAAGGCTCCAGTCAGCCAACGGCACGGCGCCGGTGTTGGTGATCGTCAATTGGGCTGTCAGCCCTCCATCCCAGGTGGATCCACCCAGGAGCAAATTGAGAGTGGGATCTCCCGTGCTGGCAATCAATGAGGCCATGAGGTATCTGTATGACTCCTGGAGTCAAATCCCACTCACCGGCAGCTGACGATCCCCGAAAGGGGATACCTGCAACGTCCCGCTCGGGCTGAGACCTGGAGCAGGGCTGCACAACGGACCTTGCTGTTTCCGGGTTCAACTGGCCTCCGCGATTGGCCCGCATACATTGACATTTTGTTTACAAAGCTGGGCCTTCGACGGCGAGCCGATGGGCGTGGCAGGGCTGAACGGCTCCAGGCATCATCGTGCCGGCTGCGCCACCAGGGATGACGCGTTCCGCTCGGCAGCAAGGCCACAGGCACTCTCGCCAGCTCGAAGGCTGGCAGCCGAGTCCAAGCAAAATATCGCTAGAATCGCCGGATTAGTCAAGCCTGACCAGTGGATTTAACTTATAAAATTCCGTCGCTGATTCACAGCCGTAAAGTCATACTTGAGGCCATCGCCAGAAGTGGAAGCGAGTCCACTGTCGCCATCGCCATGCAACGGGAAGAGCAGCTGCTTCCCTTGGTGATGGGTTTCAGGGATCCCAAGTTCATCCGCTACATGGGAACCGATGCCAGCAGCTGCCTTGGGGCCTTCAGTCAAAAGCCCATTGGTTTCCTGATCTGCACCGATCATCTTGAGCAGGGCGACGGCTTTCATCTCTGCCAGACCATCAAGACCATCAGCCCAGCCACCAAGACTCTGCTGATCTGCACAGGCCATCAGATTGATCAACGTGCTTTTGATGCCGACGAAATTAATGGCATCTTGTGCTATCAGGAACTGATTGAAGCCAGGGGTATCCTCGGCGCAGCGATTCTGGCGGCCAGCGTCGGCAGGCGCTATCGCAGCCAGCGCATTCGCGACATCTCGGAAAAAACATCCAGCCTGGATCTCAAAGAGAGGGATTACGACATTCTCCATTGCCTGGCCGATGGCATGAGCAATCGCGAAATCGCCGATGCCCTGCAGATCAGCGAACAGACAGCCAAGACTTATACCAAGCGCCTGATCGGCAATCTCAGCGCCAAGAACCGCCTCCATGCCCTGATCCTTGGCCTGCGCTACGGCCTCACCAGCATTCGCTGAGTGCCGGCGGCGGTCTCAGGGCCTGATCTACACCTTGGCCAGGGTGACGCGCTCGGGCTGATGTTGATATTTGCCGGAGCGATCCTGATAGGTGGTGTCGCAGGGATCCCCCTCGAAGAACAGCAACTGGCAGATGCCCTCATTGGCATAGATGCGGCAATCGGCGCCGGAGGAGTTGCTGAACTCCAGGGTCAGATGCCCCTCCCAGCTGGCCTCGGCGGGAGTGGTGTTGACGATGATGCCCAGGCGGGCATAGGTGCTCTTGCCCAGGCAGATCACCGTGATGTTGGTCGGGACCTTCATGCGCTCCAGGGCCACGCCCAGGCCATAGGAATGGGCCGGCAGGATGAAATAGTCGCCATCCTCATCGGCGTGCAGCGGCGCCGGCTCCAGATTGGCCGGATTGAACCGCTTCGGGTTCATCACCGTGCCGGGCACATGGCGGAAGATCAGAAACTCCTTGCTCGAGAGCCGCAGGTCGTAGCCGTAGGACGAACAGCCGAAACTGAGCACCGGCCCGCTGCGGGCTTCGGGATTGAGATGGCGCACCAGGGTGGACTGGAAGGGCTCGAGCATGCCGGCAGCGGCCTGCTCGTTGATCCAGCGGTCGTTCTTGAGCATCGGCGTGGAGAAAGGGCGGCCGGGGGGGATGGCCTAGGGGGCTCGGCGCAGCTGGGTGACCTGATCCGCCATCGCCATCAGCGCTGCCGGCATCGAGGGACCCGTCAGGATGACATCCAGCTGGGCGGGCCTCCTCTCCAGGGTGGCGGTGACTTCATCCGCCGCCAGATAGCCCAGCTCGATCGCCAGACCCAGCTCATCGAGCACCATCAGATCCACCGAACCCTCCAGCAGGCAGGTGCGGCTGTAGGCCCAGACCTCGGCCACGGCCTCCAGGGTCTGGGCCAGGGCTGACTCCGTCCCGAGCTCCGCGTCAGCGGCCTCGTGGCGGCTCCCCAGCCCTGCGCTTGCCGCGGCGGCGGTCCCGCCGTCGGGCTCAAGAGCGCCGGCCTGAATCCCGCCGAGCCTCAACGGGGTCTGGATGCACTGTGGGGTGGCAGGCCGCAGCCACTCCAGCCGGCCGCACAGCCTGAGGCTGCCGGCCACTCCCTGCTCCACCCCTCCCTTGAGGAACTGGCTCACCAGCACCCGGCTGCCCAGGCCGGCCGTGCGCAGGGCCTGGCTGAACACCGCCGCGAAACTGCCCCGGAAGGGGGCCGTATGGATCTGCAGCAGGCCTTCAGGCTGGGGCACCAGCCGCAGGGGCGGCAGCGGCGCCGGCAGATGGGCCGGCGATCCACCGGTGGCGGACTCCAGTCGCCCCGCAGCGGCAGGCCTCGGGCTCTGGCGATGGCTGGCGAGGCTGACGGTCATGGCGATGCTGCTGTTCACAGGCCTGGAACGGAACGGCTAGGCGGGCCTGCCGCTGGTCCCGATGGCGAATGTAGCGGCATCGACAAGCCGCGCACACCACCGGTGGTGGAAACAGACGTACCAGTGCCGGCGCCTAGCCTGCTGCTGGCGTGCCTTCAGCCGCCCCCGTCCGCCGTTCTGTCCTCGCCGTGTTCTCCAGCCCTGATGCCGACCTGCGGCGCGATGGCCGCAAGGCCACCAGCCAACGTCCCGTTCAGTTCCAGTGGGATCCGATGGGCTTCGCCCTCAGTTCGGTGCTGATCGCGACCGGACAGACCCGGGTGCTCTGCAGCGTCTGCCTGCAGGAGGAGGTGCCCCGCTGGCGCCGGGGCAGCGGCAGCGGCTGGCTCAGCGCTGAGTACCGCCTGCTGCCGGCCTCCACCCCCAGCCGCCAGTCCAGGGAGCTGATGAAGCTCTCCGGGCGGACCCAGGAAATCCAGCGCCTGATCGGCCGCAGCCTGCGGGCCGCCCTTGATCTCGGCGCCCTGGGGGAGCGCACCCTGCTGGTGGATTGCGATGTGCTGCAGGCCGATGCCGGCACCCGTACGGCCTCGATCACCGGCGCCTGGGTGGCCCTGGCGGCGGCGATCGAACGGCTGCAGCGCCAGCAATTACTGAGTGGCTCCCCCCTGAAGCAGCAGGTGACGGCGATCTCGGTGGGCCTGGTGGAGGGAGCGGCGCTGCTGGATCTCGATTACAGCGAAGACAGCCGCGCCGAGGTGGATCTCAATGTCGTCATGGACGATCAGCTGCGGCTGCTGGAGATTCAGGGCACCGCCGAAGGGGCTCCGTTCAGCCGCAGCCAACTGGATGCGCTGCTGGATCTGGCCGACGGCGGCATCCGCAGCCTGCAGCAGGCCCAGCGTCAGGCTCTCGCCGCGGCTCCGGCCGGGTCGCCGATCGGGTCGGCGCCGGAGCCGCTGGCGGGCGGGGCCGCCTGAGGCGCCAGATTGTGCCCTGGCAAACTGTGCCGTGGTAAACAGTGTGGATTGCTACAAGCCTGGGGGCAACCGCTCCTTAGCTTCCAAGCCAACTCGGCAGCCCGTCATGGTCGGCGCCACACGCGGATTCAGCCGTTACGCCAGCACCCCGTCGACGGGGGCCCCCGGAGCGGTCGCTTCCATCGGCAGCGCCGCCACGGCAGGCCCCACTCTGATGGAGGTGATTCGCGGCCTCTCCGGCAGCAGCGTCGAAACCATCGAACGGGGCAAGACGATCTTCTTCCCCGGCGATCCCGCCGAACGGGTGTATCTGCTGCGCCGCGGCGCCGTACGCCTCTCCCGGGTCTATGAATCGGGGGAAGAGATCACCGTGGCCCTGCTGCGCGAGAACAGCCTGTTCGGGGTGCTGTCGCTGCTCACCGGCCAGCGCTCCGATCGTTTTTATCACGCCATCGCCTTCACCCGCGTCGAGATGGTGACGGCGCCCGCCACCTCGGTGCGACGGGCGATCGAGCAGGACGCCAGCGTCGGTCTGCTGCTGCTGCAGGGACTCTCGTCCCGCATCCTGCAGACAGAGACCATGATCGAAACCCTCACCCACCGCGACATGTCCTCACGGCTGGTGAGTTTCCTGCTGGTGCTCTGCCGCGACTTCGGCGTGCCCGGCAGCGAGGGAATCACCATCGATCTGCGCCTCTCCCACCAGGCGATCGCCGAGGCGATCGGCTCCACCCGTGTCACGATCACGCGCCTGCTCGGCGACCTGCGCAATGAAGGCCTGGTTCAGATCGACCGCAAGAAAATCACCGTGTTCGATCCGATTGCCCTGGCCAAGCGGTTCAGCTGAGTTCAGCTTCCAGAGCCGTACCCCCGCCGGCCGGAACGGCAGGGCCAAGACGATACTGAGGCGTTGCCGGAGCTGGGCGTGTCGGGCTGGCTGCTGATCCTGACCTTGCTGGTGCTCGGGGGCGTGCTCTCCACCCTCGGCGATCGACTCGGGACCGGGGTGGGCAAGGCTCGGCTGAGGCTGTTCGGGCTCAGGCCGAAGAACACGGCCGTGGTGATCACCGCCCTCACCGGCGCCCTGATCAGTGCGCTGTCCCTGGGGCTGATGCTGCTGGTCAGTGAGCGCCTGCGGGTGGGTCTGTTCGAACTCGACCAGATCCAGGCGCGCCTGCGGGACAGCCGCAGCGCCCTGCGCCAGAGCCAGGTCGATCTGGACCGCAGCCGCGGCGAACTCAGCCGGGCGGAGCTGGGCCGCACCCAGGCGATCGCCGGCCGCCAGCGGGCTCTCGACAGCCAGCACAAGGCGGAGGGCCAGCTCAAGGCTGCCGAGTCGCGCATCGCCGGCCTGCGTCGGGAACTGCAACCCCTGCAACAGGAACGCAGGCGCCTGGAGAGCGAGCGTCTGCGGCTCAGTCGCGAGGTCAGGGGCCGGGATGCGGAAATCCGCCGCACCGAAGCCGAACTGGCCAGTGTGCGTCAGCGGATCGCTGCGGGCGAGAAGGAACTCAAGGGTCTTGAGACCAACGTGATCGCCCTGCGCCGCGGCGACGTGGTGATCGCCAGCGGCCAGCCCCTGGCCACCGCCAAAGTGAAACTCGAGAAGTCAAGCCAGGCCCAGGCGGTGATCGATGCCCTGCTGCAGCAGGCCAATCTCACGGCTTTTCAACGGCTGCTGCCCAACCAGAAGCCGGACCGCCAGATCCTGCTGGTGCCCCGCAATGACATCGAACGGCTCAAGACCCTGCTGGCCAAGCAGGGCACCTGGGTGGTGAGCATCCGCTCGGCGGCCAACGTGCTTCGGGGTGAGCAACGGGTGCTGGCCTTCCCGGATCTGCGACCCAATCGCCAGGTTGTGCGCAAGGGTGAGGTGCTCGCCCGCACCACCCTGGAAGGCGACGCCAGGGGCGCGGAGGTGGTGCGCAGCAGGCTGAATCTGCTGCTGGCCGCCGCCTTCGCCCGAGCCCAGCGTCAGGGCACCCTGGTGGACGGCCTGCAATTCGATGTCAACGACTTCAACGAGCTGGGCCGGGCCCTGGCGGATCGTCCGGCCGGCCAGGAGGCCACCCTGGAGGCCACGGCCCGCGGCAACGCCGACACCCCCGATCCGATCGTTGTCGATCTGCACTGGCTGAGCTCGGGCAAGGGCGGTGATCAACGCCGCGAACGGCAGCCATGAGCCCCGTCGTCAGCGCGCCGGGCCCGGGGCCGCTCGCCGGTCTCGATCCGGGCCGCAGCAAATGCGGCCTGGTGCTCACGGACCCGGAGCGCCAGCAGGTTGTCATGGCCGGCGTGCTGCCTCCTGAACAAACCCTGGAGCTGCTGGGATCCTGGCAACGGGGCGCCGGCCTGGCCGCGGTGGTGCTGGGCAACGGCACCGGCTCGGGCTTCTGGCGGCAACAGCTGGAACCGGGCCTGCTGGTCCTGCCGGTGGAGGAACGGGGCAGCACCCTGGCCGCCAGGGAGCGCTACTGGCAGTTGCAACCGGCCAGGGGCTGGCGCCGTCTGCTGCCTGAGGGTCTGCGCCAGCCCCCCCGGGACTGGGACGACGTGGTGGCCCAGCTGCTGCTGGAACGCTGGCTGGGTCACCCCCTGATCCGCCCCCAGAGCGTGGTCGAGCTTCAGAAACTGGCGCGTACCGTGAAGGCGTAGTCGCCGCCGGGTTCCAGCTGGTAATCGGCCTGGAGCAGAAAGCGCAGCAGGGCGTCCTGAATCAGGGCCCGTCCCAGCGAGGGCTCGACGCTCAGCTCACCGCGATCGAAGGCCCAGCGAAAGCTCCACTGGAAGCCACCGGCGCTCACCTCCCCCTCCAGCAGGCAGGGACTGAAGCTCTGGCGCAGCACTCGCAGCCTGGCCGTGGTGGTCGGTAGTCGGCTCATGCTCCTGAGGATGCCGCCACGACGGCCCGAAAACTGTTCAGCCGGTTGCCAGCCCGCTCCAGGCCCGAACGGCGGATCAGCTCGATCCCGGCTGCCACCTCCAGCAACACGGCCTCCAGCAACGGCCGCTCTTCGGCCGAGAAGCGGCCCAGCACATGGGACACGGTGCGCTCACGCCGCTCCTGGGGATTGTCAGCGGGGGCACCGATGCCGATGCGCAGGCGGGGGAAGTCCGGGCTGCCCAGGTGCTGGATGGTGCTGCGCAGCCCGTTGTGGCCGCCGGCGCTGCCCGAGGCCCGCAGGCGCAGCCGGCCGAGGGGCAGGTCCATGTCATCCACCAGCACCAGCATCTGGCCGGGGCTGAGGCGGTACCAGTCAAGGGCGGAGCGGATCGAGCGGCCGCTCTCGTTCATGTAGGTCTGGGGCATCAGCAAGCGCAGCCGCTGCTCACCTGTGCCGATCTCGGCGATCTGGCCCTGCAGCCGGGATTGGTTGCGGAAGGGGGCGCCGGCGGCGGTCGCCAGGCGCTCCAGCACCATGAAGCCGACGTTGTGTCGGGTGTCGGCATAGCGAGCGCCGGGATTGCCAAGTCCAACCAGCAGTTGCAGATCCACGCGGGGGTGAGCGAGCCTTTCAGCCGAGAGTTTCGGCAGGCTGGGGGCTCACCTCGACAGGATTGGTTGAGGCAATGGGGACGCTCAGATCCGAGGTGGGCTCTGAGACGCTGGCCAAGGGCGCCGTGCCGTCGGCATCGATGGGAGTCGCCATGGGGTCCGTCGCCGCGCCATGAGTGGCAGGGAGGGAGGTTGCAGCAGTTGAGCTCGCCGCTTCCGTGGAGGCGATGGCGCTGCGGAACTCCTGCTCGAACTCCTGGGAGGCGGACTGGAACCCGCGCAGTGTCCGCCCGAGGGTTTTGCCGAGTTCGGGCAGGCGCTTGGGCCCGAAGACCAACAGGCCGATGGCGGCGATGACCGCCATCTCGGGGAGTCCGATGCCGAAGATGTTCATGGGGGGTGCTGGGGCGGAAGCCGCCGAGGGATCAGCCGACGCCGTTCCAGTTGACGGTGATGCCCTCAAGCAGCAGGGACTTGTTGTACAGCTGCAGGATCACCAGCAGGAAGACCAGGAACAGGGCCATGAAAATCCCCATCACCGGCGTGGTGCCCCAGCCGGGGACGACCTTGCCGTATTCGGAGTTCAGAGGACGCAGAATGTCTCCCAGGCGGGTGCGTTGAGCCATGACAGATCGGTGCTCTCAAGCAGAAGATCGTTCTGGCTACTGTAAGGGCCTTGCAGGCCGCACCGAGGCGGGCTGTCGAGAGTTGTGACGCAGGCTCCCCTGCGCACCCCGGCCCCCTCGCGTCCTGCCCCCTTTCTCCCCCATGGATCCCACCACCAGCGGCTCCCCGGCCCTCTCCGTAGCGATCGCCGTTCTGACGGTGCTGCTGGCCTTGACCGGCTTCGGGGTCTACACCGCCTTCGGGCCCCCCTCCAAGCAGCTCACCGATCCCTTCGACGACCACGAAGACTGAAGGCAGCAAGTCAGACCTGGAACTTTGATTTCCTGGCCGTCAAAGCCGACCTGGGCCGGCCCCATGGAACAGCCGTCCATGGGCTGGGCTCAAGCCAGGGCGCTACCCACCTGAGCCGGTTGGACGCAATTCTTTCCGGTAGACCTCGGGACACCCTGCAACCGGAAGCCTCGTTCGGCTGAGCTTCCCCTCGGCGCCAGCACCCAGGATGCTGCGGACGGCGTTGGTCACAGCTGGTTCGGACGCGTTCCCAGCCAGCGGCGTCAAGCCAGGCCAATGCTGGACCACCGCTTCCTTCCGGAACCGGGCGACTCGGGTCCCTTGACCCCGGGGGTCACGTCAGGTCGTCAACGGCGATTTCCAGTGCTTGCCGCGCGGCCACCCTGGAGGCGATGACGCCAACCCCTGCGGCGTTGTTTGGGATGTTCAGCTCCAGGGGTACGGATGCACGGGCAGGCGAGCCAGGGCTGGGCGATCACTCGCTTGCGCCGTCGCCGAGCTGGCCTGCTGTGGCAGGCCGCAGCCGTGGAAACCATGCCGGCTGCGAAGGCCGGAGGCTCAGGCCGGAGCCGGCCGCCGGCGAATGCGCCAGAAGGCCAGCTGCCAGGGGCCCAGCGCCAGGTGGTCCTCGCCTGAGGCCCATGGGCGATCGAGCCCGTCGAGCCGCTCCAGCACCTGCCAGTGCGCGCCCAACTCCAGCCGGCGCCGGCAGGGCCCTTCGTTCTGGACGCTGAGCACCAGGTCAATCCCGGCGTGATCGGCAGCGCCGCCGAACGGCTCCCCCGTGGGCTGATCCGCCGCCATCGGCGCAACGCTGATCGGCTCCGCGCTGGAGCGATCCTGGCAGGCGAGCCCGGTGGGATTGTCAGCAGCAGGACCCGTGGCAGAGGTGGGGGCGACTGAGGCATGCGCGTGGGTGGGGCGCAGCCCGACCAACCGCAGATCGTCCTGCAGGAGTGGAATGAAGGGCCCGGCGGGCGACCGCGGTCCAGTCGGCTGAGATCCGGAGCGTTCGGAGGGAGCCCCATGGGGGCCAGACGATCGGGTGCCAGGCGGCTGGCGCGGCCGCAGCCAGAGGGGCTCGCGCAGCCGTCGGGCCTGCTGGGGCACCTGGGCCTGCCGCCAGCCTGCCGGCGCCGCCATCAGGCCCAGGCGCTGGCGCTGCCAGCCGTTGTCGGCGCCGGGATCGGGCCAGGTGGGGGCTCGCAGCAGCGAGACGCTGAGACGATCGGCTGTGGCTGAAACTCCCTGGGGCCCATCCAGCAGCACTGCCACGCCAGCGGCGGCGGCCCAGCTGATCGCCGGCACCTCCCAGCGGGCCTGCTCCCGCGGTGTGCGCGCCACGGCGGGTCGTTCGATCACGCCGGCACTGGTGTCCGCCGCCCAGCGCTCGGCCTTGCCGGCCAGGGGGATCTCCAGCTGCAGCAGCTCGTGGCGCTGGCGCCACTGCTGGCAGAGCACCAGCTCCAGCCAGGGGCTGCCGGCCAGCAGGCGCAGCTCCAGCCGCACCGGGCTCTCGCCGACGATGCCGCGCCAGCGGAACTGGGCAGCCAGGGGACCGGCGCTGACCAGCTCCGGTGCTCCCTGCCAATCCCAGGGCAGCGGATGGCGGCGGTGATCGGCGGCCAGATCCCAGGCATCCCAGAACTCGCCCCGATCGGCCCAGCGCTGCCAGCGCAAGGGTGCCGCCAGCAGGGAGTTGCCCTCGCCCGCGACCAGCTGTTCCAGTCCTGCCGGGCCGATCACGGCCTCGATCAGGCCGTTGCCGAGGCGCCAGTGGTCGGGCCCGAGCTCCTCAGCGCCGATCAGGTGCACGGGCTGGTGTGGTTCCAGGTGCTGGTGGAACTGGGTTGCTGCCAGGGGCTGCCCTGCGGCCGGGGACTGCCGGGAAGGCGTCGGTACGGATGCGGGGGGTCTCTGTTGGGGTTGCCTGGGCTGCGCTGCTGCGGGTGGCCGCAGCGGCTCGACGGGTGGCGCCTTCCAGATTCGCTCTGGCGGCAGGGCTTCAAGGCTGGCCGAAGCCAGGGCCGCCGGGATGGCCCGGCGCCGAAGCGCCAGGGCCGCCACCCCGGCGGGCACGGGCAGCTGGATCCAGACACCCCCCTCGCCAGCGGCCTGGCCCGGCAGGGCTGACTCCTGGCCGTCGGCCTGAATCAGGCTCCAATCGCCTGCGGGCAGGCGCAGAGTGTGGCCAGCGGCCGGCAGCGTCTGCAGCTGGACCAGCCACCAGAGCTGGTCGCCGGGCGCCTGCGTGCTCCGGTCCTGGGCCGGATCGCTGTTCCGATCGACGGCCAGAAGGCTGGCCTTGTTGCTGATCTCCTGGCTCAGGGGGCGGCCATCAGAGAGGTTCGGCAGCGGCGGCAGAGCCCATGCCGCTGCTGCCAGATGGGAGCGGACCTTCTGCGGGGGATCCCCCGACGGGCTGGCCGAGAGCTCCTTCTCCGGCGCCGTGGTTCCCGGCGAGGGCTCCGGGCATGGCGCTGCCGTCCGGGCACCAGCGTTAGCGTCCGCCCTGGCCAGGAGTGCCTGCAGATCCCGGTCGCGCTGGGAGCGGCTGCGCCGACGGGCTGCTCGCCACTGGGGCTCGGCCTGTTCGAACACCTCCGGGATCGACGTGCCCGGCAGGATGTCGTGAAACTGCTGGAACAGCAGGGGCCGCCAGTCGATGGCCGCTTCGCTCCCGGGGTCAGCCGCGCCCGCCAGCGGGCCGGCAACGGCTGCCCGGGCAGCAACTACGGCCTCGTCACCAACAGCGGCCTGACCCGTGACAGCCGATTGCCCAGCCGCCGCCGTCTGCCCAGTTGCAGCCTTCTGGCTGCCAGCGACAGCCTTCTGGCCCGCAACAGCCCTTGGCCCAGCACCCGCTGTCTGCTCAGCCACAGCTGTCTGGCTGCCATCGGCCGGCCGGTCCACGGCTGACATCCTTGCCCCAGCAGCCGACTGGGAGACACCCGGGATCAGGGAGACACCTGCCGCTGGACCACCCCCCGTTGATTGCCCACCAACAGCCGGTGGATCAGCGACAGCTCGGGCAACGGCGGCGATTGATCGCTCTCCAGCGGCTGACTGGCCCGGACCGGCTGAGGAACCGGCGACAGTCCCATTCCAGGCCATCAGCAGGGCCCGGGCCAGTTCCGCCTCCCGCAGCAGCCGCTCCAGGCTGCGGTTGTGTCGCTTCTGATCCGGCCGACTGGTGGCACAGCCCCGATGCAGCTCCAGGTAGAGCTCATCGCGCCAGACCGGCAACCGGGGGGCCAGGGGCTCCAGGCGCCCGAGATAGGCGCGCAGGGTGCCGTGGCGCTGGGGGACAGCCTGCGGTTGCTGTTGCCAGAGGGCCAGCTGCTCCAGCATCTCGGCGGTGGGGCCGCCGCCGTGATCGCCCACCCCCGGCAACCACAGGGCGTCCGCAATCCCGGTGGCCCGCTGCCAGTCGAGGCGGTAGGTCTCGATCGGCAGGGGATCGCCATCGGTGCCGATCGGCGCGCTCATCAGGGCCAGCACCTCGCTGCCGCAGCGGCTGCGCCAGCGGAACAGGCGATGGGGGAAGGGATTGGTGGCGTTCCAGGCCAGCTTGTGGGTGCAGAACCAGCGCACCCCGGTGGCCGCCGCCACGGCCGGCAGACCCGCGGCGAAGCCGAAGCTGTCGGGCAACCAGGCCAGGTTGTGGTCCCATTCCGGGAAGGTCCGCCGGCTGTAGTGCTGCCCCTCCTGGAACTGGCGCAGCAGCGAGGCCGTGTCGATCAGCACGCAGTCGCTCTCGACCCAGGGGCCATTGAGCGGCTCCCAGCGGCCGGCCCGCATCGCGGCGCGGATGCGCGCGAACAGGGCTGGCCGCTGAAGCTCCAGCCAGGCATAGAGGGCCGGGGTGGAATGGCCGAAATGGAGCTGCGGGAAGCGCTCCATCAGATCCAGGGTGGAGACGAAGGTGCGCTCGGCCGCCCGCCAGGTGTCGGCCACCGGCCAGAGCCAGGCGAGATCGAGATGGGCATGGCCCAGCACCTGGACGGATCCGGCGGGGGCTCCCTCAGGCCAGCCCCGTTGCTGTCGCAGGGCCGCCAGGGCCGTCAGGGTGGGGGCCAGCAGGCCGTCGGGATCGCTGGGATCGAGCGGTTCGAGTTCCAGTCGGCTGTGGATCAGGGCGCCGTCGTCGTGGCAGGGACTGCGCAGAGCCACTTCCAGCTGCACGGCTTCGCCGTTCCACCAGCGCTCGGGCAGGGGCCAGCGACAGGCGGTATCGAACAGATCGCCGCCGTGGATCAGTTCCGCGTCGACGCGCAACTCCATCGCCTCGGCCCACCAGCGCAGACAGAGCCGTGCCACCGCCTTGCCGGGGCCCAGGGAGCGCCAGGGCTGCGGGCAGACCAGGGTCAACCGCAGTCGCCGCCACTGGCCGCCCCGGGGCCAGATGATCAGGCCGCGGGCTGCCCAGTCGGGCCGATGGACCCGCCCCCAGGGATCCGCCAGGGCCGGCAGGGCGCCGGAATTCCCTTGCTGCCAGAGCCAGAGGGGCTGAAGATCGAGAGTCGGGTCCAAGGGCAAACGTGACTGAAACGTTTCAATCCAGGCGGGAACGCACTGCTCCAGCCCCCCTGGCATCTTGGATGGCCATTCAAGCCCCATAGGATGATGCGGCTGCCGCTGGGTCCACCAGACCCCTCCCGGCCTCCTGTCACTCCCTGTCACCTGCCGGACAGCCATGCTCGCGCTCAAGATCTCGGTCTACTCGGTCGTTTTCTTCTTTATCGGGATCTTCGTGTTCGGCTTCCTGGCCAGCGATCCCAGCCGCACCCCGAGCCGCAAGGACCTCGAAGACTGAACAATTCCGCAACACGCTCCCGGCTCCAGCTGGGCAGTGGCGCCCATCACAACAACCGGTCTGAACTGACCGCGACCCTGACGACCCACGTGGCAGGATCGCCGGCGATGTGACCCATGCTTTCCGGTTTCCTGTGCTGCCTCCCCCCCGGACAGTTCTCAGGGCCACGACCGTCGCTGGACTCGCTCTGGCCGGAACCCTGGTGCTGTGGCCCCTGCCGGCGCGGGCCCAGGATTCCGATCAACAGGCGCCGCTGGCCCATGCGATCGCGCCGCCGCCACCTCTGCCTCCGCTGGACGGAGCCGCCACCCAGGCCCTGGCTCAGGCTCCGATCGGCAGCGGCCCGGACATCCCTCCCAGCCCCACGCGGCTGCCGGCCGATCTCAATCCCTTCGCCCCAGCTCCCAGCCCGCTGAATCCGGCCGGCTCCGCCGTCCCTGCGGTCCCCGCGGCAGCGGCAGCCACCGGCACCACCCGGCCATCAGCGAGCCCCACGCCGGCAGCCGGTGTCCTGACACCGGGTGTGCCGGTCGATCTGGAGCTGCGGGCCGATCACCAGGGCTACGACGCTCAGATGCGTCGCTTCGTCAGCACCGGCCATGTCTCGGCCCGCCTGGCGGGCGCCCGGTTGCTGGCGGATCGGATCGAGATCGACACCGAATCCCGCACGCTCTACGCCTACGGCAGTGTTCGCCTGCAGCGGGGCATGCAGTACATGCAGGCCAGCCGGCTGCGCTACAGCCTGTTGGAGGGCATGGGCGAGCTGGAGGACGTCTACGGCGTGCTCGATCTCGACGGCAGCGAAACTGACTTCAACCTGGCCTCGATGCCTTCGGTGCCGCTGACGCCGGCGGAGCCGATCGCCTGTCCGCCGACCTTGCCGGGCCCAGCCCAGTGGCATCCCTATCCCTGGGCGGTGACCACCTGGGCGGGCCAGATGTTCGCGGCCAACTTCGGCGACACCTTCATTTTCAAAGGCCGCCTGCGGCCGGAGTACCTCACCGGACTGGGTCTGGAGCGTCGCCTGATCGATGCCGGCCCCCTGGCCCTGGAGCTGGATGCCAACCTGCTCGGCCACCGTGCCGACCGCCAGCCCGGGGGTCCCTACAACCAAGCGGTGGCCTTTGCCGACACGCCCGCCCAGACCTTCGCCGAGGGGACCGTGGGTCTTGGTGGGCGCCTGTGGCTGCAGCCCTGGCTCAACCTCTATTTCGTCGAGGGCGTCAGCCTGCTGAGCCAGCCCAGCAACTACGAGAAGACCTTCCGTCAGAACTACTCCGTCTTCCTCAACTACCTGGCCTTCGAGGTCGAGGCTCTGGTCAGCCCCCAGTTGTCGGTCGTCGGTCGCATTCATCACCGCTCCGGCGCCTATGGGGTCTATTTCGGTGTCAGTGAAGGCAGCAACGCCTACATGCTGGGCCTGCGCTATCGCCTCGGCCAGGCCAAACCCCTGGTGCCGCCCCTGGAGCTGCCCCCAGCCCAGGGTTGCCCAGGGGCACCGGAGCCCGGCCAGGAGCGACCGGAAAGCCTGGCGGAACAACTGCAGGTGGTGACGATGGGCCCCAGGCGCCTGGCCCAGGCCCGGCCGACGGGCAGCAGTCCAGCCGCTACAGCTACCACCCCTGGCACGACCGTCAGCCCCCAGCCCGCCAGCCGCCAGGGGGTCTGGGCCGCGGCCCGGCAACAGGAGCGGGACCGTCGGGCGGCGATCGCCGCCCTCGATCAGCGCGTCACCGCCGTGCAGTTCCAGCAGAGCCTGGTGGCCGAACGGCGCCGGGGCTTCCCCAATGCCTCCCTCTCCACCGATGCCGCCAACAACTACGGCGGGATCCGGCCGAGCCAGCTCAACAGTCTCTCCACCTCCAGCAACAAGCAGCTGGTGCGCGGCACCATCAGCCGCTGGCGCTTCCAGGCCCGGCGCCTGCGCATCACGCCCACCACGCTCAGCGGCGATCGCGTCGGCTTCAGCAACGACCCCTTCACCCCCGCCCAGTCGTGGCTGGATTCGGAGAACGTGGTGGCCACACTGCAGCCGAATGGCGACACGGTGATCAAGGCCTCCCGCAATCGCCTGCGGCTGGAGGATCGCCTGCCGATCTCGGTGACCCGCAGCACCACGATCAAAAAGCAGGAGGAGGTCGATAACCGCCTGGTGTTCAGCTACGACAAAGACGACCGCGACGGGTACTACACGGGTTACAAGATTCCGATCGCCTTCGGCTCCCAGGGCACCACCAGGCTGGTGCTGGAACCCCAGTTCCTGCTGCAGCGGGCCATCAATGGCAGCACCGAGGTCTACCCCCTGCCCGGCCAGCCGGTGCAATCTGCCGGGGTGTATCAACCGGCCACCAGCAGTGACCTGTTCGGCCTTCAGGCCAAGTTGACGGGGCCGCTGCTGGGCTTCAACAGCAGCGCCCAGCTGGAGATGTCCACCTTCAACCCGGAAAACATCCCCGATGGCACCCGCAGCTGGGGTGATCTCTCCCGCAACATCCATCTGCCCCTGCTGGGGGATGCCACCGCCCGGCTGTTCGGGGCCTATCGCTATCGCACCTGGAACGGCACCCTCGGCGAGCAGGACATCTACACCGCCTACGGCCTGTCCTTCGACGACACCGGAGTGCTGCCCACCTGGGGCCGACTGAGCAGCAGCTACTACTGGCGGGCCGGTGTCGGTAACTACCAGAGCAACCCTTACCAGAGCACCAATCTCAACGATCTCTGGCGGGCCAATGCCATCGGCTCCTTCAACCTCAGCTACAGCCTCTGGAGGGGCAAGCCGGCCGCGCTCACCGTCGACAAGGCCTTCCTGAACACCGCCCAACCGGTGATCCCCGGCTTGAGCCTCAACGCCAATGTGCTCGGCACCATGGCGTATTACGGCGATGGCACCAACCAGAACACCATCGGCCTCTCCGGTGGCCCCACCCTCACCCTGGGCCACTTCGTGCGCCCCTTCCTCGATTTCACCCAGCTCACGATCACCGGCGGCGGCACCCTCAAGCAGGGCATCAGCCCCCTGAGCTTCGATCGGGCGGTGGACCTCAACACCCTCGGCATCGGTCTGACCCAGCAACTGGTGGGTCCGCTGGTGTTCAGCGGCGGCATCGGCCTGAACGTCGATCCCAACTCACCGAACTACGGCGACGTCACCGGCTCCTACCTGGAGCTGCGCTGGCAGCGGCGTTCCTATGAGATCGGTCTTTTCTATAGCCCCTACGACGGCCTCGGCGGCCTGCGCATCAAACTCAACGACTTCAACTTCAAGGGCACGGGACGCCCCTTCGTTCCCAACACCTACAACCCCAGCCAGGCCATCTTGAACCGCCCGTTCTGAGCGGCTCCCGCCTGGCCATCAAGCCAGTGGTCGCTCAGCTGGCTTCGGTGCCAAAGCCGCTCAGATAGGGAAGCCTGGCCGCGGTGCGCCTGAGTTCGGCGTCGTGGGCCACGAGTTGGCCGGTGCCGTCCCACTGGCCACTCACCAACATGCGATGGGGCCCCTGGGCCAGGCTGAAGGGCCAGCTTTGCTCCCCAGGAGCAGCCGGGCTGCCCAGCAGGCTCACCTGAAGCGCCTCGAGATCGAGCACCAGCTCAGCGGCGCGATCGGCGGCGATGGCCTGCTGCAGCGCCACGACCTCGTCATGGCCGGCGGTGAGGCAGGGGATGCCCATCGCCAGGCAATTGCCAAAGAAGATCTCCGAGTAGCTCTCGCCGATCAGGGCCCGGATCCCCCAGCGCATCAGCGCCTGGGGGGCGTGTTCGCGGCTGGAGCCACAGCCGAAGTTGCGATTGACCACCAGGATCGTGGCGCTCTGATGCTCGGGGTGATCAAAGGGATGGTCGCCGGCCAGCTCGGCGCGATCATCGGCGAAGGCACCGGTGGCCAGTCCTTCAAAGCTGACGCACTTGAGGAAGCGGGCCGGGATGATCCGGTCGGTGTCGATGTCGTCGCCGACCACGGCCACCGCCTGGCCGCGGCAGAGGCGGATGGCTCCGACAGGGAACGGGGCGGAGCCGGTTGGGGTGCTCGAGGCGGAGCTCATCGGAGTGGGGAGGGCAAAGGGCGCATCGGAGCGGGGCTGGCACCCAGCTCAAGGGGGGCAGCGAATCAGCCGGGAGTGCCCATGACCGCCGGGCGACTGGCGCCAGCAGCGGCGGGCGTGGCCAGCAGCTCACGGACATCGACCACATGGCCGGCAACGGCGGCGGCCGCCACCATCGCCGGGCTCATCAACAGGGTGCGGCCACTGGCGGAGCCCTGGCGACCCTTGAAGTTGCGGTTGGAGGAGCTGGCGCTGATCTGGCGGCCCTCAAGGCGGTCGGGGTTCATGGCGAGGCACATCGAACAGCCCGGTTCGCGCCATTCGAAGCCGGCGGCACGGAACACCGCATCAAGGCCCTCGGCTTCGGCGGCGGCGGCCACCTGCTCCGATCCCGGCACCACGAACGCCTTGATGCCCGCGGCCACCTGGCGGCCTTGGGCCACGGCGGCTGCCGCCCGCAGATCGCTGAGGCGGCCGTTGGTGCAGCTGCCGATGAAGCAGACATCCACCGGCACGCCGGCAATCGGCACCCCCGGCTGCAGATCCATGTAGCGATAGGCCTCCTCGGCGATCGGTCGCTCGTCGGGATGGAGCTGCTCGGCGATCGGCACGGTCTCGTCGACACCGATCCCCTGGCCCGGGGTGATGCCCCAGGTGACGGTGGGCGCAATCCCGGTGGCATCGAACACCACCTCATCGTCGAAAACGGCCTCAGGGCCACTGGCCAGGGAGCGCCACCATTCCACGGCGCGGGCCCAGGCCTCACCCACCGGCGCCTGGGGCCGTCCCTGCAGGTAAGCGAAGGTGGTGGCGTCGGGGTTCACATAGCCGCAGCGAGCGCCGCCCTCGATCGCCATGTTGCAGAGGGTCATGCGCTCCTCCATCGAGAGCGCCTCGATCGTTTCACCGGCGAACTCGTAGGCGTAGCCCACCCCCCCCTTGACTCCGAGCACCCGGATGATGTGCAGGATCAGATCCTTGGCGGAGACGCCGCTCTGCAGGGCGCCCTCCACCCGGATGCGACGCACCTTGAGCTTGTTCATCGCCAGGCTCTGGCTGGCGAGCACATCACGCACCTGGCTGGTGCCGATGCCGAAGGCGATGGCGCCGAAGGCCCCGTGGGTGGAGGTGTGGGAATCCCCGCAGGCCACCGTCATGCCGGGCTGGGTGAGCCCGAGTTCCGGGGCGATCACGTGCACGATCCCCTGGCGGCCGCTGCCGAGGCCGTGCAGGGTGATGCCGTGCTCAGCGCAGTTGCGCTCCAGGGTGACCAGCATCTCCTCGGCCAGCGGATCGGCGAAGGGCCGTGCCTGGGAGGTGGTGGGCACGATGTGATCCACCGTGGCCACGGTGCGCTCGGGATGGCGCACCCCCAGGCCCAGATCGCGCAGGGCGGAAAAGGCCTGGGGACTGGTCACCTCATGGATGAGGTGCAGGCCGATGAACAGCTGGGTGGCACCGCCGGGCAGTTCGGCAACCCGGTGCAGCTCCCAGACCTTGTCGTAGAGGGTGCCGGCGCTCACCGTGGCTCCGCAGGGGATGAATCACCCTAAAACGGGAGCTCACGGCGTCGGATGGCGGCCTTCAGGCCCCGTTGACCACATGGATCGGCCGGCCCGCCAGCAGGGCCGCGACATTGCGGGCGCTGACGGCCAGCAGGCGCTGACGGGCCGCCTGGGTGGCCCAGGCCACATGGGGCGTGATCAGACAGTTGGGGGCGCTGAGCAACGGGTTGTCGGCCCGGGGCGGCTCCAGGCAGAGCACATCGAGGCCGGCACCGCCGAGCTGGCCACTGGCCAGGGCCGCCGCCAGATCGACCTCGTTGATCAGGGCACCGCGGCCGGTGTTGATCAGCAGGGCGCCGGGTTTCATCCGCTGCAGCCGCTCAGCGTCGATCAGGCCCTGGGTCGCGGCGGTGAGGGGACAGTGCAGGCTGATCACGTCGCTCTCCCGCAGCAGGTGATCGAGCTGCACCGACGCCGGATCGGGGCTGCGGCGATGGCTGAGCACCCGCATGCCGAAGGCCTCGGCGATGCGGCCGACGGCAGCACCGATGCGCCCCATCCCCACCACCCCGAGGGTCTGGCCGGCCAGCTCCACCAAGGGCTGATCCCAGTAGCAGAAATCGGTTCCTGCCGACCAGCGTCCCTGGCGCACCGAGGCCGCCAGGGCGCCGGTGTGGTTCGTGAGTTCCAGCAGCAGGGCGAACACGGCCTGGGCCACCGACAGGGTTCCGTACTCCGGCACGTTGCAGACCGGGAGTCCCAGGCGGCGGGCGGCCGCCGCATCGACCACATCAAACCCTGTGGCCAGCACCGCCACTCCCCGCAGACCGGCAGCCGCGGCCAGGCTGGCGGCATCGAGCCGGGTCTTGTTGGTGAGCACCACATCGGCCGCGGCGATGCGCTCCGCCACCTGCTCCGGCGCCGTGCGCTCGTGAACCGTCAGCTCCCCGAGGCGCTCCAGGAGCTCCCAGTCGAGATCGCCGGGATTGCTGGTGTAGCCATCGAGCACCACCAGCCGCGGACGAGGGGAGGGGGAAGCCATGGCCGGCGGATCTCAGGAGGAGAACGGGAACGGAGCGGAGGCTGAGGGCTCGCGCCGGAACAGGCCGTCCAGGTAGTGGCGGGCCACGGAGCGATCCTGGCAGCCCTGCTGGAACAGGAAGCCCGCCAGTGCCGCCTGCATCAGCCGGTACTGATCCCACTGGGGATGGATGCGGATGAACTCCGCCATCGCTTCAAACAGGTCCTGGGGCATCTGGTTTTCGATGCTGACGAACTGGGGGGAATGGTCGGGGATCTGGCTCAAGCGGCGTCCTTCGCGATGTCGTCCCCATCACCCCACGGCGCCCCCCATCCCGTCAAAGCGGCCCCCGGGGTCGCCGTCCCATCGGACCCGCGGCTGGACCTGAGCCAGGCCAGGCCCTCAGACGCAGGGTGCTGGCGGCGCCCGCCGATGGGTCGCTCCGGTCCGCTGCGGTCAAGGGGAGAGGCCGTTTTCCCCAGAAGAAAGTGACAGTCCTGTCGGCGCCAGGGATTTTCCCTCTGCAAACCGGGGAAAACCTTGGGTGCCCTGTTGAAAACCCCAGAGGTGAAGCGGAAAACTCCACCCGTCAGCATTGGTGATCGTTCGGCGGTCGGGCTGCAGGGATGCCGATCACCGCCAGCAGCCAGAAGGGCTGGCGGCGGAATCCGGCCGCCTCGATCCGGCCGCAGCGCCAGAACCTTCGGCTTGGTACTGAAGACGCAGCGGGGTGAACCCCCAAGCCAGGGGCGGCCATGCCGTGTCCTGGGGCCGCGGCATGGCCGCCAGCCCGATCAGCCTTGGCATCCGCAGAGCGCGGTCAGGCCAGGCGATCCGTGGGCGCCCCCTCAGCCCAGGGCCAGCCGCAGGCGGTTCAGGGACTCGCCGATGCTCAGGGTCTGGATCCAGCTGCGACCGCGGCTGGCGCCGAAGCGCACCCCCTCACTGGTGCATCCCCGCGGGCCGGCCAAGGCCAGATGCACCAGCCCCACCGGTTTGCCGGGGCTGCCGCCCCCCGGTCCGGCGATGCCGCTGACCGCCAGAGCCCAGGTGCTCCCGGTCAGGCGCTGGACGCCCTCGGCCATGGCCCTGGCCACCGGATCACTGACGGCGCCATGCTCCCGCAGCAGCTCGGCCGGAACGGCCAGCACCTGCTGCTTGACGGCATTGGCATAGGCGATCACGCCGCCGAGAAACACATCCGAAGCCCCCGGCACCGCCGCCAGGGCGGCTCCGAGGCCCCCGCCGGTGCAGGATTCGGCCACGGCCAGGCTCTGGCCCCGCTGCCGCAAGCCCGCTAGCACCACCGAAGCCAGGCTGTCGTCGTCAGTGCCGAAGCAGGTGGCGCCCGTACGGGCCCGCACCTCGGCCTCCAGGGGGGCCAGCAGGGCCTCGGCGCCGGCCCGATCCGCCGCACTCGCTGTCAGTCGCAGGCTGACCTCGCCGGCACCGGCATAGGGCGCCACGGTGGGGTTGGCGCCGGCCAGCAGATCCTCGAGCTGCTCCGCCAGGTTCGATTCACCCACCCCCCAGAAACGCAGGAGTCGACTGGCGAACACTCCCTGGGCCAGGCCGGACTGCCGCAGCCAGGGAGCCGCGGTGGCGTCCCACATCGCCTTCATCTCACTGGGCACCCCGGGAAAGGTGAGCAGGGTGAAGCCCGGCACCGGCGTCCAGATCATCCCCGGGGCGGTGCCGGTGGGATTGGGCAGCACGGTGGCGCCGACCGGCAGCAGGGCCTGGCGGCGCACCGCCTGCGAGGGGGTGCGGCCGCGCAGGGCCAGCTTGGCTTCGATGTCGGCCCAGACCTCAGGGCGCTCCTGGAGGGGGGTGTCAAAGGCGGCGGCGATCGCCTCGGTGGTGAGGTCGTCGGGGGTGGGGCCGAGGCCGCCGGTGATGATCAGCAGCCGGCAGCGCCTTGAGGCCGACTGCACGGCGGCGATCAGGCGGGCGCGGTGATCGCCCACCACCTGCTGGCGGTGATGGGGAATGCCGAGGGCGGCCAGCTGATCAGCCAGCCAGCGGGCATTGCTGTTGACGATGTTGCCCAGCAGCAGCTCGCTGCCGACGCAGAGGATTTCGGCGGCAGTCCGATCGGCTGGCTCTGGCAGGCTCACCCAGCCTCCTGCTGCATCTGCCGGCGGAAGACCACCACCACGGCGATCAGCACCGCCGTGGCCAGGCCCAGCCAGAGAAAACGCAGCTCGGCATCGGCCACCACCAGGGCCAGGGCCGCCAGCCACTGGGTGAAGGCATAGATCAGCACCACGGTGCGGCGATGGCTGAACCCGGCCCGTAACAGGCGATGGTGCAGATGGCGGCGATCGGGATAGAAGGGGGAGCGCCCCTCGCTGAGACGGCCCATGATCACCGCCGACATGTCGGCCAGAGGCAGGGACAGAATCAACAGCGGCAACAGCAGACTGACTCCGGTCAGTCCCTTGGCCGGCCCGACGATGCTGATTGCCGCCAGGGCGAAACCGAGAAAATAGGAGCCGCCATCGCCCATGAAGATGCGGGCCGGATTGAAGTTGTGGCGCAGGAAGCCGAGGCAGGCTCCCGCCAGGGCCGCCGCCAGCAGGCCGGCAGCCGGTTGGTGCAGGCTGTAACTGACCGAGAGCAGGCCCACGGCGGCGATGCCGCTGACCCCGGCCGCCAGTCCATCGAGGCCATCGAGCCAGTTGATGGCGTTGGTGATGCCCACCAGCCAGATCACCGTGGCCAGGAGGCTCAGGGGAGCTGCCAGAGCCAGGTTTGCGCTGTGGCCAAACAGGGGAAAGGGAAATTCGATGTTGCTGATGCGGACCCCCTGGCTCCAGACCGCCATCGCCACGGCCAGCTGACCGGCCAGCCTGGGCAGCGGCGGCAGGGCGAACAGGTCGTCAGCGAGGCCGATGACGAAGAAGCACAGGGCCCCGGCCAGGGTGGTCCAGATCAGTTGATCCTTGTCCGGAGCCAGGTCCGCGAACCCCCCCAGCAGCCAGGTGAGGGTCAGGGCCAGGCTGAAGCCGACGACGATGCCGATGCCGCCGAGGCGCACCATCGGCAGGGTGTGCTGCTTGCGCGGATCGGGCTTGTCCACCAGACCCCAGCGCAGGCCCCACATCCGGACCTGCGGCACCACCAGCGTCGTGAGCAGGGCCGCAACGGTGAGGGTGAGCAAGGCTGCTGCGATGGGACTGGAGGCGAGCGTCACAGGTGCAGGACGGGAAGCAGCAGGCCGATGGGCGCCACCTTACGGGCGTCGCTGAAGGTCAGATGTTCTGAAGCTGACGTTGGGGCGCGTAGAGCGGAAAACGCCGACAGAGATCGGCGACCCGCTCGCGGCAGCGCTGTTCCACGGCGGCATCCTCCCGCTCGATCAGCCGGTCGGCGATCACATCGGCCACCTCGTGGAAGGCCGCCGCATCGAAGCCACGCGTGGTGAGGGCCGCGCTGCCGAGACGCAGGCCGCTGGTCACGAACGGGGATTCGGGATCGAACGGCACCGTGTTCTTGTTGGCGGTGATGTGGACATCGCTGACCAGCAGATCGGCCACCTTGCCGGTGAGACCGATCGAGCGCAGATCGAGCAGGACGATGTGGTTGTCGGTGCCGCCGGAGACCACCGTGATGCCCCGCTCCTGCAACCGGGCCGCCAGGGCCTGGGCATTGATCACCACCTGCTCGCTGTAGGTGCGGAACGAGGGCTGCAGGGCCTCCCCGAAGGCCACCGCCTTGGCGGCGATCACATGTTCGAGCGGGCCTCCCTGGCTGCCGGGGAAGACGGCCTTGTCGAACTGTTTGCCGAAGGCCTCGTCATTGCAGAGGATCAGGCCACCGCGGGGACCGCGCAGGGTCTTGTGGGTGGTGGTGGTGACCACATGGCAGTGGGGCAGGGGGCTCGGATGCACGTCCGCCGCCACCAGGCCGGCGATGTGGGCCATGTCGGCGAGCAGATAGGCCCCCACCTCATCGGCGATGGCGCGGAAGGCGGCGAAGTCGATCCGGCGCGGATAGGCAGAGCCGCCGCAGATGATCAACCTGGGGCGATGCTCCAGGGCCAGCTCGCGGATCTGGGCGTAGTTCAGGGTCTGGGTCTGGGGATCGACGCCGTAGTGGACGGGCTTGAACCACTTGCCCGAGACATTCACCGGCGAGCCATGGCTGAGGTGGCCCCCATGGGAGAGGTCCATGCCCAGAATCGTGTCGCCGGGCGACAGCAGGGCCAGGAACACGGCGAAGTTGGCCTGGGCGCCGCT
Organism: Synechococcaceae cyanobacterium; assembly: GCA_947378425.1. Lineage (GTDB taxonomy): Bacteria > Cyanobacteriota > Cyanobacteriia > PCC-6307 > Cyanobiaceae > Cyanobium. The sequence continues at coordinate 47,156 of CANCJV010000028.1, forward strand.
GTGGGGCTGCACGTTGGCCCAGGCGGCACCGAACAGCTGCCGGGCCCGCTTGATCGCCAGCTCCTCGATCGCATCGACATGCTCACAGCCGCCGTAGTAGCGCATGTGGGGCAGCCCCTCGGCGTACTTGTTGGTGAGCACCGAGCCCTGGGCCTCCATCACGGCCCGGGAGGCGAAGTTTTCGCTGGCGATCAGCTCCAGATGGGTCTGCTGGCGCTCCAGCTCCTTGGCGATCAGGGTGGCGATGGCCGGATCAGCACTGCTGAGGGGGCTGTCGATCAGGTCCGCCATGGGAGCCGCACGGAAGTGGCTCGATCGTAGGCATTGGCGAGGCGGGCCCCGCGGCCGTGTGCCCCTCCGCACCGGCGAGCGGGCAGCTCAGGGCCAGGCCGTGGTGAGAAACGGCCGTGCCGGGACAGGGCCTGCTGAGACCAAAAAAAAGCCGTCCCGGAGGACGGCTGATGAAAGGACGCGCCTGGAGAGATTCGAACTCCCGACCCTCTGATCCGTAGTCAGATGCTCTAATCCGCTGAGCTACAAGCGCCTGCCTGCTCATTCTCACCGCATAGGGTGCCCATCCGTCAACCAGGCTGGTCCCCGGGGCTCCCCCAGCCGGCCGCCTTCCGCCCCACCCCACCCCTCCCCGAACCCCCCCATGCCGATCCGTTGGTACGGCCCCGCCGACCCCGCCGACCCCACCTACCGACACTTCGAGCGCATCGTCAATTTCACGCTGCACGCCGCCGCCTTCGCCGCGCTCAACAGCGGTCTCTGGTTCGTGCAGGAGCTGCGCCATCCCTGGCCCCATCTCAGCTGGCTGACCCTGGGCTGGGGGGCGGCCCTGCTGATCCATGGCAGCGTGGTGGTGGCCCTGCGGCCCCAATCCGCCAGCGAACCCTCCCCATGACGATCGATGCCCGGGCCCTCGACGATCTCAGCCGCTCGATCGCCGATCGCCTCTACGTCCAGATCGCCGGCTGGCATCTCTACCTGGGAGATGCGGGCCTGGCCGAGACCCTGGCGATCGAATGCGCCGGTCGCCTCAGCCAGGGGGCTGAGATCTGCGCCCGCCAGTCCCTGGAGGCGGTGCAGGTGCCGATCGGCGGTGGCGCCACCCGGTTGCCCCTGGCCCGCCTGGTGCCGCCCGGTCAGCTGCGCGATCTTGAGGAACTGCTCGAGCCTTTCTGCGGATAGGGTGACAGCTCACGCGAACGGGCCGTGCTGATCATTGAGGTCACCAACGCCCGCGAAGTCGTGCGACAGAGGATCGGACGCCTCGGTAGCCGCCTGATCGGCAAGGTGGTGGACGCGGAGGCGCAGGTGGAGAAGGCGCTGATGCAGGAACTGGAAACCGCCTTCCGCGATTTCGGCATCGAGGCCCGCATCTATTCCGTCGACGGCCCCCAGATGCTCGGTCGCTCCCACCTCGAGATCCCCCTGCAGGTGCGCGAGGAGCGCCAGATCAAGCAGTCCTGAATGCCAGCGGGCTCTGGATCACCCAGTTCGCTCCCTGGAGTGGCGTGCTGCAGAGCCTCTGCTCTGTCCTCACCACGTGAGGAAAGCCCTGGCGGAGACTGAGCCGCTTATCGGCCGACGGGCCGCAGCCAGGACGGCCGGGCAGCCCCAGCGGCTCTCAGGATGCCGGCTTGCGCTGCACCAGCCGCAACAACTGGGCCGCCTCCGGCACCTGGAAGACATTGGCCAGCAGGCCGTAGACCCCCAGGGCCAGCCCTGCACTGAGACCGTTCTGCAGCAGCAGGCCCACCAGCCCCGCCGGCCAGCTCACGCCATGGGCGAGCAGCCAGCCCAGCAGCGCCCCCAGCAGGGCCGCCAGGGCCAGCAGACCGGTATCGCGCAACCAGACCCGCAGGGGCAGCGCCCCCAGCCTGGCCTGGAGGGCCAGCAGCAGCCCCAGGCAGGTGATCACATTCACCGAAACCGTGGCCAGCACCAGGCCGGGGGCGCCGAAGTTGAGCGCCGGCAGCTGCAGGCCCCAGGGTGTGGGAGCCCCGACCAGCAGCCAGTCGAGAACGGCATTCAGGCCGATGCCGGCCATCGACCAGCGGAACGGTGTCACGCCGTCGCCGAGGGCATAGAAGACCCGCACCAGCACATCCCGGGCCAGATAGGCGGGCATCCCGACCCCGTAGGCCATCAGCAGGCCCCCCACCAGCGAGGCGGCGTGCTGATCAAAGGCGCCGCGCTCATACACCAGGGACACGATCGGACCGGCCAGGGCCACCATCACCGCCCCCAGCGGCAACATGCTGGCGTTGGACAGCATCAGTCCCTGGCGGATCCGGGCGATCAGCTCGGGGCGATCGGCTCGGGCCGTGAGCCGGGCATACACCGGCAGCAGCGGCACCAGCAGCGCATTCGAGAGCAGACCCAGGGGGGTCTGCACCAGCAGGTTGGCGTAACCCAGGCCGGCCGCCGCGCCGATGATGCCGGAGGCGAAGAACAGATCGACGAACACGTTGATCTGCAGCATCCCCGAGGAGAGGGTGGCCGGACCCATCACCTGCAGCACCTCGCGCACGCCGGGATCCTTCCAGTCCCAGACCAGCTGGAATTTGTGCAGGCCCTCCTTGGCCAGGGCGGGCAGCTGGATCAACCACTGCAGTACCGCTCCCACGGTGGTGCTGGCCGCCAGCACCACGCCGCCGATCACGGCCCATTGCGGCAGCACGATCGCCGCGCCGAGCTGCCACCAGAGAAGGCCGATGCCGCCGATCACGGCGACGCTGGACAGCAGCGGGCTCACCGAGGGCAGCCAGAAGACATCGGCGGCATTGAGGGCGCCGAAACCGAGGCCGATCAGGCCGGCGAACAGGGCCATCGGCGCCATCCAGCGCAACTGCAGCACCGCCAGCGCATGGCGGGTGCCATCCAGGCCCGGTCCCACCAGGGTGACCAGCGGATCGGCGGCCACGATCAGCAGCAGCGTCACCCCGATCAAGGCCGCCCCCACCAGGGTGTTGATGGCGGCCAGCACATGGGCCCCCTCCTGTCGCGGGCGGCGCGCCAGCACGCTCACCATGGCGCTGTGGAAGGGGCCGTTGATGCCCCCCAGCAGAATCAGCAGGAAGCCCGGCAGCACATAGGCGTAGTTGTAGGCGTCGTAGGCGGCACCCACCCCGAAGGCGGCGGCGATCACCTGCTGACGCAGCAGGCCGGCAACCTTGCTGAGGGCGGTGGCCAGGGCCACGATCAGAGCAATCCTCTTGAGCGATCTCGCCATCGGGGCCTGGGCTCGAAGCTCAAACGGAGACACGGCAGTATGGCGGGCGTTCCGGTGTGCGCCAGACCAGATGCCCAGGGCCGCCCACCCGTCCAGTCCGCCGATTCCCGGGGCCGCCAGGCCACCGTTGGCCGTTCTGGCGACCGGCCCGCTGGTCGAGGGCGTGCTGCTGAAGCGTTACAAGCGCTTTCTGGCCGATGTCGCCCTCGACAGCGGCGAGCAGGTCACCGCCCATTGCGCCAACACCGGCCCGATGACCGGCGTGCTGCATCCGGGCGGGCGGGTGCGCCTGCGCCACGATCCCTCGCCCAGCCGCAAGCTGGCCTGGACCTGGGAGCAGGCCGAGGTGCCCGGCGCTGACGGCAGCCCCATCTGGGTGGGCATCAACACCGCCCTGCCGAACCGACTGGTGCGCGCCACGATCGAGGCCGGCTGCCTGGAGCCCTGGCTGGGCCCGATCGGCGCGATCCGGGCTGAAGTGCCCTACGGCGAGGGCCGCCGCAGTCGCATCGACCTGCTGCTGAGCCCCGCTGACGGGGCCGCCGATCCGCGGCCGATCTGGCTGGAGGTGAAGAACACCACCTGGAGCGACGGCCGCCTGGCCCTGTTTCCCGACACGGTCACCGAACGGGGGCAGAAACACCTGGTGGAGCTGATGGCGCTGCTGCCCGAGGCGCGGGCCGTGCTGGTGCCCTGCCTGAGCCGCCGTGATGTGGATCGTTTCGCCCCTGGCGATGCGGCCGATCCCCGCTACGGCGAGTTGTTCCGCCAGGCCCTGAACGCCGGCGTTGAGGTGCTGCCCTGCCGCTACGACTTCGGTGGCGAGGCCATCGACTGGCTGGGGCTGGCGGTGGTGCAGGCGCAGCAGGGCTGAGCCCGGGCAGCGCCGGGCAACGGTCAGGCCCCATAGAGTTCCAGCGAGCCGATCAGCAGCAGCCGTGGATACCCGAGCCTTCAAGCGTTCCCTGCACCATTCAGAGCGCTACAACCGTCGCGGTTTCGGGCTGGGTGAGGAGGTGGCCGGCAGCCTGCGCACCGCCTATCAAAGCGACCTAGTGGCCTCGCTGCGCACCGACGGTCACGAGTTGCGGGAAGGCCGGCTGACGGTGCGGCTGGCCGAGGCCTTTGGCTTCTGCTGGGGCGTGGAGCGGGCCGTGGCGATGGCTTACGAAACCCGCCGTCACTACCCGAGCGAGCGGATCTGGATCACCAACGAAATCATCCATAACCCTTCGGTCAACGACCATCTGCGCGAGATGGACGTGCAGTTCATCGATGTCAAGGATGGCTGCAAGGATTTCTCCGAGGTGGGTACCGGCGATGTGGTGATCCTGCCGGCCTTCGGCGCCACTGTGCAGGAAATGCAGCTGCTCAATGAGCGGGGCTGTCACATCGTCGACACCACCTGTCCCTGGGTGTCCAAGGTGTGGAACACGGTGGAGAAGCACAAGAAACACGCCTTCACCTCGATCATTCACGGCAAGGTGAAACATGAGGAAACCCTGGCCACCAGCTCCTTTGCCGGCACCTATCTGGTGGTGCTCGATCTGGCTGAAGCCCAGATGGTGAGTGATTACATCCTCGCCGGCGCCGACAGCGAGGGCCAACGCAGTCCGATCGAGCGGCAGGCCTTCATGACCCGCTTCCAGCACGCCTGTTCGCCCGGTTTTGATCCGGATCGCGATCTGATCCGCGTCGGTGTGGCCAACCAGACCACCATGCTCAAGAGCGAAACCGAGGACATCGGCCGCCTGTTTGAGCGCACCATGCTGCAGCGCTACGGCCCGGCCGGGCTCAATGACCACTTTCTGGCCTTCAACACCATCTGCGACGCCACCCAGGAGCGGCAGGACGCCATGTTCGCCCTGGTGGACGAACCCCTCGATCTGATGGTGGTCATCGGCGGTTACAACTCCTCCAACACCACCCACCTGCAGGAGATCGCCGTTTCCCGCGGCATCCACTCGTTCCACATCGACACCCCCGAGCGGATCGGCCCCGGCAATCGGATCGAACACAAACCCCTGGGCGGGGAGCTGGAAATCCTCGAGCCATTCCTCCCCGCCGGAGCGATTCGGGTGGGCATCACCTCCGGGGCTTCCACCCCGGATCGGGTGGTGGAGGACGTGATCCGGCGCCTGGTGGAGCTCAGCGAGAACTGAAGCGGTCCGATCGCGCTGTCACGGTCGCGACGGTGCGTTTGGTGCGGGGCTTTACATTCCCTTGCGGTCGTCTGCCCAAGGTCTTCTGAACCGATGAGCCACGACCAGCACGCTTCGGCCAACCCGGTTGCGCCAGCCACCCAGGGCCCCTTCCCCGGATCGGCCATCCCCCCCCATCCCCTTCCCGCCGCGATCGTCCCGATTCCGAATTCCGCCGCAATCCCCAGAACCTCCGGCACCAGCGTGACGGCCGATTCCAGCCCCCAGCCCAGCCATCTGCGCGCCAGCGACGATCCGCGGGTGCATCGCTATGCCAGTGCCTTCGCCGATCTGATGGAGATGCGGGCACCGGCCGCCGTGGTGGCGGCCTACCTGGATTGTCACGAGGGCTGGTTCCGCCGCTGTGCGGCGCCGATGGCGGTCACTCCCCTGGGGGACAACGGGTATGTGCTCACCCTCGGCCGCTTCGGCAACTTCGGTTTTGAAGTGGAGCCCACGATCGGCCTGGAATTGCTGCCCCAGGACGAGGGTGTCTACCGGATCACCACCGAGAGGGTGCCCGATGCCGATCCGGCCCTGCAGGCCTTCTACGACGTCGATTTCAACGCCTCCCTGCGCCTCGATGAAACCACCGGCCCGGAGGTGTCCCATGAGGAGGTGGATCGGATGATGCGGCACACGCTGGTGCGCTGGCAGCTGGAGCTTTCGGTGTGGATCCGCCTGCCGTCGATGATCAATCTGCTGCCTGACAACCTGGTGCAGAGCAGCGGCGACCATCTGTTGCGCCAGATCGTGCGCCAGATTTCCCGGCGGCTCACCTGGAAGGTGCAGGAGGACTTCCACTCCAGCCACGGCATCCCCTG
>CANCJV010000029.1 GCA_947378425.1 Synechococcaceae cyanobacterium
CCTGTGGAGGTATTGCCATGTAAGGCCACATAGCTCCTTGGGAGGCAGAACTCCCCATGAGGTCTACAATCTGACTGAACCCTGTTCCTCCCGCCCGGAGTTAACGATGTCAGGGGCCGGAACTGTCCAGTAAAAGGCACCCACCTCACCCTGCCTCATATTATTTGCAGTCTTTGGTGCGTCTGCAGAGGATGCACTTATAGTGCTGCTACATGCTTCGCATCTGCTGCCTGTTGGTCATGACTGACAATTCATGGTGCACGGATCGCTCAAAGCTACCGCAGCGTCTTGATTTAGAGATTTCTGACCATACCTATCAGCACCTTCAGCGACTCAGTGTCCAGACAGGAAGATCAATGCGAGACCTCGCAGAAGACCTGATCGCCCAAGCCACCTGTTCAAAGCAGTGGTGCCGTTAACGCCTGTCTAGTTACGCTGATTGTTGCGCCTCCTTGCACTTCTTCACTCTGCCGTCGTACCCGATTCATCCAGTTCTGATGCACCAGGGGGGGCATCTGACTCTGAGGGGCAGTCAGTGAGTTGCTCGCCGGCAGTTTCGGGAGCGGTGGTGCGTTGAGGCGGGGCGAAGTGGCGGTTTGGTTACGGAGAAAGTGGTTGTCCGCCAATGGCTTGGAGGTGACAAACCTGCTCCAAACCTAAGCACTTCCAAGAGTGCGCCTGGATTTTACGTCCATGTCCTCCGCAAGAGGTCCGTAAGCGTCAATCCTTGATCTATAAAATCCCTTGTAGTGGAAGGGATCTGCCCCTACGTCGTGTAATCGGCGTTGATCCGCACATACTGATCCGAGAGATCACAGCCCCAGGCCACCCCCTCACCGGGGCCCTCGCCGACCACCAGGCGGATCAGCACCGTGTCATCGAGCAGGTAGGCGGCGGCGGCGCGGTCCTGCATGTAGCGGGAGGCCGCCGGCCGATCGAAGCCCAGGGGCTGGCCGGCGGCCATCAGCTGGTGCTCGCCCAGCCACAGGGCCACCGCCTCAGGGTCGAAGGGCACCCCGGCCCGGCCGGCGGCGGCCACGATCCGCCCCCAGTTGGGATCGCGGCCGTGGATGGCGCACTTGACCAGGGACGAACCACAGACGGTGCGGGCGATGCGGCGGGCGGCGGCCGCATCAGCGGCCCCCTCCACCCGCACCTCGATCAGACAGGTGGCCCCTTCGCCATCGCGGGCGATCGCCTTGGCCAGATGCTGCGACACCGCCGTCAGGCCGGCCTCCAGCGCCGACCAGAACTCGGGGCCCAGGGGCTCGCCGGCTGCAAACGCCAGGAACGTGTCGTTGGTGCTGGTGTCGCCGTCCACCGTGATCGCATTGAACGAACGATCCACGGCCCGACCCACCATGGCCTGCCACACCTCAGCGGGGACACCGGCGTCGCAGCTGAGATAGCCGAGCATCGTCGCCATGTCCGGATGGATCATGCCGGAACCCTTGGCCATGCCACCGATCCGCACCCGTTGGCCGCCCAGGTCGGCCTCGAGGGCGATCTGCTTCTCAATCAGATCGGTGGTGAGGATCGCCCGGGCCGCCGCCTCGCCGCCATCGTTCGCCAGGGCCGCCACCAGCGGATCGAGGCCCGCCACCAGGGTGTCGATCGGGATCGGCACGCCGATCACGCCGGTGGAACAGATCAGCACCTTCTGTTGGGCCAGGTCCAGCCGCCGGGCCAGCTCCGCCGTAGCCGTGAGGCTGTCGACCAGGCCCCGCGCGCCGGTGCAGGCATTGGCCTGGCCGGAGTTGGTGAGCACGGCCCGGGCCCGGCCGCCGGTGGCCGCCAGCCGCTCAGCGCAGAGATCGACGCAGGCCGCTCGCACCCGGTTGAGGGTGAAGCTGCCGGCGCAGACCGCCCCGGCCGGTGCCAGCAGCAACGAGAGATCCGGCTTGCCACTCGGCTTGAGGCCGGCTGTGATGCCGGCGGCCAGGAAGCCTTCGGGAGCGGTGAGGCCGCCGGCGATGGCATGCCAGCCGGGGGGCAGGGAAGAAGGGCTCAAGTTCGCCACATAGCTGCTCTCATCCTGCCGAGGAGGGGTCCGGCTCCTGGGCCGGGGTCTGGAGGCGGCGATGCTGGCGCCGATCCGTGCCGCTCACCAGCACCTCCAGGGGCAGATGCAGTTCCACCGCCAGACCGCCCAGGGAGGATTGCCCCAGATGCAGCACCCCGCCATGACGGCGACAGAAGTGCTGGGCAATCGACAGTCCCAGGCCGCGATGCTGGCTTTCCTGGCGATCATCGGCCCGGGGCAGATGGACCATGGAGAGCATCTCGGAGGATCGGATGCCATGGCCATGGTCCTCCACCAGGATCAGCAGCTCCTGCCGGGCCAGCCGCGCCGAGATCTGCACCGGCGGCTGGCCGTATTCGAGGGCATTGTCGATCAGGTTGTTGAGGGTGCGCTGCAGGGAACCGCGATCCAGTCGCACGATCAGCCGGGGGGTTCGCACCTCGACACGGCCATGGCCGTAGGTGTCGGCGATGCGATGGCAGAGATCATCCAGGGCCAGCACCACCGCCCGGTTCTCGAGCGGCTCGTCATCGGAGAGGGCCGCCAGCTGATCGCTGAGATTGCGGAGGGCATCGATATCACCCAACAGACCCTGAATCGTGCTGGAGTCCTCCCCGGCCTCCAGCCGCAGGTTCTCCACCCTCAGGATCAGGCGGGTCAACGGTCCCCGCAGATCGTGCACCAGCCCCCGCAGCAGCGTCTCGCGGGCCATCGCATGGCTGTTGAGCTGCTCCAGCAGGCGGTTGATGCGCAGACTCAACAGCCGCAGGGGTGCAAATCCCTCTTCCGGCACCAGATCAATCCGGGGTGCCGCCTCCTGGGGCAGTCCGCGCACCAGGGCGGCCAGGGGCAGCTCCACCCAGTTGCGCAGGTAGGCCAGCAGCCCGATCAGCAGCCCCAGCAGCACCACCAGGCCGCCCCAGAGCATCCCCCCGACCACTCCGCCGGGCGCCTGCTCCCTGAGCCACCAGCTCAGGGGCAACAGCAGCAGCGCACTGACCAGTGTGCCCACCAGACCATGGCGCAGCAAACGGCGGCGATCACCGGCGCTGAGCTGCAGGGGCCGCTCCTGCCGGCGCGGAATCAGCGACAAGGGGCCGATTCCAGATGGAGGCGATAGCCCAGTCCCCGCACCGTTTCGATCCGCACCGTTCCCTCCGAGATGGACTCCAGCAGCCGCCGCAGCCGTGACAGGCGCACATCGAGGCTGCGACTGGTGTTGGCATCCACCAGGCTGCCGCTGGCCCCGAGCAGGTGATCGCGGCTGAGCACCTGATCGGGGGCCTGGCAGAAGGCCAGCAGCAGGGCCACGGCACCGCGACTGACCGGGTAGTGAAGGCCATCGGCGCCGGTGAGGCGGCACTGGGCGGGCTCGAACTGCAGCCTGCCCATGGCGAACGCCCCCTCCAGCCTCTGGGCCTGGCGATGCCGCGGATGCAGCTGCAGCAACTTCTCGATGCGCAGCTGCAGCTCCCGGGGCAGGAAGGGCTTGGCGAGATAGTCATCGGCCCCCACCTCCAGACCGCAGATGCGATCGGCCGGGGCCCCCAGGGCCGAGAGCATCAGCACCGGAAAGCGCCAGCCCGCCTGGCGCAGGTTGGCCAGCACGTGGGTGCCTGGCTTGTCCGGCAGCATCTGATCGAGCACCAGCAGATCGGGGGCGCCGCCATGGAGTGCCCCGAGCAGGTCATCGGGGCGATGGAAACTGCGCGGCCGCCAGCCCCTTGAATTGAGGATCGGCTCCAGCAGGGAGCAGAGGGCCTTGTCGTCGTCGAGAAGCCAGATCTGGCAACCCATCAGGCCATCGTCGCCCGCGGGCCCAACAGCTGTAGGGGGATCAGATGGCGACATGGGCTGTCGCAACAAACAAGAATCCTGCCGGTTCGAGCCTGCGTCTGTCCAGTTTCGAGGCTCGGCTGAAACAGGCCGATTAGGCTGAATTCAGACCTGCGACCGTCCCATTGGGCCGGACTGCATGCCGATGGACCATCTGTGGCAGGCGATCCGGAGGGAATGCATCGACATCGTCGAATGGCCCGATGACGGATCCCCGGGGCAGGCAGGCACGGTCGTCTGGCGCTTTGATCGCCACGACAACGCCCTGAGGCTGGGCGCCCAGTTGATCGTGCGCGAAGGCCAGTGGGCCGTGTTCGTCAACGAGGGCCGCATCACCGACAGCTTCGGACCGGGCCGCCACGTGCTGGCGACCCGCAATCTGCCGATCCTCACCAGCCTGCTGTCCCTGCCCTTCGGCGGCGAGAGCCCGTTCAAGGCGGAGGTGTACTTCGTGGCCACCCACCTGTTCACCGATCTCAAGTGGGGCACCCGCCATCCCCTGATCGTGCGGGACCCGGAGCTGGGACCGGTGCGGCTGCGGGGCTTCGGCAGCTTCACCCTGCGGGTCAACGACCCCAGCTGGTTGATCCGCGAGGTCACCGGCAACCGGGGCCGGGTCAGCCTGGAAACCCTCAGCGACCAACTGCGCAACCTGATCGTCAGCCGCCTGGCCGACGCCTTGGGCCAGGGGGAGCACTCGATCCTCGATCTGGCCGGCCGCTACGACGAGCTGGCCCGGGATCTGCGCCTGGGGCTGCTGGAGGAGGTGCAGGAGCTGGGGCTGGAGATTCCCAGCCTGTTGATCGAGAACCTCACCCTGCCAGCGGAGGTGGAAGCGGCCCTTGATCGCCGCAGCGGCCGGGTGATCAGCGCCGGGGGCGGGCGACCCATCCAAGACACCGGCCTCGGGCGAGAGGTCCCTGCTGGCGTGCCGCTCCACGCTGGTGACGACCGGGTCCCGGGGAGCGACGGCCGGCGGCGCCGGGCGCCACCACTGCCACCTCCACTGCCACCACCGTTGCCTCCGGGACTGCAGCCAGCTCTGCCGCCACCCCTGGGCGAACAGCCGCTGGCCTGCCTTGACGAGCCAGGGCTGGGGCAGCCGCCAGACGGATCCAGGATTCAGTCGCTCGACGCCGCGCGGGAATATCCGTCCAGCCCATCACCACCTGCAGCGCTTGGCCAGGAGTGCACGGCACCCCCCAGCCCGGCTTCGCTGCCAGGGCCTGGCCTGGCACCCAGCCGGCCGGACGCCGCCGCAAAGGTCCCGGCTGGAACCTCGCCACCAACCTCCAGCCCCGCAGCGCTGCCACCGACGGCTGCCTCAGGGCCTCCCCTGGCCAACCGACCGGACGCTCCAGCCGCAGCCTCCCCCCGGCCTGAAGCGATCGGTCCAGCGGCGGGGCTCCGGCGCCGGGGGGCCGCGCCGCCAGCGATCCCGTGAACTGCCCCTGCTGCTCGGCGCCGCTGCAGGATGGCGGCCCCCGCTGCGCCTATTGCGGCAGCTTCGTCGATATCGATCTGGGCGGCTGGGCCAAAGCCGAGGTGGGGGGCCCGCGGGCCGATCTGCACTGCCCGGACGGCCACGGCCCGCTCGAAGCGATCCAGCTGAGCCATCCCTCGCCGATCAGCCTGGATCGCTGTCCCACCTGCCTGGGCCTGTTTCTCGAACACGGCAGCCTGCAGCAACTGCTGCGCGAGGCGGTGGGCCCGGTCTGGGAGGTGGACACCCCCCTGATCAACAGCCTGGTGGAGACTCCCCGCGGCCAGCCTCGAGCGCTGCGCTACCGGGCCTGCCCGGCCTGCGGCGACATGATGAATCGCAGCCTGTTCGGCAAGCGCAGTGGCGTGATCGTCGATCGCTGCCGCAGCCACGGCACCTGGCTCGATCCGGGCGAACTGCGGCAGCTGCTGGCCTGGACCCAGGCCGGCGGCGCCCTGCGCCATGACGAGCTGAGCGAGCAGGAACGCCTGCGCCAGGAGCTGCGAGAGGAGCGGCAGGCGCAGGAGCTGCGGCGCAAACTCGAGGGATTGGTGGCCCTGGAGGCCAGCTCGCCTCAGCGCTCCGGGCTGGAGATGGATCTGCTGGTGGTGCTGGGACGGGCCCTGCGCCAGTTGTGGCGTTGAAGGGGATGGTGACCCAGGAACGGGCGTTGCAGCAGCGCCGCATCGGCCTCACCGGCGGCATCGCCAGCGGCAAGAGCACGGTGGGGCAGCTGCTGAGCAGCCACTTCGGCCTGCCCGTGCTGGATGCGGACGCCTACGCCCGCGAGGCCCTCGCCCCGGGCACGGCCGCCACGGCGGCCGTGCTGGCCCGCTACGGCGCCACGGTGGGGGCAGGCGCTGACGCGGCGGCAGGACACCGGACGGGGCACGAACCGCAAGGCCAGGAGCGATCGGTGGCCGGAGCCAACACCGTGCAGCTGTCCCCGAGCCCGGCAGACAACAGCGACGCACAGGCGGACGCAGCTGCACCGGCCGCAGCCCCCGCCATCGATCGGGCCGCCCTGGGCCGCATCGTCTTTGCCGATGCCGCCGAACGGCAGTGGCTCGAAAATCTGATCCACCCCCTGGTGCGCCAGCGTTTCAGCGCCGAGCTGGCCCGGCTGGATGCGGCACCGGCGGTGGTGCTGATGATCCCCCTGCTGTTCGAGGCCGGCCTGCAGGAGCTCTGCAGTGAGGTGTGGCTGGTGAGCTGTGACGAGGCCACCCAGTTGGAGCGGCTGCACGAGCGGGACGGTCTGAGCGCGGCGGCGGCGGCCGAGCGCCTGGCTGCCCAGTGGCCTCTGGAGCGCAAGCGGGAGCTGGCCGATGTGGTGATCGCCAATGACGGCAGCCGCGAGGAACTGCTGGCCGGCTTACGGCGAGCCCTGGCGACCAGGGCGGAGTGACCAGGGATCCCCCCCGGGCGAGCGGCTCAGGAGCAACGGCTCAGGAGCAGCCACTCAGCCCTGCAGACGCGCCAGCAGAATCTGATTGGCCAGCTTCGGATCGGCACGGCCGCCGGTCTTCTTCATCAGCTGGCCGACGAAGAACCCCTGCAGCTTGGTCTTGCCGCCGCGGAAGCCTGCCACCTCCTCGGGATGGGCCGCCAGCAACTCCTCGACGATCGCCGTGAGCGCCGCCGGATCGCTGATCATCCCCAGCCCCCTGGCCTCGACGATGGCGCGGGCCGAGCCGCCCTGCTGCAGCAGCTCCGGCAGAATCTCCTTGGCGATCTTGCCGCTGATCGTGCCGTCCTCGATCAGGCCCACCAGTTCGGCCAACTGGGCAGGCCGCAACGGCAGCGTGTCGTAAGCCAGGCGGTTGGCGTTCACATGGGCGGCGATGTCGCCGGTGATCCAGTTGGCCACCGCCTTGGCTTCGGCTCCGGCGGCCACGGCGGCCTCGAAGTACTCGGCCATCGGCCGCTCATCGGTGAGCACACGGGCGTCGTAGATGGAGAGCCCGAACGCCTCGGCATAGCGATGGCGCTTGGCGGCCGGCAGCTCCGGCAGTTCGGCCCGCCAGGCCTCGCGCTGCTCGGCGCTCACCTCGATCGGCCCCAGATCGGGATCGGGGAAGTAGCGATAGTCGCTCGCTCCCTCCTTGCTGCGCATGCTCTTGGTGAGCTGCTTGCTTTCATCCCAGAGCCGGGTTTCCTGCACCACCGGCTCCCCGGCCTCATAGGCCTTGATCTGGCGGGCGATTTCGTAGTCGATCGCCTTCTGAATCGCCGAGAAGGAGTTCATGTTCTTGATCTCCACCTTGGTGCCGAAGGGAGCATCGGGCCCGCGCCGCACCGAGATGTTGACGTCACAGCGCAGCGATCCCTCCTGCATGTTGCCGTCGCTCACCCCCAGATAACGCATGATCCGGCGAATCTCCGAGGCATATTCCGCCGCCTCCCGGCCAGTGCGCAGATCGGGTTTGGAGACGATTTCGGCCAGGGCGACGCCGGCGCGGTTGTAATCCACCAGGGAATGGCTGGAGCCGTCGAGGCGATCGCTGCCGGCGTGCACCAACTTGCCGGCATCCTCCTCCATGTGCAGGCGTTCGATGCCGATCGTCTTGAGATAGGTGTCCTTGCCCTTTTCGGCCACCTCCACCTCAATCGCGCCATCCTCGGCGATTGGTTCGTCGTACTGGGAAATCTGATAGTTCTTGGGCAGATCGGGATAGAAATACTGCTTACGATCAAACTTGCTGTGCTCGGCCACATGCAGATTCAGGGCCAGGGAGGCCTTCACCGCATACTCGAGCACCTTCTGATTCAGCACCGGCAGGGTGCCCGGCAACCCACAGACCACCGGATCGATGTGAGAGTTGGGATCGTCGCCGAAGGCCGTGGAGGCACAGCTGAAGATCTTGCTCTCGGTGCCCAGCTGCACGTGGGTCTCGAGGCCGATCACCGCTTCCCAGGCCGCCTGCGTTGCCGTGCCTCCAGCCATCCTCAAGTCACTCCAGCCAGCTTGAAGGGGCATCCTAGGAGCCTGAGATTCGCAGGCCAGCCAGGCCCCTTCGCCCATGGATCCGCTGCTTCAGCGCCTGGAACCGTTCTGGTATCCGCTGCTGCCCCTGCAGCAGCTGGGGGCGGAACCGGTGGCCGTGACGCTGCTGGGGCGATCGCTGGTGGTGTGGCGCGGCTCAGACGGCCAGCTGGGCGTCCTGGACGATCGCTGCCGCCATCGCTCCGCCGCCCTTTCCGGCGGCCACATCGGCAGTGAGGGGCATCTGCACTGCCCGTACCACGGCTGGGCCTTCGACACCGAGGGCCGCTGCCGGCTGCTGCCCCAGCAACCCGACCAGCCGATCCCCGAGCGCTGCCACACCAGGGCCTACAGCGTGCAGGAGCGGCACGGGCTGGTGTGGGTGTGCCTGGCGCCGGAGGCCCGGCTGCCGATCCCGGCGCTGCCGATGGCCGAGGACGGCCGCCATCGGCGCATCGAGGGCTTTCACGAACGCTGGCAGTGCTCCGCCTTCCGGGTGATCGAAAACGGGCTGGACAACATCCACCACTACTTCGTGCATCGGGGGGTGCTTGATGCCCTCTCCCCCGTGCCGGACCCGATGGAGGGCGGCATCACCGTCACCGAAGACGGACTGGCGTTCAGCATTCCCCTGAAGGTGAGCACGACGGCGGCGCTGGAGGCCACCGTGGCGGACGGCAGCGCCAGCCTGCGGGTGGAGCGGCACGTGCGCTGGCTGGCTCCCCTGGGACTCACCCTTGAGCTCACCTGGCCCAATGGCCGGCAGCAGTGCATCGTGCTGTTCGCCGTCCCCCGCGACGACCAGTCCTGCACGATCCTGCGCTTCTATCTGCGCAATGACCTGGAAGAGGAGGTGAGCGCCGCCAGCGTGATCGCCTTTGAGCGCGCCCTGATCGATCAGGATCGCCGCATCCTGGAGGCGTTGCCAGCGCAGCTCGATCCCTGCCCGAGCGGGGAGCAGCTGATCGAGGCCGACCAACCGATCGCCCGCATGCGTCAGCTGCTCCAGAAGTTTCTGGCCACCAGCTCCTGAACGGAGGCCTTGGCGAAACCGAAATCGATCGGCGTGCCGGTCATCTGTTCGAGGTAACGGAAGAAGTGGTACACCGGTGCATCGTTGCTGGAGGCATAGCCGATCGGCAGTTCGCCTGGATCGAGAAAGCGCGCCTGGCTTTCGATGAAGGGCCGATCTTCCTCGCTGTTCTGAATCGATAGATCGCGCAGGCGGTTCAGAAACGGTGGAAACTCCAAGCCGCCCCAGGTGCGGCTGTCGATGTAGATGCAGCCGCGGGTCATGGTCGCCTTGGAGTCCTCCGGCACAAACAGCACGGCGATGTACAGCCCCTCGTCAAGCTTGTTGAGCCAGAGGTTCGGCGCTCCCCCCACCTTCCAGTAAGCCCGCAGGGAATCGCTGAATTGCTCATAGGTGACCAGCACCGAACGCTCCGCATCGTTGCGAACGACGTGCATGCCGCTGAGGGTTTCAGCGCCGAACCAGCTGCGCAGTCGATGCACCACCTGGGCGATGCCATGGACCTGAAAGCCATGGGTATGGTCGATGCCGCTGGAGATCGTCAGCCCCCAGGGGCCACAGGGATAGCGGTACTCAAACAGCGGATGGCAGCGGAAACGGGCCGGATCGTTGAGCTGCTCGAACTCCTGCGGCAACCGGATGGCCGCCCGCGCCGCCTCGACCTGCTCCGGCGCCAGGGCGAGCTGGCCGCGGTCGGCGAAGAGACTGCGGCTCAATGGCAGCCACAAAAACCCTCCCTCCTCCAGCAGCGGCAGGCTGAGCAGGGTCTGCGACTTGTCGCTCTCGCCATGCAGCGTGCGCACGCAGCGACCCTGCTGGTTGAACGTCTGGGAGTGGAACGGACAGCGCACGGTGTCGCCCTCCACCAGGGGCGGCTCGGGCCCGGCGAAGAAGGAGACGAGTCGATGGGGGCAGCGATCGATGTGGGCCGAGGCGAGCCCATCGGCACCCCGCAGCAGCAGCAACGGCAGCCCGAAGGCCTGCAGCGCCTTCGCCTTCTCTCGTCCCAGTTCCACCGAGGCCAGCAACGGCCAGGCCAGCGGCAGGCGCGACAGCCAGGGGCGACTGAGATCAAGGCTGGCCGGGTCCCGCTGGCGCACTGACGGCTCTGGGGTTCCCTCAACTGGATCGTTGGTCAAGGGCGACTCGAGCTGCTGTGGGGGGCCATCCTCCCGCCACGCCGAGCACCACCGCCAACGGCTGATCCGACGGCGCGGCGCTTCCAGCTGGTTGACCGATGCGTTGGCCGTCGCCGGGCTTCGCAGCCGCCCCGACCTGGCACCTTCCCAGCTCCCCCAAGCCTCAACGCCCGACTGGATCAGCCAGATAGCTCCGCCGATCGCGGATCCGTCGCAGCCAGCGCTTGGATCCCCTGGCGGGGGAACGGCAGGCCTGTGGCAGCACGCCCCGTCCCGGAGCGGACTGGGTGATCAAGACGCCCCAGGGAGGCCCCGCCTGACTGGCGGATCGAGCAAGGACGGCGCAGAGCGGCCTGCCGCCGCTGAACGATCCGGGCCCGGGCGCTTAACCCCGGCGACGAGGCCGGCTGGCGCGAATCAGGACCGCCGCGCCGCTGGCGGCGTAGCCCCTGGCCTGAATCCGGAATACTGAGTGAGCCTCTGCTCCGACGACATCTGGCCATGACGGCTGCCGCCTCCCCGCCATCGCAACCCGTGCTGATCCTGGGCGGCGGCCTGATGGGCCTGGCGGTGGCCCATCAGCTGGCTCGCCGCGGCCGCTCGGTGCTGGTGCTCAGCCGGCGCCGCAGTGAGGCCGCCGGCTTCGTGGCCGCCGGCATGCTCGCCCCCCATGCCGAGGGCCTCGGCGGCGCCCTGCTGGCCCTGGGGCAGGCCTCCCTGCAGCGGATTCCAGGCTGGGTGGCCGAGATTGAGGCCGACAGCGGCCTGGGCTGCGGCCTGCGGCCCTGCGGCATCGTCGTGCCCTTCGCCACGGCGGCCGAACGCGACGCCTACGCCACGGCGGCCTGGGGCATGGCCCTGGAGCGCGCCGACCTGGAGCGGGAGATTCCCGGCATCGGGCCGCCGTGGCGGGCGGGCCTGCTGTTCGAGCAGGACGGCCAGATCGACAACCGCCGCCGGCTGATGCGAGCCCTGGAACGGGCCTGCGTGCAGCGGGGCGTGCAGTTCGAGGAGGGCAGCGAGGTGCTGGAGCTGATCACCAGCCCCGGGGCCACCTCAGCAGCGCCTGCCCCCGCCTCGGCCGCCCGAAGTGCCGCCCCTGCCCAGGCCTCCAACCCAGCCGCGTGGCCCGATGGCGGGCCTGGCTCACTGCCTGCAGCGATCGCCGCGCCTGAACCAAGCTCCCCACCTCGGCTGGAGGCCGTGCGGCTGCGGCGCGCCGATGGCCGTGAGCTGGTCCTGGCCTGCTCGGCGGCGGTGCTGGCCGGCGGCGCCTGGAGCGCCCGCCTGTTGCCCCAGCTGCCGGTGGTGCCGGTGAAGGGCCAGATGCTGTCCCTGCAGGGGCCGATCGGCGCCCTGCCGCGGGTGGTGTTCGGCCCCGGCACCTACCTGGTGCCAAGGGAGGACGGGCTGCTGGTGGTGGGCGCCACCAGCGAAGCGGCGGCCGGATTCGGTGAGGGCCTCACCCCCTGCGGCCAGCGCCAGCTGGAGGAGGGCATCGCCGCCCTGCTGCCGGCGGCGAGCCAGTGGCCGCCGATGGAGCGCTGGTGGGGCTTTCGCCCCTGCACCCCCGACGAGGGGCCCCTGCTGGGGAGCGGCCCGATCGAGGGCCTGTGGCTGGCCACCGGCCATCACCGCAACGGCGTGCTGCTGGCGGCGCTGAGCGCCGACCTGGTGGCCCGGGGCCTCAGCGGCGAGTCGGACGCGGCGGATGCCGGGGCCCTGCAGGACTTCCGCTGGGATCGCTTCTGAACACTGGCTTCGGGACGAGCCGGATCACCCGCTGCGACCAGCCCGACCAGGGCGGTGCCAGCGACGGGTCTGGATTCCAGACGCACCGGCAGCAGCCACGGGACAGAACTGCGGCAGCCCGGGGCTGGTCGTCCAGACAGCGGCAGCCAAGCCGTTCCCGGCCGGACACCCTCAGCTCCGGGCCCTGAGGCCGGAGCGGCTGCCAGCGGCCGAGGGGTTCGGGTGCAGCCTGCGCTCAGCCCTCGACGCGCCAGACCTGATCGGCGGGGCTCCAGTCGCTGAGCTCGGCGGGGGTGAACCAGAGGCCGATCTCGAAGGCGGCGGTTTCGGGGGCGTCGGAGCCGTGGATCACATTGCGGCCGATGTTGATCGCCAGATCGCCGCGGATCGTGCCGGGTTCGGCCTCGAGGGGCTTGGTGGCGCCGATCAACTTGCGGGCACTGGCGATCACGCCGTCGCCTTCCCAGACCATCGCCACCACCGGGCCGGAGGTGATGAAGTCGACCAGGCCGGCGAAGAAGGGGCGCTCGCGGTGCACGCCGTAATGGCTTTCGGCCAGCTCGCGGCTGGGGGTGAGCTGCTTGAGGCCCACGAGCTTGAAGCCCTTGCGCTCGAAGCGACCGAGGATTTCACCAACCAGACCCCGCTGCACCCCGTCGGGCTTGATGGCGATGAAGGAGCGTTCGACGGCCATGGATCCGGGGCAAGGAGGTAGAGGGCCATCGTCCGCGCTGGGGTAGCCGCTTGGCAAGCGAGGCTCCCAGGCACGGGAGCAGCCGCGGCCATGGCGCTCAGGCCGGCCGCGATGGGGTGGGGAAGCCCAACGCCGGCGGCTGACCAGCCAGCGCCACCCAGACCATCCCCGCCTGGAGCAGGGCCGCGATCGTCGGCTCCAGGGCAGGGGCAGGGGCTGGCGGAGCCATGGGGACCGGCGAGGGCGGCACCAGAGCCACCCGAGAGCAGGGCCCAGGCTGAGGACGGAATCCCGCCAGCAGCAACACGAAGACCTGCTCCATCAGCAGCAGTTCCTGGCTGTACGGGCGCTCGCCACTGAGCTGGCGGATTTCGGCGCCCAGACTGAGCAGCACGGCTTCGGGGCTGTCCTCCTGGCGGTGAGAAAGCTCCAGGGCAGAGCGCCGCAGCGAATGGCCGAGCCGGCATCTCGGGCTGGTGGCCATGGTTCGAATCGTTCCCAGGTCTGAACCTCGTTTCCTCAGGCACGATCGCCGGTGAAAGGGGTTGACTGCGAGTTCATTCCAGATATCCTCACAATCCACTGAGCGGAGATCGGCTCAGAAACCCTCAGTCGGGGAGGGTTGGCAGAGGGGTGAAACCAGCCCACACCAGCCGCCGCCCCAAGACGGCGGATCCGGCTGCCAGCCATGGGGCCAAGACCGCAGAAGCGACGGCACCGGCCCGGGGTCCCAGGAGACAGGCCACGGGACAGACCCCGGAAGCAACGCAGGCAATGCCCGGGGCCAAGACCCACTGAGGCCAGCGGCGCTGTGCTGGGCGCCGAGGTGGCAGAGCCGCTCAGCCGACTGCCATCAAGCCTTGGCGCGATTCACAAACGCATGGCCGGATTGGCGAGCAGCAGAAATCCGGCTCCAGATGAAGGGGCAACAAGTACGCCGGGCAGGAGATAGAGCGGCGAAAGCTCCCGGTGGTGAGCCACAAACACACCGCCGAGATTGACGACGACAACGCTGGTCAGCACAGCAACAAAAGCCAGGCCAACCCAGGCAGAATGCTTGACGATTCCATCAGCAGTCTCTACTTTTTCCTCTTGATTGCCTTGCAATCATCGCACTTCGTGCCAACATTAATCACGCCAAAAATGAGGGAAGCAATCGCACCTGACAAGGATGAAAGCGCGAATGCTCCCTGCTCTTAATACAAGGGATTCACGAACACATCGAAAGGCTGGCTGGTCAAGGCAAGCAGACCTACCGCCAAAGCCGTGATGGCCAAGGCCGGATCAAACCACAGAGAGGGATTGGCTGAAGCGGCCCAGCGATAGCCGCTGAGAAAATTGCAAGCAGCTACAGAGGCCAGGCTCAATAGAAAAGCCTCGGCCTCTGGCTTGTAGCCGGCATTGATTGGACAACCAGGCAACACCACAATCACAACAACCAACACCAAAGCCGTGGCCACCACAACGGCTATCCCGCTGGTAAAGATGCGCCCCTAAATTCTGCGCAGCCAACCTGCCCTTGAAGCTCACAAAGACCACGATGCCAGCCACAGGCGCCAGCCGGCCAGCCCGGACATGGAGATGGGCGATCTGGTCTGGACGCAGGAGTGAATCTCAGCAGCGCCCAACTCAGAACGGTGGACTTCGATGTCGTGCCTCAGGGAAGACACCGGACCTGTCGTCGAGGCCAGGAAAGGCACGGACGATCCACATCATGCGCTTCAATTTTCCCAGCTTGGTGCGCCCGCAACAGCCGCCCGCTGCATCCCCTCCTCCTCATGGGGAGGCATGAATCCCTGACGGATCTCCTGTCGTTCACCTGAACGCCCCCCTGCAAGCCAAGGGCAAAGCCGGTGATCAACGCGCCGCCGCAGCGCCAGACCGGCGCCGGTGCCGAGCCTCGACCGGCCTCCGTGCACAACCGCCTCAATCGCCAGCCGGCTCCCCCTGCTGACCGGCGAGGGCCTCGAAGTAAGCGGCATCGGCGCCGCAGTGGCCCCGATTCCTCCCACCTTCGCCAGCGACCAGGGGGCTATCGGGCCAGACCTGGCACTCCTTCAGGGGCTCAGCCATCGCCTCCTCCGCGGCAGCCATCTCAGCCGCAAGCTCCAGCTCATGGACATGTTGTTGTTCCAGCTGCCAGTGTTTTTCGTCCTGCCGCGCCAGCCGCTCCTGCTGCCAGAGCAGACCCGCCTCCAGCACCCCCTCCAGCGCTTGCTCCCATTCCGCCCGCTGCGAGAGCTCACGGCCCTGGCGCTGGGCCGCCGCGGCGAAGCCCAGGGCCAGGCCAAGCGAGAGCAGCACCACCCGCAGGCTCTCCTTGCCCAGGGCAACCAATCTGGCAGGATTCAACCCTTGGCCCGTGGCCGTGCCAGGCGCCGCCGTGGCTCTGGCCCTCTGTTCGGCGGCCTGCAGCTGGGCGAGCAGACCGGATTTAATCGCCGCCAGGCTCTGACGCAGATCCTCGGGGCCCAGGGCTGGGGCCTGGATCGCCGCCAGATTGGCCTGCAGGGCGGCGACGCCGCCGGCGCTGGTGACGGCCTGGCGGAACTGGGCGATGCGTTGCAGCTCCTGGCGGGTGCCCCGCGATTCGACGGCACCGGCCCAATCGAGGGCCCGCCAGGCCGCCAGACCCTGCAACGGGATCAGCAGCAGAAAAGCGAAGGCCACCCAGCAGCACAGGCCCCCACCAGCTGGCGGAGCACCAGCAGAAGGCGCTCCAGTTCAAGCCGCAGCTGGCCGATCCGGGCCAGGTGGGACTTGCCGCAGGCCATCAGGGGCTGCCCTGGATCAGCTCGCCCCGGCGATAGAGAACCTGCCCGACACGTTCGATGTGCTCCAGCAGGGGTGGGTGGCTGAGATCGGAGCAGCTGGAGAGATCGATCATCCAGGGCAGCAGCAGATCATCCAGCTCGGCCTCGATGCAGGCCAGGGTGCTGGCGCCCAGGTCCGGGCCGACCAGGGTGAGGTCGATGTCGGAGCCGGGGCGGTGGCGGCCCATGGCGCGCGATCCGTAGAGCACCGCCCTCTCCACCTGGGGATGACGGGCCAGCACCCGCTGGATCGCGGCGATGGCCTGCTCAGGCAGGCCGAAGTGCTGGGGGCTGAGCGTGGTGGTCGCTGTCGTCATCGCGAGACGTCAGCAAGGGCCGCAAACCGGTCTCTCAACGCCAAGAAGGCCGGGAAGAAGGCTTCGATCACAGCCCGGGCGATGGCGCGGGCCTGGTCGAGGTTGTAGGTGTGAGACGACTGATTGCGGGAGCGGATCATCTCCATCCAGGTTTCACCATCGGCAATCAGATTGTTCTGAAAGGCCAGGCGGGTGGCGTCGCGCGATCCCACGATGGCCGCGATGCCCTGATGCTGGAGGTAGTCCTTCAGCAGATTCCAGGCGAGTTCATGGGTGAATTCGAAGCCCTGAATCAATCCCTGCTCCTCCAACTCATTCAGCTCCCGCAGCTGGGCCTGCCGCACACCGCGCTCGAGCACTAACAGGGCTCGCTGGAAGTTATCGAAACGTTGAAGCCAGCGAAGATCGGCTGTGGTCATGGGTCGCGTTCATCAGCGTCGCCGGCGCCGTGGCGGAATTGATTCTCCCATGGCGCCATGGCAAGGGCTTTGGCACTCATGGCAACACCTCCAGCTGCAGGAGTTGGGCAGCCTGGTTGAGGCGACGGTCCTCGCTGGCGAAGGTGACCTGCACGGCCCTGCAGAGACGTGCACTTCAGACGATGCCGAAGGATGACCAGGACGTGATCAGGTGTTGCCGGGCCAGCTCGCGATCGTCGCTGCTGAGCGGGTCTTCCCTCTGGCGGCGGGCCAGGCCTGCCATCGCTTCAGCCCAGGTGATCCGCCAGACCGCGAGGGCTTCGGCGCGGGACATGACCTCTCGCATCGGATCGGACTGGGGCTCAACGATGAGCCACTGGATCAGGGCACTGATCTCGCAGAACCGGAACACCAGATCAACCGCGAGCTTCGAACACCATGGCACTGATGCTTTTCCTTCACCGCGCAACTTGACTGGCGGTGGGAACACGGGCTTCTGACCATTCCAGCTGACGATGCCGGCAACGATCGCCTTCTGCAGCGGATGGGTGGAGGCGGAATCCGGTTGCATCACGGCCGTGATGCGGTCGATCGACCGGCGATGGGAGGTGACCTCCTGCACCTCTCCGGCCTGGACGCGGGCCAGCGACTGCCAGAGATGGGTCTTGAGATCCCGCACAGACACCTGGCTTGCGACCAGATCAGCCTGGTTTTCGCTGATTTTGTGGCCTCGCTAGCTGCCACCAGCGGGAAGGCGACACTGTGGCGCAGCTGCTTGAGAAGCACGTCCGCCGCGCCTGGTCAGTCCTGGAGTCGAGCTGGCTGAACCAGGGCAGCCAGACCGCATTGCCGGCCCGAAGCCAGGCGCTGACCCAGCAGCTACGGCACCAACCCCAGGATCTGCCCCACGATCTCCAGCACCTGCTCCAACGTGTCGGCCTCGAGCCGACCCAGGGGATGGGGGCGGGCGCCGCGGGCTTTCCAGTCGAACGACTTGAGCTGATGACAGAGCACAAAGCTGTGCGCATCGGGCCTCTCGGGGATCGGTCCCAGATCGACCGCCAGGCTGGAGCCGCGGTTGTAGGCGGCTGACGTCATCGCGCAGCCCACAACCAGACCCACCGTCCTGTGGAAACCGGCGGTGGAAAGCACCACGAAGGGATGGTGATCCTTCATTTCCCTGCCGGCCTGGGGGTTGTGGTCGATCCAGATCACATCGCCCCGATCCGGTACCCAGGCGACCACCCCGGAGGGTTTCGGTGTCATTCGAAGGCTTCCGCCCCGACCGGATCCCAGGCCATCACCTCCGTGGGCTCACCCTCCATCGGCACATAGGCAGCCAGGCGCTCGTCCAGGGACAGGCGTGGCTCAACCGCCCGGATCAGCACCCCCTCAGTCACCACCCTGAGCTCAACGGTCTGGCTGTCACGGAGCCCCGCCTCGCGGGAGATGGCGGCGGGCAGCCGCACACCGAGAGAGTTTCCCCAGCGGCGCAGGGCCTGGCGGGGCCTGGAGGAAGCCATCGAACGGGCCAGTGTTGATTCAGCAGTTTAAACATCGGTGGCGCTGTCCCGAAGCGGTCAGGACCGATGACCCTGACGCCTCAGCCTCAGAGCTGCAGCGAGCGGGCGCCCCTCTCGGTGGGCATGGGCCAGCATGATCTGAGGCGGGTCTGGGACTGACCCTGATCGGGATGACGCTCCTGGCGGCGAGTCTTTCGCCGCAGCCGGCGGAGCCACTTCTTCCGCAGTTGCTTCGCTTCCTGGCGCCATCTCGCCACCCGCAGAGACAGGCCACTGCTCTTGCGCTGGGCCGAGGCGTCAAAGGCCAGGGCCAGCGACAACAGCACCACCCGCACACTGTCCTTGAGCAGGGAGATCAGGTTCGTGGCATTGAGACCCTCGCCCGGCGCAGCGCCTGGAGCTGAAGGGCCACCCGCTGCCCTGATCCTCTGCTCAGCGGCCTGCAGCTGGCCCAGCATGCGGGCTTTCAGCGCCGCCAGGCTCTGCAGCTGATCCTGCGGGCCCACGTGCAGCCCCTCTGGCTCTGGGAAACGGCCAACGTGCTGGTGCAGGCCGAACGGCGGGGCCGCATCAGTCCTGCCGCCATCCGCACCGATCTCGGCCTGCTGGAGGGTCTGCCGATCAGCGTGGACCAGCCCAGCACCGCCAGCGCGTGGCACGACACGCTGGCCCTGGCCAGCCGCGACCAGGCCCTGCAGGCGGCGGCCCGAGCGGAGGGCGTGCCCCTGCTGCCCAGCTGAATGCAGCCGCACCACTGCGTTGACGCCATGGCGTCCGACGGCCTGACGATCCGCAACTGGAAGGCAGTGCCTGAGACGGTTTCGCTCGCCGACCTGCTGTCGCTGTTGCCGATCACACGACAGCCGGGGATGCGGATCTACTGGTGATTCAGCATCCTTGCCGCGCCAGAGCTTTAGGGAGTGGAGCGAGCTCAGACCTGATCCTGCTCGAAACCCAGGAGGTCAGGATCCTGAACGCTGCGCCCTCGGCCGCTGAACAGCAGGCTGGCCAGCAGGGAGAGGCGCTTGCCGCGACGCCGGGTCAGGGCCGCAAAGGCCAGGGCGTAGGCGAGGCTCGAGAGGCTGGCCCGCAGCGGCGGGGAGAGCAGGTTGGCGCTGGCATCGGCCCGGCTGGCGGCCTCGCGCTGACGCCATTGCTGACGCAGGCGCTGTTGGTTCTGCTGGAGGATCACCTCCAGGTTGCGCTTCAGCCGCGGCAGCGGTCCGGCCGAATTGATCTGCCCGAAGGAGGGCCCCACCACCGCCACCACCAGCTGCTGGGGCACCAGCAGGACATACAAAAGGGCCGCCAGCACCGCCCAGCGGGCGGCGCCATCGCGCAGGGCACGGCTGAAGAGATCGCCCGGGTTGATCCACGCCGCCAGGTGCAGCAGCACCAGCGCCACCAAGGCCACGACGCTGTTGTCGATCAGGGCGAGCACCATGCCCTGCTGCCAGGCCGCCTGCGCCAGCCGCGATGGCAGCACCGAGGCCAGCATCGCGATCACGAACACCGCCAGCATCGCCAGCCCCGCCAGCTGTGGTGCGGCGGCTGCTTACCGGTCAGCACACGGTGTGCGTCGACGAGGAGTAGGCGGCTCCGGGCAACGACTTGGGCGGGCCTCAAGACGCGCCAACAGGGTTCCGATCACGGTCAGAAGTCCTGCGATGCCTGCCCTCTGTCGTTGCGGATCAAAGAGCGGTACCTGGCAAAACGGGCAGGTGGCCTCTGCGGCGGCCGCCTCCACCAGCCGTTCAAACAGCGCGCGTCCAGCACCAGGGCCACCGGCCGGCCATGGCGGCACAGCAAGCGGTTCGCCGCTGCGTTGGCTGCTGTCGATCAACTCCGCGACGTTCCCGCAAGCCTGGCTCACCGTGAACTCGCCCCTGGCTTGCTGAAGCCATCCACAGGGGATCCTGTCCACACCTCCAGCGGCAGGAGTGGGGCCGCCTGGTTGAGGCGACGGTCGCAGCTGGCGAAGGTGTGCGGCTCTGCCGTGGTGAGGTGCAGTTCCTGGGCGGCAGCCGGTTGCACCCTGTCGCCGGGCCAGGGCGGCGCATCAGATCGGAGCTGTTGTTGGTGGCCCACCGGCACCCTTGCTGTGCAGCACGACCTCGACATCGCCCAGGGCGATGTCGCTGCCCAGCTGGTGGCCGCTGGCGTGGAGGCTGCTGCTGGCGGAGGGCCCTGGATGACAGCAGGAGTTGGCAGTCAATTGCCTGCATGAAACAGTTTGTGAATCGATTCACACCGCGCTACCGAAAAACCGACGCAC
The DNA here is from genome assembly GCA_947378425.1 of Synechococcaceae cyanobacterium. GTDB lineage: Bacteria > Cyanobacteriota > Cyanobacteriia > PCC-6307 > Cyanobiaceae > Cyanobium. The sequence goes on from CANCJV010000029.1 coordinate 20,294, forward strand.
TGTTCTACAGTTTTGCGGCAGCAACGCTGCTGGACCATTCAACCTCCCTGCTCAAAGCAGTCATGCAACGCTCGACCCACCTCAAGCTTTCGCTGGCAGGAACAGCCGCTGTAGCACTGGCATGTCTGCCACTCGCCGTCACCCCCGCCAGCGCTTACAAGCTCAGCCAGGGAACTGCTGCAAGCATCAGCGTAATGCCCAGCAACACACAGTCCAATGCAAGCAGCATGCAGTTCGATGCAGGGCTTCAGAATAGCCGCAACACGACCACAGCAGCCCTGGGATCAAGACTGAAGGCACTGCAGACCTTTATATTGAGCATCTTCCCCGGCTGCCCGGTTTGCGGCTAATAGTTACATTAGGAATAAATTGTTTCAACTGGTTCAGACTATCAATTTCCAGCAGCAAAAGCCTGTTGCGCCAAGCCCCTGTCACCGCAGGGGTTTTTATTTCTCTAATCACCAACCAAGCGAGTTAAAGCACTTCCAACTGCTAGCGCCATATCACAAGCAAGAAGCAGTGGCGGCTAGCTGAGTCGACAATGACTTCAGATTTCCATCCATTGAAGGATCCAAGCAGTTACTGGGGGACTGTTGCCTTTCAGATTGTCCTAGCCCTTTGATTGTGCGGACAATGATATTGCCGCGAGAACGCTATGGGGACCACGCCTTCCTATTGCCAGCACTGGCGACAAGGAAGCATCGGCCCTAGAAGTAGAAGTTGCAAAATTGTGCGGCAATACACAAGCCTTTAACGGGCCACATCTAGAGTAAAAATTGGCTAAACCGCTACCAAATCCAGTGGCAATGATGGTGAAGAATACGGCTCGCCTATCGGCTGGCAATGCAGACAATCCAGGAGCAGTGTGACATTCGCAGACTGGTGCAATCCCTGGCATTGCCACAGCCGCATCCGGTTCGTGACACCCAATCAACGCCACAGCGGCCAGGCCGTCGCGATCTGCAGCCGTTAGGAGTTTGCTGCACGAACAGGCCCGTCAACGGCCACCTCGCCGCTGGAGCCGCAGCACACGCTGCTGGCTCCAGCGGCGAGGTGGCCTGAATCGATCCACCACCACATCGGGAAACAGCCTCCATCCGACGGCGTTGCTACTGGCCGCCTGAGCCGCGGCGGCCAGTAGCAACGTTCCTGGCCATCACCGTTCCAGCTGACGATGCCGGCAGCCATGACTTTCTGAAGCGGGTTGGTGGAGGCCGGATCCGCTGGCATCACGGCCGTGATGCGGGCGATCGGCCGGCGATGGCAGGTGACCTCCACCACCTCTCCGGCCTGGGCGCGGGCCAGCCACTTCGAGAGATCGGTCTTGAGCTCCCGCACGGACACCTGGCTTGCGACCCCATCTGCCATGGTTTTCCCTGATTTTGTGGCCAGATAAGCCGCCGCCTGCTCGTGGACGCGACGCCTCAACCAGGACCGCTCCAGCAGGACCAGGCCGGCTGAAATGAACCTAGTCTCATTGCCATAGTCATCAGAGGCTCAAGGTGCAGGTCTCCTCACCCCGGGCACTGCCGGGGCCCTTCCAACCGCAACAGGTGTCCAAATCCCAGTTCAAGGCCCACGCCCTGGAGCTGTTCCGCCAGATCGAGGCCAGCGGCGAGCCCCTGGTGGTCACCGATCACGGCCGGCCCGCGCTGGAGGTGCGCCCCTATCGCCCGATCGATTCCGCCACAGCCGACCCCCTGGAGCTGCTGCGCGGTTCGCTGCTCCGCTACGACGAGCCCTTTGATCCGGTCGCCGAGGGCGACTGGGAGGCGCTGGCGTGATCCTGCTGGACACCCATGTCCTGATCTGGTGGGCCAGTGGCGAGATGCAGAGGCTCTCGCCCCAGGCCCTGCGCGCCATCGAGGCGGAAATCGAGCGGGCCGCCCAGCCCGGGCAGCCCCCCGGGCTGCTGGTCTCGGCGATCAGCTGCTGGGAGGTGGCGATGCTCGTCCAGCGGGGGCGGCTGGCCCTGAGCCTGGAGGTGGAGCGCTGGCTCGCCGTGGTGGCCTCGATTGACGCCGTGCGCCTGCTGCCCCTGGAGCCCGCCGTGGCGGTGGCGGCCACGCGGCTGCCGGGGCCCTTTCATACCGATCCCGCCGATCGCTTCCTGGTGGCCCAGGCCCGGGAGCTGGCGGTACCCCTGCTCAGCGCGGATCAAAAGATCAGGGACTATCCCCATGGCCAGAGCCTGTGGTGAACCGCAGCCATGGCCGAGTGAGCGGCCTGCAATTCGTTGCCTTCGGCGGGCGTGAGCACCAGGCCAGCCGGGCAGCGCCGCTCAGGCGCTCAGGGCGTGGTCGCAGCCGCAGCCGCAGCCCCGGCCTGGAGGGAGCCGAAGCGATAGCGCCAGCCCAGTCGCAATCCCCAGCTGCTCAGCGCACTGCGCTCGAGGCTGCCGCTGCTGCGCCCCGGGGCCCCCTGGAACACCACCTCGCTGAACAGCTCACTGCGGGGGGAGGCCCGGAAGCTGAGGCCCGCCTTGGCCTGATAGCCCAGGGTGCCGCCAGTGCCACCACCGAAGGATTGGCTGCCACTGCGCAGGCTGATGGTGGTGGCACTGGCGTTGACCACAGAATAGCCGAGGCCGCCACCGACGTACGGCACCAGGCGGGCGTTGATGGGCAGGTCGGCGTAGAGGCTGGCGAAGATGCTGTTGCTGCTCACCACGGGATCGGCCACCGCCGCCGCCAGCGGAAAGGGGCCCACGGACCACTTCGATTCGGTGATCGTGGCCTGGCGATGCACATAGCTGAGCTCCGTCCGCCAGCGTCCGAAGTCGTAGCCCAGGCCCAGATCGGCGGCAAATCCTGGATCCGCCAGCACCGTGCCCTTGATCGGCAGCAGCGGTCCCAGCTGGTTGTCGTTGTACTGAACCGGCTGGGGCCAGCTGGCACCGGCGCCCAGGCTGACGTACATCCCCCTGGGGTCGAGCGGACCGGCCAGGGCCGGCAGCGGCGCGGCCCTGGCCCCTGGTGCCGCAAGCCCGACCAGCAGCGCCGCGACGGCACCGCTCGCCAGCCCCGCTGACAGCGGGCGAGTGGCCAGAGCCGAGGTGAGCGGGACAACGGCACCGGTGGCAGCGAAGCGAGCGCATGGGCCAACAGAACCAGGCATCCCGGGGCACTCCAGCAGAGTGGTAGTGCCAAACCCTATGGGAGCCAGAACAGGTTGGTGGCCCACGCCACCGCGGAGCGGCCGGCTGAGACAGAGCCTCTAGATTCGGCGCGAACGAAACCGCCACATCCCAGGGCCTGATGGTGCTTGCCAACCCCTCCGGCACCGCGGCCGTCCCGATCAGCAGCCCGGCCGCCTGGAGCACCAGCGACAGTGCCGCCCTCTACGGCCTCGATCGCTGGGGTGAACCCTATTTCTCGGTCAGCCCGCGCGGCCATGTGATGGTGCAGCCCCGCGGTGAACGGGGCGGCGCCCTCGACCTGGTGGAGCTGGTCAAGGAGTTGCAGGGCCGCGACCTGACGCTGCCGTTGCTGATCCGCTTCGACGACATCCTCGAAGACCGGCTGGAGCGCCTGCACACCGCCTTCGAGCGGGCGATCGCCCAGTACGGCTACGCCGGCCGCTACCAGGGCGTGTTCCCGGTGAAGTGCAACCAGCAGCGCCACGTGGTCGAACAGCTGGTGGAAACCGGCCGGCGCTGGCACTTCGGCCTCGAGGCCGGCAGCAAGGCCGAGCTGTTGATCGCCCTCTCCCTGCTCGAGGATCCCGAGGCCCTGCTGATCTGCAACGGCTACAAGGATCGCCGCTATATCGAAACGGCGATCCTGGCCCGCCGCCTCGGTCGCAAGCCGGTGGTGGTGATCGAGCAGGCGGATGAGGTGGAGCGGATCATCGCCGCCAGCCGCGAGCTCGGCGGCGCCCCCCTGATCGGCATCCGCGCCAAACTGTCGAGCCGCAGCACCGGCCGCTGGGGCAGCTCGGTGGGCGAGCGGGCCAAGTTCGGCCTCTCGATCCCCGATGTACTGGCCACGGTGGAGGCCCTGCGCGCCGCCGGCCTGCTGGACGATCTGCGCCTGCTGCACTTCCACATCGGCAGCCAGATCAATGACATCGCCGTGCTCAAGGACGCCCTGCAGGAGGCGGGCCAGATCTACGGCGAGCTGACGCGGCTGGGCGCGCCGATGGGCTACCTCGATGTCGGCGGTGGCCTGGGCATCGACTACGACGGCAGCCGCACCGCCAGCGCCGCCTCCACCAATTACTCGCTGCAGAACTACGCCAACGACGTGGTCGCCACCGTGCGGGAGTGCTGCGAACCCCATGGCATCGCCGTACCGACGCTGGTGAGCGAGAGCGGCCGGGCGATCGCCAGCCACTTTTCCGTCTTGGTGTTCGACGTGCTCGGGGCCGGTGCCCTGCCCGGCGGCCTGCCGGAGCCGGTGGCCAATGAACCGCTGATCCTGCGCAACCTGCGCGACACCCATGCGGCGATCGTGAGCGGAAGTTCGGGCGCTGGCGGTTCCGTCTCTGGCGGTTCCGACTTTGGGGGTTCCGACTTTGTCGGTTCCGGTGCTGCCGGTGACGCTGTCAGCGCGCCGTCGATCGAGCGGCTGCAGGAAGCCTGGAACGATGCGCTCAAGTTCAAGGATGACGCCCTGGCCGCCTTCCGCCTCGGCTACCTGAGCCTGCCGGAGCGGGCCCGGGCCGAGCAGTTCACCTGGGCCTGCTGCCAGGCGATCGCCTCCCAACTGGAGACGATGCCCGCCGATACGGCGATCCCCGAGGAGTTGAAGGCCCTGGCCTCGGCGCTGGCTGGCACCTACTACGCCAACCTCTCGGTGTTCCGCTCCGCCCCGGACACGTGGGCGATCGATCAGCTGTTCCCGGTGCTGCCGATTCATCGCCTCGAGGAACAACCCACCCGGCTGGGCAGCTTCGCCGATCTCACCTGTGATTCCGATGGCAAGCTGGCCCGCTTCATCGATCGCGGCCACAGCAAACCGCTGCTGGAACTCCATCCGCTGCGGGACGGGGAGCCCTACTGGATCGGCCTGTTTCTGGCGGGGGCCTACCAGGAGGTGATGGGCAATCTGCACAACCTGTTCGGCAGCACCAATGCGGTGCACATCCGCCTGGCCGATGGCGGTCGCTATCGGGTCGATCACGTCGTGCGGGGTGACACCAATGCCGAGGTGCTGCAGGCGATGGAGCACGATCCGGCCCAGCTGCTCGAGCGCCTGCGGCTGGCGAGTGAAACCGCCATCGCCCGCGGCGATCTGGCGATCAGCGATGCGCGCCGGCTGATGGCCCACCTCAAGGCCAGCCTGGGGCAGACCACCTACCTGGAGGGCTGAGGCGCAGGGTTCCTCCGCGCCCCGGAGCGAGCCGGATCAGCCCGGCAGCGGGGCTGATCCGGCAGCAGCCGCGGCCGTCGGGTCCTTGGCGGTCGGGTCCTTGGCAGCAGTCGGCTCGGTGGCGGCCTCTGGGCCCGTGACAGCGGGGGAAAACACCTCGATCTCGCCGATGCCCTTCACCGGCTGGATGCCCAGAGACACCGGCGCGCCCGGGGCCGGATCGAGGCGCTCGGCCGTGGCGCGATCGAACAGCACCGGGGTCTGCAGGCTGCGGGTCAGACCCTCGAGCCGGCTGGCCAGGTTCACGGTGTCGCCGATCACCGTGAACTCCATGCGGCGGGGACTGCCGATCTGCCCCACCACCACCTGGCCACTGGCCAGGCCGACGCCGCTCTGGAGGCAGGTGAGGCCCTGGCTCTGCCAGCTGCGATTGAGGTCCGCTAGGGCCTGGCGCATGGCCAGGGCGCAGGCCAGAGCCTCGCGGGCCTCCACCAGCACACCGCGACCCACCGGCGAGCCGAAGACCGCCATCACCGCATCGCCGATGAACTTGTCGACGGTGCCGCCGTGGGCCGTGATCACCTCCACCATGGCGCCGAGGTAGGTGTTGAGCTGGCTGACATGCAGTTCGCTCTCGCCGGCGAGGCTGCGCTGGCGGGTCAGCTCGGTGAAGCCCTTGAGATCGGAGAACAACACCGTCACATCGAGCAGCCGGCCCCGCAGGATGCCCTGGGCCGCCTCGGGATCGGCCAGGATCTCAGCCACCACCCCCGGAGCGACATAGCGCTCGAAGGTGCGCCGCAGGCGGCGCCGTTCCCGCTCCTCCAGCAGGTAGGCGTCACCGCCATGCAGCAGGGCCAGCAACCCCAGGCCGGCAGCCGGGGCCAGCAGCGGCAGCCAGAGCTGGCGCTCGCGCAAGGCCAGCCCAGCGACCGCGACCTGCAGGATCAGGATTCCGCCGATGACGCCGAGCCGCCAGAGCAGGGAGCGGCGGGCCAGAGCCAGGGCCAGAACCAGCCCGGCCGCCAGCAGCACCGGCAGGGCGGCCAGCAGGGCCCGATCCCGGTTGCTCTGCGGCCAGCCCCGCAGTCCGTCCCCCTGCAGGGAGTTGGCGGTGGCGGTGGCGAGCAGCTCCAGCCCCGAGAGCGAGCCGAAGGGGGTGGGATAGCCATCGTCCCCCTGGGTCACGACGGGACCGAGCACCACCAGGGATCCGGCCAGCGCCTGCCGCTGCGGAGACTGGCGCCAGCGGCTGGGATCCAGCACCTCCCAGGCCGGCAGGCGGCGGAAGCTGCCCTCCGGTCCGTAGACATTGAGCGCGGTCAGCTCGTCCTGCTGCCGGCTGGAGCGACCAGCCCGCCGCAACAGGGTGGAGGAGAGCGAGGGGAAGGGCTTCACCCCCTGGGCCGGCAACAGGCCGCGGCCATAGGCATCCGGATGCAGCAGCCGCTCCCCCGGAGCACGCAACGGCGTGTTGGTGAGGCCCAGGGCGTCCTGGCCACCGATGGCCGCCATGAACGGCTCCGGCCGCACCAGGGTGAGGGCGCCGGAACCCTGTTGATCGGACGACTCGAGCATCTCCGCCGCCAGGGCGATGCGGCCCGGATGGGCCCGCAGGATCGCCACCATCGCCGCATCGTCGGCGGGACCGTTGCGGCTCGGCCCCTCGAACACCACATTGATGGCCACCGCGGCCGCGCCCGCATCCAGCAGCCGGGCCGCCACCCTGGCGTAGGCGGCCCGCGGCCAGGGCAAGGTGGCGATCCCCCTGGCCCAATCCGGGATCTGACGGCTCTGCTCGAACCAGCTCCCCTGCTGCAGGGTGGCGTCGTCCACCGGCACCACCAGAATTTGGCGAGGCGGACGGCGCTGGCCGCGAAGCACCAGCAACTGATCTTCGAAAGCCCGCTCCCAGACCCGCCAACGGGGGCCGGGCCAGCCCGCCGTGACACCGCTCCAGCCCACCACCAGGGCACTGAGCAGCACCAGGGTGCCGGGCCGCTGCCACGCCTTGAGGTGCCTCACGAGCACCCCCGATCCCGAAGCGGCTCAGCGGCCATGACCCAACCGGCGCCGGCCGGCGCCGGCGCCGGCGGCGGAGCCAAGGGTGTGATCACGGCGATCCTCATCGGGTTCAGAAGAAGCGCGGCAGGCTGATCGGCAGTGACACCGGCAGGGAAGGCAGCGCCATGGACGGCAGCGTCACCCCCGGCACATGGGCACGCAGGTAGCTGTCGAGGGCCTGGGCGGCGGGCAAGGGCAGCCGGAACCCCTCGAACAGGGGACCGGAGAGGATGCTGCTGTAATCCCCCGAACTCAGGGCCAGCAGGGTCAGCACCACCCCCTGGGGCGACAGGCGCAGGCGCTGGCCCGCCTGGACCGTGGTCGGAGCGGCCCCGGTGGGCTCGCCCTCGCGCAGAGGTTCCACCTGCACCGATCCCTCCAGCACCGAGAGCTCGGAATCGCCGTTGTCCTTCACCTCCAGCAGGTAGTTGGTGCCGCGCACACTCAGGCGGGCGGAACGGGTGCAGCCGCTCTGCTTGCCCGACACCAGCACCTGGCCGCGATCGACCAGAAAACAGCCCTGACCCAGGCGCAACAACGAGAAGCGGTTGAGCCGGCCGACCGCACCGGCCTCAAAGCGGATCTGGCCACGGCTGTTCTGGGTGCTGATCTGCTGGGGCGCCTGGGCCATCTCCTTGACCCTGGCCTGTTTCTGATCGATGTAGAGCTCCTTGCCATCGAGGATTTCCTGCACTTCAGCCGATTCGGCGGCCCGGACCGCCGGAGCCAGCAGCAGGATCAGGGTGAGCAGGCCCGGCAGGAAGGCCGTGCGGACTGGTGGACCAGGGATCCGGAAAGCCGACGGCATGGCGCAGCACCTGCAGAGATCCATTCTGGGTGAGCGGTCCGGCATTCAATCGGCGCAGAAACGCACCAACATCGACAGGCGATCCAGAGGGGGAGGCAGTTCCGCCGGATTGAATGGAGGCGGCGGAGCGGCATCGGCGACGGCCCGCATCATCAGCGGCCGGATCTCTTGGCCATCCAGCACCACCTCCAGGGGGCGCAGGCGGGGAGCCCCGATCACAGCCGCCAGCTCCCGGGCCTGGGCCTGGGCATCGCCATAGGCCCGGCGCAGCAGCTCGCGACGGATGCTGGCGTCCTGGGACGGATCAGCCTCGGTGCTCACCGGCGACAGCCGCACCCCGGCCAGGGCACCCACCTGGCGGATCAGGGGCTGCAGACGCGGCGGCAGCAACCGACCCGTGACCTGCAGGCTGGCCTGCACCGCCGCGGGGCGTCCCGGCTCGGCGGGCCGCTGCCAGGTGCTGGGGGAACTGGCCCGGAACTCCTGCACCCCCAGCCGCTGCAGGGCAGAACGCACGGCCGCCAGGCGTCGCTGCAGCTCGGCCAGGGCGCCATCGGTGTCGGCGGCCTCGGCCTCCAGGGAGAGGGAGAGCTGCAGGCGGCGGATCGGGCGGGACTGCTCGGCGCTGCCGCGGGCCTCCAGCTGGGTGCCATCACAGCGCAGCTGCACGTCGGCACGGGCGGGCGCCCCCGGCAGCAGGACGGCCGCCGCCAGGGCCATGGCCACGGCGATGGGCGCCCGGGCCGCAACCTGCGCCGCCCTGGGCCCCGCAAGCCGGCACGGGCGGCGGAGCAGCGGCAGGGCCCTGACCGGACGGACGACGAACATGGCTGGCGATGCTCAGGGATCGCTTCCAGCCTGGCCGCCCCGGGCCGCGGCGGCCACGCCCCAGCCGTCACGAAGCCTCCTCACCTGCCGCCATGACCGGCAGGATGGGGCGAACCGAGCGCCAGCATGGCCGCCATGCATGTGGTCGAGATCTGGATCCAGGCTTTCGCCGCCATCGCCACACTGCTGCTGATCCGGCGGCTTTGCCTGGTCCGTCACCTGCCCCTGCCGCCCTTGCGGCTGCCGCTGGTGGCGTTGTCGGCCTGGGCGCTGATGCGGAGCCTGCCCATGCCGCCCCTGGCAGCCAGCTACCGGCTCTGGTACTCGATTTCCGACGACCTGCTGCTCACCTATGCGGCGATCCGCCTGCTGATCTGGGCGCTCCTGGAGCTGCCGGGGGGATGGCGCTGGTGGAGCCAGCCGCCGGCCCTGCTGATTCAGCTGCTGACCCTGGGGAGCTGGAGCGTGGCCACCGTGCTGGTGGTACGCCAGTCGACCCACCTTGATCTGGTGGGCCTGGTGACCACCTCCGCCGTGCTGACGGCCGTCATCGGCCTGGCGGCCCAGGAGGCCCTCAAGGATCTGTTCTCCGGCCTGCAATTGCAGCTCGATGACGATTTCGGCATCGGCGACTGGCTGGAAGTGCCCGGGGGGTTGCGAGGCCTCGTCACCTCGATCACCTGGCGCGACACCACCCTGCGCACCATGGATGGCTATCTGCTGGTGGTGCCCAACAGCAAGATCACCGCCGAGATTCACACCAACCGCTCCCGCTACGGCTCCTCCGGCGATCGCTTCACGATCGGCCTGGACTACGACTTCCCCCCCGCCCGCGCCATGGCCCTGCTGGATCAGGTGGTGCGACAGCATCCCAGGGTGCTCGCCGATCCCGCTCCCCGGGTGCGGATCAAGGCCTTCGACGAGAGCGCCATCACCTATGAGCTGCAGGCCTGGCAACGGGAGCCGGGGGATCAGGCCATGGTCGATCTGCGCAGTGATCTGCTCGAGCAGATCTGGTATGCCCTCAAGCGGGAAGGCCAGACCATTCCCTACCCGGTGCGAGAGCTCAGTCGGCGGCAGCCGGCCGTCCCCGCCGACCTGGCCCAGCCGCCCGACCTGGAGGCCTGCTGCCATGCCCTGGCGGGTCATGGCGTGTTCGCCCAGCTCGATCCAGACCAGATCCGGCAACTGGTGGAGGGCAGCCAATTGCTCGCCTTTGGCCCAGGCGAAGCCGTGGTGGTGGAGGGATGCGAAGGCGAATCGCTCTATCACCTGCTGCGCGGGCGCGTCGAGGTGGTCAAACAAGTGGCGGCAGGCCGCTCCATCTCCGTGCGGGAACTGCACCCAGGCGACGTCTTCGGCGAGATGACACTGTTTCTCGATGCCCCCCGCAGCGCCACGGTCCGAACGCTGGAGGAATGCCTGCTGCTGCGGGTCGGACGACCGATCGTGCGCGAACTGCTGCAGGAAAATCCCGCCCTGCTGGAGCGCATGGCCAGCCTCGTCGGCGCCCGACAGGCCGAACTGGACAGCCTCGGCAAGGGACGGAGCGACGAACAGTCCAACCTGCTGATCGAGACGATGCGGAACCTGTTTCTGGCCGTGCGCGGCGGCTGAGCGGCAGAGCAGGGCCGGTGGCGCCTGACCGCAGTCCAGGGCCCAGGGATCGAGGATCGGCCCCGGCACCGCCGCCCCCTGTCCCCTCGCCCAACCAGGAGCGTGTCCATCTCAGAGCCTGCTGAACACCCCCTCAGCCGACCCGCCCAGCATCTTGCCGGCCGCGCAGAAAGCCAGTGAGCACTGGAATGCCGAGCACCAAAGACCCGGTCAGACATCGCCGAGACAGGTGTTGCAGCAGTCTCCCGAGCCATCCAGAGCACAACGAAACAACGCACTCCATGCCAACGCCCCATGCGGTCGAAAACGTCGGCCTGGCAATTGCGCTTCGGTGACGCCAATGGCTTGCGGTACTGATGAGTTCGGCGACTTCAGCAGGCCAGGATCGATTCACTGCTTTCTCCGTTCGCTTCCGGCCTGAGTTCCCTTGGCGGCGGAAAAGCCCTCGATTTCGGTCGGCGAGCCCTGCACAACAGACTCCGCTGGGCCGCCGCCACCCGGTTGTTCCAGCGGATGGCAATACCAAGACGGAGTACCGGACAAGCCCGGCTCTGATCGCCAGCGGCGAGCGCCGGGGAAGCTGCGCAGTCAGGGATACGGGTCCACGGCCATCACCGAAGGCGGCCGGAGGGGAGCCAGCGATCGAACCGATTGAGCGGTGCAGCAGCGGAGGAGCGTTGCCCAGGCGTTGATGAAACAGCCAGGAGCACAGCAGCGATTCTCAGTGAATCCATCCTGGTTCAGTCGCCAGGCCGATGGCAACCAATGCCCACATGACCTTGCAGGCAAGGTGGAGGCTCTGATCCATCCGCAGGCCCCAGAGATTGCGGCATTTGCCGATGTCAATACCCATATGGACGATCCATTCGACCAGCCCAAGCAGGGGAATGCCGGTGATCACGGCCACAAGAAAAGCGTGGATGCCGCCATGGGCTGCGAGCCACCATTGCCAGCTGAGGGTCTGGCCGCAACCGGGGCACTTCTCGCGGGCCATCCTGTCGCTCTGAAGGCCAAAATCACCGACGAAGTGGCCCATCGCCAGCAGCAGAAAGAGATTGAAGGCAGCAGGAAGATCGAGCAAGCCAGACCACGTCATCCTTCGCCACCCTACGCACCGGTGGTGCATTCAGAACCGTGAGCTGGGCCCTGACGCCAGGATGCACCGCCCCGGACAGCAGACCACCGCACGAGCCAGGCCCGTCACCAGCCGGGGGGATTGAGCGAGTCGAATCCCCCCGGCCAGACAACCGAGCCCGACGGAATCAATCCTCTTCGTCGGCGGAACCTGCAGGAATCAGACGAATCTGCTTGCGACCGAGCTTGATCTCGAATTCATCGCCAGGAGCCAGGTCAAGCATGGCGGTGTAGGCCTTGCCCACGAGGAGATTGCCGTTGCCCTGCACGGTGGCCACATAGCTGAGCTTGCGGCCACCCTTGCCTCGGCCCTGGCCGCCGCCATCGCCCAGGCTCACACCTTTGGCTTCCAGGAGAGCCTCGTAGAAGGCGGTGAAGTTCAGGCGCTCAGTGCCATCCTTCTTGGTGCTGACGTAACCACAGCCGCGGACGAGCTCGGATTTGGAGACGTCGCCGAGTTCCTTCACCTTGGCGAGCAGATCGGGGCCCTTGAGCATGATGAAGTCCAGAAAACAGTTCGGCAGAACTCTATCGAACGATGGGCCACCTTGCTTCGAGGTTCTCTGGCTGATGCCAGGAAGTTGATTCGTTACCCCCGTCAACCCGTTCATCCCCCAGAAGTCGACAGGGCCAATTGGATGCGGGGCTCGCACCATGCCAGCGCCACCAACTACGAAAACCAGGCCAGGCGAATCTCACCCCTATCGATCGATCGGCGATGACTCTGGCTGGATCGATCGCCACAGGCCGAGGAGCTCAGGCCCCGTTCAGGCCCCCGCCAGCAATTCCTGCAGTTCCTGCTGTGCCGCCGCCAGGGCAGCATCGAGGGCCGCCGCATCGCGGCCGCCCGCCTGGGCCAGGTTGGGACGGCCGCCACCGCCGCCGCCACAGAGCCGGGCAATGCCGCCGATGAAGGCACCGGCCTTGGCACCGGCGGCGATCACGGCGGGCCCGAAGGCCGCCACGAGCACCACCTTGCCGCCATCGGCGGCGTCGGGCTGACCGCCGAGCACCACCGCCGCTTCGGCGCCGAGCTGCTCCTGCAGGCCCTGGGCCGCGCTCTGCAGGCCAGCTCCTTCCACCCCATCGAGCCGGGCCACCAGCAGCTGAAAAGCGCCGACCCTGCCGGCTCGGGCCGCCAGAGCCGCCGCCTTCGCCGCCGCCAACTCCTGCCGAGCCGCCGCCAGGGCCTTGCCGCTGGCCCTGAGCTCCTCCTGCAGGGCGGCGACCCGCTCGACGATCTCGCCGGGCTGCACCTTGAAGCGATCGCCCAGCTGGCGCACCACCTGCTCCCGTTCCTTGAGGTAGGCCAGCACCGCCGGCCCGGCCACGGCTTCGATGCGGCGGATGCCTGCCGCCACGCCGGTTTCACTGACGATCTTGAACAGGCCGATCTCGGCGGTGTTGGCCACGTGGGTGCCACCGCAGAGTTCCATCGACACCCCCGGCACATCGACGACGCGGACCGTCTCGGCGTACTTCTCGCCGAACATCGCCACGGCGCCCGCCGCCCGCGCCCGCTCCAGCTCCATCTCGCGCACCTCCAGCTCGTGGGCCTCGGCGATCCAGCCGTTGATCAGCGTCTCGATCTGCTCCAGTTCCTGCGGCAGGATCGCCCGGGGACAATGGAAGTCGAAACGCAGCCGATCGAAATCGACCAGGGAGCCGGCCTGGCCGATCGCCGGATCGACCACCTGCTTCAACGCCGCCTGCAACAGATGGGTCGCCGTGTGATTGGCCTGGGCCCGGCGGCGGCAGGCCCGGTCCACCTGGGCCTGGAGCAGATCGCCCACCGCCAGCTGGCCCCGTTCCAGCCGGCCGCTGTGCACGAAGACACTGCGGTTGCGGCTGACAGCCTCGATTGTGACGAGCACACCCTCGCGGCCATCGGCAGCGCCGGTGCCGCTGAGCAGACCCCGATCCCCCACCTGGCCGCCGCCTTCGCCATAGAAGGGCGTGCTGTCGAGCACCAGTTGCACCGCGTCACCGGCCCGGGCTGAGGAGGCCGGTTCGCCGTTGACCACCAGCGCCAGCACACAACAGGGATGCTCCAGCTGCTCGTAGCCGCGGAAGTCCGTGGCCGTGTGCTCGGCGGCCAGCTGCTCGATCGCATCCTGCAGGGTGAGATCGATGCTCACCGCCGCCGCCTTGGCCCGCTGCCTCTGGGCCTCCATGGCCGCCTCGAAGCCGGCCAGATCCACCGTCAGGCCATGCTCCCGGGCGATCTCCTCGGTGAGCTCCAGCGGGAAGCCATAGGTGTCGTAGAGCTCGAAGGCCTGGGCGCCCGTGATCCGGCTGGGGCGCGCCGCCAGCACCTCGGCCAGCAGCTTTTCACCGCGCTCCAGGGTTTCGAGAAAGCGGGCCTCCTCGCGCTCCAGTTCGGCCAGAATCACCTCGCGTCGCTCGAGCAGCTGGGGGAAGGCCTCCGCCATCAAGCGGATCGCCGACTCCCCCATCGCCGTTAAAAACGGCTTGTCGATGCCGAGTCGACGTCCGTGGCGCACCACCCGCCGCAGCAGGCGGCGCAGGATGTAGCCCCGGCCGAGATTGGAGGCGGTGACACCGTCGCCGATCAACTGGGTGATGGCGCGACTGTGGTCGCCGATCACCTTGAGGCTGGTCTGGCCCGGGCCGTCGAGGTTGCGGTAGTCCACGGCCGCCAGGGCCGCCGCGGTTTCGATCAGGGGATAGATGAGGTCGGTTTCGTAGTTGTTGGCCACTCCCTGCAGGATCTGGGCCATCCGCTCCAGCCCCATGCCCGTGTCGATGCTGCGGTTCGCCAGAGGCGTGAGCGTGCCGCCGGCGTCGCGGTTGTACTGCATGAACACGAGGTTGTAGAACTCGATGAAACGGCTGTCGTCCTCAAGGTCGATGCCATCGTCGCCGAGCTCCGGCCTGAAGTCGTAGTAGATCTCCGAGCAGGGCCCACAGGGGCCGGTGGGACCGGAGGCCCAGAAGTTGTCGGCCTCATCCATGCGCACGATGCGCTTCGGGTTCACCCCCACCAGGTCGCGCCAGATGGCGACGGTCTCGTCGTCCTCCCGGAAGACACTGACCACCAGGTTGGCGGGATCGAGGCCGAACACCGCCGTGCTCAGCTCCCAGGCCCACTGGATCGCCTCGGTCTTGAAGTAATCCCCGAAGGAGAAGTTGCCGAGCATCTCGAAGAACGTGTGATGCCGCGCCGTGCGGCCGACGTTCTCGATGTCGTTGGTGCGGATGCACTTCTGGCTGCTGGTGGCCCGGGGCGCCGGCCGGGGCGCCTGACCCAGGAACACGGGTTTGAAGGGCAGCATGCCGGCGATCGTCAGCAGCACCGTCGGGTCTTCGGGCACCAGGGAGGCGCTGGCCATGCGCCGATGGCCGCGCTGCTCGAAGAAGTCCAGGAAGGCCGCACGGATCTCAGCGCCGGTACGGGGGCGGACGGCGGTCATGGCGGAACGGCGGAATTGGGAGGCGGCGCACGGGCCGGAGGGCTCCATGATCCCCCAGCGCCTGCAGGGCCTGCTGCCCCCTCGGACGGCCCCGGAGCCAGCCCGCACCAAGGCACGCCGCCCGTCTCCTGGCTGACCCTGGGCGCGTTGCGAGGCCCCGCTGAGCCGCTGGGATGGCCGAGCTCCCGGATCGAGCGGATCCGCCGAGCCAGCGACCTTGGCCGCTGGGCGGACCCTGGCGCCTGGGCGGTGGATTCTGGCCGCCACGGTCTGGCGAGATCTCTGCGGCCGCTTGCCGGGGCCGGGCTCCGGGGCCGTGCCAGCCGCAGAGCGCCGGCGACGGTTCGCCATGATTCGGAACCCCGCGCGCCGTCCCGTCGTGCCGTCTCCCGAGGCTGCCACCGCCCCCGCCAGCGGCGAACACCGCAGCGCTGACCAGCGCAGCACTGACCAGCACAGCGCCGACCAGCGCGCCGCCCTGCGGCTGCAGTCGCTGAGCTGGGCCCTCGCCGCGGCTCTGATGGCCCTGCTGATCAGCCTTGGCCTGGCCCTGGGCGGCGGCGATGCGCCGATCGCCGGCCTGGAGGCAGCCCTGCGCTCGGCGGGCTGCGGCTTTTTCTACGGCCTGCTGGCCTTCCATCTGCAACGGGTCGACCCCGACGACACCCACCTGCAGGCCGGCCTGGTGGGGGCCATCTGCGGCCTGCGCAGCCTCGGCGCTCCCCTGGGCATGGCGGCCCTGGGCAGCGCTCTGAGCCGGGGCCCCCTGGCGGAAAGCCTGCCCTCAGCGATGATGCTGGCGATCAAGGGGTGGTTGCCACTGTGGCTGCCTCTGATCGGCAGTGCTCTGGCACTGCACGGAGCCCAACGGCTGCTCCCCGTCCTGCGTCCATGACCCTGCGGTCTGGCGGCGGTCAACGGTTGAGCAGCTCTGCGCCATCCGGCTGTCTCTCGCGATCCCACGGTCTCCTGCGACCCCCCATCTCGCGACCCCGTCTCTCGCGACCATGAGCCTGCTGCACGCCACCTGGCTGTTTCCCCCCGCAGGAGCGGGAGGTCGCCTGCTGCTCTGGGCCGACACCTGGCGCGTGGCCGAACCGACCGCACCCGACCGCGGCGCCCCCGACCACCCCTTCAGCCTTGATGAGGGCGCGCTGGCGGACTGGCTGGAAGAGCACGATCTCTGGTCCGAAGCCCTGCGACCGGCCAGTGCCAGCCTGACCCTGCCGAGTCGCACCCAGGCGGCCAAGGGGCGCCGCAAGAGCGGAAGCGCCAGCTGGAGTGGTCTGCCGTTGCAGGCCGGAGAACCGATCCCCCGGGAGCCGGTGTGGTGGCCCTGGCGGGTGGAGGGCCTGGCCCTCGATCCCGGCGCGGCGGCGGAATGGCTCAGTCGCCTGCCCCTGTCGGGTGAGCATCCCGAATTGGCCGACGATCTGCGCTGGTGGAGCCATCTGCAGCGCTGGGCCCTGAGCCTGATCGCCCGCGGCCGCTGGCTGCCCCAGGTGGAGGAGGGCGAAGCCCGCTGGCTGCCCCTGCTCAACCGGGAGGGCGATCGCCGCCGGCTGGAGGACCTGGCCGTCGGCCTGCCCCAGGTGGCCTGTTGCGCCATGCCCGCGGATGCCTACGGCGTGGCCCCCCTGGCCTGCCGCCGGCCCGGCAGCGGCCGGTTGCGGGTGGCGAGCCTGCTGGAGGCTCTGCTGGACGGCCAGTTGCGCTCGGGATTCCGGCCGGGGCAGGGGGAGCTCGATCCGCTGCTGGAGGCCTGGCAGAAGGCCCTCGGCCCTGGCGACAGCAGGCTCGGCCTCGACGAGGAGGAGCAGGAACGGCTGGAGATCGCCACCCACCACTGGCGTGAGGCCGTGGCGGGCCGGGTGGCCCCGGCCCGGGCCTGCCTGGAGCTGTTCACGCCGCCGCCGGAAGCGGATCTCTGGGAGTTGCGCTTCAGCCTGCAGGCCGAAGCCGATCCCAGCCTGAGAATGCCGGCCGGTTCGGTCTGGGCCCGGGGCGACACCCCCCTGCAGCTGGGCGAGGTGGAGGTGAATCAGCCCGGCGAATTGCTGCTAGAGGGCATGGGGCGAGCTCTGCAGGTGTTCGAACCGATCATCCGGGGACTGGATGCGGCGGCACCGGAAACCATGGAGCTGACGCCGGCGGAGGCCTTCGTGCTCGTGCGCACGGCCGCCAGCCAGCTGCGCGACGTGGGCGTGGGCGTCGTGCTGCCCCCCAGCCTCAGCGGCGGCCTGGCCAGCCGGCTGGGGCTGTCGATCGAGGCCGAACTGCCCAGCCGCTCGAAGGGCTTCAGCCTGGGTGAGGACCTCGACCGCAAATGGGAGCTGATGATCGGTGGCGTCACCCTCAGCCTCAAGGATCTCGAGCGCCTCCAGGCCAAGCGCAGCCCCCTGGTGCAGCACAAGGGCGCCTGGATCGAGCTGCGCCCCAGCGATCTCAAGAACGCCGAACGCTTCTGCTCCGCCGATCCGCCCCTGAGCCTCGACGACGCCCTGCGCCTCACCGCCACCGACGGTGACACCCTGATGCGCCTGCCGGTGCATCGCTTCCTCGCCGGCCCGCGCCTGCAGGCGGTGCTGGAGCAGTACCACCAGCAGAAGGCGCCCGATCCGCTGCCGGCGCCGGAGGGATTCTGCGGCCAGCTGCGGCCCTACCAGGAGCGGGGGCTGGGCTGGCTGGCCTTCCTGCACCGCTTCGACCAGGGCGCCTGCCTGGCCGACGACATGGGCCTGGGCAAGACGATCCAGCTGCTGGCCTTCCTGCAGCATCTCAAGGTGGAGCAGGAGCTCAGGCGCCCCGTGCTGCTGGTCGCCCCGACCTCGGTGCTCACCAACTGGAAGCGCGAAGCGGCCGGCTTCACCCCCGAGCTGGTGGTGCGCGAGCACTACGGCCCCCGGCGTCCCGCCACCGCGGCCAAGCTCAGCCAGGCCCTCGAAGGCGTCGATCTGGTGCTCACCAGCTACGGCCTGCTGCAACGGGACAGTGAACTGCTGGAGACGATCGACTGGCAGGGGGTGGTGATCGATGAGGCCCAGGCGATCAAGAACCCGGCGGCCAAGCAGAGTCAGGCCGCTCGCGACCTGGGCCGCCCCGGCAAGCAGGGCCGCTTCCGCATCGCCCTCACCGGCACGCCGGTGGAGAACCGGGTCAGCGAACTGTGGGCCCTGATGGACTTCCTCAACCCGCGGGTGCTGGGGGAGGAGGCCTTCTTCCGCCAGCGCTATCGCCTGCCGATCGAGCGCTATGGCGACATGAGCTCCCTGCGGGATCTCAAGGCCCGGGTGGGCCCCTTTCTGCTGCGGCGCCTCAAGACCGACAAATCGATCATTTCCGACCTGCCGGAGAAGGTGGAGCTGCGCGAATGGGTGGGTCTCAGCGCCGAGCAGAAGAAGCTCTACAACCAGACGGTGGAGGCCAGCCTCGATGCCATCGCCCGCGCGCCCCTGGGCCAGAAGCACGGCCAGGTGCTGGCCCTGCTCACCAAGCTCAAGCAGATCTGCAACCATCCCGCCCTCGCCCTCAAGGAAGCCCAGGTGGACGGCAACTTCAGCGCCCGCAGCGCCAAGGTGCAGCGGCTGGAGGAAATTCTCGAGGAGGTGATCGAGGCGGGCGATCGGGCCCTGCTGTTCACCCAGTTCGCCGAATGGGGCCATCTGCTCAAGGTCCATCTGGAGCGCAAGTGGCGCCAGGAGGTGCCCTTCCTCTATGGCAGCAGCAGCAAGACCGAACGCCAGGCGATGGTGGATCGCTTCCAGGACGATCCCCGCGGTCCCCAGCTGTTCCTGCTGTCGCTCAAGGCCGGTGGGGTCGGCCTCAACCTCACCCGCGCCAGCCACGTGTTCCACATCGATCGCTGGTGGAATCCGGCGGTGGAGAATCAGGCCACCGACCGGGCCTATCGCATCGGTCAGGTGAACCGGGTGCTGGTGCACAAGTTCATCACCAGCGGCTCGGTGGAGGAGCGCATCGATCGCATGATCCAGGAGAAATCGAAGCTGGCCGCCGACATCATCGGCAGCGGTGAAGACTGGCTCGGCGGCCTGGAAATGGGCCAGCTGCGCGAGCTGGTGGCCCTCGACGAGGAGGCCTGAGTCCGATGCCTGGAGATCTGACCCCATGACCGCCCCCCTGCACCCGATGGCGGATCGCCGCAGCCGGTTGCTGGCCCACAACGCCGGCACCTGGACGGGCCAGTTCGTGCGGCTCGATGCCAGCGGCGTGGAACGGGATCGCTTCGACAGCCAGCTGCTGGTCACGGACCGCGATGGTCTGATCGAGGCCAACCTCACCAACCTGGCCAGCGGTGAGGTGCGGCGCATGGCCTTTCGCGAGCCGCCCGCCGACATGCAGATCAGCCCCCAGGGGCACTGGAGCCTCGGCCCCGATCGCATCGGCCCCTGGCCCTGGGTGAGCGAACTCTGCCTGGTGCATGGCGAGCAGCGCCGGCGAGCCGTGGTGCGCCTGGGCAGCGACAGGCTCGAGAGCCTGGTGATCGTCTGGGAGGGGCGGCCGGGCCAGGCGAATCCACCGCCGCCGCCACCGCTGCGGGCCAGGGCGGCGGCGGGCGAGCAGGGCCGCAGCATCTGGACGATCGAGGCCGGCCTGGAGATCGGCATCCCGGCTCGCCGTCAGCAGGGCAGCGCCCAGTCGGTGCTCCTGCGCTGGCAACCCCGGCCGGGCCTGATGCTGGAGATCGAGCGGGCCTACGACGCCTACGGCAACCCCCTGGGCCTGGGGGGGGCAGGCGGGGCAGACTGGCCGGGGACACCGCCGCCATGACCGTCACCCCAGCCATCACCACCCAGCTGGGCCAGCAGGGCCTGGGCCAGCAACCCTGGTGGGTGGAGCATTGGATGGAGCTGATCAACTCCTACCGCTACAAGAAGCGGCTGGAGCGCGCCTGGGACTACGCCCGTTCCGGCAACGTGCTGTCGATCCGCTTTGAGGGGCGGCGCGTGCACGCCCGGGTGCAGGGCACCGAGAAGGATCCCTACAAGGTGAAGCTCTGGCTTGACGTGCTCAACGACGAGGACTGGGGCTACGTGCTCGAAGCCCTCAGCCAGAAGGCCCGCTGGTCGGCCCAGCTGCTGGCCGGGATCATGCCCGAGGACATCGAACGGGCCTTCGCCGCCAGCGGCAAGCGCCTGTTTCCGTTCAAGTTGCAGGAGGTGCGCAGTGAGTGCAGCTGCCCCGACAAGGCCAACCCCTGCAAGCACACCAGCGCCGTCTACTACCTGATGGGGGATCGCTTCAGCGAGGACCCCTTCGTGCTGTTTCAGCTGCGGGGCCGCACCCGCAGCCAGCTGCTGGCCGAGCTGGCCGCCCGCCGCCGCGCCGGGATCGCCACCGCCATCAGCCATGCCCCCCATCCGCTCCATGCCGCCATCGGCGATCCGGTGCGCTGGTGGCGCTACGACGCGGCCCTCGACCCCGACCTGGTGGTGATCACGCCGGCCCTGGAAGGGGAACTGGGCCTCGATGGCGCCGGCCCCCTGCCCCTGGCGATCGACCCGCGCTTCCCGGAGGCCAACCTGCTGTTCCTGGAGCGACTGCGCCAGCAGGGAACGGCCATGGGCCAGCTGGCCATGGTGCGGGCCATGGCCGCCGGCGCCGACACTGGCGCCGGCGAGGCCACTTCCAGCGAGACCACTGCCGGCGAGGCAACCGCCGACAAGGGCGCCGAGGCGGGCAACGGCGCAGGCAAGGGGACGGGCAAGGCGACGAGCAGCGGCCGCGGCCGGACCGGCGGTCCGTGACGGGGGCTGTCCGTGACGGGGGTGGCGTGATGGAGGCGGCCTGGCTGACAGCGGAGCGCATCGCCCTGGCCGGCTCGATCCTGGTGTCCCACCAGCGCGCCTTCGGCCAGCCCCTGCTGGCGGATTGCGCCGCCGGGCGCACCCCCCGCCAGTGCGCCCAGGAGCTGTTCGCGGCCACCGCGGCGGTGCTCGCCCATGACGGTGGCAGCGACCCCCGCCTGATCTACGCCAACCGCACCGCCCTGCGCCTCTGGCGCCGCGACTGGGACGGGTTGGTGGGGATGCCCTCGCGCCTGACCGCGCCCGCCGACCAACGGCGCTCCAGGTCCGCCGCCCTGGACCGCGCCCACGCCCAGGAGGCGATCAGCGGCTACCGCGGCATCCGCATCGACAGCGACGGCCGCCGCTTCCAGATCCAGGGCGCCAGGGTCTGGAGCCTGCGGGACGGCGACGGACAACCCTGCGGTCAGGCGGCCAGCTTTGAGAGCTGGTGGTGGCTCTGAGCCACCTCTGAAGCGGGTCCGACGCCGGCGCTGGGCCTGGCCGATCGGTTCTCGCGCCAACCCTGGTGGGGCAGCCGAACCGGGGGGTGCACGCCGCACCGGAGCGGGCGGTTCTCGCCCTCTGATGGCTGGGTCCGGGCCGGCACATTGGCTCTGCGGGCGCATCCCCGCTCCCATCCGGAGGCCATCCCCATGCTCACCCTGCGCCATTCCCGCTTCGATCTCTTTGATCGCCTTGAGCAGCAGCTGCAGACCGCCGAGCGCGTGCCAGCCGCCGAGGTGATCGACACCCCCCAGTCCTACGAAATCACCCTGGAACTGCCCGGCGTCGACAAGGACAGCATCGACGTCAAGGCCACCGACCGCAGCCTGATCATCTCGGCCGAGCGCCGCGCCCGCCAGGAGCCGGCAGGCGACGGCAGTGGCAGTGGCACTGGCACTGGCAGTGAGAGAGGTGGCCGCGGCACGTTGCTCAGCGAGGTGCGCTACGGCACCTGGAGCCGCAGCTTCCGCTTCCCCGGCGGCATCCAGCGCGAAGGACTGGAAGCCCAGTACCGCGACGGTCTGCTGACCGTGAAGGCCCCCAAGGCCCAGTCGATGACCAGCGTCAGCGTCAAGGTGGAGGGCTGATCACCAGCCGGGTTCCGCCCCGCCCCCCCCCCACGAGCGCCCGAGAGGATCAAGCCCCGACCGCCTGCGCGGCCGGGGTGTTTTGTTGTTGGCGATCATCGGCCGTCATACTCAGATCCATCCACCGAGAATTGGCCGATGTACGCCACCCTGCGGGAATACGAAGGAATCGAGGATCCTGCCGAAGCCCTGCGGGTCCTGCGCGACGGCCTGTTGGCGGAAATGCAGGTCCTGCCGGGCTTCATCGCTTATTACTTCGTGGATGTAGGAGAAGCCGGCGATCGCATGATCTCCCTGAGCGTGTTCGAGAGCAGCGAAGCGGCCGAGGCCTCCAACCGCATCGCGGCCGAGTGGGTCGAACGCTGGTTCGCCGAGCATCCGGAGGCGGTGGCAACGACAAGCCGTGTCGATGCGGGGCCGGTGCTGTCCAGCGCCACGGCCTGATCAATTCGTCGGCCGCCAGCAGCGCCCGGCTTCTGAGCTGGATGGGGGCACCATCGCGCCTGGCCAGTGAACGACAGCCGTGTTGTGGAGATGCGGATGAGATCGATCGGCCGCTTTGCGGCCGTCGCCGGCGTGTTCGCTCTGCTGATCTGGATCACCTGGGTGATGCTCGACATCAGGAACCTGCGGTCGGGCTTCACGCTGCCGTAGGCCGGGCAGCGAGCGGGTCTGCCCCAACCGGCCCGCTGGGCCTCAGCCCCGGCTGGCCCCTCAGGGCCCATGGCTCCGCCGTCGTGCCAGCCGCCGCTGGCCAGAGCACCGGCTTGCCGGCTTCAGCAACTTCTGGACCGAAGGCTTCGCTCACGGCCATGGATGGCCGGGCTCGGTGGACCTGGGGCGGCGGACCTGGGGCGACAGTCCTGGAGCCCCACGACGTCGGTGGCCGATGGCTTGATCGGGGAGCCTCAGCCGTTGGCGGGAGATGGGCTCAGGCCTGGGTTGTTGGTGCCTGGTGGAGCCTCGGTCCAACAGGCCGACAGACCGAGGGCCGCTCTGGGCTGATGGCGGCGCTCAGCCGCTGCCGGCGACTCGCCAGGATCCTCGGCGCCCTGCTTACAGTCTCGCCATCGCAGCCGCAGAGACGCAGGCCATGACCCTCGCCGCCCCCCAGGCCCCCGGCGACAACCCGAGCGCCTCCGGCCGGCTGAGCCTGCAGTGCGAGGCCATCGCGCCCGACACCACCACGATCCGCTCGCTCGACTGGGATCGCAGCCGCTTCGACATCGAGTTCGGCCTGCGCAACGGCACCACCTACAACGCCTTCCTGGTGCGGGGCGAGCGCACGGCCCTGATCGACACCAGCCATCTCAAGTTCGAGAGCACCTGGCTGCCGTTGCTGCAGCAGCAGATCGACCCGCAGGCGATCGATCACCTGATCGTCTCCCATACCGAACCGGACCATTCCGGGCTGATCGGTCACCTGCTTGACCTCAATCCCGAGATCGAGATCGTGGCGTCGAAGGTGGCGATCCAGTTCCTCGAGAACCAGGTGCACCGGCCCTTCAAGAGCCGGGCGGTCAAAAGTGGCGAGGAGCTCGATCTGGGCAGCAACCCGGACAGCGGCGTCCAGCACCGCTTCGAGTTTCTCAGTGCCCCCAACCTGCACTGGCCCGACACGATCTTCTCCTTCGATCACGGCACCGGCATCCTCTACACCTGTGATGCCTTCGGCCTGCACTACTGCTCCGAAGAGCTGTACGACAGCGATCCCGGCGCCATCGCCCCGGACTTCCGCTTCTACTACGACTGTCTGATGGGGCCCAACGCCCGCAGCGTGCTGCAGGCGCTCAAGCGCATGGACGCCCTGCCGCCGGTCACCACGGTGGCGGTGGGTCACGGCCCCCTGCTGCGCCATCACCTCGGCCTCTGGCTGGAGGACTACCGCGACTGGAGCCGCGATCGCAGCAAGGGGGAGGCCTATGCAGCCGTCTGTTATCTGAGCCAGTACGGCTTCTGCGATCGACTCAGCCAGGCGATCGCCCGCGGCATCGGCAAGGCGGATGCCCAGGTGCAACTGGTGGATCTACGCGCCACCGACGCCCAGGAGCTGGCCGCCCTGGTGGGTGAGGCGGCGGCAGTGGTGGTGCCCACCTGGCCGGCCAGCCCCGATCCGGAGCTGCAGGCCTCGATCGGCACCCTGCTGGCGGCGCTGCAACCCAGGCAGTGGGTGGGCTGCTACGACGCCTTCGGCGGCAACGACGAGCCGATCGACACCGTCGCCGGCCAGCTGCGCAGCCTGGGCCAGAAGAGCGCCTTCGAGCCGCTGCGCATCCGCCAGGTGCCGGGAGCGGCCGACTACCAGCTGTGTGAAGAGGCCGGCACCGACCTGGGCCAGCTGCTCACCAAGGCCCGCACGATCGCCGCCATGAAGGCCCTCGACGGCGATCTCGACCGGGCCCTGGGTCGTCTCGCCGGCGGGCTGTATGTGGTCACCGCCCGCCAGCACGATGGCGGCACCGAGCGCAGCAGCGCCATGGTGGCCAGCTGGGTGAGCCAGGCGAGCTTCGATCCCCCCGGTCTCACCGTGGCCGTCGCCAAGGACCGGGCGATCGAGGCGCTGATGCAGGTGGGCGATCGCTTCGTGCTCAACATCCTGCGCGAGGACAACCACCAGCAGCTGCTGCGCCATTTCCTCAGGCGCTTCCCCCCCGGCGCCGATCGCTTCGCGGGGGTGGAGGTGCTGGAGGGCTTGGCGACCGGCGGGCCGGTGCTGGGGGATGCCCTGGCCTACCTGGGCTGCCGCGTCGCTCAGCGCCTCGAAGGCCCCGACCACTGGATCATCTATGCGGTGGTGGAACAGGGCAACGTGGCCGACACCGAGGCCAGCACCGCCGTGCACCATCGCAAGGTGGGCAACCACTACTGAACGGCGCCTCAGGCAATCTCGAACACGCCTTGGTCGTTGACGTCCAGGATGTAGACGGGAAGTTCCAGGCGATTGCCGGTGATCGGGTCGATGCTGATCGTGCCGGTCTGGCCCTGATAGTCCCGGGTCTTGCGCAGCGCCTTCAGCACCGGCTCATAGGCCGCCGTGTTGAGTCGCTCCACGTCCTGGGCCCAGAGCTTGAGGGAGTCGTAGGCGAAGGTGCCCCAGACATCGGGCTGCACGTTGTAGCGGGTGATGTAGTCGTCGGTGTAGTCCTTGGCCGTGGGCAGCTGGCCGGCTGCGGGGACACCACTGAAGCGACCGAGTTGGCTGGCCGCCAGACCCGCCTTCTGCACGAAAGCGGTATCGACGTTGGCCAGGCCGAACAGCACCGGCAAGCCGGTCTTCCGGCCCTCCAGATCCTTGGCGATGCTCGCGCCCTCGGGGTAATAGGTGCTCACGTACAGCACGTCCGGCTGGCTCGCCAGGGCACTGGACACGACGGCGCCGTAGTCGCTGAGGCCCTCGGGCACCGCAATCCGCACCACCTCGACGCCGTCGGCCTCAAGGGCCTGCTGATCCCGGTCCGCCATGCCGGTGGTGTAGTCGGACGGGTCCACCAGCATGGCGACCCTCCGAGGCTTGAAGGACTCGATGTAGGTGATCTCCGTCGGGGCGATCTGATCGTTCTTGGGCTGGATCGTCACCCCGAGACCATCGGTCTCGTTGGTGGAGGTGAGGTGAAGGGGAACCACCCCCAGATCGTCGTAGCGCGGCAGATTGCGAACCCCCACCGAGGAGTTGTAGGGGCCGACCACCGCCACGGCACCGCGGGCGGCGGCCCGGTTCGCCACCGGCAGAGCCCGCGCCGGATCGGCCTGGTCATCGGCCGGCACCAGCTGGATCAACTGCCCATTGACACCACCAGCCCGGTTGATCTGCTCAGCCGCCAGCCGGGCACCGCGCAGGATGTCCTGGCCAGTGCTGGACTGGGAACCGCTGAGGGGCGCTTCGACGGCCACCTTGAGCCGGTCCCGCAGCAGGGCGGGCCCGAACGTGTCGATGGCGGTGGGCCAGGTCAACGAACCGGCGGCCTCGAAGCCGTAGCTGGAACCCCAGGGGTCGGACGCCGAGCTCGAATCGGCTGGCGACAGAAAAGGGTGGCGCGAAACATAGAGAAAGACGGCCTCCATGTTGGACATGTCGAGACTGATCGCGATTGTTCGCGCGATCGTATGAGAGCTCCTGCCATGACGAGCGCGGATCGCTGCCGGCATTCGATTCCCGGCACCGCTGCTGCGGCCCGCAGGACAGGCCGCCGGGACGGGCCCGGTAGGTTGAACAACATCGTTCCGCCCATCGGCATCGCTCTGATCGCGGCCCACCCCACCAGCCCCAGCGACGCCTCGCCTCGCTGCTGAGGGGCTGAACAGGCTCTCCTTAGAGTCAACCCGTCAACCGCCGATGGCAGATGGGCCCGTCCGGACCAGACCGCCGCGTCATCCGTCTGCCGATCGATCCGGGGCTCACCTGCCTGCGCTGCCTCAGCCCGAGGCGGCTGCGCTTCGAGGTGGAATACGGCCTGGAGCGGGGCACCAGCGCCAACAGCTTCCTGTTCGACGCCGGCAGCGGCGACGCCGGCCAGAGCGTGCCACCAGTGCTGGTGCATCCCCCCGGCGCCTCCTTCGCCGCGCCCTACCTGGAGCAACTCGCCGCCCTGGTGCCTGCCGACGCGGCCCTCAAGGTGGTGGTGGGCCATGTCAACCCCAACCGCGTGGCCCTGTTGCGGCAACTGGCCAGCCGCTGGCCGGCCCTGATGCTGGTCGCCTCCAATGCCGGCGCCCGGCTGATCGAAGAACTCTGGAGCCAGCAGAAGCCAACGGCGGCTGCACCGGGGGCTGCCGCCGGCGAGGGCACGGGCAGCCCGTCAGCGGGCACAACGCCACCAGCCCAGCCCGCCCTGCCGCCGCTGCCCGCCATCGATGTGGTGAAACAAGAGGCCTGCCGCACCCTGGCCGGAGGCCATCGGCTCTGCCTGATTCCCGTGCCGACGCCGCGCTGGCCCGGGGCCCTGATCGCCTTTGAGGAGCAGACCGGCCTGCTGATGAGCGGCAAATTCTTCGCCGCCCACCTCTGCAGCGAAGGCTTCGCCGAAATCAATCGCGACAGCACCGAGGAAGACCGCCGCTACTTCTACGACTGCCTGATGGCGCCGATGGCTCGCCAGGTCGAGAGCGTCGTCGACCGCCTCGATGACCTGCCGATCCGCACGATCGCCCCGGGCCATGGACCGGCGATCGCCGAAAGCTGGCGCAGTCTGCTGGCCGACTACCGCCGCTGGGGGGCGGCCCAGGGGCGGGCCAACCTCTCGGTGGCCCTGCTCTATGCCAGTGCCTATGGCAACACCGCCGCCATCGCCGATGCCCTGGCCCAGGGGGTGGCCCGCACCGGGGTGCGGGTGGAGAGCCTCAACTGCGAATTCGCGCCAGCCGATCAGCTGCTGGAGACGATCCGCGCCTGCGATGCCCTGCTGATCGGCTCCCCCACCCTGGGGGGCCACGCCCCGACGCCGATCGTCTCCGCCCTGGGCACGGTGCTGGCGGAGGGCGATCGGGCCAAACCGGTGGGGGTGTTCGGCAGCTTCGGCTGGAGCGGCGAAGCGATCGATCTGCTGGAGAGCAAGCTGCGCGATGGCGGTTTCAGCTTCGCCTTCGAACCGATCCGGGTGAAGTTCAGCCCCGATCTAGCCACCCTGCGCACCCTGGAGGAAACGGGCACGGCCCTGGGCCGGAGCCTGATCAGCGCACAGCGGCGCGGCCAACGGCGCTCCGCGGCCGGCGGCCTCAGCGACAGCCTCAGCAATCCGGCCGTGCAGGCCCTGGGCCGGGTGGTGGGCTCCCTCTGCGTCGTCACGACCCGCAAGGGGGAAGGGGCCGCCAGCCTCAGCGGCGCCATGGTGGCCAGCTGGGTGAGCCAGGCCAGCTTCAACCCACCGGGCTTCACCGTCGCGGTGGCCAAGGATCGCTCGGTGGAGAGCCTGCTGCATGTGGGCGATCGCTTCGCCCTCAATGTGCTGGCGGCCGGGCGAGAACGGGAGCCGATGAAGCGCTTCCTGCGCCCCTTTCCCCCCGGCGCCGACCGCTTCGCCGCCCTCGAGACCGAGACCAGTCCGGGCGGCCAGCCGCTGCTGCCGGAGGCCCTGGCCTGGCTGGAAGCCTCGGTCAGGCAGCGCATGGAATGCGGCGACCACTGGCTCCTCTACGCCCAGGTCGAGCATGGCGGCCTGCTCGATGCCAGGGCCACCACGGCCGTGCATCAGCGGCGCACCGGCAGCACCTACTGAGCGAGCCCACCGGCAGAGACAGGATCCCGCCGGAGCTTATCCATACTCACTCCGACTTAGTGTAGGATCCGGCCATCGTTGTTCTGGCGGTCAGCATGGATCTCACCAACCCCGGCACCCTCGCCAATCTCGAAGCCGCCTTCGGCGGCGAGAGCATGGCCAACCGCAAGTATCTCTTCTTCGCCGATGTGGCCAAGCAACTCGGCCATGCCGAGCTGGCCAAGCTGTTCCGCGACACCGCCGCCCAGGAAACCGAGCACGCCTTCGCCCACTTCCGCCTGCTGCACCCGGAACTGGTGATCACCGATGCCGCCAGCCTCAGCGACGAGCAGAAACAGGCGATTCTGAGCCGCTGCCTCGAGCTCGCCATCGAAGGTGAAACCTACGAGTTCACGACGATGTACCCGGAATTCGCCGCCCAGGCGCGCAGCGACCGGGACGCCAGCGCCGAAGCCGAGTTCAGCGACCAGATCGCCGAATCCCAGGAGCACGCCGGCATCTTCCGCAAGGCCGCCAGCAATTTCGGCTTCCTGACGCCGATCGAGCAGCACCATGCCGAGCGCTACGGCGTCGCCCTCGAGGCCCTGCAGGGTCAAGGCAGCGCCGGCCAGTCAGCGACGGCGGTGGCCGGCAAGTGGATCTGCAAGGTGTGCTCGATGATCTATGACCCGGCCATCGGCGACCCCGATTCGGGCATCGCCGCCGGCACGCCGTTCGAGGCCATCCCCGACGACTGGGTGTGCCCAATCTGCCTGACCCGCAAATCCAGCTTCATTCCTTACCACGAACCAGAGCTTCTTGCGGCGGCCTGATCGCCATGGCGCGCCTCCGGCACGACCTGGCCCTTGCTCACGGCTTGATGCTTCACCTCGACATCGATGTATCAGAACGGGCCTGAACTTTGCCGAACTTGACCGCTGCCCCAGGTGCGGATGTCACGACCTGAGCCTCATCCTTCCTGTTGAACAGCTGGGGCCCTGGAGAGAGTCATCGCTTGCGCCTTGCCTCCATGGCCACATGGCCACAACCTTGTAACCCCTGGGCTGCCGGGGGAGATAAGGGATGTCGCAGGAGCGCCGATCTGGCGGCCGTGTTCAGGCGGCGTGGGGCGGCGGCGGCGTGGAACCGCCACCCGCATGGAAGGACAGCACCAACGTGGCCCAGTGATCGGGCCGGGTGGGACGGCGGCGGCGAGCACGCCGGACCCCGAAGGGCACACGCACGACGTTGGTGCCCTCAACCCGTGTGGTGGCGTTTGGTCCGCCTTCAGAGCCGTTGCCGTTCATGGTCCCCAGAGTGATGAAAGGCGGATTGCCCGACAACCTGAAAGGCCGCAGGCACACGAATGATGCGCCATTGCCGTGGGAAAGGATACCCCAGGAACCCCTAGGAGGCCAGTTGAGCAGCCGTCACATCCTCGACGGAGGGGCAGGTGCAGACCAGATTGCGATCGCCATAGGCGTTGTCGATGCGGGCCACCGCCGGCCAGAACTTGCTGGCCCGCTGATCGGGGCCGGCGGGGAAGGCCGCCTGGCTGCGGCTGTAGGGCCGGTCCCAGTCGTCCGCCGTCACGGCCGTCAGGGTGTGGGGGGCTCGCTTGAGGGGGTTGTTGAGGGGATCGACCTGGCCCGATTCGATCGCCGCAGCTTCCGAACGAATCGCGATCATCGCCGCGCAGAAGCGATCGATCTCGGCGAGCGATTCACTCTCGGTGGGCTCCACCATCACGGTGCCGGCCACCGGCCAGCTGACGGTCGGGGCATGGAAGCCGAAGTCCATCAGCCGTTTGGCCAGATCGTCCACCTCCAGTCCACAACTGCGCTTCAGCGGCCGCAGATCGAGGATGCACTCGTGGGCCACCCGACCCGCGCTGCCGCGGTAGAGCACCGGGAAATGGGGATCGAGCCGCTCGGCAATCACATTGGCGCTGAGCAGGGCCACCTGGCTGGCGAGGCGCAGACCACTGCCCCCCATCATGCGGATGTACATCCAGCTGATCGGCAGGATGCCGGCACTGCCCCAGGGAGCCGCGGACACCGGCCCGATGGCGCTGGCGGCCTGGGACGGCGCCAGGGGATGTCCGGGCAGGAAGGGCAGCAGATGGGCCGCCACCCCGATCGGCCCCACCCCCGGACCACCGCCGCCATGGGGAATGCAGAACGTCTTGTGCAGGTTGAGATGGCAGACATCAGCGCCGTAGAGCCCCGGCTTGCACAGCCCCACCTGGGCATTGAGATTGGCGCCGTCGAGATAGACCTGGCCGCCGTGCTCATGCACCAGCTGGCAGATGGTGCCGATGCCGGTCTCGAACACGCCGTGGGTGGAGGGATAGGTGACCATCAGGGCCGCCAGATCGGCGGCGTGGGCCGCGGCCTTGGCCGCCAGATCCAGCTGGTCGATGTTGCCGTGCAGATCGCAGGCCACCGGCACCACCTGCATGCCGGCCATCACGGCGCTGGCGGGGTTGGTGCCATGGGCGCTGGTGGGAATCAGGCAGACGCGCCGGTGGCCCTCACCGCGGCTCCGGTGCCAGGCCCGGATCACCATCAGGCCGGCGTATTCCCCCTGGGAGCCGGCATTGGGCTGCAGGGACACGCCGGCAAAGCCGGTGATCGCCGCCAGCCAGCCCTCCAGATCCGCCATCAAGCGCCGGTAGCCCAGGCTCTGATCGGCCGGAGCGAAGGGGTGCAGCTGGGCGAAGGCGGGCCAGCTGACCGGCGCCAGCTCAGCGGCGGCATTCAGTTTCATGGTGCAGCTGCCCAGCGGGATCATCCCGTGCACCAGGGAGAGGTCCTTGCTGACCAGCCGCTGGATGTAGCGCAGCAACTCGGTTTCACTGCGATAGCGCTGAAACACCTCCTGGCGCAGCCACGGTTCGGCGCGCCGGGGCAGAGCCGCCAGGGGATCCCCGGCCTGGCCCAGGGCGCCATGGAGGGCTGCGATGGCGACAGCGGCCCGATCGCCATCGGCGGCCAGGGCCAGCAGCAGCCGCTCCAGTTCCGCCGGAGTGCTGAGCTCATCGAGGCTGATCGCCAGGCTTTCTGGCGGCACCGTCGCCCGGACCTCGCCGGTTTCGCCGTGGCGCAGATTGAAGCCAGCCCGGCCGGCCCGATCCAACAGCGTGTCCATCCCAGCGCCCCGTAGCACCAGGGTGTCGAAGCCCGGGCCCGGATCCACAGGCCAGCCCAGAGCGGCCAGGGCCGCGGCCAGCGCCTGGCGCAGCTCCAGGATCCGCGTGGCGATCGCCGTCAGGCCGTCGGGGCCGTGATGCACCGCATAGAAGCTGGCCATCACCGCCAGCAGCACCTGGGCCGTGCAGATGTTGCTGGTGGCCTTGTCCCGGCGGATGTGCTGTTCCCGCGTCTGCAGGGCCAGGCGCAGGGCCGGATGGCCCTCGGCGTCGCGGGACTGACCGACCAGGCGGCCAGGGATCTGGCGCTTGAAGGCCTCGCGAGTGGCGAAGAAGGCGGCGTGGGGCCCGCCGAAGCCCATCGGCACGCCGTAGCGCTGCAGGCTGCCCACGGCGATGTCGGCCCCCAGATCGCCGATCGGGGCCAGCAGCACCTGGGCCAGGGGATCGATCGCCACCGTGGCGATCACGCCCGCAGCCTGGGCGGCCGCCAGCAGGGGACTGGGATCCCAGAGGCGACCGGCCGTCCCGGGCAACTGGAGCAGCAGGCCGAAGGCATCCGCCGCCAGGGCTGCCTCCAGATCGGAGGCCGAGGCGTCGAAGGCTGAGCTGGCCAGCCGGACGGACAGGGCCTCGGCATCGATCAGCTCCAGGGTGATCTCGAGGGGCTCGGCCCGGGTCCGCAGCACCGCCAGCGTCTGGGGCAGCACGGCCCGGTCCACCAGGAAGCGCCGGGCACCGGGCCGCTTGCCAACCGCCAGGGCGAGGGCCATGGCCTCCGCCGCGGCCGTGGCCTCATCGAGCAGAGAGGCATTGGCGATCGGCAGACCCGTGAGTTCGCTCACCAGGGTCTGGAAATTGAGCAGGGCCTCGAGTCGCCCCTGGGCGATTTCCGCCTGGTAGGGGGTGTAGGCCGTGTACCAGCAGGGATTTTCCAGCACATGGCGCTGGATCAGGGCGGGGGTGGCCGTGCCGCAATAGCCGAGCCCGATCAGGCTGCGCCTGGGCTGGTTGAGGGCAGCGATCTGGCCCAGTTCCGCCAGGGCCTCGGCC